>NZ_KB731324.1:4384181-5007839 GCF_000353285.1 Leptolyngbya boryana PCC 6306
GAGTCTGATCCAGGTGCAGACCGATCAAATTTCCGCCCCCCGAACTCACCTCTTGGGCGATCAAAGCTCCGTTCTTGTCGCTCACCCGTGGGACGGTCAAAGTTGCGCTCTTTCCGTTGTTCGCCCTTAAATCCGTCTCTTGGACGGTCAAAGTTGCGCTCACGGCTTTCGTAGCCGCCACGTCGTTCTCTTCTTTCGCCGTTGAACTCACGATTCGGACGATCGAAGTTGCGCTCTCTTCTCTCACCATTAAATTCACGGTTGGGACGATCGAAGCTGCGTTTTTCGCCGTTGAACTCGCCTTTGGGACGATCGAAGTTGCGCTCTCTTCTCTCGCCATTGAATTCACGGTTGGGGCGATCGAAGCTGCGTTTTTCGCCATTGAACTCGCCTTTGGGACGGTCAAAGTTGCGCTCTCTTCTCTCGCCATTAAATTCTGAACGATCCCGCCCACGTGCGCCGGAGCCATCGCGTTTTTCAAAGCGTCGTTCACCTGAATCATTGCGATTCGGACGATCGAAGCTGCGCTCTTTGCGCTCATATCGGCGCTCACCGGAACCCTCATTGCGATCCCGTGCAGAGTTATCGCGTTTTTCAAAGCGTTGCTCACCCGAATCGTAAGAGCGGCGCTCAGGGCGAGAATCGCGATCGAAACTGCCCTCACTGTCGCGACGTTTAGGAGCACCAACCCGCTTGCCCTTAAACTTCGGTTTGCCTCCACCAGCATCGCGATTTGCTCGACCCTTGGAATTGGAGTTGCGTCTATCGGAAGTAGCCATAATGATTTAATCCTGTTGAAGAGAAGGCGAAGAGATACGAATTTGAGACGAGCAGTAACCTTCGCCTCAAGCTTAGTATTGATTCTGTTTACTGAAGGTCGAGAAATCCTAGTAACTCAGACAAACGATCGGGGTTAGTGAGATAGAGATAGCCAATCAGTGCTTCCAAACTGGTGGCAAGCTGATAAATTTCCGGCTCAAGTCGTTTCGGGCGGTTTAAAGCGGCATTGCGACCTCGTTTGACAAACTCATGTTCAGCTTCGCTTAAGTGGGGCATGAGCGATCGTAAATGCGCGGCTTGGGACTCCGCCTTTACATGCGACACAACTTGCCGATGATAATCTTCAGAACGCTTCGGTGGCAAGAGAAACTGCCTCCGAATATACAGTTCGTAAACTGCATCTCCCAAATAGGCAAATGCAGCCGGAGAAAGACGCTGGATCTCAGACGAGGAAGGAGCAGACAACCCTGGAGACAATTCCAAAAAACCTAACTCATTTGAGATCACATCTGTTCTAGCTCCACGTGAGAAATCAAGCTTACTGATCCTAGCAGACCATGAAAAAACCGACTATTCGAGCGCAGACGAATAGCGGTCTAACTTCGAGAGGCTCAGCAAATAGAATTCGCTAGACTCCTGAAAATGTATCGACTTAAGAGGCAGATTGAATATTTTCAATCGCCGTTTCCACAGACGGTTGTAAAGCAAGAAATTGCTCTAGGCGAACTAGCTTCACGGTCTGTGTAACCCGTGCATTCGTGACAATCTGCAAGGTTCCAGAGGCTTGTTGCGCTTTTTTAGCGACCTGCACCAAAGCGCCCAAACCCGAACTATCCACAAAGTCGATTTTGGATAAATCTAAAACAACGTGCTTAGGACCATCCTCAATACACTTCGTCAGCACCTTCCGGAAGGTCGGTTCAGAAAAGGCATCAAGTTGCCCTACGAGGCGAAAGAGTTGATATGTATTGTCCCTAACTTCGCGTGTGCCTCGAAGACTGACTGTTAGGGTTAGTTGCTCAGGAATAGCCCCCTCCTACCATAATTGAAAAATCAAATATATAATTCGACGCTCCAGTATACCCTCTTACTGCAGACTTGACTACTGTTTGTTTTCGCGCATCGATTGCACGAAGTTCTCGAACAGATAATCGGCATCATGTGGACCTGGACTTGCCTCTGGATGGTACTGCACCGAAAACATTGGTAACGTCTTGTGGCGCAGTCCTGCAACTGTTTTGTCGTTCAAATTCAAATGTGTAATTTCGACAGTCGCGTCAGAGAGAGAATTCGCATCAATGGCGAATCCATGATTTTGACTGGTAATTTCAATTTGCTGACTCAAGCCACAGGGTTGATTTAATCCCCGATGTCCGAATTTGAGCTTGAAGGTTTCCGCTCCCAGAGACAATCCTAAAATTTGGTGTCCCATGCAAATCCCAAATAGAGGTTTTTGAGCTTCCAGTAATGCTTTGGTTGTCGCAATTCCTTCAGTGACGGCGGCGGGATCGCCAGGTCCATTGGAAAGGAAAATGCCGTCAGGATTGTATTTGAGGATTTCTTCGGGTGGGGTGTCAACGGGCACAACGATGACTCGGCAGCCGTAGCTTGCTAAGCGCCGCAGAATATTGCGCTTGACTCCGAAATCGATCGCGACGACGGTCAGGGGTTCTTCTTGGGTTTGAGCCGTGCTGCTAAATTCCCAAATCGTCTCTGTTTTTTCTGACCACTCGTAAACTTTGTCGGTGGAAACTTCTTTGACGAGATTTAATCCAGCCATACTGGGAGCGTTCTGAACTTGTTCTAACAGTTCGCCGGGATCGAGAATTTCAGTTGAGATTGCGCCATTCATCGCCCCTGCTGATCGCAGTTTGCGGGTTAGGGCACGCGTGTCAATCCCATAAATTCCCAGGAGTCGATGCTGTTTGAGATAATCGCTGAGCGTCGCGGTCGATCGCCAATTGCTCGGACGCTCACAAATATTTCTCGCAATCACACCCCGCACATGTGGGACATCTGACTCTTCGTCTTCTGGGTTGACTCCAGTATTTCCCAGTTCTGGATAAGTAAACGTGACGATTTGACCGCGATAGCTGGGATCGGTCATGACTTCCTGATAACCCGTCATTCCAGTATTAAAAACGACTTCTCCGATCGTGGTTCCGGTTGCGCCGAACGAGAATCCGCGATACGTCGTTCCATCGGCAAGCACAAGTAAAGCAGGCTGAACAGCAGAAGACATAAACAGGAGCAACTTCTAAAAAATCCTATCCATTATTTCATGTCTGTTTCAGGTTGCAAGGATTACCTAAGCTTTTACATAGATTTTGAGGGAACGCTAAGACAGACAGACTTCGGACGTCGGAACTATGCTCAGATTTGGAACTTGCGTGATTTTGCCGCTGTTAATGGCGACCTCGGCTGCAATCGGGGTGGGCTGTAGTCGGATGCAATTGACACAGACGCGATCGCTTCAAGTTGCGACACCTCCTGCTCCCCCCAAGCCAACTCCGACTCCGGAGACGATCGAAGATTTTTATCAATCGGCTCTCGACAGTGCTGCTAGTGCGCGATCAATTAGCCAATCGGCGCTGTCTCCAGAAGATTGGCAGTTAGTCGCAAGTCGGTGGAAAAGTGCGATCGCCGCACTCAAACAAGTTCCTAAATCTGATCCCAATCGCAAATTCGTCAACCAGAAACTTGGGGAATTTAATCAAGCTTTGGCAAATGCTGAGGATCGGGCTGCTCGAACTGGCAAAGAAAAAGTAGCAGTGCTTGACCCAGGGATTAAAGTTGATCCAGCCTTGTCGTCTAAAGAGATCGCGACGATTGCAGCCCAACGATCGCGCACGTTACAAGTCCCAATTAAATACCGAAAGAATAATATTCCGGTCGTGGATGTGTTGTTTAACAATCGTCAGCGATTTGAAATGATGGTGGATACTGGGGCTTCGGCAACAATGATCACCCAAGAAATGGCACGACAGTTGGGTGCTCGATCAATTGGTGAAACTCAAGCGATGACGGCAGCAGGTGTGACCACCGTGCAAATTGCAATGGTGCAATCGATGTCGGTGTCAGGTAAGACGATTCGAGATGTCCCAGTCTCGATCGGTCCTATGGATATCGGGCTTTTAGGTCACGATTTCTTTGGAGATTGCGATATTACGATCAAGCGTAATGTCGTCGAGTTTGGTAAGTGTGGTTAGGTCTTTCTAAGTGTTTTGATACTCAGTGCCGCGTGTGCCGAATTCTTTCTCGATCTCGGTATATGTGCTTTAGTCGTCAACCGCATTTAGTTTTGGGAGTGGGGAGTGGGGAGTAGCAGCTATAGAGTTTAGATCTAGAGTTCAGTTCTTGACCCTATCTCCCTATCCCCGAACCGCAGCTTGAGCGCAAAGAGCCTGAAAGTATGTAAGCCTCCAGGTTTTGCAAGATTATTCAGAGCAGTCCTTGAAATTCAGATCGCTCTTGAATGGTTTTCAGCACGGCTTTAATCTCTTGCGTCCGGTCTTTTTTCACAATGAGTGTGACTTTCCCATCCCGGACGACGACAGTATCGTCTAGTCCGATTGTCACAATTAATTCATCCTCATCTGAGGTGTAAACAATTGCGCCGCTCGTATCGAGACAAACATGCTGTCCGAATTCGACATTCGGATGATCCGCTGATTTCATCAATCGCTCGATCGCGCCCCAGTCTCCCAAATCGTCCCAACTAAATTGCACCGGAAGCACACAGGCACGATCGGTCTTTTCCATCACTGCGTAGTCAATGCTGAGCTTGGGGAGAGTCGAATATGCGTCAATTCCTTTCTCTTCTAGGAGTTGAATGATTTCAGGAGCGTGTTGGTGCAATTCAGCGAGCATCACGCTGGCTAGAAACACGAACATCCCGCCATTCCAGCTAAAACGTCCACTGCTGACAAATGTTTCTGCAGTATCTTTATCCGGCTTTTCTGTAAAGCGATCGACCTTAAATGCCGGATAGGCTTGACCAAATAACCCAATCTTTTCACCCTGCTCGATATAGCCGTAGCCTGTCGCGGCATGAGTTGGCGCAATGCCTAATGTGACGATCGCTGAATGCTCAACTGCCGCCTCTACTGCCGCCATCAACGTGGCTTCAAAAATATCCTGCTCGGCAATCCAGTGATCCGCAGGGAAAAATCCGGTCACGACATCTTTGCCGTAGCGTTTTGCCACTTCGACCGTACTCCAAGCCACAGCCGGAGCGGTATCACGCCCTTCTGGCTCCACCAAAATATTTGCTTCTGGTAGCTCCGGTAACTGTTCGCGCACACCATCTGCCAAATGCGAAGCGGTCACGACCCAGAGATTGTCCCAACCGCCTGCTGTTTTTAATAAGCGATCGGCCGTTGTTTGTAACAAACTCCGTCCACTGCCATCGAGACAAAGAAACTGTTTTGGACGCTGTTTGCGGCTGAGGGGCCAAAACCGCTCACCTTTTCCACCCGCTAAAATAATCGGAACCAGAGATTGAGTCATAAGCGCACTCAGTAATTCGGGGCTAAACGATTTGGATTGTAATCAATGTCAGCACATTCTGAAGGTGCTGACTGCGATCTTTGCTGACTCTTCTAATTTTCCCAAGCTTGGTCTTATTTTCTGGTGAGTTCTACGGTTCTCTCCGGACTACAACTCCAGTATTGTGATTCCGATCGTAGGGAGACTAGCCGAAAGTCGAAGTTCGAGTGTAAAATTCCCAGGAAATGCTTAAGTTCGGACAAATCGCGTTTTTGTAGCCCAGACTACAAGCGGTTTTCACTCAGATTAACGAGAAAATCTATTTCCAAAAGCTGAAGGAAATTGAAAATTTTCTGGTTAAGATAACGAACAATATAGTTCTGGCGATCGTTTTGACCGAGATGTTTTTGAGGTGTGAGCGGAGTGAAAGAGTCTAGAAGCCAACCGACGCTAGATCCCACTAGTGTGCCTGGGCAGTCTATCCCGGCAAAATCTCGACTGCCTGTTCCAGTGGAACCGCCTCGCCCAAAGCCTTCTCTGACTAAGACGTTGACTTGGATTGCTGCCTTTTTAGGGGCAACGACGATTTCTGCAATGCTTGGAACCACGCTTGCCCTGCTTGCTCCGATTCCAGGTGCGGCTCCAGAGCAAGGTCGGAAGCTGCTTGGCGACTTGTGGAGCAGCGGATTTCAGTACAAGATTTCTCGTCCGGTGAACGTTCTGGTGATGGGAATTGATCGGGTTGTGGACGCTAAGCCTGGTTCGGACGAAGTCTTTTCAGGCCGCAGCGATACGATGCTGTTGCTCCGACTTGATCCAACAGATAATTCGGTGAATGTGCTGTCGATTCCTCGCGACACTCAAGTCGAAGTTCCAGGAATTGGTGTGACAAAGATCAACCAAGCCAATGCCAGTGGTGGCCCTCTTCTTGCTCGCGAGACGATTAGTAAAACGCTCAATGGCGTAGAAGTCGATCGCTATGTTCGCGTCAGCACCGATGCGTTTCGTGAATTAGTTGATTTAGTTGGCGGTATCGATGTGTATGTTCCGCAGCGGATGGAATATACAGATAACACTCAAAAACTCAAGATCGATCTTCAGCCAGGTTGGCAAACTTTGGATGGTGCGAAAGCAGAACAGTTCGCTCGATTCCGCCACGATTCGTTCGGTGACATCGGGCGGGTACAGCGTCAGCAAGCTCTGATCAAGGCACTGCGGGCTAAATTGACGAATCCGTTGATTCTGCCGCGTATTCCAAACCTGGTTAGCATGATGCAGAAGTACATTGATACGAATCTCAGCATGGAAGAAATGCTGGCGTTGGTCAACTTTGGGCAAAAGCTGGATAAAGATGACTTTAAAATGGTGCTGTTGCCTGGACGGTTTAGTGCTCCGAATGAGTTCCGTGCCAGCTATTGGATTATGGATGAGCAGGGACGCGATCGCGTCATGCAAGAGTATTTCAAAGCTTCTACTGCAACTGCTGACGAACTCCCGCTGGCAAATCTGAAAATTGCCATTCAGAATGCTTCTAATGATCCCCAAGCTGGTGCGCAATTTGCGCAGTACTTGAGCACGCTGGGGTATACCAACGTTTACCAAGCTGAGAACTGGCAAGATCTCCAGCAAAAAACTCAAATTATCGTGCAAAAAGGCGACTTGCAAGGTGCGAAAGTGCTGCAGGGGGAATTGGGATTTGGCAAGGTTGAAGCCACTTCGACCGGAGAGCTGGATTCAGATTTGACGATTCGGATTGGCAGCGACTGGAGCGCTATGCGGTCTAAACTGCCTCAGTAGTCGTTAAGCTTGAGATAGCCCAATACTTCGGTTTGTCCTCATGTTTTTAGCGATTCCGCGATCGATCAGGCGTTTCATTTATGCGCTGCTAATTTTGGCATTAGCCTGGTTCTGGATTCTTATGGGCGCAAGCCCTGCTTATGCTGAAACCAAATTTCTCAATTACTCGAATGCCAATTTGACAGGTCAAGATCTCTCGAATCAAGATTTTGAAGGTGGAGTGTTTGTTTCGGCAGAGATGCGAGAGACAAATTTCAAAGGCGCAAATCTGAAAAATTCGATGCTCACCAAAGGAAATTTGTTGGGTGCCGATTTGAGTGGAGCAAATTTGCAAGGATCGTTGATCGATCGAGTGACGCTCTACAAAGCAAATCTCAGCAATGCGATTTTAGTTGGAGCGACCTTGACAAACACGATTTTAGATGAAGCAGAAATTACCGGGGTCGATTTTACGGATGCGATCCTCGATCGCTATACAACGGCACAACTGTGTAAACGGGCGGCTGGAACGAATCCGATGACGGGTGTGGATACTCGTGAAAGTTTAGGCTGTCGTTAGGTGTAATTTTTTGGGTCGATCGGTGAACTCTAGACAGTGAATCTTCGGATAGAGATTGGAGTTCATTTCGTCAATGCAGAAAACCATGTTTGACTTGAAACATTTCGTACGATTTTGCTTCTTGCTGGTGATCGGATTGCTGATTTGTCTGATTCCAATTACGATCGCGACTCCGTTACGTGCTCATGCTGCGTTTGAGGCAGGGATGACGATGACGAAGCTTGACGCGATGCAGCGATACAAGATGGGACATTATGCCGCTGCGATCGAGATGTGGACTCGTGTATTAGAGAACACGACAGATCCTACAGAGCGATCAGAACTGAAGACAAATATTCAGAAGGCACAACAGGATTTAGCGCAGCAGCAATTGGAACGCAAAAAACAACTAGAGCAGCAAAAACCAGCGAGTTAATTCAGCATTACTCAATCTAGAACTCCGAGCTTTTAAAACTCGGAGTTTTTTGTACAGTAGGTTTGCAACCCGCAGCATCAAGATTTTTCTGACAGTTGTAAATCGACTTGATCCTTCGCAAAATACGATCGTAGAACCTGCCGGACTGATCGCCCTCCCCTTTCCTGCACCCAAATTAACGGCGCGAGCGCCACAAATCGGACGATCGTAGAAATCAAAAATAATCCGGGCAACCCGCCATAATTGGCAAGCTCTGCGAGAAATCCGCCTGCTGTCGTTCCCAACGCACCGCTGACACCCGCGATCGCAGCCGCCAGTGCAAAATATGTCGATTGATTTTGCAGGGGTGCGATTTCAAGCTGAATATTGTTATTGCAAAGGTCGATCGCAGCCCAAGTTCCGCCCGCTAAGATGTGCAGCAACGGCAACCATAGCCAGAGGGATAACAGATCCGTTCCTGTCCCCAGCCAGAAAATCGGAGTCGCTGCAACGAGCACGCCAACGCTGAGGAGCAAAAATCGATTGCCTACGCGATCGGCAATTCTTCCCCAAAAAACGAGCATCAGCAAATTTGCCGCAGAAGTCAGACTGCTATAAATCGTCACCCAACTCACATCCAAGCCCAAATTATCGAGCAAATAGAGATTAAAAAAGGGCGCACTCAAATTGACTGCAAACATCCAAACGCTGAAGTAAATCAGAAATCGGACAAAATTGGCATCTTTGAGAACGGTGATTAAAGGAATTGCATCGGTCGCGATCTCATCGGAAGCCGTCACGGCTTTCTGCTGCTCTTGCGGATTCACATCGTTCATAAACCACTGAAATCCAAGACTGAGAATTCCCGCCACAATGCCGAACACTAAGATGACTCCGTACCCCAAAATCGATCCGGTTGCAAATTTCGAGACTAAAAATCCACCCAGTGGCACGCTAATTAAACAAGTGAGATTTGCCGCACTGTTACGAATGCTGAAATATCGACCGCGTAAGCGTCTGGGAACCAGTGCCGCCAGCCAAGACAGCCAGGAAGCCCCGCCCAAAGCGCCTAAAAAATGCGTGCAAAAGACGATCGCTAACGTGAAAAGAACGAGCGTATGATCCGCAATTTTTCCAGCAGTAAATAAGCCAATACAAATTGGCAATAAAAGCCAGATTAATCGAGAAGGCGTATAAATTGCCAGACAGTAATTATGGCGGCTAGTCGTACGATCGCCGAGCCAAGCTCCGAGCGGTTGCAGCAAATTCGCCATCATGGGAATCGAAGCAGATAACCCAATTTCAACCGGACTGGCATGAAGTTCAACTAAGAAATTACTGAGGAGGACTCCTCCAGCAATATTGGAGAAGACTGCGGCAAAGATCCCATCTAAAGTAGAGGCGCGCAGGCTCGATCGAATTTCACTCTTAGAAAATCTCGATTCGGGCATTGCAGCCAACGGAAAAACGGCTTCACTGCCTGTAATTGGCTCTGGGGACTCTGTAATATGTGCGGGAGTGGGGGTAATCGGTAATGGCTCCACAGAATAACCTCGACGATCCGTGCCTGCGCTTCCAAAAAGTTTAAATTTAAATGTCACTTGGGATCGATCTCTCTTAGAAATCTCATGCCACAATTCCAATCAAATTAGAACCCAGTATTCGTTACATTGCTTCTTAAATTACTCTGCCTCAAGGTCGTATTTTATGGATTCTGTTGATTTAGCTTTTAGCTCAGCTCTTGATCAAGCAAAACTCGTTCGGAATAAAGAAATTTCTCCGCTTGAACTCACCCAGCTTTACCTGGATCGAATCGAGAAATTTAATCCGCGATTAGGCAGTTTTTATACTGTGATGCGAGAGCAAGCGATCGCAGAAGCCCAGACGAAAACGAATCAGCTATCAGACGTGGAAATACCGCCGTTTCATGGAGTGCCGATCGCGATTAAAGATCTCAATGCAGTTGACGGCGTTCCCTGTTCTTATGGCTTGAAAGTTGCAAAGCAGCGACTTGCGACGCAGGACGACCTCGTGGTCAAAAAACTGAAACAAGCTGGATTTATTATTTTGGGGAAAACCGCAACGGCTCAGCTTGGTTCTTTTCCTTATACCGAACCGCCTGGATTTCCACCTGCCCGCAATCCTTGGAATTTAGACTATACACCTGGGGGATCGAGTGGGGGATCATCTTCGGCAGTTGCAGCAGGACTATGTGGAATTGCTCAAGGCAGTGATGGCGGGGGATCAGTTCGAGGTCCAGCGGCGTGTTGTGGGTTAGTCGGACTCAAACCCTCACGCGGTCGAATTTCGATGGCTCCCATCGGTGAAGCTTTCTCAGGATTTGCCGTGAATGGAGTCTTATCGCGAACTGTGGCGGATGCCGCCGCCTTTTTAGATATGACAGAAGGCTATGTCACGGGTGATCCTTATTGGCTTCCTTCCCCTGAGACTTCTTTTCTCGAGTCAACTCGACAGGAGTTAGAACCGTTAAAAATTGGATTAGTGACCGCGATCGAGCCTGCTGGAAAAGCCGATCGCGACTGCTTAGCAGCGGTGATGAAAACGGCACGGCTGCTTGAAGAAATGGGACATTCGATCGAAGAAATTACTCCAGATTTAAGCGACATGATCGAACCGTTTATGATTGCTTGGCGCAATCAAACCGATGTAGGAGTACCGCCCTTTTTGCTTGAAAAAGTGAATCAATGGTTATGGTGGCGGGCAAAATTTACGCCTGCGAGCCGATTGGTACGGTCGCAGCAGCAACTGCAAATTTTCGCTCGTAAAATCGTCAAGATGTTTGATCAATTTGATGTCTTGTTAACCCCAACCTACATGCATCCAACGATTCGAGTTGGGGAATGGAAAAATCTCAGCCCGATGAGAACGATCGACGAAATTATCAAATGGATTGCCCCTTGTCCTGCATTTAATGTCAGTGGGCAGCCTGGAATCAGTTTACCAGCGGGATTTGATCAAAATGGGTTACCGATCGGCATTCAGCTTGTCGGTCGTCCAGCAGACGAAGCAACGATTCTGGCATTGGCGGCGCAATTGGAAACGATACAACCTTGGGCACATCTTCGCCCCGAAGCATTCTCATCATCTTCATAAAAATCAATCGTCAATCTTCCAACTCCCTTACCCCTGAATCCCTTAGAATAAATATCTGATTTAACGCAAATTTCGATCGGACTTTCGCTTCGCTTGCACTTTGTCCGTCCATAGAAAGCGGATCGAGTTGGCAACGTGGCGACTGATCGAGCTTGCATTCACCCTGAATCAGCATCATGCCCGTGATTCTCAGACTCAACGCTCAGCACATCATGAGCATTCGTGCTCATGCCGAACGCACCTATCCCGAAGAGTGCTGCGGGTTGCTGTTAGGCAAGAGTGACCCCACTGGGAAAACCGTCATGGAAGTGAAAGCCACGAAGAATGGATGGAATGACGACCAGAATGATCTGACGAAAATGCGTCGATACGAAATTGCTCCCGCAGAAATGTTGGCGGTCATGCAAGAAGCTCGATCGCACAATCTTGAGATTATCGGGATCTATCATTCTCATCCGAATCATCCGGCAATCCCTTCAGAATGCGATCGTGCCGCTGCCTGGTCACAGTACAGTTATGCGATCGTTTCAGTTTTGAATGGAACTTCGGCTGATCTTCAAAGCTGGAGCCTCGACGATCGGCAAGTTTTCCAACCTGAAAGCCTGCTGATAACTCCCTAGAAAACGATTGTCAACTTGTTCAGCAACGCATCATGTTAAATCCAAATCTGGACGAGATCCAGTTAACTCAAGATGATATTGCCCGATACTCCAGGCATTTAATTTTGCCGGAAGTTGGGGTCGATGGACAGAAACGCCTAAAAGCAGCCAGCGTTCTTTGTATTGGAACGGGTGGCTTGGGGTCGCCTTTATTGCTGTATCTTGCTGCTGCCGGGATTGGACGGATCGGGATTGTCGATTTTGATGTCGTCGATCACTCGAATTTGCAACGGCAAGTCATTCACGGCACATCGTGGGTCGGCAAACCGAAGATCGAATCAGCTAAGAATCGGATTCACGAAATTAATCCATTCTGCCAAGTTGATTTGTATGAAACGCGCCTCAGTTCGGAAAATGCGCTCGATATCGTCGCGCCTTACGACATCGTGGTGGATGGAACGGATAATTTCCCGACTCGGTATTTGGTCAATGATGCCTGCGTGCTGTTGAACAAACCGAATGTATATGGTTCGATTTTCCGCTTTGAAGGACAGGCAACGGTCTTTAACTACGAGGGCGGACCGAACTATCGAGATTTGTATCCAGAACCCCCGCCACCTGGATTGGTTCCGTCTTGTGCCGAAGGTGGAGTCTTGGGAATTTTGCCGGGTATTATCGGTGTGATTCAAGCGACTGAGACGGTCAAGATCATTTTGGGTACAGGCGAAACATTAAGCGGGCGACTAATGCTTTACAATGCGCTCGATATGAAGTTCCGCGAGTTGAAACTTCGCCCAAATCCAGTGCGTCCTGTGATTGAGAAATTAATCGATTACGAGATGTTCTGTGGCATTCCTCAAGCTAAAGCTGCCGAAGAACAGGAAAAAGCCAATATGCAAGAAGTGACTGTTCAGGAATTGAAGCAACTGATCGACAGTGGTGCGATCGGAAGCGAATACGTTCTTCTCGATGTCCGCAATCCAAACGAGTACGATATCGCTAAGATCCCTGGCTCTGTCTTGATTCCGCTGCCTGACATCGAAAATGGTGATGGCGTTGCGAAAGTCAAAGAATTGCTGAATGGGCACAAGCTTATTGCTCATTGCAAGATGGGAGGTCGATCGGCAAAAGCGCTCGGCATTCTCAAGTCTTCAGGAATTGATGGCATCAATGTGAAAGGTGGGATTACTGCCTGGAGCAAAGAAATCGATTCCTCTGTGCCGGAATACTAAATTAACCTGATTGGATCTTGAAGGACTCGGAGTTTTGAACGCTCCGAGTCCTTTCTAATTTCAAGATGCTCAAGCTAAGCAGATGGGCATTATTTTGCTTTGCTGAATAATCCGCCGATTTTTTCGCCCACCGAGGCGATCGCACCTTGCAGCACTCCGGGAACTCCAGGTGTCGGGCGGACGGCTAATTGAATTTCTTCGTCTTTAAATTCTTTCAAGCGATAGCCATATTCCAGCGATTCGCGCTCTTTGCGTAAGCCAGGGAAGAGACGGAATGCGCCTTTTAAGAGTTCTTCTTCGTTGGCGTAAATGGCTGCACTGATTTGAGAGGAGCGTTTTACCGCGATCGCGCCAATGGGAAACCATTGCAGTTTCTTTTTGCCCTGGACTCGGAGGTAGATCTCATATTCGGGTAGCCCTTTCGATTTGAAGTCGTCAAACTGCTTCGAGGCTTGGGCACGTTTTGCCGTCCCAGTCGTTTGCTTCTTCTCTTTATGAACCTTTTTTCCGAATCCAGGAGAGCTTGTCATAATCTCAAGTTAGAAGTGTCCTTATTAACAAAAGTTTACGACATTTTAAGGAAGTTTGGGATCAGACTGCACCGAGCAAACTTGCCATGAGCGCTTTTTGAGCGTGCATACGATTTTCGGCTTGATCCCAAACTTTCGATTGAGAGCCTTCGATCACATCCTCGGTGATTTCTTCGCCCCGATGTGCCGGAAGACAGTGCAGCACGATCGCGTCTTTGTCCGCATAGCTCATCAACTCGGAATTCACTTGGTAAGGCTGAAAAATCGGAATTCGGCTTTCGGCGAGATCCTCTTGTCCCATACTTGCCCAGACATCGGTATAGAGCACATGGGAATCTTTTGCGGCCGCGATCGGATCATCGGTTAACAGCACTTCGGATTTACCGTTGGCAATTTTTTCCGTCAGTTGCACAATTTCGGGCAGAGGTCGGTAGTCTATAGGAGTTGCAATTCGGACATTCATACCCACTAAGGCACAGCCCAACATGAGCGAATGCGCGACATTATTGCCATCTCCGACATACGTCAGCGTCAAACCGGAAAGGGTCGAAAAGGTTTCTTGAATCGTTTGTAAGTCGGCTAAAACCTGGCAAGGATGCTCTAAATCCGTCAGGGCATTGATGACTGGAATCTGCATTTCTTGAGCGAATGTGTCGAGATCTGACTGCTCAAAGGTACGAATTGCCAAGATGTCGAGGTAGCGATCGAGGACTCTTGCGGTATCTTCGATCGGTTCTCCACGGCTCACCTGAGTGGCATTCAAGGGCAAATCAAGAACTTGTCCTCCAAGGTGATACATGGCAGTTGAGAAGCTCACACGGGTTCGAGTCGAGGCTTTATAGAACAGCAATCCCAACACGGGCGGATGACCGTTGACCGTGATCCGTGGGTTTAATTTTCCAGATTTAAGCTGTGCTGCAATCTCTAGCAACTCCATCACTTCGTCTGGGCTGAGATCTGACAATTTCAATAAATCCCGTCCTTTAAGTGAACCCATATGATGCTCCTCACAAATCAAGAAATAAAAATCGCTCCTCACTTAGACAGTAAAGGAGCGTTGTTCTTTTAAGAGTAGCAAATCTACCAGGATTAGCCCCAAGTCATCGAATCTAAGACTCGTTGGATGGTGTTGCCAAATTTTTCTTGTTGCACTGCCGCTAATCCCCCAAAGAAAATCGAGGAGACTGTGAGAACGAGATAGTGAGCCAAGTGATATCCGCTTTGGTTAAAGTAAACTGCGATCGACAACGGAACCCAGGCGATGAACAGTCCAACTGCCAACCCAATTAGAAACATCAAAAATCGATTCTGAGCCATGTTTAAATTCCTCCGAATGCTAGTGAGAAACTACTAGCCCACGTCTTGCAGTTCCGCAGGCTTAACTAACAATTGCTGCATTTGCTTGCCCCGCTGAACCTGAACTTTCAAGGTTTGACCGGGTTTCACATTTTCCACCAGGGCTTGAAGCTGTTCTGCTTTAGAAATTGCTTGTCCATCAATTTCAGTGACGACATCACCTCGGCGGAAGCCAGCCGCAGCAGCCGGAGAATTTGGCACAACGCGCACGACAATCACGCCATTGACTTCAGGGACTTCAAACGGCGAATTTGGATCGGTATTGTTTTGACGCGCAATTTCAGGAGTTAAGGTCGTCATTTGCACGCCAATGTAAGGATGTGGAATCTTTTCACCCTTGGCAAGCGCATCTTTCACTGATTTCGCTTTATTGATGGGAATCGCAAACCCAATTCCCATCGCATCCGGGCGGATGGCAGTGTTAATTCCGATCACTTCGCCACGATCGTTGAGCAAGGGGCCACCCGAATTTCCGGGATTGATTGCGGCATCGGTTTGTAAGAAATCTAAGCGTTTATCGGATAAACCAATCTGAGCGCTCGATCGATGTAACGTACTGACAATTCCCAAGGTCACAGTGTTATCTAAGCCGAGAGGATTGCCAACAGCGATCGCCCAATCTCCAACTTGCACTTGGTCAGAATCGGCTAAAGGTGCAGTGGGCAGATCTTTGCCCTCAACTTTGACCACAGCTAAATCTGTCACTTCATCAAAGCCTCGGACTTTTCCTTCAAACACTCGCCCATCTTTCAAGGTCACAGTCACTTTGTCCGCGCCGTTGACGACGTGTGAGTTGGTCAGAATAATGCCGCTTTTCTCAATCACAAATCCCGATCCTTGACCGCGTAATGTCTCCGATCGTGGAGCAAAATCTTCCCCAAAGAATCGGCGAAACATGGGATCATCGAGCATCGGATCAGCGCGTCTTGTGACGGTCTTCTCGGTGTCGATTCTGACGACCGCTTTCCCCACTTTTTGCACGGCTTCCGCGACAAAGCTGCCGCGTGTAATGGCGCGTGGAGCGGGTTGTGCCGCTTCAATTGTCTCGGCTTTCACCGATTGGGGAAGCGATAGGGTAAAGCCGAACATCAGCGCGAGTGTGACGATCGCAATTTGAATTCGCCGAAGCTGATTTGAGAGTTGAGCGCGTTGCATAATTCTTAAACCTAATGAAAATGCCGCTGTCTAGCCATTATTCCTATCCTACGACTGAAAACAAAATCGAGTCTGGTAGAGATTTCACCCCATTCTCCACACCTCGCACTAAGATCAGACAGGATCTCTAATGAGTTTGAAGACGATGACGACCTCAGATTTGCCTCACGGTACGGAGTCGCACTCTCATCATCACGATCATGAGCCGCATGATCATGTCCATAGCGAAGAATCGATTCGGAAGGTGGTCAATCGTCTTTCTCGAATTGAAGGACATGTGCGGGGTATTAAAGCGATGGTAGAAAGCGATCGACCTTGCCCAGATGTTTTAGTCCAAGTTGCCGCAGTCCGCGGGGCACTCGATCGAGTAGCTCGTTTGATTTTAGACGAGCACTTATCTCAATGTGTGGCGCGTGCGGCTCAAGAAGGCAATATTGAAGCGGAAATTGAAGAACTGAAAACCGCCCTCGATCGTTTTCTAACTTGACGGTGTCCATATCGGAACAACTAGAAATTTCAATCACTCAGCGATCGCTCTTGGGTAGTCCGCTGTACAAGGGTTTTTAGATGTCGCAATTTCTCAGCGACCTTGATAATCTCTATCTCTTTAGAAGATTTCTTGATTACCCTTTCTGATACATATTAATCTCTCCAATATCGACAGTATTTGAAAGTGTGAGAATCCATTCAATTGTAGAAATGACATCTGCCAGTGAAATTGGAACTTGTGTTGTAAATCTACCCTCTTCAATATCTGCTATGACTTCTTCAGTTGCGATATTGCCTGGGTTAATGACCGTAATCCCAATCTTGTAATCACAGAGAGCAAGTTTCAATGCCTGGGCTGCTCCCCTTAACCCAAATTTAGATGCTGTATTTGCGACCTCGATCGTTGGAGAGTGATCCAATCCTGAGAGTGCGCCAATAAATATGGCTCTTGGGTTGTCAGACTGGGCAAGATTTTTAGCAAGCTGCTTGGTCAGTTCAATCGGCGCAATTGTATTGACAGCTATCACAAAGCGAGTTTCTTGATCAGAGCTTGTCATAAAGTCATATTGATCGGTAAATGCGCCGTTTTCCCAAACTCCTCCCATAAACAAGAGGGCATCGATTGTTGAGTCACCAATGCGACTGACAATGGATTGGATTCCTTCTGGAGTGGAAATATCTGCTTGAATCCACTTTCCTGCTATCGGCTGACTTCTGGAAATCGAGAACACAGAATCACCTTTTTGGGCAAAGTGCTGTGCGACAGCCGCTCCAATCCCCCGACTCGCTCCGACTACAACAATTTCTCTTTTCTCAGATTCCATATCCAACTCTTGAAACATGCGCTTTCTGAAATCTAACAAATGATTGCGGAGTATCGTGGAACCTTGGAATCTTTCACTCCGTTTCGCAAAAGAACGGAGCGAAAGATCAAACATAGAGGCTTAAGCAACTGAAGCAAAGAGCGCTTCAAACGATTGCTCAGGGGCTTCTGGTTTTGCCACGATTTCTACAATTTTGTTGCGAGCACTGGGCTGAAAGGCAGACTCGATGCAAACTTGTGCAACT
This sequence comes from Leptolyngbya boryana PCC 6306, assembly GCF_000353285.1. Lineage (NCBI taxonomy): Bacteria > Bacillati > Cyanobacteriota > Cyanophyceae > Leptolyngbyales > Leptolyngbyaceae > Leptolyngbya > Leptolyngbya boryana. The sequence goes on from NZ_KB731324.1 coordinate 4,401,743, forward strand.
TTGGTGCGGGGAATGCTGCCTTCGCTGAGGGTATCTGCCGAGGACATGATAATGCGATCTTGATTGTCTTCGTTCTTTAAGCCCCCCGGACGCACGATCGTGTAAGTGAGTCCGCTCTTTTGTAGATATTCTTCTGCCTGTTTCTTCCAGACCAGAATTAACCAGAACAAGTTTAATGGGTGAAAAAACTGTGAGGTACACAGTGAGGAAACGAATACAAAATGCTCAATTCCTTTCGCTTTCGCAGCATCGACGAGATTCTTTGTGCCTTCTAAATCGACTTTATAGGGTTGGGTGGGATCGAAGCTCGGTTTCGCTCCCGTTGCGCAGAACAACACGGTGGAGTCTGCGATCGCGCCGACTAAGTCTGCTTTATTCAAGACATCCCCTTTCACGAGTTCAACCCCGGTGGGTAAAATCGATCGTGCTTTTTCGGGATCGCGCACGAGCGCGCGCACAGGAATTCCGCGATCGACGAGTTGTTGAACAATCCTACGTCCCGTTTCACCCGTCGCCCCTGCTACAAATGCTTTCATAGAATTTACCAAATCACTGTCTATCAATATTTTGCTGACCCTTTCTAATCTACATCGTGCAGAAGTGTGATCAATGCCAGCTCGATCCGCGATTTTTTTGGCTTACCCTTCCCAAACCCTCGTACACGGAGTAGGATATGTAAGGCACATCCTTAACTTTTGTAAAGATAGAAATAGATGGCTGTACTCATCTGAAATCCGCATGGATTTTACTGATTTTCAGGAGAAGCCCCGACTGAAAGTGGAGCCTATCAGTATCCTTTGGGGAACCTTGACGTAGAACCACGGCAAACGGAAGAGAGAGTGAATGCAATCGCAACCGACCGATCCCTCAGACTTCGCGAATCCCAATTTCGCCCGCCCCACCGATGCTGCGGGTGGAAATGTGACTCCTGCTCACACGGATGCTCTGATTAATGAGCCAACGGTGTTTTCGAGCCAGTTTGTGGACTGCATGGAGATGAATGCTGATGCGCGAACGGTAGCAGCCTATCTGGATGTGCATCAAGAATGGTTTCGACGCTGCGCGCATCCGATGCAGGTTGAATCGATCGGGCAAAATAGCTATGCGCTGATTATTGGTCATTTTGGGGCGTTTGGGTACGATGTGGAGCCGCGAGTTGGCTTGGATCTGTTGCCACAGCAAGAAGGGATTTATCGGATTGAAACAGTTCCAGTTCCAGACGATACTTATCTGGGCTATGAAGTAGATTTTCAAGCGGCATTGAATCTGGTGGAGCATTCAAGCCCTAGTGATCCCAACTTGAAAATGACTCAGGTGCAGTGGCAGCTTGATTTAAGTGTTGCGATTCAGTTTCCGCGCTTTATTCATGCGTTGCCGGATGCGTTGATTAAAAGTACGGGAGAGCGGATTCTCAAACAGGTTGTTCGTCAGGTTTCGCGTCGTCTAACGCATAAAGTTCAAGAAGATTTTCATTCGTCTCGAAATTTGACGGTTCCAAAGCGTGTACGTAAGCGGTTTTTGTAAGCGATCGCAGTTCAACTGATTTTGACAGACTCAAGTGCAAAATCCCTCGCGTTTGATGTGCGAGGGATTTTTTTAATTGGTTGGCTAAAGTACAAGGCAGCGTCCAATCATTCGCTAGAAATTACTAGGAAGTTGGGATTGCTTCTCTCGCGACCATCTGGGGCTGCACAGGATCTGAATTGCCATTTAGAGTTACAACCGGGGTCATGACCTGAACTGCATTTCGAGCCTCAATGAGCTTGATCGCTCTCGTGACACTTTCCGGCAAGATCACCACTAAACTGCCAGGAGTTGCACTTTCTAGCGCCGCCTCGATCGCTTGAGTTTCATCGAGAATGACTTCATATCGAGCATCCGGTTTCGTCGCTTTTACGCCTTGCACAATGAATTCAGCGGTATTGCCACGCTCGCGTCCGCGATTGTCGTCATCTTCTTTAATGATCATGCGATCGAATAAGTCTGCGGAGAGTGTGCCTAACTCGACAAAATCTTCATCGCGTCGATCTCCCGGTGCGCCGATTACTCCAATGCGATCGCCATCCGTCCAATTCTGAACAAAGCCACCTAATGCCTTGTAGCTATGCGGATTGTGGGCATAGTCGATCAACACATGGAAATGACCCAAGTTGAAGAGATTCATCCGCCCTGGTGTTTGCTTGGTTGAAGCTTGGAATGTCATCAAGGCTGCTCGAATTTCTTCAATCCGAACGCCTTGAGCAAATGCTGCCAAACTTGCAGCCAAAGCATTCGCAATCATGAATGGCGCGCGTCCACCGAGAGTCAAAGGAACATTGATCGCTTGTTCAATTCTCAGCGTCCAATCGCCTTTCAAGATCGAGAGATAGCCATTTTCATATACGGCTGCGAGTCCACCTCGTTGGGTATGCGATCGAATTAATTCATTCTCTGCATTCATCGAGAAGTAAGCAATCTGAGCCGAAACGCGACTTGCCATTGCTGAAACTAACGGATCATCCGCATTCAAGACGACATAGCCTTTGGGCAGTGCAGCTTCCGCGACGACGCTTTTGACTCGTGCCATTTCGTCGATCGTATTAATATCCCCAAGTCCCAGGTGATCGGCGGCGACATTCAAAACCACACCGACATCACAAGCATTGAAGGCTAAACCCGATCGCAAAATTCCACCTCTGGCACTTTCAAGTACGGCGACTTCCACGGTGGGATCTTGCAGGATTAACTGTGCGCTTTGAGGCCCGGTATTATCGCCAGGTTCAACGAGGTAGTCCCCAATATAAGTGCCATCGGTTGTGGTGTAACCTACGACTTGCTTCGTCTGTTTAAACAGATGAGCAATTAAGCGCGTTGTGGTTGTTTTTCCGTTTGTTCCAGTAATCGCAATGATTGGGATGCGACCATTGGAATGATTCGGAAACAGCATATCGATCACGGGTTCAGCAACATTGCGCGGAATCCCTTCACTCGGACAAACGTGCATCCGAAACCCAGGAGCCGCATTGACTTCAACAATCACACCATCGACTTCGCGCAACGGCTTTGAGATATCCTCAGTGACGATATCAATTCCCGCAATATCTAAGCCGATAATTTTTACGACGCGCTCAGCTAACCAGAGATTTTCAGGATGAATATCATCGGTACGATCGATAGCAATGCCGCCAGTACTGAGGTTCGCAGTTGCTCTCAGATAGCACATCTCGCCTGCTGGTAGTACCGTTTCCAAGTTGTAGCCTTTTTGTTCTAACAATTCCCAAGACGTGCGATCGACTTCGATCTTTGTCAGGACATTATCGTGACCTGTACCACGTCGCGGATCTCGATTCGTTTCATCAATTAATTGTTGAATCGTCGAGCGACCATCTCCTACTACATGTGCAGGAACTCTTTCAGCTACAGCAACAACTTTCCCATTGACGACTAAAACTCGGTGATCGCGACCCTGATAGAACCGTTCAATGATGACCGACTTAGAAACATCTTTGGCTGCATCGTAAGCAGCTTCGGCTTGTTCCCAGGTTGTAATGTTAATCGTAATGCCTCGACCATGATTGCCATTCAGCGGCTTAATCACGATCGGATATCCACCGACATCCGCGATCGCATCTTCTAATTCGTCTAAATAGCTAATAACAGTGCCACGCGGAACTGGAACTCCAGACGCTCGCAGCATTTGTTTCGTTCCTTCTTTATCCGAGGCAAGCTCAACTCCAAGAATGCCAGTCCGATTGCTCAACGTCGCTTGAATGCGCTTCTGATGTACGCCAAAGCCCAGTTGAATCATGGCGCGCGCACCGAGTTCTGCCCAAGGAATATTGCGGGTTTCGGCTTCTTTGACGATTGTTTCGGTACTCGGTCCTAAACTGCACTCTGCGGCAATTTCGCGCAGGTCGTTGAGATCTTTTTCAAGTTCTTCTTTTGGATATCGTCCGGTTTCAACCAGGGTTTGGCAAATTCGGACGGCAGCCCTCGCTGCATAGCGTCCGGCGCGTTCGTGAATATATTCGATCGCAACTTGGTACACGCCCGGTTCGGCGGTTTCGCGAGTTCTTCCAAACCCAACCAGCATTCCGGTTAATTCTTGAAGCTCTAGCGCCACATGCTCAATGATATGTCCCATCATTGTGCCTTCCCGAACGCGAGCTAAAAAGCCACCTCGGCAGCCCGGAGAACAGAAATGTTCGACAAGTGAAGGAAGCAACTCGACCAGACCTTCGTAGAACCCAGGAATTAAGTTAGAAGGTGTTTCTGCCAGATCTTCGAGATCTAGACGCATTAAAACAACTTTATGGCGGCGAATACTCCAATAGTTGGGTCCACGTAACGTCTGAACTTTGAGTATCTTCATAGGGGTCTATTCAGGGATACAGGCTGGCGTTTAGTTAGTTGGCAATCGAGATCTGAACCAGATTACCTGCAAAAGCAGTTATCTAGTTTCAGATGCAATCTGAGCAGGGAAGTGTTCATGATAAACAGTTTGTGTAAAGAACTGTTGCCGCCAAAAGTCGGGAATTCAAGCAATTCTGTAACATCGTGCAACCTGATCTCATCGAAACGCTACCAGATCTCCTCGAATCTACAAGTTAAGAAAATCTGATTTCTTCAATCTCAGGGGCGATCCCAGAATGGCTTTCTCCGCGATTCCCGCAAGAGCATGGTGCGCCGCCGCAAGTCAAATCGACAACCCGCACTGAGAACATGCAAGCGCAAATTTCCCATACAAATCGGGTCGGTTTTGTTGATTTCGGCTTGATTGGTGTAGTTCATTTCGCTGGGGTCAAGGATGGTGACAGCTCCTTTGCCTAGGACTTGTAAAATGCCGTCTCCTTCAAATAATGCACAGGTGTCTTCATCAATTCCAATTCCTAATCGGTCGGGATGGGCAACGATCGCGCTCATTAATCTCGCCATGCGATTGCGATTATGAAAATGTTGATCGACTAAGACTTCTGGAATGATGCCAAGTCCGAGGGTCATATCGACTAAAGAATGATTGGGAGATTCGCCACTGCCGCCGCCAGCAATCATGTGATGTCCCATGACGGCGGCACCAGCGCTGGTTCCTGCGAGGGTAATTTCGCCGGATTGGGCGCGCGATCGCACAATATCCATCACAGGCGTATCTGATAACAATCCACACAGGCGTAATTGATCGCCTCCGGTCAGGAAAACAGCGCTACATTCGCTGACATACTCTTGCATCTCGGGTGCGTCACATTGCGCCCGATCAAGAATGTTCAGTACCTTGATTTCCTGAGCGCCCATATCGGAGAAGATAGTGTAATAGCGATCGCCAATCACTAGGGGTTCACGGGAAGCGGAGGGAATAATCGCGATGCGGGCATCACTTCCTCCTGCCCGAAAGAAAAAGTTTTGCAGGATTTCGCGTCCATGAATTTTATCTTCTGCGCCGCCAATTACCATAATGGCGGTATTGAGAGACTGAGGCATCTGCGGTTCAAACGATTGCAAGACTGACTCTAGCATGAAGGGATGAGGGATGATATGTGAAGGGTGAACAGGGAAATCGAAATTCGCATCGCGCTGGCGCGGGAGTTGTATCGTCTAACGCTATAAATTTAATTTTTGATTTCTTATGACTCTCCATCATGCCAAACTATTAATTTTTTGTTAACAGTTCTTCGTTCTTATTTATCAACATGCGCTTCGATATTGTCACGTTGTTTCCAGATTTTTTTGCGTCGCCGCTGCAATCTGGATTACTGGGGAAAGCTTTGGCGAAACAAATCGCGGAGGTACATCTGACTAATCCGCGAGATTTTGCGATCGATAAACATCGCCGAGTCGATGATGAGCCTTACGGGGGCGGGGTCGGCATGTTGATGAAGCCAGAGCCAATTTTCGCAGCGGTCGAATCTTTACCCGTACTGCCCCGCCGCGAGGTAGTATTTGTGACACCGCAAGGTGAGCCGATGCGACAAGATTTGCTCAAGGAATTTTCGGCGAATTTTGATCAGATTGTCATCATTTGCGGACATTATGAAGGGATAGACGAGCGGGTGCTGAATTTGGTGACGCGCGAGGTCTCGTTAGGAGATTTTGTGTTGACGTGTGGAGAGATTCCGGCTTTAGCGCTTTTAAACGGCACAATTCGGCTGTTACCGGGTGCGATTGGCAAGGAAGAGTCGCTGAAATTGGAAAGTTTTGAAACAGGATTGCTCGATTATCCGCAATACACCCGTCCGCCCGTGTTTCGAGAATGGGAAGTTCCGACTGTTTTGCGATCGGGCAACCATGCTGAAATCGATCGCTGGCGGACGCAGCAACAGATCGAACGCACTCGAACTCGTCGCCCGGATTTATATCAAGAGTGGCTGGAGCAGACGGGGCAATTTAAACCTGATGAAGTAAATCACGAACCATGTTGACGAAAAAATTCCGCTTACTCTGTGCCACGATCGCGAGTTCTGCTGTTTTGAACTCGATACACGTGCCGATGCCGTTTCGATCTTCAGAATTGCTGCTTGATTCTGCGGCATATGCGAAACGCAGTGGTGGTCGCAGCAGTGGCGGATCGTTTAATCGCAGTAGTGGGTCTTCTCGCTCTTCTGGCAGTTCGACTCCGGGTGGCTCAAGCTCTGGAAGTTCAAGTTCTGGACGCTCAAATTCTGGGGGATATCAGGGGGGTGGCTATTATGGGGGCGGCTATTATGGGGGCGGCTATAGCAGCGGGTATTCCAGTGGCGCGAGCATCGTGTTATGGATTGTGGCGTTAATTCTCGTCGGTGGTGCTGGATTTTTCGTGTGGTACTTGCTGAAGAGTGCGAAAAAGAGCAAGGGCAATGAGCTTGACAATGATATTGTGACGGTTTCCATGATTCAGGTGGGATTGCTGGCGGAAGGTCGAGCGATTCAGAAGGAATTGACGGAGATTGTGGAGCAGGGTGAAACGGATTCGATCGAAGGGCTGCACGCGCAACTGCAAGAGGCAGTTTTGGCGTTGCTAAGAATGCCGGAAAATTGGAGTCATGTGCAGGCGAGTTCTGAGACGGTGAAGACCCGAGACGAGGCGGAGAAAGCGTTTAATCGGTTGTCGATCACCGAACGGACAAAGTACACCACAGAGACGATCTCGAATGCAGGAGGTCAGTTGGTGCTGAAAGAGTTTGAGGTTGATCCGGATAAAGAGCCTGCCTCTTATATTGTGGTGACATTGCTCGTCGGGACGGCGGATGATAAGCCGCTGTTTATGGAGATTCGATCGATGGAAGCGTTGACTGAGGTGCTGAATCAGTTAGCGAGTTTGAATGCAGAGTATTTAATGAAGTTTGAACTGCAATGGACTCCACAGGCAGACGGAGATAGCCTCACTTACGATGAGATGCTCCTGGAATATCCGAAAATGTTGCAGATTTAGAGTTGCGGAGAAAACGATTGAGGGGCGAGTTTCACCGCAATAAATTTTGGATAGGGAGATAGGGAGCAATCTCAATCTGGGTGCTCCCCACTCCCCACTCCCCACTCCCCACCTCCGAAAGTCTCTATTTTTTCGTCAATGCCGCGATCGCATCTATCAATTCCTCAGATTCCAACGGTTTCGCGAGATGCTTTTGAAATCCAGCGGCGATCGCTTGTTTTTGATTCAACTCTCCTGCATAAGCAGTGAGCGCGATCGCACGAATTTCTCCGCCTTGGTCTGGCGGTAACGCTCGGACTTGCTGCATCAGCATGTAACCATCCATTTCCGGCATTCCGATATCACTGACGAGAATATCGAAACGCGATTGTGCCAATGCCTGTAATGCTTCGCACGCTGAAGGGACAGACACTACGATCGCTCCAGCTTCTTCGAGCAAAAATTCCACAAGCCCAAGCGCATCGGAATCATCATCGACGACTAAAATTTTGAGATCCTTCAAGCTAGCGGATGAATCAGCCGATTGTGCTTCAGATTGAAGCTCGGCTGCTGTTGACAAGCGAGGTAATCGCACCATAAATGTTGTTCCTTGCCCTTCACCTGGGCTTTCTACTGCAACAGTTCCACCATGCAGTTCAGTTAGATATCGAACGATCGCGAGTCCCAATCCTAACCCGCCAAACTGACGAGTGGTTGCGCCATCTTCTTGACGGAAATAGTCAAATACATGCGGTAAAAACTCAGGAGCAATACCCTTTCCTGTGTCGTGTACAGTCATTTGAATTTGATGATCAATTGCGGTCAAATGAATCTGCACCTGCCCTCCAGTAGGCGTAAATTTCACGGCATTTGAGAGCAAATTCCAGACAATCTGCTGTAAACGAGTCGCATCTCCTGCAACATCGTTGACCTCAGACTCAAAAACGGTTTCAATCTCAATCGATTTCGCTTCAGCCGCTAACCGAACCGTCTCGATCGCGGCTCGAATCACCGTTGCTAAATTCACCGTGCTTACATTGAGGTTGATCTTGCCCTGCAAAATTCGAGAGACATCGAGTAGATCCGCAATCAGATCCGATTGAAGTTTGGCATTGCGCTCGATCGTAGCTAACGCATAAGCCGTTTTCTCTGCATCTAACCTGCCTGTTTGCAAGAGCCTCGACCAGCCTAAGATCGGATTCAAGGGAGATCGTAATTCATGCGAGAGCACCGCGAGAAATTCATCTTTAATCCGATTCGCTTGTTCGGCTTTCTCACGGGCAACTTGCTCAAGCTGAAGAATATGAGCTTGCTCGGCTTCAAGCTGTTTGCGTTGGCTAATATCGCGATAAAAAATTCCTAACCCTTCTTCAAATGGATAAGCGTTCACTTCTAACCAAACATCGTGGCTCGGCGGTTCATAGTAGTGATGTTCAAAGTGCGCTGCTGTCTGTTGCGCGATCGCTCGACGGTATTGCGTTTCAATTTCGGTTCCGATCGCCGCAGGCCATTCTTCCCAAAGTGTTTTACCGATGACTTCAGAGCGAGGTTTATTGTTAATGCGTTCGGCAGTAGCATTTTGATAAATAATTTTCCAGTGATGGTCTAAAGCCACAAATGCATCACTCATACTTTCTAGAAGCTGATCGATCCGTCTTAGAGCAGTTTCGGCTTGTTGTTTTGCCGTTTCACTCGCGGCTCGTAAGGTTTGCTCTCGTTGGAGTGCTTCTTGTCGAAGTTTCGAGAGTTTGAGGGTGGCTTCGACTCTCGCTAATAGCTCACGTGCAGAAAAAGGCTTCGTCAGATAATCATCGGCTCCGGCGGCTAAGCCTTCGACTCTGGCTTCTTCTCCTGCACGGGCAGAGAGGAGAATGATGGGAATCTCTCGGGTTTGCGGGCTGTCTCGCAGGGCACTTAAGACCCCAAATCCATCGAGTTGGGGCATCATCACATCTGTGAGAATGAGATCTGGAGTGCGATCGCAAACCGCATCCAACACGGCTAAACCATCCGAAACGGCTTTGACTTCATACTGTTGGGCGAGAAGACGTTTGACATAATCCCGCATATCCGCATTATCATCGGCAAGTAGAACGTAAGCCTGAGGACTCGAAGACTGCATCACCGGATTCAAGTCCAGTGGGGTAGCAACGGAACTTGAGTCTGGTAGCCATCGTAGCGCTTCTTCGACATAAGAGCTTGCACCCGTTGCGCTGGTCGTACGAGTTTCGCTAATTTGTTCAACCGGAAGATGAGCGGTTCCGGTTGGAATGGCGATCGTAAAACAAGTTCCTTCTCCTTCCTGGCTGATGACCTCGATCGTGCCTTGGTGCAGTTTGACTAATTCTTGAACTAAAGAAAGTCCAATTCCTGATCCTTCAAAGCTTCGTCCTTGTGACGCTTTCACCCGATGGAACCGCTCAAACAGATGCGGAATTTCTGCTGCGGGAATGCCAACTCCGGTGTCTCGAACGATCAGTTGAACCTGGTCTATCCGCCAGCACAACTGCACAGTAATCTTGCCTTCAAAGGTAAATTTGAAGGCATTCGAGAGAAGATTCAGAACAATCTTTTCCCACATCTCATGATCGACATACACCGCTTCTGGAAGTGCAGGACAATCGACCACGAACTGGAGATTGGCACGCTCGATCGCAGATCGAAAGACACTCGCTAAATCTGTTGTGTAGCTTGCCAGATCAGTTGGTTCATAAACGGCTTGCACTCGTCCGGCTTCATTCGGGAAAAGTCTAGCAGAGTGTTCACTAGCTTTAGCAAGCGCATTCCGTTGCGTTGAACGATCTCGATGCGCTCTCGCTGGGTCGGAGGAAGGGGATGAATCGGATCGCTGAGTGCCTCTTCAGTGGGGCTTAACATTAGCGTCAGAGGCGTGCGAAATTCGTGGCTGATATTGTTAAAGAAGACGGTTTTTGCTCGATCGAGTTCTGCAAGGGTTTCGGCGCGTTTACGTTCTTCTTCATACGCCTGAGCATTGGCAATGCTTGCTGCGATCTGACCTGTAACTAGATCAAGAAAGCCTTGATAGTTATCATCTAGCAATCGGAACGGATTGAGACCTGCGACTAAAATGCCAGCTTGTCCTGTGTCTCCTGAGGCGACGATCGGCATAACAATGGCTTGATGAGGGGGATGCTGCCATGCGCCTTTGGGAAGCTCAGCGGTGAGGTTTGTAATGATTGCGGATGTTTGCGATCGCACAACCTCACTCAACTGCCAAATCGAATCTTGGTCGAATCCGACCGCTTCAAGCGCCAGCGGATGATCACGCTCGATTCCCGCTGTGCCGGATAAGATCACTTGCTGCTGTTCAACATCAATCAGATAAATCAAAGCAAACGGCAGATCATAAGGATTTGCAGCTAAACACTGGGCACTGAAAGTACAAGCCTCATCGAACGTCCGAGCATCCGCAGTTTTAGCCGCAAGGACACGTAACAATGCTAACTGTCGCTCTCCAATCACTTGCTGCGTATTGTCAGTATTGGCGCAAATAATCCCGCCTGTTCCGCCTTGATCATCCGGGATAGGACTATATGAAAACGTGTAGTAAGTTTCTTCGGGATACCCGTTGCGCTCCATGATCAGCAGCAGCGATTCATCATAGGTCGCTTCGTTTCTCAGCATGACTGAAGCCGTTCGCGGCTCGACCTCATCCCAAATTTCACGCCACACAACCGAGGTCGGCTGTCCTAACATTTCTGGATGTTTGCCGCCGAGAATCGCTCGATACGCGTCGTTATAGAGGTAGGTTAAGTTGGTTCCCCAGGCAATCCACATTGGTTGACGCGAGGTCAGCATAATTCGCACCGCTGTTTTTAAGCTTTGCTGCCATTGTTCTGGCTCACCGAGCGGAGCCTTTGACCAATCGAGTTCTCGAATGCGTCTGCCCATTTCGCCACCGCCTTGGAGAAAGCTTGCTGTGCTCGGTTCAGGTTTCATGCTTGGCTCCTTGATAATGTGGCGATCGCACGAATCAATTCTTCTGGCTCGATGGGTTTGGCAAGATGCTGCTGAAATCCGGCTTCAAGCGCTTGCTGCTGGTTAAACTCTCCTGCATAGGCAGAAACTGCGATCGCGGGAATTTCTCCTCCCCATTTCGATGTTCTAGCACGAATCTGTCGAATTAACAGGTAGCCATCCATCTCAGGCATCCCTAAGTCACTGACGATGACATTGGGCAAGGTCTGATCGAGTACCTGTAAGGCGGCGAGTCCAGATGGCACGGCAATGACTGTTGCACCATTTTGTTCAAGTAAGAAAGCTTGATATTCGCGAGTATCGAGATCATCGTCGATGAGTAAAACTGTTACATGGTTTAACTCTCCTTCTTGCGCTGCATCCGGGCAATGCGGCTCAAGCGCGCTCTTGCTCAATTGCGCTTGCAAATTCATCGGCAGTTTTACAATAAATGTCGCGCCGTGATTGACTCCCTGACTTTCTGCCTGGACGGTTCCGCCATGCATTTCGATGATGCGCTGTACGATCGCGAGTCCCAGTCCTAATCCGCCAAATTTGCGAGTCGTTGAGCCATCTTCTTGCTGAAAGGAGTCAAAGATCCGAGGCAAAAAATTAGGCTGAATGCCTTTACCTGTGTCGATGACCTGAATTTCAGCCCGGTGATCGCTAGACCTTAATGTGACTGTCACAGTTCCGCCGTCTGGCGTGAACTTGACGGCATTGGTGAGCAAATTGCAGATAGCTTGCTGTAATCGAACTGGATCAGCCGATACGGGAGCCGTCGGATTAAAAGTGAGCGTTAACTGAATGTTTTTTGCGGCAGCGGCGAGACGTACTGTCTCAACGGCGGCAGAAATGATCTGAGTCAAATCAACAATCGTAGGATTTAACAGCAGCTTGCCTTGAATAATTCGGGAGATATCGAGTAAATCTTCGATCAGTCGAGATTGCAGCTTGGCATTGCGCTCGATCGTGGCTAAAGCTCCTCGCTGTTGATTGGCATCGAGTTTGCCCGATTGTAGCAATTTGATCCAGCCTAAAATCGGATTCAGTGGCGTTCTCAGTTCGTGAGAGAGAACCGCGAGAAATTCATCTTTGATCTGATTTGCTTGATCGGCTGCTTCTCGTGCAGCTTCGCGCTCTGTTTCGATTCGCCTGCGCTCGGTCACATCCTGAAATAGCACTGCAACTTTGTTGCTTTCAGCAGGTTCAAGCCGGAATGCATAGATATCAAACCAACGATTCATCGCAGCCGAGTGATCCTGAAATCGCGTCGGTTCGCCTGTCCGCAGCACTTGCGCATAGATATCAAACCAGAATGTTTCAATCTCAGGAATTAGCTCACGAATTGTTTTGCCAACGGCTTGTGTCAGTCCCGTTTGCTGTTCAAAAGCTGGATTGACTTCAACAAGGCGATAATCAATTGCTATGTCCTTCTCAAACACGAGTTCAATTACACAGAAGCCTTCATCGATCGATTCAAACAAGGTTTGATATCGTTTCTCAGAGTGTTGGAGTGCTGCTTGAGCTTGGATCTGCTCGGTTACGTTTCTAAAGTAAACGGTAATGCCTGGCCTGGCTGGATAGGCACGAACTTCGTACCATCGATTGTGGTCGGGATAAAATGCGGTTGTTGCGCCGACAACTTGATCGTGCATTGCACCGCGATAAATTCGCTCAAACTCAGTTCCGATCAAGCCTGGATATTCTGTCCACAGGTTCTTGCTGACCGAAGCGTTGCTCGATCGCTCAAGCATTGCTTCAGCCGATTTGTTCATGTAAGTAAACTGCCATTGGGCATTCAGTGCAAAGAACCCATCGGTAATACTTTCTAGAATGTTACGACTCTGTTCTTCACTGTCTTGCAGTGCGATCGCGGCTTGTTTACGATCGCTAATATCGGTGAATAAAATGGCAAACTGTGGATAGGTATCGATTGGGAAAGCACTGACTTCAAACCATCGATTCATAGCCTGAGAGCCACTCTCAAAGCGTTCAGGTTTCCTCGTCTGTACAACTCTACTATAGGTTTCGAACCAAAACTCTTCTAAATTAGGGACTAATTCTCGTGCTGTTTTTCCGATTGCACCTTTCAGCCCTGTCATCGATTCAAAAATAGAATTGGCTTCTAGGAATCGATAGTCTTGCGGATTTCCTTGTTCGTCAAACATCATTTCACAAAGGCAGAATCCTTGATTCATCGACTCAAACAAGGTGCGATATTTTGTCTCAGATTGTCGGAGGGCTGCTTCTGCGCGTGCCCGTTCAACGGCTGCCCAAGTTCGCTCTGCGGTTTCTTCGATCTGTCTTGCTTCCAGCTTTGTCCATTGTCGCGGAGTCGATTGATGCACAATGAGCAAGGCGACTAATTGACCGTTCTTGATCAAAGGCGTATCACAATAGGCGGCAATGTCGATCGCTTTGAACTTTGCTTTCTCACGCTCTGTCAGGCGCTTACTGTGCTGAATATCTGAGACAATCACTTGTTGCCCCATTCTGTAGTCTTTGATCAAGTCTCGACCATATTCTTCTGTACTAAATACTCCGCTCAGTTCTGCTACGCCGTTTGTGTAGCTCCGGTAGATGCTCACTTGTTGATGATTCAGTAAAATTTCAGCATAAGCAACACGGCTTGCCCCTAACGACTCGCCTAGCACATGCGCTGCTGTTGACTGAATTGCTTCCGCATCTGTCAGTGGACGTAATGCATCATTCAGTACGATACAAAAGGCATCAATCTGATTTCCTATCAGGATGTCTTCAGTGCCTGTTGCTTTCTCATCCTGAGCCACGCTCTATTCTCCCAATTTTCCCTCTGATGAACGGCTTAGTAAGCGTAGGGTTGACTAGCAGAAAAGATAAAACAATCGCGTATCGCTAGACACTATCTTTAGATAGAATTTTGCTTAACCTGAACAAGTGCCAATCAGCAATTAAATCTGCGTCTGATACGGTAAAGTCCAGTCTTAATAACTATCTCAATCTATGACCCATCAGCTTAATCCGGATTTGCAGCAGTTCAAAACGATGCTCAAAGACCAAGGTGTGAAATATGCGATCGCGAGCTTTGTTGATATTCATGGCATGTGCAAAGCGAAAATGGTTCCTCTGTCGCATTTTGACCAAATGATGCAAGGGTCAGAGCTATTTACGGGGGCTGCTTTGGATGGCGTTCCTCAAGAGGTCAGTGATGAAGAAGTCGCAACAATGCCTGATCTTGCCAGTGCAACGATTTTGCCGTGGAATTCAGAGATGGTTTGGCTTGCGAGTGATTTGTATTTGCGGGGTCAACCGTTTGAGGCGTGCTGTCGCAGCATTCTTAAATCTGTGTTGCAGCAAGCAGCAGAAATGGGGTTTCAGTTTAATCTGGGGATTGAAACTGAGTTTTTTATTCTCAAAGATCAGGATGGGCAAGCGGTTCCAATCAGCGATCGCGATACGCTAGCAAAGCCTTGCTATGACTTGCAAGGACTGCTCGATAACTATGCTTGGGTAGATGAGATTGTGCAAGCGATGAATCATCTCGGTTGGGATGTGTATTCGTTTGATCACGAAGATGGCAATGGTCAGTTTGAAACGGATTTCACTTATACGGATGCGCTGACGATGTCCGATCGCTTGATCTTTTTCCGCTTGATGGTGAAGGAAATTGCGCGGAAGCATGGTTACTTTGCAACGTTTATGCCCAAGCCGTTTGCGAATCGTACAGGAAGCGGCGCGCATTACAATATGTCGCTTGCAGATTTGAAAACTGGGGAGAATTTGTTTGTCGATCGAGCAGATCCGCGTCGTTGCGGTTTGTCGAAATTGGGCTATCAGTTTATTGCAGGTGTGCTTCGTCATGCGCCTGCGATTTGTGCGGTGATTGCTCCGACTGTGAATAGCTACAAGCGGTTGATCGCACGAGGAAGTATGTCTGGGTTTACTTGGGCACCTGTGTATATTTGCTATGGCAACAACAATCGCACGAATATGTTGCGCATTCCACTAGCAGGTGGACGAGTTGAATGTCGGGCGGCTGATATTTCCTGCAATCCCTACTTGGGTGCAGCGATGATTTTAGCAGCAGGGTTAGAAGGGATTCGAGAAGGACTCGACCCCGGTGAACCGCATACTGAGAATATGTATACCTACACGACAGCAGAACTAGCAGAAATGGGGATTAAGATGCTTCCTCGAACTTTAGGAGAAGCGATCGAAGCGTTTGCTGCTGACCCGTTGAGCGAATCGGTAATGGGTTCGTTAATGTATCAAACCTATGTTGATTTCAAAACTCAAGAATGGTTTGAGTATCACAATCATGTTTCAGATTGGGAAGTTCAGCGCTATATGAAGTTCTTCTAGCTCCCCATTTTTTACAATCAATCTGACTAACTCTAGGCGAAACCTGAGGGGGGAATTTCGCCTAGTCTAAGAGGATGTTTGATAGAGAGTATGAAAAGACTCTGCGCTCTCGTTGCTATCCTACCCCGGAGTGAATTCGGGGCTAGTACTAAACTGGACTAACCAGAGGCTTGAGCGATGCAGTCCTTTCAAAGGGCTTCGCACAGTTAGCCCTGGAATTCCATTTCGGGGCGGGTGAGTGCGTCTCAACGATTACTTTTCAAATACTCTACTAGTGCCGCGTCTGATCCGCCCAAGGTGTGAGCACTGCCGACATCCATTTCAGACCGTAATCGATCGCAAGTCCAATCAAACCAATCAGCAAAATGCAGAACAACACTTTCTCAGTTTGCAAATAGCGTTGGGCTTGAATAATTCTGAAGCCTATGCCAGTTTGAGCCGCGACTAGTTCAGCAATCACGAGATAGTTCCAAGCTCCCGAAATATTCACTCGCAGCGTATCTAACACACTCGGAAATGTCGCCGGAACAATCACCCGAAACAACACATCTCGCCGTGTCGCACCTAACGTATAAGCAACATTGATCATCTCACTGGGAATGAACTTTACTGCATCCGCAATCATAATCGCGTTATAAAGCACGACGCCCAACGTAATGATTAGAATCTTAGACTCCTCACCCAAGCCTAACCAAATCACAATCAGCGGCACAAAAGCAGTCACAGGCATGTAGCGCACGGTTCCGACAAAAGGAGCGAACAGGCTCTCCATGCTGTAGAACGTTCCCATAGCAATGCCCATTGGTACACCAATTAATGCTGCCACAACAAATCCTGCTAGCACTCGCCCACAACTGGTCAGTACATCTGAGATCAGATCATTGTTGATGAACATTTCAATCCCAGACTGCACAACGGCAGTTGGTGTGGGCAAAAACATCGGTGGAACGACTTGAGCATAGCTAATCAGCGACCAGAGCAAGAGTGGAACTGCCAGCGAGATCATCACAATCAGTGCCGACAATCGACGCGGAAATCCTTGACGGATACTCCAAAACACGGAGGGTTTTAGATACTTATATTGTCGATCGACAGATTGAGGCGAACTAAGACTTGCATCAGTCACGGGATTCATCCTTTGAGTGCAGATTAAAACGTCATCGATCAATGACATGGGTTCAGTCTAGAGAGAGAGTTGACTGCGTTTTTGTATTGACAACTACATCTCTTGCATTTGCGACAAAATTCCAAATTTTCTAAGTTCTCGTATCTTATGTATCTGAATTAACATTTTTAAGTTCTGAGATCGACTTAACTAATACTTTGTCTCCTTCTGCACGCAACACTATGCTCAACACCCGATCTCAAGCACTACAGCAGCGATCTGAACTTGAGATCGCATCTGAACTCTCAACTGCCAAGCTTGAAGTCCGTAGCCTGTCTAAGTCATTTAACTTGCAAACTGGCTCAATGACTGTGCTAGAAGACATCAATCTTCAGCTTTTTCCAAGAGAATTTGTTTGCTTAGTCGGTGCATCAGGATGCGGCAAATCGACCTTACTCAACATTGTGGCAGGACTCACGCCTCCCTCCTCTGGAAGTGTCTTAGTCGATGGGCATAAAGTCACTGGGCCGGGTTCCGATCGCGGCATGGTCTTTCAGAATTACACCCTTTATCCCTGGCTGACTGTCTCTCAAAATATTGCCTTTGGTCTGAATCTGCGCAAGATGCCCAAAGCAGAACAGCGCGATCGCATCAATTACTATCTCGATGTTGTTGGCTTAACGCAGTTCGCGAAATCTTACCCAAAACAGCTTTCTGGTGGGATGAAGCAGCGAGTCGCGATCGCTCGTGCTTTAGCCAATGAACCTGCTGTTTTGCTCATGGACGAACCCTTTGGCGCACTCGATGCTCAGACCAAAGAACAGATGCAGCAATTTTTGCTCGAACTCTGGGAGCAAACTCACGTCACGGTTTTAATGATTACCCATGATGTCGAAGAAGCAATTTTTCTGTCGCAGCGCGTGTATGTGATGAGTGCTCGTCCTGGACGGATGAAACTAGAAATTCCAGTTGGACTACCTGAACATCGCGACTTAGACATGAAGCTTTCGTCTGAATTTGTCGCGATCAAACGGCAGATTCTCCACTCACTGCGCGAGTAGTAAAATCTTCAGAGCGACAGAATTGTGATTTTGAATACTTTATTTCTACTGCTACGTGCTAGAAGTAAGTTAGCTTTAGCAATTTGGAGCGCGCGATCGATTCAATCATATCGCCGAAAAATTTATCGCTTCTAGGGTTCCGATTCAGCACGAATGTCTGGTCCAAGAGAAGCAAACTGTTTCGGATTTCCGAGCAGTCACACGGAAGGATAAAAGCCTGGGAGAGACGATGAACAGCAATGGTGCTGTTG
Source organism: Leptolyngbya boryana PCC 6306 (assembly GCF_000353285.1). Taxonomy (NCBI): domain Bacteria; kingdom Bacillati; phylum Cyanobacteriota; class Cyanophyceae; order Leptolyngbyales; family Leptolyngbyaceae; genus Leptolyngbya; species Leptolyngbya boryana. Next base: position 4,419,842 of record NZ_KB731324.1, read on the forward strand.
CGCCTCTTTCAGGCTTTTTAAGTGGTGCATTTCCTGTTTTGCATTGATTTCACACTCTAGAAGGAAGTTTTAGATGTTCAGATCTCGTTTTGTCAAACTTTTCGCATTTGCATTCATTGCTCTATTTTGGACGATCGCTTGCTCTCCCCAGGCTTCAAACAATACAGCGAACAATACACCTCAACTCTCTGTTTCGACGAATCCATGGTCTGGGTATTCAGGTCATCATGTTACGGTGAAGAAAGGGTTTTACCAGGAAGCAGGACTCCAGGTTGAGGATACTTTGTTTCAGTCAAACACCGAGCAAATTACTGCTTTTCTATCTGGGAAGACGGATGTGGCTTGGTTGACCGCAGGCGATGTCATGCAAATGGCAGGGAAAGATCCGAATGTGAAAATTATCTTTCTCGTTGACTATTCAAACGGATCTGATGGCATTTTGGGACGCGGGATTAAGTCTCCAGCAGAGTTGAAAGGGAAAACAGTAGCGCGTGAAGATGTGTTGTTTGAAAAAGTGTTGCTGCGGGCGTATCTCGAAAAAGGCGGTTTGACGGAAAAAGATATCACCATTAGAGATCTACCTGCGCCTGATGCGGCAACTGCGTTTAGTGCGAAGCGAGTCGATGCTGCTGTGACCTATGAACCCTTTTTGACGAAGGCAGCCAAAGAAGGGGGCGGAGAGATTATTTTTAGTACGAAAGGAACGAATCTGATTGCAGATGTGATTGTGACCCGTGCGAATCTGATTGCTAGTCGCAGAGACGATTTAATCAAGTTTCTCAAAGCTGCCGATCGAGGAATTAAGTTACTGAAATCGGGTGATCCGGATGCGATCGCTGCTGCTGCGAGCCGACTAGGAATTAAGCCTGAAGAGTTGAAAGAACAGCTTGCAGGAATTACCTTGTTCGATATTGAAGGCAATAAAACGATTGGATTTAATCCTGAGAATCCGAATAACGCCATTAAGAGCTTTGAACTGATGGCGAAAGGGGCTTATGATTTCAAAGCCGTGCCACAGCCGCTTGATGTGAAGTCGCTGTACGATGATTCGATTGTGAAGTCGCTGTAGTTTGGAGCGAGCCTGTTTGAGTTCTAAGTGCTCAAAAGAGTAGGGGATAGGAAGTAGGGGCTGGGGAATATTTCCTTGTTAGCTCTCTACTCCCCGCTCCCCACTCCTAGAAGAGAGAAGTACTTTTTAATACTGCTCTATTCCGTACATTTGAGAGGATTTACTTCATTGCTTGACTTGTGCTACAAGTTTTAGCAGCATCAAACAGGTTTCAAGCTTACAGTACAAATTTGCTTCTAGGGTTCCGGTTCAATGTTGAGTTGAATGGCTGGTCCAAGAGAAGCCGCTTTTCTAGAGTTGAGAACATCTTCTAGATAAGTTACACGGAGGGATAAAAGCCCGGGAGAGCCAACCAGCAGACTAATCTTGCTGACGGCTTCCTGGGCTTTTGTAGTTGCAATGAGGAACTGAGAATGACGATCGATTCTGCACACATCACCTATGAAGAAACGATTCCAGGCGGTGCCTACTGGTCACGAGTGATTCGGCGCAATGACACATTGCGGATTCTAGCTCCAGAAGGTTCGAGTGGCGTAGCGCTCTTGTGCTATAACGCGGACAATCCGATCGAGCGATACAATGCAGCGGATACCGCGAAAATTCAGTTCAATGCTTTCTTAAAGAAAGGCATGGTCATTTATTCAGACATGGGACGAATTTTGTTCTCGATCGTTGAAGATACCTGCGGTTACCATGACACTCTCGGCGGATGTAGTAACCTCGCAACCAATGCAAAGTATGGCGAAGGCGACTACAAAAATTCGCGAGACAACTTTCTGCTTGCCCTGACGAAGCGTGATCTGGGCAAAAAAGATATCATGCCGAACTTAAATCTCTTTACCCGCATTGCAGTAGAGCCAAATGGCAATCTAGTTTGGGCAAACAAAACGGCTCAACCCGGACAATACATTGATCTCAGAGCCGAGATGAATGTGCTGGTTGTCCTCTCGAATTGCCCGCATCCGCTTGATCCAAATCCAGCGTATGACCCGAAACCGATTCAAGCAACTGTCTGGAGTTCACCTGCTCCCACTGCGGATGATCTGTGCCGAACTGCGAACCCAGAAGCCAAGCGTGGCTTCCAAAATACTGATGCCGTTTTCGCGTAATGTAGGAGCCTTTCAGTGATGACTTCAACGATTAGTACTCAACTCGATCCCAAGCTCGCAATCTACGATCAAGTTCTTCCATCTCGCAAACCTTGGGCGAAAGTAATCAAAAAAGGACAAACCCTGCGGATTGTAGATTTAGGTGGAAATCAAGCGGTTGATTTTCTGGTCTATAATGCCGATGATACGAGCGAACGTTACAGCGCTCCAGATACCATTCGCGCCCAAGGAAATATTTTTATTACCACTGGAACAAAGCTCTACTCGAACGATGGCAATGTTCTGATGACTGTTCTCAACGATACCTGTGGTCGGCATGATACGTCGGGTGGAGCTTGTAGTTGTGAAAGTAACTCTGTGCGCTTTGGATTAGATAAAAAATGGCAACATGCTTGCGTAGAAAACTTTCTTTATGCCTTGAAAGACTACGGCATGGGCAAGCGAGACATGACGAGCAATATCAACTTTTTCATGAATGTTCCAGTCAGTGAAGATGGAACGCTAGAAATTGTGGATGGCATTTCTGATCCTGGTAGCATCGTTGATCTACGTGCAGAAATGAATGCCCTAGTGGTGATCTCAAATTGCCCTCAAATGAATAATCCGTGTAACGGCTACAATCCAACTCCGATTCAACTCATTGTGTGGGATAGCTAGTGATCGGGCAGATTTGCTATGAAGGGTAGGGGAATAGGGGAATAGGGGAAACACTAGAAATGATTCTTGCTCCCCACTCCCCACCTCCCCAATATGACTAACTCCTAGAGCCACAATTTCTATCCCCCTTACCCTACAAGTGCCTTTTATGTTTCAAAAAATTCTGATCGCCAATCGCGGAGAGATTGCTTGCCGGATTATTCGGACGCTCGATCGCTTAAATATTGCTTCAGTTGCCGTCTATTCGGAAGCAGATCAATATGCTCGGCATGTCGCGATCGCAACTGAAGCCGTGGCGATTGGTTCTGCATCCGCAGCAGATAGCTATCTGAGATGGGATCGAATTCTCGAAGCAGCAAAACAAACAGGCGCAGAAGCAATTCACCCAGGCTATGGCTTTTTGAGCGAAAATGCTGAATTTGCAGAAGCTTGTGCAGCAGTAGGAATTGTCTTTATTGGGCCGACTCCTGCACAGATGCGAAGCTTTGGGCTGAAGCATACTGCACGTGAACTTGCGGCTCAGAATCAAGTGCCTTTGCTTCCGGGTACTTCGCTTCTCGAAAATGTTGAACAAGCACAAGCTGAAGCTGAGAAAATTGGCTACCCAGTCATGCTCAAAAGCACGGCAGGAGGAGGGGGAATTGGATTACAGCTTTGCCACAGTCAAGATCAACTGGCGGAATTGTTTCAAACGGTACAACGCCTCAGTCAAAACAACTTTAAGCAAAGCGGAATTTATCTAGAACGCTATGTCCAAAAAGCGCGACATATTGAGGTACAAATTTTTGGCGATGGGCAAGGGCAAGTGATTGCACTCGGCGATCGCGATTGTTCAGTGCAACGTCGTAATCAGAAAGTCATCGAAGAAACACCCTGTCCTGGAATTAGTGACGCTCTTCGCCAACAGCTATATGAAGCAGCATTGCGGCTCACAAAAGCGATCGATTATCAATCCGCTGGAACCGTTGAGTTTGTCTTTGATGTCGATCGACAAGAGTTTTACTTTCTTGAAGTCAATACTCGTCTGCAAGTCGAACATGGCGTGACTGAAGAAGTGACAGGCGTTGATCTGGTTGAATGGATGATTCGGCTCGCAGCAGGCGATCGCAGTTTTCTAGAAAATTACCAACCGCAAACAGAAGGACATTCGATTCAGGTGCGTCTCTATGCTGAAGATCCAGGTAAAAACTTTCAGCCGAGTTCTGGGATCTTAACTGAAGTCAAATTTCCAGAAACCGTTCGATGTGATACTTGGATCGATCGCGGGACAGAAATTACTCCCTACTATGATCCGTTAATTGCAAAACTGATTACTCATGCAGAATCGCGAGAAAGCGCGATCGCTCAACTCAAATCCGCATTAGATCAATCTACTGTTGCAGGCATTGAGACAAATCTCGACTTTTTGCGCCAAATTCTAGCAAGTTCAACCTTTGCCGCAGCAGATCTCAGTACTCGGTTTCTCGATTCGTTTGAGTACTTGCCCAACTCGATCGAAGTTCTACAACCCGGAACCTTTAGCACAATTCAAGATTATCCGGGTCGCATGGGCTATTGGAATGTTGGTGTTCCTCCTTCGGGACCGATGGATCATCTTGCTTTTCGCTTAGCCAATCGGTTAGTTGGAAATTCTGAATCTTGTGCTGCACTAGAACTTACTGTTACAGGGCCTACCTTACGATTCAACTGTAATACTGTCATTTGCTTAACAGGTGCGCCAATGCGCGCAGAGCTAGATGGGGTTGCGATTCCGTTTTGGTCGGCGATTCCAGTTGCAGCAGGAAATACTCTGAAACTGAGTACGATCGAGGGAGCAGGGACACGTACCTATCTTGCGGTACAGAACGGATTTGATGTTCCAGATTATCTCGGCAGTAAATCAACTTTTACGTTAGGTAAATTTGGCGGGCACTGCGGCAGAGTTCTGCGAATTGGAGATATTCTCAAACTGAATGTACCGGATGAGCCTGCTCGTTGCCATTCGCTACCAACCGAGCTTATCCCGACTTACACTCACAACTGGGAAATCGGAGTGCTTTATGGGCCTCATGGTGCGCCGGATTTCTTTACTGATGATGATATTGAAATGCTCTTTTCAACCGACTGGGAAGTGCATTACAACTCTGCTCGAACCGGAGTGAGATTGATCGGCCCGAAACCCCAATGGGCGCGTCAGGATGGCGGTGAAGCGGGATTGCATCCGTCGAATATTCATGACAATGCTTATGCGATCGGGACAATTGACTTCACGGGAGACATGCCGATTATTCTCGGCCCCGATGGGCCTAGCCTCGGCGGGTTTGTCTGTCCAGCAACGATCGTTCAAGCTGAACTTTGGAAAATGGGACAGCTTAAACCGGGTGATAAAGTTCGTTTCAAACGTTTATCGCTTGCAGAAGCAATTCAAAAAGAACAGGTTCAAGATCAAGAAATTAATACCTTAAAACCGCAAAAAGTTGACCCTGTTCACTCATCAGAGCCAGACAGTGCGATTCTGCATGAAATTTCCGGATCTGCTGAGAAAATTGCGGTGAAGTATCGCAGGTCAGGAGATAAGTATCTACTCGTCGAATATGGCCCGCTTGTGCTCGATCTCAATCTACGGTTTCATGTTCATGCGTTGATGAACTGGTTACTCGATCATCCTCAACTCGGAATTTTAGATCTGACACCTGGAATTCGATCGCTACAAATTCACTACGATAATCGTGTTTTACCTCTACAAACATTACTGTCTATATTGATTGCCGCAGAGGGTGAGCTTCCTTCGATCGATGAAATGGAAGTCCCAACTCGGATTGTTTATCTGCCGCTCTCTTGGGATGACGACTCGACCCAACTCGCGATCGAGAAATATGTCCGATCTGTCAATCCTCATGCTCCTTGGTGTCCGAGTAACATCGAATTTATCCGGCGCATCAATGGCTTAGATACGATCGAGCAAGTTCGCGAGATTGTATTTAACGCAAGCTATTTAGTCATGGGCTTAGGTGATGTTTACTTAGGTGCTCCAGTTGCTACGCCGATTGATCCTCGACATCGGCTCGTGACTACAAAGTACAATCCTGCTCGAACTTGGACACCCGAGAATGCTGTTGGAATTGGTGGAGCCTATCTCTGTGTCTATGGCATGGAAGGACCTGGAGGCTATCAATTTGTGGGGCGAACCATCCAAATGTGGAATACCTTCCACGAAACCACAGAATTTGAGCCAGGTAAACCTTGGCTGCTGCGCTTCTTTGATCAAATTCGCTTCTATCCAGTTTCGCCTGCTGAACTCTTACAATTCCGGCAAGACTTTATTCATGGCAGAGTTCACCTCAGAATCGAAGAGGAAACCTTCAATCTCAAGCAGTACAATGAGTTTCTCCAATCGATTGCTACTGAAACGACTCAATTTAAATCGATTCAGCAAGCTGCTTTTGAGGCAGAACGCGATCGCTGGGCAGCAAATCCTCTTTTGAATCAAGTTGTTGAGGATGAAGACGTTGCGATCGCAGAACAAACATTTGAGCTACCTCCCGATAGCGAAGCTGTCATTGCCCAAGTTCCAGCAAATGTCTGGCAGATTGTTGTTGAGAAAGATGCGATCGTTAAAGTGGGCGATCGCTTAGTCATTCTCGAATCGATGAAAATGGAGATTGCCATTACTGCGCCTGTGGATGGCGTTGTATCTGAAATCTTCTGCACTGAAGGGCAGATGGTATCCGTTGGGCAAATGCTTTGTGTGATTACATCCGGTTGATCAACCTGCACAATTCAGACGCAATCTGATAAGAGCAACTCGCACTGGATTACTGCTTGAGTAATGATGCGCCAGGTTGTTCTTCTGGATCACGGGTATACCAATATGCCCAAGCTAGTAAAACGGCTTGCAGGGGCAGTCTTGCCCAGTATAAAAATTGGCTGTGAGGAATGCCATCGATTTGAATATCGTGCACTGCCAAGTAGATGTTAGCGGGAAACACAGCAATAAATAGGGAAATTAAACCCCAAGCGGCAGCAACAGAGAGCCAAGGAATCAGTAAACCAATGCCACCTAAAATTTCAAAAAAGCCGCTGACATACACTGAAGGAAAAGCAGGAAATACAGGAGGGACAATGCGAGCGTATTGTTCTGCGCTCACAAAATGTGTGATACCTATAATAATCAGAGAAACAGCGAGGATGCCTCGAAGGATCTCTTTACGCCGAATTGGTTTAATGTTCATACTTTAAAGCAAGAGAGAAGTACGCGGACATCATAGTCGAGCGTTTAGAGCGATCGCGTCTGCCTAGAGATAGCGCGATCGCTGTTCTAGAGTCTCAAATGAGGTAGAAATTGCTGAGCAGGGCGACTTGTCAGAAGACTTTGCATATCTCCCCAATTGTGCTCGTGTACAAGAATGTACACCTATGAATTTGGAGAATTGATGATGCTTTATGAGTCTTTCGAGCGCTTGGCTTTCGCGATCGCGCTTTTAGGAGTTGTGATGTTACATGCAGCCTCTGTTCGAGCTAATGAGCGAACCTCTAATGCTGCTCAAGAACGGAAAGATAGCTCAGTTATATTGAGCAATGGCTCGGTCAGTTTGAATCCGCAACCGGAACCCCCTGGAAGCAGAGGAGGAGGTTCAAATGATTAATTCGCTACAATGTTGTTCTAGCTCTCAAATCAGTCTGCTCTGTGTATGAAATTTCGGGTTGTGCGAATCAGCGCTGTCATCTTGATGCTCAGCAGTTGCGCTGGACAAAACGGGCTGATTCCACAAACTCGGTGTAAAACCGCAGTCGCGATCGCGACCCAAACCTGGACAGTAAATTACTACATCAATAAAACCAGTGGCGGTTTGAACACGCAACGAATTCAAACCTTTCAGAGCAACACGATTACCAATCTGAACGGTGAGAAGCCTGTTGATGCAGTTTCCGTTGATGATAACGGGGTAGGGTGGGGTGCAATTCCTCCACGCCCGACTGCTGATGAAGTTGATCAGCGTCGTGATATTCAGGAACGTAATGATCCGCCTCAATTACAGCGATCGGTGACGTATCAATTGCAATGTGAGAATGGAACACTTTCAACGGATGCACTCACCTATCGAGAAGCAGCGAGAGCAATTCGATCAGGGCAGGATGTGAGAGCTAGCTACATCGGAAATCGCCTGATGAAGATTGAATCTCGTGATTCTCGTTAACTTAAATGGATTCAATCAGGTTGAGTAGGAGCGGACTGATTAGGATTGGGTGTGTTATTTGGCGGCTGATTGTTGCCTTGACACATAAAAAAGCCTAAAGCGATTAAAAGACCAATCACTCCAAGTACAACTTTATAGGGTGGTGTTTGAGGCTGAGATGTCGGTGTTACTCTTTGAATTGAGGTCGATGGCTCCGATTTCTCCACAGAGGTCGGGGTTGTTGCTTTTCTATTCCTTCTTACCTCTGAAGGTGCTCCTACCCAAACTGCGGAACGTTCGCCCTTTTGATTAACGCAATAGACTGCCTGATCGTCCCACAGGGGGTTTTCGGTCTGAGTTGAGATATCGACCCATGTGGGTGTAACGCGTGGGGGAAAAATAGAAGCTGATCTTCCATGAAGGACATCATTAATATCGAAAGGTGGATGGAGCACCGGAGGAACATAACTCGTTTCTCCTAAGTTCTGATTGATTTCAGATCGCTCTCGTTGCAAATCTTCAATCTGCTTATCGATCGCTTGTCTTCTCGAACGTAGGTACGAATTCCAATCAAAGTATTTCATATCTCTCTGCCCCTGATCATTGTTGAGAGACTTATTACCTTCAGAGTATCAGACTCCTCAATGGCTGAAAGACTGTCGTAATGAAATGAAAGATCGAGAATTGATAGCGAATACGAAAATACTGAAGCTAGCAGAGCGGTAGATAAATGGACTACACCTATGAAGCAGATTAGCAAAACTCAATCGTAGCAAACATGGTAGCGTAGGGGTATAGCCCCCTACCTTCCTCTAGTTCAGGCATCAGATTTACTATTTTCTACCTTCGGCTTTTCGCTCGCTTCGGAGTCGATCGCTCAACTGCCGCATTATAAATGCTCTCATTCGCTTGAGCCGACTTAAACAAATCGACGATCGGGCGCGGATAGTCTACTCCAATGCGTACCTGAAATCGCTGCTGCTCAACGGGTAGTAACTTCCAAGGCTCATGTACCTTCGCTGCCGGAACATCCTTCAATGCAGGCAGCCAATGTTTCACATAAGACCCATCTGGATCGTAGTCCTTTGACTGCTTGATGATGTTAAAAAACCGAAATCCCCGCGCATCATTTCCCACGCCTGCGTTATAGTTCCAATTTCCCCAGTTACTACATACGTCATAGTCAATCAAAATTGATTCAAACCATTCAGCGCCCCACTGCCAATTGATACCCAGATTCTTGGTTAGAAAACTAGCAACATTCTGCCGTCCCCGATTCGACATAAATCCAGTTGTAGCAATCTCTTGCATGTTGGCATCAATGAGTGGAAATCCAGTGTTCCCAGTTCGCCAAAGTTCAAAGCGATCGACATCATCTTTCCACGGAATCGAGACTCCCAGTAAGCCCGATTGATAAAAAATCTGATTGCCATGCTTCGCGCAGATAAATCGGAAAAAGTCCCGCCACAACAGTTCAAAAATTAACCAGTACGTTGAATCATTGCGAACGCGCTGAGATTCATAGTCCTGAACTTGCGAATAGATGTAACGCGGGGACAGACAGCCTAATGCTAACCAAGCTGAGAATTTTGACGAATAATCCACTCCTAGCATTCCATTACGCGTCTCTTTGTAAGCCTTTAAAGCATCTTGCTTCCAAAAATATTCTGCTAACCGAGCTTTCCCTGCCGTTTCTCCACCCTGGTAAGGAATCATCCCTCTAGGGTCACGTTGAGGCGGTTCTAGTCCTAACTCTTCTAAAGTTGGAATTTCACCTCGATCGATATCGGGCAATTCTGCTAATCGTTCAGGCGTGGGAAACATTTCATTGACAGTCGCAGACTTCTCAACGCCTTTGCGAAAGTTCGTGAATAGCTCTGGAATTTCCCCGATTGCAAACGGCAAATCATCGGGATGATAAAGCGTCATTCCCCAAAATGCTTGTATCGAAGTCTCGATCGCTTTTAATGCTTCTCTGAGGTTGTCTTCAACCTGTGTCTCTTCTGAAGTAACTTCGTGATAGTAATAAACGGACTCTACTGCTAATGCTTTGGCGATCGCGGGAATCATTTCTTCTGCTTTTCCCTGCCGAATGAGCAAATCACTCCCCAGCGATCGTAAATTCTGCCGCAAATCGGCGACGCTCTCTAACAAAAACTGCGCCCGAAATGCTCCAGTTTTCGGAAATCCGTAAGGAGTTGTACCAAACTGCCTCGGTTCAAAACAGTAAACGGGAATCACCGTTGCCCCTGAACGAATCGCTTTCATCAACGGTTCATGATCATGCACCCGTAAATCATTGCGATACCACATAATAATCCGCTTCTCTGCCACGATCGATTCCATAACGCTTCACGCTCGATCGTAACGTTTTTTAACAAAAAAGCTCAGCGATCGCCAATTTGGCGATCGCTGAGCAATTCCCTACGAATTAAAGTTCTAGCTAACGAAAACAGGAATACCAGCGAGCACTTGACTCAACAATCCGGGAATGAGTTGCATCGCAAATTGCAGCGCGAAGATTGCCAGAATTGCGGAAAAATCGATTCCACCCAGTGGCGGAATAATTCGACGAAAGATATTCAAATACGGATCGGTCAACTGGCTCAAAATTGCGAACGGTTGGCTATACCAATCGATCGTCGGGAACCAACTGAGCAAAATTCTGATAATCAACAGTGCAAAGTAGATTCCTAAAAACTGTTGAATCGTCGTGATCAAGAGAATAGCTGGATTCATAGCCTTTTCGGTTCCTCTGAATGTAGGGATGGGTGATTCACATTGAGAATAGTTTAAGCGATTTTTTTGCGACTTGTACTCTTGCTCGCAGTACATCCTGCCTTAATCTTCTCGCATCGATCCTTCTCGATCTTGCTCGATTGCGCGTCCATTGACGTTTCCCAACTGCTGACGCACATCATCGATCGCATCATTCAACTGTGCGATTTTATCTTCCAAACTGCGTCGAGCCAATTCGATATTCTGTTCAGCCGATGCCCGCATCCGCCGCTTCGATTTGACTCTCGCATCTGCCAATTCAGGCTTTGTGCCGTCTTCTCCTTCTTCTGCCAAGCGTTGCGAAGTCAGTGCTGCACCAATAATGCCGCCTACCACGCCGCCCACGATCGCGCCGAGGACAAATCCACCGGAAAAATTATCTTGCTGACTCATGGTTGGTCGTCTCTGAACATCTCTCTTATTGTATCGACCTTTACGTTCCGAAAATACGATCGCCCGCATCCCCCAATCCTGGGACGATAAATCCGCGATCGTTCAACGTTTCGTCAATTCCTGCTGTATAAATCGTCAAACTCGGATAAGCCGTTCCCAATTTTTGCAGCGCTGGCGGAGCGGCAACGACTGCCACGATTCGGACAAGTGCAGGATCGATTCCCCGCTTGGTCAATTCTTCCATTGCGCATACCGAACTGCCACCAGTTGCCAACATTGGGTCAACGATCAAAACGCGCGTTTCAGGATTGAATTGATCCGGCAGTTTATTCAAGTAGCAACTTGCTTCTAGGGTTTCTTCGTTGCGGACAAGTCCTAAATGATAAATCGAGGCTAAAGGCAAAAGCGCCTGTGCGCCATCGAGCAATCCGAGTCCCGCCCGCAAGATCGGTACGACGACGACCGGAACTTCTGGGTTGATAAAGGTGGCAGGACAGGGTGCAAGCGGAGTCTCGATCGTCATGTCTGTCGTGGGCAACCATTCCCGAATTGCTTCATAGGTCAACCAGCGCCCTAATTCTGTAATGGCACTGCGGAAGAGTGCTGAAGGCGTAGAAGCGTCACGAGCAACGCCAAGCCAATGCTTAATTAACGGATGGGGGGGAACGTATACACGCAGTTGCAGAGTCATAAATCGCTCATCAGAATTGAATCTGAACCATCATACTCCTTCTGCTCTAATATTTTCGGTTATTTTAATCAGCGGAAAATCATCGGATCGCAACAAGTTATTGAAATAAATTCTCATCTGTATTGACAAGAGTTTTCAATAAGTCTTATAGTAATTTTCAGTGTTCTCCTCTCTAGAGGATCGGCAGATGGACGTAGAAAACGATGGATTTTTTACGTCCGCTTTTTTTGAAAATTACGATCGAGACTTCAAACACTCAAATTTTTAGATCAAAGCGTTTTGCGATCGCTCAAGTGAGCCATTATTCTAAAAGCTGGATCGGTAAGTAAGTTTGGAAGCTTCTAAAGTCTTGGTCTGTTGTAAAAATAGAATCGTTACGGCGATAAGCAGCAGCACAGATCAGAAAGTCTGTATTCGATCCTTGAATTCCATTGCGGCGACAAGTATTAAAGAATTCAGCAGCGATTTCGTAGTCGTCTTGCACTAGGGTTAAGTCTGGAAACGCTCGAAGATAGTCCCGTAGCCTTGTAAATTGTTCGGCTGTGCGAATTCCGGAGAGAATTTCTTGGCGAATGGCTCCGAGAATGCTGATCTCATCTTCAGCAATGAGAGTGCGAAGTCGATCGACAATTTCAGAATTAGGCGTATTGCGACGCAAAGCCAGCGACCAAATTGAGGTATCTACGATCACGCTCATGAAATTTGGCGTTGCGCTTTGTAGTCGTAGGTTTCGTCGTAATCGATCGTTCCAAATAGATCGATAATTTTGCGACGTTGCCGACGCTGAATATATTCGCGCAAAGCTGTTTCGATGACGGATTCTAGGTTTTGCTGTTCATCGAGTGCCAGTGCTTCTCGAATCAGGGCTTCATCCAAATCAAGCGAGTGAGTCATTGTGAGCAGCGATGTTGTGACTTCTCTATTTTATATTTTATCTGTGTTTCAAGGCTTAGATTCAGATGATTAGAGTTTTTGAATTTCAGCGATCGGTAACAACAGAGCATCTTCAATTTTTTGTCGCACTTTAGGATTGATGCAGACATCACGATTCAAACAGCGGGCAAGTATCAGATTTGCATCGTAGTAATGCTTCAAAGATTGTTTCTGCTCGTCACTAAACTGTTGAAACTGAAAATCCGCTTCTATTAGATACTGATTAATCTCATCTCGTAGTTCTTGAGTACTTGGAATTAATTTTTTATTGAACCAATGTTGAAGATCTTTTTCAGATATAGAAGATAAACGATTTTGTAATTTGTCTACTTTACTGTGCAGGTTCTCATCTTGAGTTCGACTTTGAATATCAGCAAGGATGAGAGCGAGGCTACTGTAAGCATCGCGAATAGAATTCACTATATCTCCATTCTCAATACTACGAGCAAAGTTAAGATCAATGTGAAACTTCTCTTCGACTGTACTATCAAGAACACACGCAAGTTCAAAATGGATAACGAAAACAGTTTCTAGAACAATAGCTAAGACAAGTCCATAAAGGAGTGCCCGGCCAGCAGCAGCATTACAGTTAAACTCATTCTTGTCTAAATAGTATTGTTTACTTATCCATAGTAAAAGTTGCTGAAGCTGCTCATCTCCTAGCAAAAGACTATCAATCTTTTGTTTCATAATTACTGCTAAATCTTCGCTGTTTGGTCTCAAATCTACGACTAACAAAAAGACCTCGTGCCATCGTTTATCTGTAATGTGCTCTACCAATTCTTTATAACTTTCTTGATGCACTATTTCTCTAGCCGTGAAGTATTCATGAAAAGTTAAATGTGAAAAAGAATAGCGTTCTCTTGCTCGTTCTACAAATAATCCATGCTGAGCTTCAATTGACTTCAATACTGCTTCACTATCTAACTCTAATTCCTGCGCGTCTGTACTCGCTCCCGGCAAATTCTCAATAAATTCGCGAATCTGTCTTTCTAAATCTTTCTGCTTAAAAAAGTAGTCTCCAGTTTTAAAAGTACGATATGCAATTTGGCTCAACAAATCTTCTTTGCGCTTCAAAGAGAGCTTCTTATAGATTTGATCGCGCTCAATATTGCGCTTAACATCCCACTTTTTCAGGAGTACATCTACGCTGTTCTGATAAAGTTCTGAGCGATTTGCTGGAAAATCGCCCGAATCTTCAAATACAAGACACAAAAGCATTAGCAAGAGTGGACTGGTGGCAAGTTCTTGGATTGGGGGATGTGCTTTTAACAGTTGGAGAAAGCGTTCTCTCTTTATCTCATCTTCTCGACTGCGAAACCACTTTCTAGCAAAATCGGCAATTTGATCATTATCAAAATCAGTCACCTCGACTTCTGTAAATTGCTCAAACGTATATTCACAAGCAGCAATTCGACAGGTCATAACAAATTGATTGCGATAGTAGCGCTCTGAAAACTTGTGAATCTGTCGTAGAACATGAGAAATATCAGTTTCCCGAACTTCATCCAAACCATCGAGAAGAATTAGCGCATTTCCACGATCGAGCAATTCTCGAATTGCTTCTGTCTCATCACATTCGAGATACAAACCAATATATTCAATTAGATCAGGACGTTCTTTAGACTCAGCAAACTCTTTCAAGGTAATAAAAATTGGGACTTGCTGCGGTTGAAACCTTCCACTGATACACTGGATTGCCAAATGTTTAAGAAACGTAGTTTTGCCTGCCCCAGGCTTTCCTAAAATCATTAGTGTGCTATGTTTCTCAACTGCTTTTAACCCCAGAATTGGTTTGCCTTTCACTGCTACCAAGTTAAACCTTTCTATGTTCTCTGCTGAGCCAGTTTGCAACAGTTCTGATGGCTCTAACCCTCTGTTTCCAGTAATTTTCTCCAAGATGTTGACGCTAGTGTAAATGTCATCCAAGCCGATCGGTTGCGACATATCCAATACGCGCATCGTGCCGCAGCGTTTTTGCAAATGTGGTCTGATGCGATCGCGAAACTTCTGCACCAAATCCATCGAAGCGTCGATCTTCACATCTGGAGATTGAGCAGCAATTCCCGCAATTTCTTCCCAATTCAAGTCAAGCTTCTCGCAAAGTTTGACGAAAATCCGTCGATCGACCTTTTCTCCTCGACAAAACTTCTTCGAGGTCGCTGACGAACAATCTTCTCCTGCCAATTTCTCTTGACTTAATCCTTGATGAGTCAGTGCATGAGCAATTTGCTCAACTCCTGTTGGACATGCTTGAAGCGATCGACTTGCCATACTCTCTCACCAGCACAATGCCACAATTTTACACATCTCATTCAAAGTTATCCGCAAGTCAACCCAAACTCATCCAGACGATAACCCTTGTAGAGCCTGAACTTCAAATCGATCTCGCTGATAGTAAGAGTGTTAGTTACAAACTGATGATTATGCACAAATCGACACCTTCTCTCTTTCAGCAGGTTTTCTTCACCGTCGTTGCGTTCACGCTGCTATCCGGTGGCGGAGCGATTAGCATCGCGAGTCAACCCGAACTCACTCCAGAACAGTCTCGTATTCTCGAAACGCTTGACACAACTTGGAAGATTGGCATCGGCAAAATTTTTGGACTGCTTGGTAGTCAAACACCAACATTGCTCAATCCAAAACATGAGACAGATGAGGATGAGGCAAATGAATCACATTCTTAGTCTGTCTTTGCTCTAGAGAATCGCAAACGGGCGCAGGAAGGGGTAGATTTCTTGCGTCCTCTTTTTTGAGAACTACAATCGAGACTGCAAATGCTTAGATATCTGGATCAAAGCGATTTACGATCGCTCAGTCAATTTTTACTCTAACGATCGTCCGAATCAACTACTGGCGATGGAGCCAGTTTGCTGTGGCGACAGATGCGATCGTGCCGAGAAAATGTGCGCTGATCCCAATCATATTTGCCATTGCAACGAGCACATCTAAGGGGCGGATGATGCGAGTGGGATCATAGATGGCGACCCCTTGCGGTTGAGCGATCGATTTAGAGAGTAAGACTCCCATTGCTGCACCTCCGCCAAGAATTGTAAGCCCCATGCCAATAAATCCCGCAATGATTCCAATTCGCAGAATTCGCATTACTTCACTTTTTTTGGGATGAAGTTCTGGGTTTGGATTGCGAAGGCGACGCGCGAAACGAAGTTGACGGAATGCAAGATAAGCCGTAAACAGCAACGCGATGATGCCACAGACCGCCCAAAATATGCCAATGCCTAGTCCGGGAGTCGTTGCATTCTGAAAACCTCTGCCGATAGCTATCCCTGGGACAGCAGGAGCAACAGCTTGATTAAAATTCCGTCCAGCGATCGCAAATAGCAGCATCACGCCAGCCACAATTCCAAGCCCAAGCTGTGTGATAATGCCGACCCAGCCAATTAAACGAAGGATCTTACCAATTTGCTCTAACTTATGAGAGAGGGAGTCATGGTCGATCGCGGTTGGAGTTTGCATTTTCATCCTCCTCGAAATGTGTGCTATCCGCAAACATAATTCAAACTCAAACAACAAACGACCTTCCCTAGCCCGATATTCAATGGCTTAATTCTCAAAGCTAGTCCAGTCCGTAGTGATTCTCATGGATGCTTCATCTAACTCAAGTTAGATTGATCAAGCAACAGGAACTAGCTTAAAAATGCTATATCATCATCTCAATAAAAAGCCTGGGTCAGATTTCACAGTCGGAAAACGCTACCTGAGATGGCTTTGCGTGCCTCGAATAAGTTCTGCTAGCTCTGCTTCTCTCGTTGGATAGATGACTACTTCTGCCATTTGGTAGAAGTTAAGAGAGATGCTTTTTCTGTCTGATACCATTTTTTTATCACTATGCAAGTTGCCCGACTTCATCAAATCAATTTTTTAAAACAGCCCGACATCAATTCTTTCAATCGTCAACAGTCGCAGTTTACAGAACTGGCTCAAGAGCAATTTACTGATGTTGAGGGGGGCAAAATCTTGCAGAAGAGTGTATGAACCAACAGACCGATCCTTACCACGATCACTCTTCTCCAGAACAAGCGCAACTGATGCTCATCGAGCAAAATCGGCTCTTAAAGTTAGTTGCATCCGGTCAGCCGTTGGAAACTTGTCTGACTGAGGTTTGTCACTCGATCGCTCAACTTAATCCTGGGACTCACGCTTGTTTTTTGATTGCCGATGCACAACGGGTGTCTTTTTTGCAGGTGATTGCGCCCAACCTGCCTGCTGCGTTTCGGCAAAGACTCGAAGGTGCTCTGATCAATGAATTCTGTATTGGAAGCTTCGGCGACGCGATGTATCGAGGTCAGCCCGTTTCCTGTCCTGAAATTGCCAATGACGATCGCTGGTCTTCGGAATGGCGATCGCTCTGTGTTGCTCACAATATCCTGGCGTGTCATTCTGAACCTCTCATAGGTCTCAATCATCTACCGTTCGGGTTGCTGATGTTATGTTTTGAACAAGCACGGATACGAACAGATTGGGAGTTTCAACTTGCCCAGTTTAGTACTCAGATTGCGAGTATCGTATTTGAGCGAGATCGAACCGACCTTGTTTGTCAAGACCGGGAAAAACAGTATCGCACGCTGTTTGAATCGATCGATGAGGGCTTCTGCATTTGCGAACTGCTGTTGAATCAGAATGGTGAACCTCAGGACTATCGACTTCTAGAAGTCAATTCTGCTTTTGAGAAATTAACAGGGCTAGAGCAAGCGACAGGGAAAACGGCACGAGAACTGGTTCCCAATCTTGAGGATTTTTGGTTAGAGACTTATGCTCAAGTTGTCCAGACAGGCAAGTCGATTCGATTTGAGCAGGAATCGATCGCGCTCGGTCACTGGTTTGATGTTAACGCTTTTCGCATCGGTGAGCCACAGCGCCATCAGTTCGCGTTGTTGTTTACGAACGTTACTGAGCGCAAACAGGCCGAAAAACTTTCACGTCAAGCGACCGAAATCGAGACATTTCGGGTGTCCTTAGTCGATGCGCTCCGTCCGCTTGCGCATCCAGTTGAAGTTCAGGCAACAGCGAGCCGAATGCTGGGTGAATATTTGAATGTCACTCGCGTCGTGTACTTCGAGGTTCAAGGCGCAGATTATGTCGTTGAGCGCGATTACGTGAATGGTGCAGATGCGCTGGCAGGTAGATACGCGATCGAATCATTTGGAGAAAAGGTACTCAAGGCTTACCGTGCTGGGCAGACAACTTCTGCATCTGACGTGACCGCCGATCCAAATTTGTCTCCAGAGCAGCACTCCGCGTATGCCGCGATTCAGATCAAGGCTCACATTGGCATACCGCTGATCAAAAATGGTGAGTTTGTAGCAGGGCTGGCAGTGCATAACGCTACTCCGCGAGTGTGGTTGCCCCAGGAAATTGCTCTAGCCGAAGAAGTTGCTGAGCGGACTTGGGCGGCGGTTGAACGTGCGAGTGCTGAAGCTGCCTTGCGTAATGCACATAAGCAACTAGAATCTGCTTTGGCGGCGGGAGCTGTTTATACCTGGCGCTGGAACATTCCTGCTTATCGAGTCATCATCGATGCGAAGTTTGCCCGATTGCTTGACATTGATGCTGCTGTAGCTACCACTGAAGGACTCCCGATTGAAACGTTCATCAACTGGATGCATCCCGACGATCGCGTTCTTGGCTTCGCTGCCCTTCAGCAGGCAATCACAACGGGCGAAGCGTACACCTCTGAATATCGCGTTCAGCTTGCCACCGGAGAGAAACGGTGGTTCACAGCACGCGGTCAGGTTGAGTATGATGCTACAGGCAATCCCATTGCATTACTTGGCGCACTTGCCGATATGACGGTTGCGAAGCGTCTTGAAGAGAGCCGCAGACGGGCAGAAGAAGACCGCGATCGCTTCTTTCAATTGTCTCAAGACATGCTAGCGATTGTGCATATGGACGGGTACTTTCTCCAGACGAATCCAGCCTGGGAAACCACGCTCGGCTATACGTTACCCGAGCTAACTGCTCAGCCTTACATTGAGTTTGTGCATCCTGACGATCGCGCGGCAACTGTGGCTGCAGCAGACCTCATTGCTCAAGGAATTCCACTGCATGAGTTTGAAAATCGGTATCGTGCTCGAAATGGCTCTTACCGTTGGATATCCTGGAGCGTTGCTCCCTTTATCGAGCAAAAGCTCATGTACTGTGTGGCGCGGGATATGACGGATCGTAAATCAGCCGAAGTAGAACGCGAACAATTACTTCAGCAAACTCAAGTTGCGAAGGAAGCTGCTGAAACTGCAAACCGGATTAAAGATGAATTTCTTGCGGTTCTATCTCACGAACTACGATCGCCGCTGAATCCGATTTTGGGCTGGACGAGGATGCTACAAACTGGCAGATTAAATGCGCCTCAAACGCAGCAAGCGTTAGCCACGATCGAGCGGAATGCCACACTGCAAGCTCAATTGATTGAGGATCTACTTGATATCTCCCGCATTTTACGCGGCAAACTCGTCTTAAATGTTGTTTCTGTTGATTTAGCAAGTATTATTCGAGCCGCGCTGGAAACAATTCGATTAGCCGCAGAAGCAAAAAATATTCAGATCCAGACAATGTTTGAGGGAACAAGATGGCGAGTTTCTGGGGATGTTGCTCGGCTCCAACAAGTGGTTTGGAATCTTTTGTCGAATGCGGTGAAGTTTACGCCTGAGCAAGGACGAGTTGAAATTCGCCTAAGCGAAGTTGGGCATCACGCGCAAATCGAAGTCAGTGATACCGGAAAAGGCATTTCTGCGGAGTTCTTGCCTTATGTGTTTGAGCGGTTTCGGCAAGAAGATGGCTCGACAACGCGCCAGTTTGGCGGATTGGGCTTAGGGCTTGCGATCGTACAGCAAATTGTCGAATTGCATGGTGGAACTGTCAACGTTAGTAGTCCTGGAGAACATCAAGGAGCAACGTTTACGGTTACGCTGCCCTTGGAGCAGATCGAATCGCCAAGCTTGCCCAATTCATCTGAATTGTTTGCTATCGCCCATGCTTCTCTGGTCGGTATCCATGTGCTGATTGTGGATGATGAGCCAGATGCGCGCGATTTTCAGGCGTTTGTGTTGGAGCAACGAGGAGCGATTGTAACCGTTGTAGACTCTGCGATCGCGGCTCTACAACAATTGAATCAAGTCATGCCTGACGTTCTTCTCAGTGATATTGGTATGCCCAATATGGATGGGTATACGCTGATGCAACTGATCCGATCGCGTCCTCCGGAGCAGGGAGGGATGATTCCAGCGATCGCGCTTACAGCCTATGTCGGAGAATTGAATCAGCGAAAAGCAATTGAGGCTGGATTTCAGAAACATTTTGCAAAGCCAGTCGCGCCAGATTTATTAATTCAAGCGATCGCTGATTTAGTCAACATCTCCAACTCTTCTGCTTAGCAAAGCACACCACTATTGGTGATGAAAAAGCTGTTCGTATCTGCTCAACTTGATTGTTAGCTAGCTCTGCTGAAAGTCTTTGATTCGTCCTGGAAGATTGTAGATAGCTCAAAAATACGCAGAACGTGATAAGTGAGAACATTAGTTGAAGCGCGAGAGATTGGTGCGCGAGGGATTTTAGACCAACATTACAAGTTTTGCAACATTTTTGTCATCAATGTAAAGTTGAATAGGATAGTAATATAGTCTGAGCAATTTTAGGTTAAAGGAGAAACGGGATCGCATCGGTGAGAGGGCGTTGATCAGCTATCAACTATTACCTGGAGATGATAATGTCTGTAAAGCAACCTTTGGTTATTGACTATGTGGATCTGCCTAAGTCTTTGCCCAATCCGCCACTTTTAACCAGTTTTCAAGCAGGTTGGAATAACATTCAACTTGCCCATTACTGCCAACCGTCGATCGATTTGCCTGAAGCATCAAGCTCTCAGCACATGATTTTTATTGTACTCGGACATCAAGCATGTGATTGGGAATTTAGCTCAGAGGGTCGTTTTCAAACAATTTCATATCGAGAAAAAGACCTTGCAGGTGGTTGTATTGAAATCGTTCCTGCTGATCTATCTTATGGAGCGCGTTCTATTTCGATTGTGCAATCAATCGAGTGGATTCACTGCTATCTAGAACCAACATTTCTAGCTCAGATTGCCCATGATTCGGTAAACCCTGATCTCGTCGAACTGGTGCTGACATGGAAAAAAACTGACTTATTGATTCACCAGATGGGACTAGCACTCAGGGCAAGTTTAGAAGAGGATGGAGCAGGCAGTCGTTTCTATGCCGATTCAATAGTAACGGCAATGGCGGCTCATCTATTGCGCAATTATTCCACCCGCAAGCATTGTTTTCGAGACTATGAGGATGGGTTGTCGAAACAAAAGCTGAGGCAAGCAATCGAGTATATCGAGGCACATTTGGGCGAAGATATCTCTCTGAGTGACATTGCAACTGAACTGGGAATAAGCCAGTACTATTTTTGTCATCTGTTTAAGCGATCGACAGGCATTTCACCGCATCAATTCTTAATTCGTCAGCGAGTCGAACGAGCAAAGCGTTTACTCAAGCAGTCAGAACGAACGATTACATCCGTTGCACTAGAGTGCGGCTTTGCGAATCAAAGTCATTTTGCCCGGTGTTTTCGTCAATGCATTGGGGTGAATCCGAATCAGTTTCGCAAGTCATAGCATCATCAACTTCTACTTAAAGGAGACTGGTAATGTCTGCAAATCAACATTTGGCGACTGACTATGAGAATTTGCCCAGGTTTTTTCCCAATCCACCTCTGCTAACCAGTTTTCAAGCGGGTTGGAGTAGCATTCAACTTGCCCATTACTGCCAACCATCGATTGATATCCCTGAAGTATCCAACCCTCAGCACTCCATCGCTATTTCACTGGGACATCAACATCAAGGATGTGATCTGGAATTTGTTTCAGAGGGGCGTTTACAGACGATCTCCTATCATGAAAAAGATTTTGCAAGGGGTTTTATTGAGATCGTTCCCGCTAACTCACCTTGCGGAATCCGTTCGATTTCGACAACTCAATCAATTGAGTGGATTAACTGCTATCTAGAACCGACATTTCTCGCTCAGATTGCTTATGAATCAGTTAATCCTGATCGAGTCGAGTTGTTGCTGACACGGAAAAAAGGCGATGCCTTAATCCATCAGATTGGTCTAGCACTCAGGGCAAGTTTAGAAACGGTCGGGGTTGGCAGTCGTTTATACGCCGATTCAATGGCAACAGCAATGGCGGCTCATCTAATCCATTATTACTCTACTCGCAAGCATTTCTTTCGAAAACATGAAGATGGGCTATCGAAACAAAAGCTGAGGCAAGCGATCGAGTACATTCAGGCACATTTGGGCGAAGATATCTCTCTGATTGACATTGCAACTGAACTGGGAATGAGCCAGTACTATCTTTGTCATCTATTCAAGCGATCGACAGGCATCTCACCCCATCAATTCCTGATTCATCAACGAGTCGAACGAGCAAGGCTTCTGCTCAAGCAACCAGAACGAACCGTTCTATCAGTTGCACTAGAGTGCGGCTTTGCGAATCAAAGTCATTTTGCCCGGTGTTTTCGTCAATGCACTGGAGTGAATCCAAACCAGTTTCGTAAGTTATAGCAAGATTATGTTCTAAGTTCGCAAGAAAAGGTGCGACTTCATTGAAGGGATTGGCTAAAGTGATTGCAATAGGGGAAGCAACTTAAATAGCTTACCACCTATATCAAGGCGATCACTTGTTTAAGGATGCTATTAATCTGGCAATGCTAAGTTGCGAAAAGGAGTCCAGAATTTTTAGGGGTTCCAGTTTCAAAAGTGCAAAGTCTACTGTTAAGGAAACGTTATGTACTTGAACTCTATTCTAAAAGGTCTGATTGTAGGTTCAGCAATGTCCTTACCGTTGCTCCTGCCAAAGCTGAGCTATGCCCAACCAGCCCAGCAGCTTAGTTCTTTCAGCTCGTTAAACTATCCTGATCGTTACATTCGCCATCAATCCTTCTTGGGTTACATTGCTCCAATTGTTGCAAGTGACAAACTGGGCAGAGAAGATGCAACGTTTCGACTTATTCCAGGACTAGCAGGCAGATGTCGATCGTTTGAATCTGTCAACTATCCAGGTCACTTTTTGAGACACCAGAATTATCGATTGAAGCTGACAAAGCAGACTGATGATCAGCTTTTCAAGGAAGATGCTACGTTTTGCATTGTACCGGGGCTTGCCAATTCTGAAGCTTACTCATTTGAATCTGTTAATTTTCCCAAGCACTACATACGGCATTCCAACTTTGAACTTTGGCTGGTTAAATCTGACGAAAGTCGATTGTTTAAGCAGGATGCAACATTCTTCATCTCACGTCCTCTGACGATGTATCCTCCTTCAGTACCAATTGACCCAGGAACCAACCTTATTCCAGCGGAGCCAGAATAGCCCCAATTCTCTAAAGTAGGCTAAAAAAGCCAAGTTTGATGAACAGCAACTATGCCTAACTAAGCGCTGTAGAGAGAAGCCGCAAAAAGTACAGTGCCCTTTAGCTTAGTTGGTTAAGTGAGAGATATATCGTTACGAACTGGTTATCGTCTTTAAAGCCCGGCATGAAGAAATTTGGGGGAAATACGCGATGTCAAACTATTGTCATTTCTACTGCATTGTTTCTATTAAATTCATTGCGATTCTGGCTGCCTCGGTTGCAATCCCCTCAACCTCGGCGATCGCACAAGAATGCAACAGCGTATCACTCTGGGAGCAAAACTCCTTTTCCTCGTTAAACTTTTCTGAGCGTTACATTAGACATTCTAGTTTTCTTGGGTACCTTTCCGACCCAAGATTACCTAACCCGAACACCAAAGTTGAGTTTGAAGACGCGACCTTTGACGTTCTGCCAGGTTTCTCATGTCGGCAGAACATCCCAAGTGTATCAATCAGATCGAGAAACTATCCAAAACGCTGGATGCGTCACTCGTTCTGGCGTATTCGTTTCGACGAATATGATCAAGGTGCACAACCATCGGATCTATTTAAAAAAGACGCATCCTTCGAGATGGTGCCAGGCTTAGCAGGACAATGCGTTTCGTTCAGATCTGTCAATTATCCCGATCGATATATCAGACACCGCAACTTCGAGTTGTGGTTGGACGTTCTGGAGAACACGGATCTCTTCCGTCGCGACGCGACGTTCTGCAAGCAGCCTCCACGCGCGGGATATTACCGGGCAACGGACGAATCCTCGAAACCGCCTGACACGCCACCAACTATTCCAACTATTTCAGTCTCCTTGCCTCAGTCCCAAACCTTTCTCGTACAAGGCTCTGGGTTCTTGCCAGGAAAGCAAGTTGCGATCAGAATCGCAGATGACGCACTTAACCCTAATCTGTTCTACTACACGACAGCAACCGCGAATGGGTCGATCAATATGACGCTGTCTATCCCGTGCAGTCCAGGTCGGCTGTATTTCTCCGCAAATGATGGTCGTCAAAATTCCAGCGATCGCACGGGCATGTTATGGAGCAATACTGTGACGCTTTCCTGTCAATGAGGTGCAGCGATCGTGGAAGAGTCTCAACATTCATTTGGGAGTTCGTTATGTTATCTAGAAATTTACAGGTATCGAAGCGCCGATTGTTGTTATTTGCTGGAAGCGTATTCATTGTTCAATCGATCCGCCCACTGAACAAGGCGATCGCGAGTCTCAGCGTCAGCCAAGATCGACCCTACTGGCGCTTCTGCAATAAGTGCTACGTGATGTTCTACACCGATGCCGAAACGAATAGCTGTGCAGCGGGTGGAACCCATTCAGCACAAGGTTATAAATTCCGCCTGCCCTTTGGCGGCTCAGAAACACCAACCAGACAAAGAAGTTGGCGTTGCTGTAAAAAATGTCAAGCGATGTTTTTCAATGGCTACTCAAGAAAAGGGATCTGTCCGGCAGGTGGAGGTCATGTGGCAGATCAGACGTTTGCTTATGTTCTCCCGCATGACGTTCCAGGCACACCCACAGCTCAGACAGATTGGAGATTCTGTAATAAATGTCATGCCATGTTTTTCGACGGATACTCCGATAAGGGACAGTGTGCAGCAGGTGAAAGTCATGTGGCACAAGGATACAATTTTGTTCTGCCGCACTCACGCTAGGCAAACATATTCAGCACTGTTACTCCACATTCCCAGATGCCTCTATAAGCGTATACAGACGCACTAATCAAATCATTTGCTAGCTCACAATTGTCAAGGAGTTGAGTGATACCTTATGTCTAGAAGAGTGAGTTTTAGAATTGCGTCACGCTTCTCGGTTGCCGTCAGGCTCAGTCTTGCCTTTGCGTCTACGCTTTTCGTTGTAGCTGATCCGTTGGAAGTACAAGGTCAAATTCTCCGACCAAAAGTGCCTATTCCTCGTGAATTAATTACTCTCCCAGAGTACATGCGACCTGGGCAGCATACGTTATCGCTCGATGTCGCACAAAGTCTCTCACGAGCTATTGATAAACGATACAAAGATGTGCCAGTTATCGGACTACTCATTGGGCGTGGTGTAACTTGCGTACCTATAGGCAAATTTCCAGGTCATCTCTCTGGCACGGTTGGTTGGGGTCAAAGCGAATGGGGCGATTCTCCATGTATGGCTGCTGTTCTTCAGCTTGCTGTGAATTTTGACACGACGAAGCTAGATAAAATTCCAGTGAAAGTGATCGATCGAGCCATCCTTACCTATGACGAGTCTGCAGCACCGATTTGTCCACTGGTATATGGGGGACCCAATGCCTGTTGGCAAAGTGGTCAAGGGATACCGGAGGACAAACCCGACGGTTGTGCAGTTGTCCGAGTGCCCAGCGTTAATTGGGCAGAAACAGTTCCGCCGTCAGGACTAATTCCTTATGCAGGAGCCTCGCCTGCGGTAAATCGCATCTCTGCTCGCGAATGGGATGTTACAGAACCAGTTCGTTGGCAGAAAGGAAGTGCAGCACCTCTAGGTGCTAGTCCAACTTATGGTTTTCTTCTTTCGGGTGGACCATCACTCGATCAATTAACAGCCGAGGATAACACCGTGTGCATCTCAGCCCTTGCAAATATCAAGCTGCATGTTACATACACTGTCCCGCCAGAAGGTGAACCTTTCCGAGCGCCAAGATAGCGCGATCGCAGCGGCAATAATTGGCAGAATCTGACGATATTCACTCCAATCAGAGGAGAATTTGAATGATGATTAGTCAAAAAACGATCGAAATCGTGAAAGCAACTGCACCAATCCTGAAAGAAAAAGGTGAAGAAGTTACTCAGCGAATGTATCAAATCACTTTTGAAGAGCGCCCTGACTATAAACGCGGCTTTGAGACTACTTGGATGCAGCATCTCGATGGGGGTGGGCAAGCACATAAATGAGCTGCCGCCGTGTATGCCTATGCGACTCATATCGATCGTCTAGATGATTTAGCGGCAGCAGTAGACCATATTGTTTATCGTCATGTCGCAACTCGGATTCTGCCTGAGCAATATCCACTAATTGGCGAAAAGTTGCTACAGGCGATGAAGGATGTTTTGCAAGATGCTGCAACGGATGAAGTGATTGCAGCTTGGGGTGAAGCCTATGATGCTTTAGCAACTCTCTTTATTCAAAAAGAGCAGGCAATCTATCAACAAGAAGATCAAGCACTTACCGAGCGATTAGTGAGAACTAACAACGCGAGTCTGTTAAGCTAACAAGGCTCTTTTTTGGCAATTAGGGGGAGCGCTAATATAAATTAGGACAGAAGGTTGATTCGGGCTGTAATCCTATCTATGCAGTAGATTTTGGGTCGGTTATCGACAGAGCGGTTGGAACACAGGTTAGCAATCCACACTTGCATGATAAACCTGTTGTCTTAATCTTGACGAGGAAGACAAACCTCATGCGGTTGCTTACAGTCGATCAGGACATATATTAGAGATGATAGGTGGGAAAAGTTAGCTGCCAAGATGTTGGAGTAGTGAACGAAGATTTATTTCTGCGTTGAAATATGTCTGTTCCTGCTCACGTATGTCGTTAGGCAGAACGGCTCAATTTTTCAAGCAAAAATTGACCACCTAAAGTCGATCAACGTGCGGCTGGACTCAGACTTAGGACACAATCGAATCTCTCTTTGAGAAGAAGTATATGTGGAGAGAGCAGATTAGGATTCCATTCAGTTTATCTCGACATTTCAAATTCAAATTTCAAAGAGAGAATGACCGAGGACACAATCATGGATATTTCTAAGGTCTATGCAGATTTAGCAGTTTATGCCGAAGGACCTGGCGGACTAGAGGGCGCGTCAGATGTGCATTTTGGAACAGTAGAGCAAGTTGAAGCTGGAAAATACATCAAACTCAAAAAGCTCGATTCTCCAGATGGGCGATCGCATTGGCTTCCGATCAGTTGGGTTCGCGCAGTCGATGAAAGCGCAGTATTTTTGAACAAAACTGCCGATGAAGCTCTCGCCGGATTGATAAATGAAGCCCCGACCGAAGGTTAGTTGATTCGTCTTAGAGAACTTAGATAGCTTTCAATTGTAAGTGACGTTGAAAAGGATAGGGAGAAATCTGAGCCTGAGTTCTCCCTATCCCCACCTCTTTCTCAAATTTATTTTGGCGTATTACCAGAAGCACACTAGCCTCTCACGAGAACGTAAAGGGTTGTATCGCACAATCCACAAGTGTCTGTTCTCAGTCTCTATACTGGAGACATTAGGTGGGCAAGACAGATGGATGATTTATTCCAAGAGATTGAAGCACTGGTTGATCAAGGCTTTGAAGGATTGCTAGATATTGTGCGAGTGATCGAAGGACGAGAGCCGAGAGAGCCTGAATTTCGCGTGAACCAGCCCGAAAATGTCGATCGCAGCTCCCCAACTGATGAAAGGCAATCTTTCTTTAGCGAAAATACAGTTCTGAGTACACCATCGAGCGAGGAGAGTGTACAGCCGACCCTTGCAGGTGTAGGGGGATTGTCTAGCGTACTGCGAGAGCTACGCGAACTTGTCGAGCTTCCGCTCAAGCGTCCTAATGTATTAGCCGCTCTCGGATTAGAACCGACGACAGGCGTGTTGCTGACAGGACCACCCGGAACTGGAAAAACTCTCACTGCACGTGCTTTAGCCACAGATCTCGATGTGAACTACATTGCGATCGTGGGTCCAGAAGTCATCGGAAAATACTACGGAGAAGCCGAATCTCGACTGCGCAGCATTTTTCAAAAAGCAGCACGGTCTGCTCCTTGTATTATCTTTATCGACGAAATTGATAGTCTTGCTCCCGACCGTTCTAAAGTCGAAGGCGAGGTCGAAAAGCGGGTCGTGGCGCAACTCTTGAGTCTAATGGATGGGTTTGCTAAGACAAAAGGAATTATTGTCCTAGCTGCAACCAATCGCCCGGATCATCTTGACCCTGCGTTACGTCGTCCAGGTCGGTTCGATCGAGAGATTGCATTCCGTGTGCCTGATCGCGGTGGGCGCTTAGAAATTCTTGAGATTTTAACGGCAATGATGCCCCTGCACGAATCCGTGGATCTCAATGCGATCGCGGATTTATCTGGAGGTATGGTTGGTGCAGATCTCAAAGCACTCTCTCAAAAAGCAGCTTACTTAGCACTGCGGCGACTGTTGCCGAGCTTGGATAGTCCGATGCCTGCACAGATGAGTGTGACGCAGGTTGATTTTCTAGAAGCAATTCGACACATTAAGCCTGCGGTACTGCGATCGATTGAAATCGAAGCACCGAAAGTTACCTGGGATGCGATCGGCGGACTGGATCACATTAAACAAACGCTACAAGACTCTGTAGAAGGCGCATTGCTCTATCCTGAACTGTATGATCATACTAAAGCGAAAGCACCACGCGGAATTTTGCTATGGGGCGAACCTGGAACAGGTAAAACGCTTTTGGCGAAAGCGGTTGCGGCTCAAGCTCGGGCAAACTTCATTGCAGTGAATGGACCTGAATTGCTGAGTAAATGGGTTGGAGCCTCAGAACAAGCAGTGCGAGAACTTTTCACAAAAGCGCGTCAGGCATCTCCCTGCGTTGTTTTTGTCGATGAAATTGATACGCTTGCGCCAGCACGCGGGAGATATCAAAGCGATTCAGGAGTGAGCGATCGCGTTGTCGGTCAACTACTCACAGAACTCGACGGCTTGCATGACTGTACGAATGTGCTCTTCGTCGGAGCCACAAATCGCCCGGAAACCCTCGATCCTGCTTTACTGAGAGCAGGACGATTAGATTTGCAACTCAAAGTAGATCTCCCCGACCACATGAGTCGCCTCGCTATCTTGCACGTGCATAATCGCGATCGCCCGTTGGAGGAGGTAGAGTTGGACTCATTCGCTGCCCAAACAGAAGGCTGGAATGGGGCTGATCTAGCGCTGTTAAGCAATCAAGCAGCATTAGAAGCAGTGCGCCGCTATCGTACTCAAGGCATGAATGATCCGACCTGTTTGAGGATTACAATGGATGACTTTACGATCGCCTATCAACGGCTTTTGCTTCAGCGCGAAATGGCTCGTTAACTGCTTGTGAGCTTAGGAATGAGATCGAACCTGATCCCTGAAACGTCTTTACAGCTTATAACCAGAGAGCTTTTTTACATCCTCGATTGTCTTTAAACATCCTCTAAGGATGTTCTGAAGTCACGCGATCGTATTCTACCTTGCCGTAATCGAGCTTGATCACACGATCGCTAAATTGAAAATAATGATCATCATGACTAATCACCCAAACCGTTTTACCCCGATGCTTTAATTTCGGCAAAAACTCGGTGTAAAACAGTTCTCGGAAGATTGGATCTTGATCCGAAGCCCATTCGTCGAACAAATAGATCGGACGATCCTCCAAGTAAGCCGTCAACAATGCCAACCGTTTTCTTTGACCTTGCGACAGTTCCGTGGTTGATAATCTTCCATCTACAACCTGAACTTTGTGTTCAAGCTGTAACTGCTGAAGATAGCGCTGAGCATCCTCGTCAGACGCATCTAAGCCGAGTAAGCGATCGAATAAGTAGAAGTCAGCAAACACTGTTGAAAAATGCTGTCGATACCATTCTCGATTGTGCTCAGTAATCGGTTCGCCATCGAGTAAAATCGTGCCAGTTTCGGGCGCATATAATCCCGTTAAAAGCTTAGCGAAGGTAGATTTTCCGCTGCCGTTACCACCAACGATAAATACAATCTCGCCTGCATTCAATGTTAAATCGATCGTGCCTAAAGTAAACTTCGTATCTTCAGACTGATAGTAGCTATGCGTCACACTTTTCAGTTCTAAGCGGTTCCACGTCTGAACGGTACTGGGAATCGTTGTAGACTCGGCTTTTTGCTTCAAGGACAAACCTAGCATGTCGATCTTTTGCAATGACACACTTGCTTGGCTCAGAATCGGCAATTTCAGCACCATCTTATCCAATGGCAACATCAAATAAGTAAACGTCAAAACATAGCCGGACAAGGTTTCAGGCGGAATCGATACAATACCTGGCAAGGCAAACATCACAAACCCGATCGCAAAAAAGAAGATCAGCTTGCCCCAACTTCCTGCCGACGCAAAGAGCACTAAAGCGTGAATGTTATGCCGACGAAATGACGCGGAAGCGGTCTCTAACTCATCGCGCAGAAACACCTGACGGCGCGGGTAATGCAGCTTCATCTCTTTGATGCCATCGGTAATCGATCGAAAATGCCGAAACAACACATCTTGATCTTCGCGTGCAAATACCATCCGACGACGAGCTTGGTTGAGCATCCATTGACAAGTTGCGAATGCAAAGAAAAACAACCCCATCACCATCGCAAACACAACCCAAGACAGCGAACCAATATAAACAAAACAGCCAACAACTGTCGCCAAATCGATACACAAAAACGGAAACGAAGAAACCGCAGTGGCGACCGCTTGCACATCTTCGGTCAAAGTTGCCATCATGCGCGCATTTCCAAGCTGCTCCAAATGCCGCAACTCCGACGACAAAATTTGTCGGCTTAACTGCAATCTCAATTTAAAGACTGCATCCTGCGCCAACTGAATCAGCACCATCTGCGAAATCACGCTCGTGATCAGCGACACGATCGCTAATCCGACAAATGCCCACGCAATCTGTGACACGGCACCATTGCCCAAGGCGCGGCTAATTAATGCAATTAATCCTGCACTACTCGCCCCGCTCAAAAAACCCGTCAAAATCGCGATCGACACTAATTTACGAGATGAGCGGAACAAAAATGAAATCAATTGCATAGCAGGAGTTAAAAGGGTTCTGGTAAGGTAGACGCAAATTTGGGCAGTGTAGATTTAGCAAGTTTATGGACGATTACCCTTGTGATGACACCATCTACATCTGAGTTTCGATCGAAACTAAACGTTCCCGTGTTGGCTCCCGGAAACGTACAGACAATTCAGCTCGAATCGATGCTACAAGATTTGCCTCTGTATGATTTTGCGGCAGAGTTGGACGTTTTGGGAACGGAGGTGGCTGAGATCTTTGAGCAGCATCCGTTACTCCCAGGGGTAATTTTGACTGAAAATGGGCGCTTTTTGAGCCTGATTTCCCGCCATCGTCTGTTGGAATATTTGCTCCGTCCCTACGGAATTGACCTGTTTCTTGAGAAACCGTTGCGGATTTTACAGAGTTACGATCGCACAGTGCCGCTGATTCTCAGTGGCGACACTCCGATTCTCACCGCTGCCCAACAAGCCTTGCGTCGTCCGTTTGACCGACTGCGCGATCCGATTGTCGTGCGTCTCGGTGCAGATCAATACCGAATTCTCGATCCACATGAATTAAATATTGCCTATTGGCAACTGCGCGGTATTGAAACCCAAGTCAGAATCGAACGCCTCCAGCTTCAAATGCTCCAGAGCGAGAAAATGGCAAGTTTGGGACGCTTGGTCGATGGAGTGTCTCACGAAATTCTCGATCCCGTCAGTTTTATCTGGGGAAATTTGAGTCATATTGCCGAGTACAGCCGCAGTTTGTTGGAAATTATCGGCGCTTACGAGAAATGTATTACGGACGTTCCCCAGAAAGTGATTGATCTCAAAGAAGCGATCGAGTTCGATTATATTCGCGAAGATCTGCCCAAAACGCTAGACAGCATCAAAACTGGAGCCGAGCGTCTCTCCCGTCTTGCCAATAGCTTGCAGAATTTCTGCCATATCGATGAAGTGTATCCGCGTCCAGCCAATTTACATGACTGTCTCGACTCGGTGCTGCTGCTGCTGAAAAGCCGCCTGTCGAGCGACATTCAAGTCACGAAAAATTATGGACACCTGCCGCCAGTGCCTTGCTTCATTAGCCAACTGAGCCAGGTGTTTATGAATATTTTGAATTGTTCAATCGATACGCTGCTGAATCAAGCTGCATACCGAGAACAAAATCCTGACCTAGTAAGCTCTGACGCTCCACAAATTAGAATTTCAACCGAAGTTTGCTCGATCGATGGAACTGGACAGCGTTGGGTTGCGATTCAAATCGCAGACAACTCAAGCGAAATGTCGATCGAAATTCAACGTCAACTCATGCAAGCCTTTTCTACCGAACTCACGAAAGAAACCAGTCTTGCGACAAGTTATCGAATTGTGACAGCAAGACATAGCGGCATCTTCCGAGTTTACTGCGACATTTCACCGAGATTACGGGGCACAGTGTTTGAAATTTTGCTGCCTTTAAACTAGAAAATGCGGAAAAGATGTTTACAAAAATTCGGAAAGTGTTACATTAGCGCTGTAGAAAAGGAAGAATAAAGCCAATCGTCAAGTATGACTTGGCTCTATCGTTCGCAGACTTGCTGACCTCACCGCATTCAGGTAAAGATTATGTCGCTGACCGGATTGATTCAAGGCGTAAACTCGTTTCACAGCAATTACTTCAACGATCACCGAGAATTATTTGAGCGGCTCTCTGGAGGACAATCTCCCGACGTTTTATTCATCACCTGTTCTGATTCACGCATTGATCCCTGTCTGATCACCCAAGCCCAACCCGGTGAACTGTTCGTGATGCGCAATGTCGGCAATATTATTCCGTCTTATGGAGCAGCGAGTAGTGCGGAATCAGCCGGAATCGAGTATGCAGTGCAGGCGTTGGGCATCAAAGACATTATTGTCTGCGGGCATTCGCACTGTGGGGCAATGAAAGGATTGCTGCAAATTGGCACGCTGGCTGAACAAATGCCTGCTGTTTATGACTGGCTCAAACGCCATGGAGAAGCGACCCGTCGAGTCGTACAAGATAACTATGCAGGAATTGAGCCAGAGAAATTATTGAAAATCGCGATCGAACAAAACATCCTCACCCAAATCGAAAACCTTGAAACCTATCCGGCAATTCGCTCCAAACTCCATGCAGGTAAGTTAAACCTTCATGCCTGGATGTATGAGATCGAGACGGGCACTGTATTTGCCTTTAATGCAGAGAAACACCGTTTCATGTTGATGGAAAAGCGATCGTTCCCCGTCCCCGACCCATTAATCACGCACATCGCAAGCTAAAATCTGGAGCACTCCGAGGATGGAAAAGCTCAGAGTGCTTTTCCCACAACAGATCATCAAGTTAAACGAGTCACTCCTAATCCTGCCATTCGCTGATAGACCGATTGCGTCGGAGCAATCCACACGCGCCCTGTTCCTCGGAACGTTTGCAGAAATCCTTCACCACTCGTCATAGCTCCCATCAGAGAGTTCGAGGCTTTCTCCACACTGAACTGAATTCCACTGGTTCGCAACAACGCAAACGACCCATCGACTTGCAGGGTTTCATTCTCTAATGTTAATTCCATAATCTCGCTTAACGGGACAGGAATCCGAAACACGACAATTCCTGTGCCCATCACCTTCGTTTGATAGCGTCCTTCTCCACCTGCAACTCGTGCGCTAAAGCTTTCAACCCGATGCGCGCCAACTTGTATGGAATTCTCACTACAGCAAAACAATCCCTGATCCGCATACAGCGTTTGGTTGTTTAGCTGCATGAACCAGTAATGTCCAAAGGTGGGTTCTAAGTAAATTTCACCCGTGCCACTGTACAACGGCTTGAACATCGTTTCACCCGTACGTGCTGCTGCCAGTGCGCCTTTGACGAGTCCTCCAACCCCTTCTCCCATTCCGGTTGAGCTTTCCATCTCAATCCGACCTTTACTAAATTGCAGTGCTCCCGGTTCTGTGCGAATTCCATCTTTGTCTAAGCGCACTCGTAACTGGCGTAAATGCACGCCTGCTTTGTTCAGAACGTGCAGTTGCTCCGCGATCGCAAGGGTTTCACTTCCCGCCAGTGGTTTATATTCCAACAATTCAAACGTCGTGCCACCACGAGTCACACTATGAACGACGTGAAAAGGCAAATTATTTTCAGTCATAATCCGTTACCTCAGACTGCTCGATTTATCTCAAGAATGCCCCTTACTCACTGCGTAATGCTGTAATCGGATCCAGTCGAGCCGCATTTCTCGCTGGAATTACTCCGGCGACTAATCCCACTCCTAACGCTAAAGTGAGTCCAGCCGCGATCGCGACTCCAGAAATAATGAATGGAAAGCTAAACGCCGTTGAAGCAGCAAACGCTAAGCCTAAACCGACTGCCACCCCGATTGCGCCTCCCATCAGGGAGACTAAAATTGCTTCGGTGAGAAACTGACTCAGTACTGCTTGATTTGTCGCCCCGATCGCTTTTCTGACTCCAATTTCACGAGTTCGCTCGACAACCGAAACGAGCATAATATTCGCGATCCCAATTCCGCCGACAATTAACGAAATCCCCGCGATCGCGCTCACCAATACCGTAAACAATCCCACAACACTACTAAATGTATTAATAATGTCCACCTGATTACTAATCCGAAAATCATCCGGTTTGGGAGGATAGATATTATGTCGAACTCTCAGCAGATTCGTGACTTGAAATTGTGCTGCTTCAAGTTCTTCTTGACTGTTTGCCTTCACCCAAAACCCGCTAATTGCCCGACCATTGAGCGAATTATTTCCCACAATCCGCGCCGACATATTCGTCAATGGGATGTAAACGCGATCGTCTTGATCTTGCCCCCCGACTGATCCTTTTGACTCTGCCACACCGACGACTGTATAGCGCCCATTCTGAATCCGAATATTTGCTCCGATCGCTCGTTCTCCAGATGCAAATAAGGTATCCCGGACTGCACTGCCCAAGACGACCACTGAAGTGGCATTGACCAGATCGTCTTGAGTGAAAAACTGTCCTTCTTGGGGTTGAATTTCTTTGACATCAGGATAGTTCAAATCCACACCCAAGATTGAAGTCGAAGTATTCTGATTGCCATACACAACCTGTCCGCCCCGCTGCAAATAGGCAGTGACTCCTGCTGCTGCTGGAGCTTGTTTCCCCACGGCTTGAGCATCTTCAAAGGTCAATGTACTCGCTGAACCTGCTCCTTGACTGATCCCGCCCGATCGAGCGACCCCAGACAGAACCAGCATGACATTTGTCCCTAATGCCTGAATCTGCTGTTCAGTTGCTTTCTGCACGCCTTGACCAACCGAAGTCACTGTGATCACCGAAGCGATGCCAATAATCACACCGAGCATCGTCAAACTCGTTCTTAATCGGTTGCTCCACAAGGCTTCTACTGCCATGCTGAAGATCTCTAGCAGTGGCACTTGTCTGACTCGAAGTTTTCCCATGGTTCTAACCTCCGCCCCGTCTACTGCCACCACCAGGTGCGCCGCTACCGGGCGCACCTGGAAACACAGAGGGTGTTCTTGAAGTGGGTCGCTCACCCTGCGGAAAACTGAGCAACACGCGATCGCCTTCTTTTAATCCTGATTCAACGACTGTTTTGTCGTCGATCAAAGCTCCGGTTGTAATTTTCTGAAATCGGGGTCTGTCTTGTCCTGCTAGTAAAACGCCTGTCCCTTCAGCCCGCCGAACAATTGCAACAGTGGGCACAACCAGCGCATTTTCAAGCTTGCCAATATTAAATTTCACATTGACATTCATGCCTGCTTGCAGTTGGTTGTCTCGATCGTCGATCGCAGACTTGACCTCAAAGTTCGTGACATTTTGATCCACGGTCGATTGATTAGCAACTTGCACAACGGTTCCTTTAAAGGACTTGCCTGGAAAAGCGTCTGCTTCGATCGTCACAGTCTGTCCGACTTTAATTCGAGGAATACTCGTTTCTGGAACTTTTGCCACAATTTGATTGGTTGCAGCAAGAGCCAGAATCGAAGAAGAGGTCGCAGAACTCACATCACTACTTGAAGTCGTCGGAGTAACAAATGAACCCGGATCAGCAAACTTCCGAGTCACCACTCCCCGGAACGGTGCGCGAATAATCGTATCGTTAATCTGAGTTTGAACGGTTTTGAGCTGTCCTTGAGCATTCATTAACTGAGCACGAGCGGCTTCTATGTCTTCGGATCGTGCCCCTTCCTTTTGCAAGCTCAATGCTTGCTTGAGTTGTTCAACCTGAGCGCGCGCCGCTTCAATGTCTTCAGGTCGAGTTCCTGTCTGCTGCAAATTGGTGGCTTGTTTCGCTTGTTCAGCTTGCGCACGGGCAGTCGCTAATGCGGTTCGAGAGGTGTCCAATTCTCGCTGAGACAATGCTCCAGATCCAAAGAGCCTCTGATTCTGATTAAAGTTCAGTTCAGCTTGTTGTAAGTTCGCTTCGGCTGCGGCTAATTGCGATCGCGATTGAGCAATTTCTTGAGGACGATTGCCCGCGACTAATTTATCGAGATTGGCTTGGGCTGCTGCGAGTTGCGCCTCGGCTTGAGCAATTTCCTGCGGACGATTGCCAGATTCAAGCTTTGTTACGTTCGCTTGAGCAGTAGCAACCTGTGCTTGTGCTTGCATCAATTGTCCTTGTAGGTTGGAGTCGTCCATGTAAGCAAGCACTTGACCTGCTTCAACTCGATCGCCTTCTTTCACTAATAATTGTCTGAGCACACCCGAACTTTTCGGGCTGACATTGACCGATTGAGCAGGTTGGACAGTTCCGTTGGCGGAAATGGTTAGTGCAGTATCAACTCGATCGACGGTCACCGTCTGCACTCTTCGCCGCGATTCTTGCCGTTGAGAAGCCGTGTATTGCTGATATCCCAAATATCCGCCTATGCCCAATAGTCCGGCAATTCCAAGCCACAATAGCCATTTTGGAATTTTTGGTCGAGTTTTAATCCAATCTTTCACGCTCTCGCCCCCAACTATCTGTTTCACAGTCTAATGAATAGAAATGAAGTTTAGACAGCGCGATCGCGAAAAGAGTTCAAATTTCAGAGTGGTTGTTTGGCAGTATCACCGTTTTTCTTGCCACAATACCTAAATTTAGAGGCGTTACGGGATGTGGAAGCTTATTTAACCTGTGTATCAAGATTGCTTCAGAAATGCTGGTCGCAGAAATGGCAGTTGTTCCTGCTAGCACAGTGACTCTTAAAGGCTTAGAGAGCAGTTTTTTTTGTCGTTTGGATACAAGGCTGATCCACAAAAAATTGTGTTGCAGGTTCTTCTGTCTCAATCGGACTCAGCCAAATAATCCGATCGCTGACACACAGCATTTTCTCATCACCTGGAACGTGCAGAAAGAAGTTCTCTTGACCAAATTCAATTTTCTGAATCGGGAGCCAGTCTTGATTCGATCGAATCAAAATTTTCAGATTTGTCTTGCGGCTGTAGTGCGTACGCCACGCTTTCCACAGATGACGCACCTCGGTATAGTTTGCTTCGTAACCTGACGGAATCGGGGAATGTTCATATTCCACTAAACCCTGATCGTTGATTCCGATTGGCAGGTATTGATGCTCGGTCAAGATGCGATTAAGTAATTCCTGATAGGCAGAAGATTGTCGAACTAAGATCGCTCGAATCTTTCCAACGAGTTTGGCTGTTGCAATGAGTTCGCCTCTTTTTGCAAGCAGTTGAGCCGAGTTGAAGACAGGCTCAAGTCGTAGATTTTGATTCGCAAGAAAGCTAAGATCGCCCTGAATGAATTTCCGAATTAACTCAACATCGTTAAGTTTAGACATTGCTAGTGTGAGCCTAAAAGCTACTTGTGTATTTTGCTACTAGCAATATTCAGTACTTATTTTTCCTTCTCCGGAGAACTTTGATAAAAAAGTGTAAATTTTCTGCTAAACGTTAGAGGTTTTTTAAGGTGCGATCGATCACTTGATAAACTGTCTCTAACTCATCCGCAGTAATGCAATAGGGAGGCATAATGTAAAGAGTGTCACCCAATGGACGTAGTAAAAATCCAGACTCTAAGAATTTAGCTTTGAGCAAAGGTGCGATCGCATTAAAGTAACCCGATTGTTCTTCAGTTTTGACTTCCATTGCTGCGATTGTGCCGCAAACTCGAAACTGTTTTAAGCGGGGATTTGAGAAGAGATAGCGATCGAGAAATTTCCAATGCAAGCTTTCTAATTTTTGATAACCATCAGGGTTCTGTTCGAGTAGCTCTAATGACACGACACCTGTTGCACAAGCTAAAGGATTCCCCGTATAGGAATGTCCGTGGTAAAAAGCTTGAGTCGGATCATCTTGATAAAAGGCTTGATAAATGGCTTCCGTTGCAACGGTTACAGAGAGCGGTAAGCACCCGCCTGACAGCCCTTTAGACAGGCAAATAATATCGGGAGCGGTTGAAGATTTGAGACAGGCAAATAGCTCTCCAGTGCGACCAAATCCCGTCATCACTTCATCGTAAATTAGTAGCACATTGTACTGATCTGCTAGCTTTCTCAATGCTTGTAAGAATTGAGGGCGGCACATCCGCATCCCGGCTGCACCTTGAACTAAGGGTTCGATAAAGATCCCAATGATGGTTTGCTGTTTGAGAAATTGCTCGATCGCGGCTAACGCTTCAGCTTCTTTGCGATCGACTTCTAAATCTCCGTCATACGTTTCAGGGAAGGGAACTAGCGCTGTCTCGAACATCAGCGATCGAAACTTTTGCCACCAGGTTGAGCCTGCACCGACTGACATTGCGCCGATCGTGTCACCGTGGTAGCCGCCATCGAATGTGATGAAGGTTGTGCGTTCTTCTCCTAAGTTGCGCCAGTACTGATACGCCATTTTCAGCGCGACTTCAACAGCGGTAGAACCATTATCGGAGAAGAAGACTCTAGTAAGCTGTGGTGGCAGATGCTTCAGTAACTTACGAGCAAGTTGCTCAGCAGGTTCGTGTGTAAACCCGGCAAATATTACGTGTTCTAAGTTATTTGCTTGCTGATACAACGCTTCTGCAAGTTTCGGATGAGCATGTCCGTGAATCGTCACCCACCAACTTGAAATGCAATCGAGAATTCGGCGATCGTCTTCTAGTTCAAGCCAAACTCCCTCGCCCCGTTTCACCTTCAACGGTTCGGGAGTGGTTTTCATTTGAGTAAAAGGTCGCCAGATGGGAGAGTCTGCCATATACTTTGAAATCACGATCTGAACAATATTATCGTGAAAAAGCGGTTACTCATTCTGGGTGGGACAACTGAAGCAAAGGAATTGGCAGCACGAGCCATAGAGATTGCCAACATAGAAGTCATTTCTTCATTAGCA
Source organism: Leptolyngbya boryana PCC 6306 (assembly GCF_000353285.1). NCBI lineage: Bacteria > Bacillati > Cyanobacteriota > Cyanophyceae > Leptolyngbyales > Leptolyngbyaceae > Leptolyngbya > Leptolyngbya boryana. The sequence continues at coordinate 4,459,105 of NZ_KB731324.1, forward strand.
GGACGGACTCAGACGGCAATCCCTCTATCTGGAACGGTCAGAGTCGGTGGATTTGGGGGAGAGGTGGGATTAGCGCACTATCTTCAAGAGCAATCGATCGATTTATTAATCGATGCGACTCATCCATTTGCAGCACAGATTTCTTGGAATGCGGCAGCAGCAGCCGATCGCGCTGCGATTCCTCGATTGATGCTGAGTCGTCCTGCATGGAAGCCCGAATCGAATTGGATTGAAGTCGAAAGTAACGAAGCAGCCGCAAAACTTTTACCCGATCTCGCACAGCGGGTCTTTTTAACGATCGGGCGACAAGAACTTGCAGCGTTTGCCCATTTGCAACAACTGTGGTTTTTAATGCGAATGATTGATCCGCCGACGGGTCTAATTCCGCCCGGAGAAGTGTTACTTGCTCGGGGGCCTTTTACGTTAGAACAAGAGCGATCGTGGATGCAGCATTATCATATTGCAGCGATCGTCAGTAAAAATAGTGGCGGAGATGCCACTGCTGCAAAACTCGTTGCAGCACGAGAACTGGATTTACCGATCGTCATGGTCAAACGTCCGGCAATGCCAACGGGGGAAAGAGTAACAGACGTGAAAGACGCATTATTGTGGATCGCTCGCTTCGTTTGAAGATAAAAGGACTCCGATTCTTCAAAAAGTCAGAGTCCTTCAAGTCTCAAAGTTAATCTAAAATGCCGTCTTTTTTCGCCATCATCATCATCAAATCAACGACCCGATTGGAATATCCCCATTCGTTGTCATACCAAGACACAATTTTAAAGAAATTGGAATTCAGTTCAATTCCTGCACCTGCATCAAAAATGCTAGAACGGCGATCGCCCTGAAAATCAGTGGAAACAACTTCTTCATCGGTATAGCCCAAAACCCCTTTCAGAGAATTTTCCGCGGCTTCTTTCATGACTTCGCAGATTTCCTTGTAGGTCGTTGGCTTCTCAGTTTTAAACGTCAAATCCACGACAGACACATCTGGAGTCGGAACCCGGAATGCCATTCCTGTCAGCTTCCCTTTCAACTCTGGCAGCACCAAACTCACCGCTTTTGCCGCACCCGTCGAAGAAGGAATGATATTTTGGGCAGCACCGCGTCCGCCGCGCCAGTCTTTTTTACTGGGGCCATCCACCGTTGGCTGAGTCGCGGTCATCGCGTGAACCGTCGTCATCAAGCCTTCAGTAATCCCAAAATGATCATTGAGGACTTTCGCAACTGGGGCAAGACAGTTTGTGGTACAGCTTGCATTCGAGACGATCGTATCGTGCTCAGGATTATACGAATCGTGATTGACTCCCATGAGCAGAGTTTTGACCCGTTCAGGGTCTTTGGTCGGAGCAGAAATGATCACCCGTTTTGCACCTGCTTTCAAGTGAGCTGAAGCAGTTTCAAAATCGGTAAATAATCCAGTCGATTCCACAACATAATCTACCTCCAAATTGCCCCAGGGCAACTCAGCCGGATTCCGCATTGCAAAACAGGGAATAAACCTGTCATTCATCACAATGCCATCCGGCTTAGCTTGCACCTTGCCGGGATATACCCCATGAGTTGAATCGTATTTCAGCAAATATGCCAAATTATCAGGCGGAACTAAGTCATTGATCCCAACCACTTCCAGATCGGGATGCTCAAGTGCGGCGCGAAACACAAGGCGACCAATGCGACCGAAACCATTGATCCCTATTTTCACAGTAGCCATGTGAAGAACTCCAACAATAATGATGGAAAAATGAAGTATGAAATCGAGAAAATCACACTTCAAAATTTTTGGTGTTCACATACGGTATCGCATTTATTTCAATAAGCCTTCAGACGTAATCTTTTGATCAGGCTTGGCAAAATTTGTCAGGAAATAATCATGTTACATCCTGAGAAAAAACAATAACTAATTTTGAGTTTTGTGCAATTTCTAAGGTATATCAGTAAAGAGTATTGTCTAGAAATTCAGAATTTATGTCTCGTACAAAGCCTTATCAACCTTCACTGCTGAGATTTTTACACGGGATCAATGCGCTATTAGTGATTGCTGCGTTGATCAGTGGATTCTGGGTTTATGACACATTTGATCAAAGATTTGGCAAGATTCCGTTACCGAGAATTAACGCGATTATTGATTATCACGGTACGATCGGGTTGACTTTTTTTCTGTTTTCACCTTTGTTCTTAATTTATAGTCTTTGGCTAGGCAGAAAGAAGCTGATTCAAAACAATACGATCGCGAATCTCACCCAAGTTGGCAAACCGATTTGGTGGGCAACGCTGCAACGCTGCACCAACACCTTGATGATTGTGGCGATCGTCTTTGCCGCTGGAACTGGCAAACTCATGGATGAAACTTGGTTGCCCCAAGGTCAGTTGTTCCATGTTGCTTACAGTTTTCATTTGATAGCCTGGGCAACGATGCTGATTTGTCTCGCTCTACACCTATTGATGAGTGCAAAAGTGGGTGGAGTTCCGCTTTTACTCTCCATCCTCAGTTTTCGAGTGCGTCCTGATGATCACCCGAAATTGTGGATTAAACAACTTCGCGATCGAAATTAATCCCGTACACTGCTACAAGAACGTGATCGGATATCGTAATCTATGAGCTTTACAATTCAGAATGTTTTGATTCCAGACGATCAGGGTTACAAAACCGTGGACGTACAGATTCAAGCGGATCGTATTACTGCGATCGCGCCGAATTTACCTGTAATCGGAACTGTGATCGATGGCAGTCATCAGCTTCTATTACCTGGATTTGTCAATGCTCATACGCACTCTTCTGAGATGTGGCAACGCGGCATCATTCCTCCGAGTCCACTTGAACTCTGGATTGCAGAACTGTACGAGTTTACGCCTCTCGATCCAGAGCAAGCTTATCTCAGCGCGGTTGGAACAGCCGTTGAGACATTAATGACGGGGGGAACGAGTGTTGTTGATCATTTAGTGTTGATCCCAGGTCAGGAGCTTGAAACGATCGCGGCTGCGGAACGAGGCTATCGCGATGTTGGGATTCGAGCCTTTATTGCACCGCTGATTCAAGATGAAGAATTGAGCGCGGGCATTCCGACTGGAGGCGATGAAGTAAAACACAGCAGTTATCAAGCGACAACAGAAGCAATGCTTGATCTGCTGCAAACGGCTGTAGAAAAGTTTCATCGTCCTGACGAAGGCGTAGAAATTATGGTCGCTCCCACGGGCATTCAGCTTTGCTCAGATGCCTTGTTTGCTGGATGTATTGAACTGAGCGATCGCTATAATCTCAATCGCCATGCTCATCTTTTGGAAACCAAAGCACAAAAGCTTTTAGCACAAGAGAAGTATGGCTGTAGTGCTGTGCAACATCTGCAAGAGATTGGATTTCTCAGTCCGAAAACTTCTCTAGCTCACTGTGTTTGGCTCGACGATCGCGATATTGAAATCATGGCAGAAACGAGATCGACCGTCGTACATAATCCACTCAGTAACCTACGTTTAGGCAGCGGCATTGCGCCGATTTTGAAATACCGACAAGCCGGGGTGAATGTCTCATTCGGATGTGATGGCTCAGCTAGCAACGATTCTCAAGATTTGCTAGAAGCGATCAAAATGGGGTCAATTTTGCATAATGTGACCGATTTTGATTATCTACACTGGATCACGCCTCGACAAGCTGTAGAAATGGCATCGCGAGGAGGTGCTATCGGATTAAATCGGGCTGATCAATTTGGTTCACTAGAAGTTGGCAAAAAAGCCGATCTCGTTCTATACAATCTCAAGAGTTTATCGTTATTGCCGAGAACTGATCCAATTGGGTTACTGATTTTGGGTCGTCCCGTGAGTGTAATAAGTCATGCTTGGGTGAATGGGAAACAAGTTATCTCAGATCATGAAATTTGTAATGTTAGCGTCAATGATCTTGCAGGGAAATTGTTTGAGCAAAGTGAATGGAACCCGAAACGAAAATCGGCAGCAGTTGCCCAAACAGAGGCGCGATATCGATCGGTGATGGGATTGCCTGAAATCGCGATCGAGCAGTCTTCAACATAAATGATTGCGCCCCATTGCATTGAATTTGAAATTGAATTGGGAGGAAAGCCGAACTACAAACCTTAAGACAAGATGAAATAATAACAACAACTTCGGTTAAGATCTTCAGATCTGTCCGAATGTCGTCTTTCAACTCTTAACCCTGAATCCCGCTATGGCAACTTCCGCAGTTGATCTCGCAAATCGTCTTGATCGCTATTATGAGCAGGTTCAAGCGATTATTTTGAGTCGCCAAAATCCGATCTCTGGATTGCTGCCCGCGAGTACGGCGATCAACGAACACGGGAACTATACCGATGCCTGGGTACGAGACAACGTTTACAGCATTTTGGCAGTTTGGGGATTGTCACTTGCGTATCGCAAATTTGATGACGATCGTGGACGTACCTACGAGTTAGAACATAGCGTTGTCAAACTCATGCGCGGATTGCTCAATGCCATGATGCACCAAGCGCAGAAAGTGGAGAAATTCAAAGAAACTCAGAATCCTTTAGAAGCACTCCACGCCAAATACGACACCGCTACCGGATCAACTGTTGTTGGCGATGACGAATGGGGACATTTGCAGTTAGATGCGACTTCAGTGTTTCTCTTAATGTTGGCGCAAATGACAAATTCGGGATTGTCAATTGTGTACACGATCGATGAAGTCAACTTTGTCCAAAACTTGGTTTATTACATTGGTCGAACCTATCGCACTCCTGATTACGGCATTTGGGAACGGGGTAATAAGATCAATCATGGCAATCCAGAATTAAACGGCAGTTCTGTCGGGATGGCAAAAGCTGCACTCGAAGCCATGAGTGGCTTAAATCTGTTTGGGACACAAGGCGGACAAGCTTCAGTCATTCACGTGTTGCCGGATGAGATTGCCAGATGCCGCACGACATTAGAATCACTGCTACCACGGGAATCAAGTTCTAAAGAAGTAGATGCAGCGTTATTAAGCGCGATCGGGTTTCCTGCATTTGCAGTCGAAGACTCGGAATTAGTCGATCGCACTCGCAATAAAATCATTGATTTACTGCAAGGCAATTACGGCTGCAAGCGATTCCTCCGAGATGGACACCAAACCGTTATCGAAGACACGACTCGGTTACACTACGAGCCATTTGAACTGAAGCAATTCGAGCATATTGAATGCGAATGGCCGTTGTTTTTTACCTACCTTGCCTTAGATGGAATTTTTAGAGGAGATCGCGCACAAGCTCAAGCTTATCTCGATCGCCTAGATACCCTCACTGTCGAGCGAGATGGCTTCAAACTGTTACCCGAGTTGTACATTGTTCCAGAAGAGTTGATCGAAGCTGAGAAAGCCGCTCCGCGTAGCCAAATTCGCGTCCCCAATGACAATGTCCCGTTAGTTTGGGCGCAAAGCTTATATCTACTTGCTCAAATGCTGCATGAGGGCATCATTTCAGTCGGAGACATTGATCCGTGTGGACGCTATCTCCGTCGAGGACAACGCCGCAAAGCAACGATTCAAATTGCTCTAATTGCAGAGGACGAATCACTACAGGTCAAGCTTGAAGCCAATAACATTACGACTCAAACGCTCAAACAAGTTGAACCGATTCAAGTCCGACACGCCCGTGAACTTGCCGCAGCGTATACCTACGTTGGGCAAAACTCAAAATTAGCACTCTCAGGTCGTCCTCAGCGACGAATGCGAAGTCTGACCACTGCAAGGGTTTACAAGATCAAGAAAGATACGATCGTCTTTCTTCCCTCATTTCTCGAACCTGAGCGTTTCTACCTCACATTGGACTATCACTTCCTTGTCTCTAATATCAAAACCGAACTCGCTTACATTCATCGACATTGGCAAAGTTTAGGCAGACCGATTGTCACCTTACTATTGACCAAAGAGATGTTTGAACTGGGTCGAGAAGCATTACTGGATCTCGCTCAAGAACTTCAAGCTGGACGATGTGGTGATATTCCGGTGCAGTTGGGACAGCTTAAACAGTTCATTCTTACAGCAGGAACGGAGCGAATTGATTCACTCCATGCGTTCAAGTTTGAAACTGCTTCGGTTGCTAGATTGAGTGTGTCTCGCTATCATCTGGGCTTCGATCCCGATAAAACGCATCCACTCAGCATTTCACAAGAGTTCAAACTAGAGTACGAATCGGATGTCAAAGTTTTACTTGACAGCTTACGATCGTCGCAAAATCTCTACGAACAAGTTGAGCTACTCGGAACCTTAGCTCGATTAGAGGGATTAGAGTTTGACACCGGATTAGCAGGCGCAGGAAAACCAGTCACAGTGCGAGACTTGCTGAATGAGAGCTATGCAAGAGCAAGTAAGGGAGATTCGAGTGGACAGCCTTACTGGAGCTTACTGCGGCGTTGTGCAGGATTGCTGGATAAAGTCGATGTTGGGCTTTCTGATGCGGTCACTGATATTCTGGTCAGGCAGAAACAAATTGCGATCGGACGAGCGTACAGCGAAGATTCTTTGATTGTGCAACCGCTTCCACACACTGAAGTACTAGAAAAAATTCGTCAGTTCTGTCGCGAAGATATTAGCGATCGCGTTCTCACGCAAGAAGTGATCATCTATCTCAGTTTGCTGATTAAAGCAGAACCCAATCTTTTTAAAGGATTACTGACACTGCGAGTCGGCTATCTGATTTTGCTGATTACGACTGATCTGGCTCGTGAGCTAGACCTAACGCAAGACGAAGCTTATGAGAAGTTAATGACTCTCAGCCCCTTTGAGATTAAAACTCGACTGCGGCAGATCGTCGTTGGTTATGCTGACTTGAACAAAGCATTACTCAAGCAAGAATCTCTGAAAGTTAAACTGCCCAAACAAGCGATCGATTGGGTTGTCATCGTTGATCAAGCGGAGGTCGAACCGACTGCTCAAGATTGGTGGCGCAAACGTCAATTAGATGGTGCATTAAATCGCGTTCCGCCAGACTTCTATCCGAGTGTGTGGAAGGTACTCCATCACTGCAAAGGCTTAGTCGTCGGAGACAAGCTCGAACGCCGCAATCGGTTAGAAAGTGAGTTCTTGACTACAGAAATGACCGCAGGCGAAAAGAACTTTGCTTTGAAAATCGAGCATTTGCTGAACAAAATGCAAGCTCCTGAATATCGACAAGTGAATGTTGAAGCATTGATGGAACTTGCCGCGATCGCAGAACGCAACCCCGATTTCAAAGTAGAAGAATACATCGTGATGGATGTCCTCATCGGTCACGCGGTTCGCCTAGCTTGGCTCGATAAGCATCCCGAACATCACGATCGCTATGATGAGTTCAAAGGTTCAGCTTGGCGATCGTTCTATGAAACTTCACCTTATGACTGTGCGAGTTTTGTAGCAAAAGCAATGCAGTTCCTGACTCAATTGGGTTAGTAGTCAACGGCATTCATTGTGGGGAGTAGGGAGTGGGGAGAACCTAAACTCAGATTGCTTTCTATCTCTCCATATCCCTATCAGAGGACGTTTGAAAAGTATCGTTCATCGCATTCACCCGCCCGTGATTGAAAATCCGGGCTAACAGAACGAAGTCCACTAAAGGGACTAAAAACCAATCAGAATCAGGTCTTCAGTCCTTTGAAAAGGACTTCGCACGATTAGCCCCGACTTCCAGTCCGGGGCGAGCTAGAACGGAGCGGCAACCTGTTGATACGTTTTCTATCACAGGTGCTTTCAATCCCATTAAGTCGCAGGCTGTTCTAATGCGCGAATTGCATTCTGGGCATTCTGCTGAAGATTTCTTGCATTTTGAGCTTGATAGAGTCGAGCTGCTGCGCGATAGTCTTTAATCGCAGAACTGCGATCGCCTCTTTTTGCTGCAATGTTTGCTCGATTAAAGTAAGCATCTGCTAATTTCGGATCGAGCCGGATTGCTTCGTTATAGTCTGCAAACGCTTGATCAAAGTTGCTATTCTTCGCGTATTCGACTCCTCGGTTGTAGTAAAGATTCGCAGCACGATTCGCAGGGGTGGGACTGAGATTGAGCGCTTCGGTATAAGCTGCGATCGCAGCATTGTGATTGCCCTCTTTCGACTTGCGAATGCCTTCCTCAAACCAGCCATCTGCAGTCGCAATTTGAGGACGCGAATTTGGGAAAGGTTGGAACAACGCCCAAAGCACTGCCCCAAAGAGAGCCAGTACCGCTAAGCTTGCTAGTCCAAGCCGCACTAATTCTGGAGAAATATTGCGCTCTTGCAGAAACCGCGAGGCTGGATCAGTTGCAGGTTCGACTGCTTCATCCGACGATCGCAAAATTCGACGATTTCTGAGAAATTGAGTCAATCGATCGCCAGTCGTCGGAGCTTCGACGGGAATCTCATTCTCCACAGGAGCTTCGACCGATGCTTCGACAGGGACTTCGATTTCTGTGGGGAGGGGGGCAAGCGTTGCATTTGCTGAATCTACTGGCAGCGGTTGTGTGACTAACGGGTTGTCTTGCAGCCCGTACAGTTGCCGCAGTTGCATTAACTCAGCTTGAGTATTGTCGCTTAACGGAGACTCGCGCTGACTGACTTGTTCGCGGATGTTTTCATACTGGCGCTGTTTCTCAGCTTGCTGACGATGCGGAAGTAACGCATCCTCTCGAATCGCATTCGCAATATTTTCGGGAATGCCTTCTTTGATCCGGAGCGCTTCTAAAATGTTGTGCCCGACGATCGAGATTTCTCCTTGACTTGCTAGGCTCATTGCTTCTTGACGGAAGTTCAGATAAGGCGCATTCACAAGTTGTATGAAATAGCCTTGCTCTTGGCTGTGTAGAGTTGGGGATAGAGCAGGCAAGCTATCTTGTAGACGGGTCGCAATGTAAGCATGAAGCTCGGTGACATTAATTTCGCCTCGCATCGGTTGGTTCGCTGCACCGTCTGCCATCCCTGTTTCAAACGCATCAATGATCAATTGGGTATAGGTTGAATTGCGATTCGATTTGTGTTTGGCAGAGTACTCGATCGAGATCGGAGAAGTCAGCAAGGCACGGCTTGGACTGACGAAGGATTCGGCGATCGCACTAAAGTCTTCGGGGGCGATCATGTCTTTGGCAAACGTGCCGCTGAAGCAGCAATCGAGAATCACAGTTTGCTGGCGAGCCGGACAGGACTCAAGTTCGGCTTTGAGTTCAGACAGAGAGTAGGCTGTTTGTTCTAAATGCGATCGCGACGTATTGCGACAAGGCAGAAACAGTTCTCTTTGATCAGTGACGATGGCGTTACCCGAAATGTAAATTAAAACCGTTTCGTTCGGGTCACGCAGCGTGCAGAATGTCTCGATCGTGTCTCGAATCTGCTGGAGGGTTGGATGATTGAGAACCGTGACCTCATCGGTACGACTTGCGCCAATATCAGGACGGCGAAGGAGTTCTTGCAGAGCAGCAACATCGCGATCGGGTGCTGCCAGGGGCTGCAAATTGGCATCATCGTACTGACCAATGCCGATGAGTAGTGCTTCTGTCATATCAGATCCCCCGACTAGATGAATGGAACACAGAGTTGATGACTGAATTGCAGCAGAAATCTACCGAGTCGTATCAGAAATTATCTGCAAGCAAGCTAAGCTTTTCAAGCACTTTCTAAGATTTGCTTGAAATTCAGTTTCATTCTAGTGGCTCGACGCGATCCTAAAGCGGTTTTGGAATCATTCCTAATCGATCGAGAATTAATTCTTCATCGTGCGATCGCTCTGGGTTTGGTGCTGTTAACAACTTCGCACCCGTAAAGATTGAATTTGCCCCTGCAAAGAAACACATCGCCTGCAATTCATCACTCATTTCAGTCCGACCCGCAGACAGCCTTACCATTGCCTTTGGAAAGAGAATCCGAGTTGTCGCGACCATCCGAACGAGCGCGATCGCGTCAATCGGTTTCGCAGCTTCTAAGGGCGTGCCATCGATTGGAATCAGTGCATTAATGGGAATCGATTCAGGAGGCGGATTTAATTTGGTGAGAGTTTCGAGGAGCGATAAGCGATCGTCGATCGTTTCACCCAATCCGACAATTCCACCACAACAGACGGAAATTCCTGCCTCACTGACAGCGCGAATCGTCTCTAGCCGATCTTGATACGTCCGAGTCGTAATAATTTTGTCGTAATACTCCTCAGAAGTATCGAGATTGTGATTGTACGCCGTGAGTCCCGCTTCTTTCAGTTGTTGAGCCTGATGCGGTTTGAGCATTCCCAACGTGCAGCACACTTCTAAATCCAAGGCTGCCACTTGTCTCACCATGTCGAGAACGCGATCGAACTGTGATCCATCTTTCACTTCTCGCCAAGCCGCACCCATACAGAACCGAGTCGAACCTCCTGCTTTTGCGGCTCGTGCTTCTTCGAGAACCGCATCGAGTTGCATCAAAGGTTCCGGCTTCAAGCCTGTATTGTGATGCACACTCTGAGCGCAATAGCCGCAATCTTCCGGACAAGCCCCACTCTTAATATTGCCAAGCGTACAAAACTGAATCGCCCGCGGATCATGATGTTCGCGGTGTACCTGCTGCGCCTCAAATAACAAGTCTGGAAAAGGCTGGTGATAAATCTGGGCAATGCGATCGCGCGTGTGAACAGCAGAAATCATGAGCAACAGTCGAGAAAGAACGATTCTTTATCATCGGTGATTCTGACCTGAGATACAATCTCGACTGCCGGATTTTGTTTTGAGTGGGAATTGGAGACTGGAGAGACATTTTTAGATCCTCTACCCCTACTCCCCACTCCCTACTCCCCATTCCCCCATCTACCCTCTTTCAATGTACAATTCCACGATGATGACCCGAACCCCCTCCCGCCAACGTCCTCCGGTTCGTCCTAAACGATTTCGGATCACGCTCACCGACATGCTGTGGGCACTGATTGGGCTGATGTTGACGATTGGTGGAACCTTGCTTCGAGCCACGATCGCAGGCGCACCCTGGGCATGGACACCCCAAGCGGTTCCCCTCCACTTTTTAGGAACTAGCTATCAGATTGGAGCCGTTTTACTGATTGGCTGTTTGGGAGGGAAAAATGCAGCCGTCATGTCGCAGATTGCTTACCTCGCTCTGGGACTTGCTGGATTTCCCGTCTTTTCCCAAGGCGGCGGCATTCAGTATATGAGTTCACCCGGATTTGGATATTTGCTCGGATTTGTCCCGGCAGCTTGGATTTGCGGATATCTCGCTTTTCGGGTGCCCCCGCGCTTGGAATCACTCGCTTTTAGTGGATTGTGTGGAGTCGTCGTGATTCATGCGATCGGGATTCTGTATTTAATTTTCGGATCGATATTCCGCTGGATCAATTTCGGCGAACAGTCGCTGTGGCAGGCTTTTCTCTCCTATTCGGTTAATTTGTTGCCCGGACAAATGGCAGTCACGTGCTCGGTTGCTGTCTTGGCGTTTGTGCTCCGACGGGTGATGTTTTACTAACAGAACCAATTTTCTGTGAGAATTGAGTATCTTGCCCTTTGCTGATTCTTTCATGCTGAGAAATCGTTTTTTCTGGATTGCCGCGATCGCAGGATTACTCCTTGATCGGTTGACGAAATTGTGGGTCGTGAAAACGATGGTATTGACCATTCCGCCCCAAGAAACGATCGTGATTCCAGGGATTTTACATTGGGCGTATGTGATCAATGATGGGGCAGCGTTTGGGATTTTATCGGGGAGTCCGATTCTGCGGTGGTTGTCACTGCTTGCCAGTGTCGCATTGATGGCGTGGGCGTGGTTTGGGCGGAGAATGCTGCGCTGGGAGCAATGGGGTTACGGATTGGTCTTGAGTGGAGCGCTCGGAAATGGCATAGATCGCTTTGTACTCGGGCATGTTGTCGATTTTATTAAAGTGCCATTCGTCTATGTTCCTTATCCCAACCCATTTCCGAACTTCGTTTGGATTCAGTTTCCAATTTTTAATCTAGCGGACGTTTTTATCAATCTGGGAATTATTTGTCTCCTGATTGGAATTTATCGCACTCCCGACACGCCCAAAAATTCTAATTAAATCCGCAATTACCACAGTTATTCAGTAAACTTTGCGTAAAGACTTCCCGGTTTTTGAGGCGATTTCTGAGAAAACAGAGTAGTTGTCAAATATCACTCAAAGATCACTACGTTGCATTTTTCTGAACGGGCGAGTCCCCTTGAGAGTCAAAAGTTAGTGTGTCCCGCTGAGATAGTTCGAGCCGTTTGAAGTTGAAAATCCACATGACGAGCAACCGTTTTTTGAAACGAGCCATTCGCGTTTCGCGATCGGCATCACAACGGCTCCCCAATCGAGCCAATCACTGGTTTAAGTGGCTATCTCCGGGGTTACTGGTAAAGCGCTGGATGTTTATCAGTGCCAGCGGGGTGTTGTTGATTCTACTGGGAGTGGGAATTTGGAGCAGACGGACTCCGGTGTTTCATCTTACGCAGTTGTTCGGTGATTTGCTCGAATTGCTGACTCGCTTAATTCCGAATTATGTCAGTGGACCGCTCGTCCTGGGTTTGGGCTTGTTGCTGGTGTTTTGGGGACAAAAGCGCACCGTCCGCTCCATCAGTGAAGTTTTGATGAGCGATCGCGATGAAGAATTAGTCGATGTGTTGATTAATCATCGCAAATTAAACCGAGGCGCGAAAGTCGTTACAATCGGGGGCGGAACCGGGTTATCGACGCTGCTGCGGGGCTTAAAAGTGATCAGCGCCAATATTACCGCGATCGTGACTGTGGCAGATGATGGTGGATCTTCGGGGCGACTGAGACGAGAAATTGGTGTACTGCCACCCGGAGACATTCGCAACTGTATTGCAGCCTTAGCGGATGAAGAAAAACTTTTAACCGAATTATTTCAATATCGATTTAAAGCAGGCGACGGTTTAGTCGGGCATAGTTTTGGGAATTTGTTTTTAACCGTATTGAGTGATATCACCGGAGATTTTGAACGCGCGATCGCAGCCAGTTCTAAAGTTTTGGCGATTCGAGGACATGTGCTCCCTGCGACGTTGAGTGATGTCAGGCTTTGGGCAGAACTTGCTGATGGACGCTATATCGAAGGCGAATCGAACATTACAGAAGCGCGGGGAAAAATTGTCCGCATGGGCTGTAAGCCTGCCAATCCGCCTGCATTGCCGAAAGCTTTAGATGCGATCGATGAAGCGGATTATATTGTGATTGGACCAGGAAGCCTGTATACCAGCGTGATTCCAAACTTGCTCGTTCCAGAAATTGCAGAAGCGATTTCCGCTCGACAAGTGCCTTGCATATATGTGTGCAATATCATGACGCAGCCTGGCGAAACCGATGGCTATTCGGTCGCGGATCATATTCAGGCAATTGATCGCGCGTGTGGACAAAGATTATTCGATTCGGTGCTGGTTCAGAAAACGCCACCTTCTGCCAAAGCCTTGATTCGATATGCTCAAGAACAGTCTCATCCGGTGGATCTCGATGCGGATGCGGTGACGCAGTTAGGTCGGCAAATCATTCGTGCCAATATTATGATCGAAGATGAAGAGACGGGCTATGTCCGCCATGATTCGCGGCGCTTAGCACGGGTGATTTATCGATGGTCGGAACGGGCACGGCAAAAATGGTAATTGAACTCCAAGATGCAGCAGCAACGCGATCACTCGGCATTCAACTCGGTCAAGTTTTACCCGCAGGCACAGTTTTACTGCTGCAAGGCGATTTAGGCAGTGGTAAGACTTCTTTAGTGCAGGGAATTGGGGAAGGCTTGGGAATTCGAGATGCGATCGAGTCTCCAACCTTTACGCTGATCAATGAGTATTTAACCGGACGAATTCCGCTCTATCACTTTGATTTGTACCGATTAGAGCCAGAGCAAACGGCAACGCTTTATCCTGAGATCTATTGGGAAGGCATTGAAGTGGAGCCGGGAATTTGCGCGATCGAATGGGCAGAGCGGTTAGCATTTAAGCCAGATTCCTACCTTGAGATAGTTCTGACCTATCAAGACGAAGGACGCAAGGTAGAAATTCAGGCGATCAAGGATGCGGTGATTCCAGAATTGAGAATCCGAACTTAGAATAGTTTAGAGAGTGTTTGAAACGTATCAATTTCCCCGCTTCGTTTTGGGAGCGGGTGAATGCGATGAACGATACATTTCAAATATCCTCTAAAGTAGCCCTTTCCTGCGTTGCCCTATGTCTCAGACTCCTGCAAAAATCTGCATTCTCGGTGGTGGCTTCGGAGGCTTGTACACCGCACTTCGACTCAGTAACCTTCCTTGGGGAAGAAACGAGCAGCCCGAAATTACGTTAGTCGATGCGCGCGATCGCTTTGTCTTTTCGCCGTTGCTGTATGAATTAGTCACCGGAGAACTGCAATCTTGGGAAGTTGCTCCGCCTTACGAAGAATTGCTCGAAGACACAACGATCCGATTTCGCCAAACGGCGGTTGCAGATATTAATACCGACACGAAACAAGTCCGACTCGCAGATGGTGGACTGCTCGATTACGATCTCTTAGTGCTGGCGATGGGCGGCGAAACTCCGATGGACAGGGTTCCAGGAGCCGCAGAATTTGCCATTCCTTTTAGAACGATCTCGGATGCCTATCAACTCGCAGATCGGCTCCGTCAGTTAGAAGCATCTGATACCGATAAGATTCGAGTTGCAGTCGTTGGAGCCGGGTATAGCGGGATTGAACTGGCTTGTAAACTCGCGGATAAGTTAGGCGATCGCGGTCGAGTACGCGTGATCGAAGTCGGAGATCAGATTTTGCGATCGTCGTCTACGCATAACCGCGATGCTGCCGCAAAAGCCCTCGAAGAACGCGGAGTCTGGACAGATTTAGAAACCTCGGTTGAATCGGTTGGTGCTGGAAGTATTTCACTGCTGTACAAAGGGGTCGTTGATACGATTCCAGTCGATTTGGTGCTGTGGACAATCGGGACGCGCATGAATGAAGTCGTCAAGAATTTGCCACTGAAACAAAATGAGCGCGGTCAGATTCTCGTCACTTCGACATTGCAAGTTGTGGATCATCCTGAGATTTTTGCTATTGGCGACTTAGCAGATTGCAAGGATGCCGATGGTCAGCAAGTGCCTGCCACTGCACAAGCTGCCTTTCAGCAGTCTGACTATACTGGATGGAATCTTTGGGCATCGTTGAGCGATCGCCCATTACTGCCATTTCGGTATCAATATTTTGGCGAAATGATGACTTTAGGCATTCATGACGCAACTTTAACCGGGCTTGGCATTCAATTAGAAGGCACTGCGGCTCACTTAATCCGCCGTTTAGCGTATTTAAATCGGATGCCTACTTTAAAGCATCAACTCCGTGTAGGATTCAACTGGATCACTCGCCCAATTATTTCCGCGATCGCGCAAATGGGTGAATAATTAGAAGGCTATTGGGTCTGTTCCTAGTTGAAATCGGGATTTTGTTGTTATGAAACGCCCCCAAGTGGTGTTTTTTGATGCTGTTGGCACATTATTTGGTGTGCGAGGAAGTGTCGGGCAAGTTTATCGAGAAATTGCTCGCGCTCATGGTGTAGAAGTCGATGCCGCGAAGATTGATCGCGCATTTTATGAGAGTTTCAAGGCTTCTCCGCCCTGTACATTTCCAGGAGTGGATGTATTAGAAATTCCGCAGCTTGAGCAGCAGTGGTGGAATACGATCGCACAACAGACTTTCGATCGGGCTGGCGTTTTGCATCAGTTTGCAGATTTTTCTGAATTCTTCTCAGATCTCTACTACCATTTTGAGACTGCAAAACCTTGGTTCATTTATCCCGATACCGTTCCAACGCTAGAAAAATTGCGCTCTTTAGACATCCCGCTCGGAGTTTTATCAAATTTTGATTCCCGATTATATAAAGTTCTAAAAGCGTTGAATCTAGAAGATTTTTTCGACTCAATTACGATTTCAACAGAAGTCGGAGTCGCAAAACCCGATCCAAAAATTTTTGCGATCGCGCTTGAGAAACATGATTGTCAGCCTGAGAATGCTTGGCACATTGGCGATAGTCAGCAAGAGGATTATGAAGCGGCGAATGCGGCAGGGTTGCGGGGAATTTTGCTGAATCGGTAGCTGTTTTTTGTGAGTAGTTTGTCCCGTTGAAAATGGTAGGGAGAGTGGGGAGTAGAGGAGTAGGGAGTGAGGACAGAAAAACATTTCCCCACCTCCCCACTCTCCACTCCTCACCTCTTCAAAGGTCTGATATAGTACCTAGATACCAAATGGTATCTCCCTATGCCGATTAAGCCCTCGCAAATTCTCAATCTGCTCGATCGTAAACGCGAAGATTTTGCACTGTTCGATCGCGCTGCTCTACAAGCGTTGCAGCAGTATGGAACTGCATTAATTCAACTGTCGCAGAAATCTGATCAAGCCATATCAGCAGCACTCGACGGGATCAGAGAGTGTGGAGCTAGACCCTTAGAGCCGTTGGGAATGTTTCCAGAATGGGTCATGCACGCGGGATTGTCCTGGCAAAATCGTGAAGAAAGTTTGGAATGGGTACGCGATCGCATTACTGGAGTTTCAACGTTTTCGGTAGACGGATCGCAAATCTACCCGAGTAAAGACTTCTCGATTCCAGTCGCACTTGTGCAAATTGGCTGGTATGAAAACTTTCACTTGCCCTCCGGTGAGTATCAAAAAGATATTGAGTTAGATGTTCTCACGCCAAACGATTTGAAGGTTGGACGCGGTGATCTTGCCGATCGACGAGTGAATTTACGTCGATTTGAAATGGAATGCGATCGCATTATTCAATACATGGAAGAACATGCAGGACAACGCGATTGTTTAGCATTTTTCGATGGATCGCTGATTGCAACATTTTCAGAAGCGTTTGATGAAGAGACACGCAGTTTTTACTTGAGATGTATTCTCAACGTATTACGTGCGAGTGAAGATTATCGCGTTCCAGTGATTGGATATATCGATACTTCCAGCGCACGAGATTTAACAGAAATGATTCAGCGATTAGCTCAGCTTCCAGATAGTAAAACGATTCATGATGCTCAATTGTTAAATCGCGCGAAAAATCAGATGCAGTGGGGCGATCGCACTCCTCTTTTTCTGTCTCAACGGTCTGGAGTTCTCGACTTGTATCAGGAACATCGCGATCGCATCGCATTTACTTACCTCAAAACCAATCGGGATAGCTATGCGGCTCGAATTGAACTGCCCCTATGGATTTATGAAGAAGGCTGGCACGATCAAATTCTCGATTGGGTTCGGGCTGAGGTCATCATTGGCGGCGGATATCCTTATGTGATCGAAACGGCGGATCAAGTCGCAGTTTTGAAAAATGACGATCGCCAAACCTTTTATCGATTGTTACAAGAGTGGGCAGAAAAAGAAGATCTGACCCTGAGACTGTCTCGCAAGATGATTAGTAAAGCGCGGCGAAGATAAGAAACGCTAACAAAATGCGGAATTGAACGACACAGATGCGATGTTGAATCAAGCTTTCTGGTTTGACTCACAGAGAGTGATGCGTTCGTCCTTCCCAACTCACAGGAATCGACGCAGAGCTTTGAGACAAACCAGCTCAATATCATCGGAGTCCTATCTATGCGTCGTGCTTGGATCTTTGGGTTCGTCACACTCCTGACACTCTTGACGATCGCACATCCCACTTTCTCCCAAACCAATTTCACGGACATTCAATCTCACTGGGCAAAACCCTGCATTGAGAAATTGGCACAAAAAGGAATCATTAGCGGTTTCCCAGGCAATCAGTTTCGTCCGAATGAGCCAGTCACCCGCGCACAATTTGCGGCAATGATTGCTAAGGCATTTCCTGAACAGATGAATGCTCCCAGTCGTCCTGCGATTCAGTTTCGCGATGTTCCCGCGAATTTCTGGGCGCGAGATGTCATTCAGAAAGCGTATCGATCGCAGTTTTTCTCAGGCTTTGAGAATCAGACCTTTAAGCCCGATTTAGAAATTCCGAGAGCGCAAGCATTAACCGCATTAGCAAGCGGCTTGAAGCTCAAACCAACTAATGATGTTGAACTCAGCAACAAAGCATTCATTGACACTCGAACTATTCCTAACTTTGCGAAAAGCGCGATCGCGGCAACCACCGAAAAGCAAATTACCGTCAACTATCCAATCATGCGTCGATTGAACCCGAATCGAACTGCTCAACGCGGTGAAATCGCAGCGTTTCTCTGTCAGGCATTACCCGATACTAAAGGCTTGATTAGCAACCAATTCATTCCTAAACCAGAAACACAGGCGCGAGAAATTCGTGGGGTATGGCTAACTAACATTGATAGTGATGTCTTGTTTGAGAAAGAGCGCCTGAGTAATGCTGTCAATGAACTATCGCGATTGAACTTTAATACGCTTTATCCGACGGTACTGAATTGGGGATATACCTTGTATCCCAGTAATGTCATGCAGCAAGAGATTGGATTTCCAGTCGATCCGCGCCCCGTTGCAGCAGGATTACGCGATCGCGATATGCTGCAAGAACTGATCACCGAAGCTCGCTCAAAAGGGATGGCGGTGATTCCTTGGTTTGAGTTTGGATTCATGGCTCCCAAAGATTCAGAACTTGCTCAAAAACACAAAGATTGGTGGACACAGAAACGCAATGGCTCGGTTGATTATCAACCTTCAGCCCTCGACGGCAAGCAAATTCCAGTCTGGTTCAATCCCTTCAAACCTGAAGTCCAACAGTATCTTCTGAACTTAGTCACTGAAGTGGTTGAAAAATATGATGTTGATGGGATTCAGTTCGATGATCACTTTGGGTTACCTGTGAGCTTTGGATACGACGACTTTACTGTCAATCTCTACAAAAAAGAACATCAAGGTAAAGCTCCACCTAGCAATGAGCGAGATCCAGAATGGTCACGTTGGAGATCGGATAAACTACAAGACTTTCTGACCAAGCTTTTCCAAACGGTCAAATCTCGCAAGCCGAATGTTCTGATCTCACTGTCACCGCTAGATTTACCCTTTGCTTATGAGGAACATCTAGTGGATTGGCATAAGTGGAGAGAAGCAGGTTTGCTTGAAGAAGTCATTCCACAAATCTACTTTCAGGGACAGAAGTTTGTTGATCGTAGTAACCCTGACAACTGGGTAACCTTAAAAGCTGCTCGCGATACGGTTCCCACTGCGATCGGGATTTTAAGTGGATTGTCTAGCACACCTCGCCCAATCGAAGAAATTCAGCGTCAAGTCAAAGCCGTCCGCGATCAAGGCTATGCTGGAATGTCGTTTTTTTTCTATGAAACCCTGTGGAATAAATCGCCTGAACCGATTGGCGATCGCAAAGCAGGCTGGCAAACTATCTTCAAAGAGAAAGTTGAGCGCTTTCGGCTATAAGATTTGCTAGCTCTACTCGTCGATCTCATTCATTATGCAGAGTGGGGAGTAGGGAGTCCCCACTCTGCACACACATCAATTCTTGAGGAAATCCAAAGAATCAGAACTCGTAGCTGAAGAGACAAGACTCGCACAGGCAATTTCGTTAAAATGATCGTCGCAAAGTGAGCCAGATTTATGAAAGTTGCTTTTTTCAGTACCAAATCATACGATCGCCGATTTTTTGAAGCTATCAATGCAACCTATCAGCACGACATCACCTTTTTTGAAGTACCACTAAACGCCGATACGGCAATGCTTGCGACAGGCTATCCCGCAGTTTGTATGTTCGTGAATGATGTCGCAGATACCGACACTTTGAACAGTCTTGCTGCGAATGAAACTCAGCTTCTCGCCTTACGATCGGCTGGATTTAACACCGTGAACTTACAACGAGCAGCAGAGCTAGACATCAAAGTAGTCCGTGTTCCAGCTTATTCTCCCTATGCCGTTGCAGAACATGCCGTTGCTCTCATTTTGGCGTTGAATCGTAAAATCTACAGAGCTTACAATCGAGTTCGAGATGATAACTTTGCATTAGAAGGACTTCTTGGATTTGATTTGCATGGGTGTACCGTTGGGGTGATTGGTACAGGCAGAGTTGGCATGGTCTTTGCTCAAATCATGCAGGGATTTGGGTGTTCTGTGATTGGATATGATGCCTATCCAAACGAGCAATTGACACAGTATGTTTCCTTACCTGAACTATTTGAGAAGTCTGATATTATCTCGCTGCATTGTCCATTGTTGCCAGAAACCTATCATTTAATTGATCAAAGCGCGATCGCACAAATGAAGCCCGGAGTCATGCTGATCAATACAAGTCGGGGGGCTTTAATTGATACGGATGCTGTGATCACAGGAATTAAAACTGGCAAAATTGGCTATCTAGGAATTGATGTTTATGAGCAGGAAGAGAACTTATTTTTCCAAGATCTCTCTGACACCATTATTCAAGATGACACCTTTCAGCTTTTACAATCTTTTCTGAATGTTTTGATTACCGCGCACCAAGCATTTTTTACTCGGAATGCCTTAGAAGCGATCGCAACAACAACGCTCTCCAATATTTCAGATTTTGAGCAAGGAAAGCCATTGAAGAACGAAGTTGTCTACCACCCTTCTCCAGCTTTACTATGAAAATTCTGGTGCTGAACGCAGGCTCAAGCAGCCAAAAGAGTTGTCTGTATTCAATCGACGATCGCCTACCCAATGAACCCCCAGAGCCAATGTGGGAAGCCGCGATCGATTGGGCACATCATCCCGGCTTTGCAGAGATCAAGGTCAAAACCGCAACTGAAGAACTGACAGAAGAGATTGAAGTCAAATCGCGTCTTGAGATTATGGCGCATCTGCTCTCAATGCTTTGGCAAGGGAAGACCGCAGTTCTCAATCACCCGACTGACATTGATGTGGTTGGACATCGAGTCGTACAAGGTGGGCAAGAATACTCTCAACCTGTACAGATTGATCAAACAGTGAAAGCAACGATCGATCGGCTTTCTACACTGGCTCCAAATCACAATCCTGCTAATCTCGAAGGTATTGAAGCGATCGAGCAATTTTTAGGAACTGAAATTCCACAGATTGCCGTATTCGATACTGCCTTTCATCGTCAAATCCCCGATGCTGCTGCAATCTACCCCGTTCCTTATGCTTGGGTCGATCAAGGAATTCGGCGCTATGGATTTCATGGCATTAGTCATCAGTACTGTGCTGAACGAGCCGCACACTTGTTACAGCGAAACTTAGAAGACTTGCGCCTGATTGTTTGTCATCTTGGCAACGGGTGCTCACTTTCTGCCATCGCCCAAGGACATAGTATTGATACAACAATGGGATTCACGCCGCTCGATGGCTTAATGATGGGAACGCGCTCTGGTTCGGTTGATCCAGGGATTTTAATTCACTTGATGCGACAAGAAGGCTATTCTGTCGATCTCTTAGATCGCGAACTGAATCGAGAATCGGGTTTGAAAGGAATTTCTGGCGTTTCTGCTGATTTGCGCCAAGTCATGAAGGCGATCGCAGACAACAATTCTCAAGCACAGTTAGCACTCGACATTTACATTCATCGCTTGCGCGCTTACATCGGGGCAATGCTCGCCAGTTTAGGAGGGGTAGATGCTTTGATTTTTACAGCAGGCGTGGGGGAAAATTCAGCGATTGTGCGTTCTCTAGCTTGTGAATCCTTTGGTTTTCTGGGCTTAAAGCTTGATGCTCACAAGAATGAAAATCGCCCCGTTGATCAAGATATTGCCACAACAGATTCAACGGTACGAGTTTTAGTCATTCATACGCAAGAAGATTGGGCGATCGCTCAAGAATGCTATCGTTTAAGAGCTAAACATGTATCGCTTCACGAGAAACAATCATGATGAGCCAACTCCCGAATCAGATTACGGCTCCAGCTTGGGTGCAACTTTTCAATTGGATTGTTGATCCGCTTGGATTCCTGGACAAATACACTCAGAAGTATAGTGATGTTTTTACCATGCAACTGGCTGGACTGGGATTGTCTGTCGTCATTGCCAATCCGAAAGCGATTCAGGAAATCTTTAATCAAGATGCAAAGTTTGATATGGGACGGGGTAATGAACTCGCAGAACCGCTGTTAGGACGAAATTCTTTGCTGTTACTGGATGGCGATCGCCATCGACGAGAACGCAAATTACTCATGCCGCCTTTTCATGGGGAAAGACTGCACACTTACGCCACGCAAATCTGCAAAGTTGCTGATCAAGTGGCAAGTCAGTGGCAAACTGGACAGCCTTTTATTGTCCGAACCTCGATGCAAAACATCAGCTTAGAAATCATCTTGCAAGTTGTTTTCGGGTTGAGTGAAGGAGAGCGATATCAACAGCTTAAAGTTCTCCTGACCGAATGGCTGGACATGACCGATTCACCTTCACGATCGAGCATGTTATTCCTAAAATTTTTGCAGAAAGACTGGGGAGCTTGGACTCCTTGGGGACGGATGCAGCAGCGCCAACGCCAAATTCATGACCTACTTCAGGCAGAAATTGACGAGAGAAGAACGAAGGGAGATGAGAAACGGAGTGATGTTCTCAGCCTGATGATGGCAGTGCGAGATGAAACTGGGCAAGCCATGAGCGATGAAGAATTGAGAGATGAATTGCTCACGATCTTGTTTGCTGGACATGAAACTACTGCAACAACTCTATCTTGGGCGTTTTACCAGATTCATCAACAGCCAGAAGTGCGTGAGAAATTGCTCAAAGAGCTTGAAAGCCTAGATGCACATGCGTCTCCAATGAGCATGGCTCAACTTCCCTACTTGAATGCTATCTGTCAGGAAACACTCCGAATGTATCCTGTGATTCCTGTGCTGTTTCCGCGCATTTCTAAAGTGCCTGTGAAGGTTGCAGACTATTCATTTGATGCAGAGACGACTCTCTGGATATCTCCTTATCTGGTGCATTATCGAGAAGATGTATATCCAAATGCTCACCACTTTGAGCCGGAACGATTTCTCGATCGACAGTACTCGCCTGCTGAGTATTTTCCCTTTGGAGGCGGGAGTCGGCGATGTCTGGGATATGCGCTGGCTCAGTTAGAAATGAAGCTCGTTCTGGCAACAATCTTATCGAAATACCAACTTGCTTTAGCTGACGATAAACCTGTGAAACTACAGCGCCGTGGGTTTACGCTCGCTCCGACAGGTGGAGTGCGAATGGTGTTAACTGAGAAGCCATAGATATCTTTCGAGGTTCAGGACTTTAAGCTAGTCGTGCGAAGTGGGGAGATGGGGGAGTGGGGAGAACCCAGATTCACATTGCTCCCTATCCCCATCAGATTTACTGTAGTGAACTACTGGACACTCTACTGCTCGCTTGTCTGCCATAAAGGATAGAACCGAAGCCAGTAATATACATCAATAAGCTATAAACCGCAGCGGGCACAGCCATATCGGGGTTGTTGAGTAGACCCGCAGTGATAGCAATTGCTAGCGTTCCGTTTTGAATCCCGACTTCAATAGCGATACAGATTTGTTGAGCGAGCGGCAGCCGAAACAGCTTTCCGACCAGAAATCCTGCCAGTGTTGCCAGGAGGTTGAGCAATACGACACCGATTCCTACCTGCACCAGAAATCCTGGGAGCTTACTTCCTTCTCGTACCAGCAACAGCACAATAATCAGCGCTAACAATCCTATGGCAAGTCGGCTCATTTGCTTTTCTAGACGGCGTGCTGTGTCAGGAAACTGATGACGAATTGCCATGCCGATCGCTGTCGGTAGCAGTGTGATCAGAAAAATTTGCAGCATGGTCTGCCCAATCGGTAGAGCGATTGCCGCACTTTGCCCTAGGAAATATTGCAGCGCCAGATTTGTAAAAATCGGAATCGTAAACACAGTAGCGATGCTACTCAGCGCTGTGAGCGTTACTGACAGAGCAACATCGCCCTTTGCCAGATAAGTTATGAGATTAGAAGAAGGACCACCCGGACATACTGCTAGAACAATCAGACCAACCGCGATCGCGGGCTGCATGGGCACAACCAACGTGATCAGTATCCCAATCAGCGGCAGCAGCAATAGCTGGCAGATCGTGCCCACCGCAACTGCTTTGGGATCACGAGTAATTCGTTTAAAGTCTTCTGCAACCAGACTTAACCCCATACCCAACATCACAATTGCCAGAGCCAGCGGCAGTAAAACAGAGGTGAAGATGTTGCTCTGCATCGTTATTAGACATTGATTTTGATTTGCACAGGTATCATACAAGAATATGTTCAGAGTTTCGGTATGCTCTGCTCACACTCCCTGCACCCGTCAGACAAACTCGAACCAATCAATTTGAATCGTTCGGCAATCCGAATGCGGAGAGAGCATAAGCTAAGCTGTAGTTGTTGAGCAAGTCAAAGTTCTCCAAAGTGGAGTTGTTATCATGCAGGTCGGTTTGAACTGTGCGCTGAGTGATGTCCATATTGATGCTGCTCAAGCAAGTAGTCAGCGTCAGATGGCAATCTCGATCGAAGCCATCCCCCAAGCGTCGCCTCGTGAGACTCCGCTCAATCTCTGTCTGGTTCTCGATCAGAGTGGATCGATGGCAGGTCGATCGCTGCAAACTGTTCAACAAGCCGCCGCTAGGCTCATCGATCGCTTATCCCCAGGAGATCGACTCTCGATCGTCACGTTCAATCACAAAGCCAAAGTTCTCCTCCCCAATCAAATCGTTGAGGATCCAGAGCCGTTAAAACTTGCCTTAAACCGTCTGGAAGCGTCGGGCGGCACTGCGATCGACGAAGGGATTCGACTCGGAATAGAAGAAGTCGCAAAAGGGAAAAAGAATGCCGTTTCACAAATGTTTCTCTTGACGGACGGAGAGAATGAACACGGCAGTAACGATCGCTGTCTCAAACTCGCTCAAGTCGCGACCGGATACGGTCTGTCGATTAATTCACTCGGATTCGGAAGTGCTTGGAATCAAGACGTTTTAGAAAAAATCGCCGATGCGGGTGGTGGGGCACTTTCTTATATTCAAGAACCTGAGCAAGCGGTGACAGAGTTTGGGCGATTGTTCGATCGCATTCAATCGATCGGCTTAACGAATGCCTTTTTACGCATTGTTTTATCGCCAGGAGTTCGCCTCGCAGACTTTAAGCCTGTCGCCCAAGTTGCACCCGAAACCGTCGAATTACTTGTGCAGCATGAAGATAACTTAGTCGGCGCGCGCTTAGGCGATTTGATGGTCGGCTCACCTCGCGTGATTTTGGCGAATGTTTACCTGACGCAGTTGCCGGAAGGGAAAAATACGATCGCCGAAATTCAAGTGAAATATGATGATCCAACTTCAGGTGAATTAGCACTAGCCTCTGAGACCTTCCCGGTTGAAATTACAGCTCAAACTCAATACCAACCCGCACCAAACTCAGACGTTCAGCAGCATATTCTCGCTCTCGCAAAATATCGACAAACCCAAATCGCCGAAACCAAATTGCAGCAAGGTGATCGACAAGGAGCCGTAACAATGCTGCAAACAGCCGCACAAACTGCTTTGCAAATGGGAGATCGCAATGCGGCAACTGTTTTACAAACTAATGCAACTCAACTGAGTTTAGGAGAAGACTTATCGGAAGTCGATCGTAAAAAAACTCGACTCGTTTCTAAAACTATTTTGCAGGCGGGAGATTCTGAGTAGGCGTACCGAATTCAACCGTCGGCAGCGCACAAATCTTTTTCGTCATCTGTGGATCAGAATAGCGATCGGTTTTCCAAGTTGCAGGAGAGCCGACTCCGTTGGTATACGTGATCTGATTGGTTTTGCAATTCACATCTGCATAGAGAAACTGAAACACGCCACTGCACGCTGTCCCGCTATTTTTTCCCATCGTCTGCACAACGATCAGTTGACGAATATTTTTATCTGGCTGATTGGGGCGTTCCTGACGTGCCACGATAAATTCTGGATCTGTATAAAATTCGCAACCATCCCGCGTCTGCCGCATCAGCAGACTATATTTGCTCATCACGAAATTAAACGTTTCAACATCAGGAAGTGCTGCCATTGCTGAACTCTGACCCAAAATGGCAAGAGCAAGTGTCATAGTGATTAAGCGCTGCATACAGACCTCATCCGAATACAAATGGCTTGAATGATTTTGGCAGATTCAGTTCCCTAGGTTGATCAAAAAAATATCGATCCCACAATACCCTTTACAATGGTTGAATGTAGAATCCCACAGAAATTAAACCGTGAATAGCGTCCGTACTGTTTCCGATACTAAGCGATCGTTTTATAGTCTTCACACCCGTCCGGTGAATTCGATTTTCCGCCGAGTCGTGGAAGAATTGATGGTCGAAATGCACCTACTGGCTGTGAATACTGATTTTCGTTACGACCCGTTTTATGCATTGGGTGTCGTGACAACTTTCGATCGCTTTATGCAAGGGTATCGCCCTGAAGCCGATAAAGAGTCAATTTTTACGGCATTATGCAAAGCATTAGAGGCAGATCCACAGCAATATCGCACTGATGCTCAGCGATTAATTGCGACAGCCTCCAGTGCAGCTTGGGATTCAATGCTGATTCCAGATAAGGCGAATGACTATCGAGAGGCGTTACAAGCAGTCGCATCGAATCCAAAATTCAAGTACAGCCGCCTTTTTGCCGTGGGTCTATACACAATTTTGGAAGCGTCCAGCCCTGATGTGGTCAAAGACACCGCAAAGCTGAACGAGACGTTTAAGCAAATTTGCCAAGCATTGAATATTTCCGAAGAGAAAATTCAGAAAGATTTGGAACTGTATCGCAGCAATCTTGAGAAAATGAATCAGATGCAAGTTGTGATTGCAGAAGCTTTAGCTGCCGATCGTAAAAAACGAGAAGAGCGTGAGCAAGCCCAAGCAAAACCGAAAGATGAAGCAACGTCTGAATCATAAGGCGATCGCAAATGCAGAATGGGGAGAGTAGAAAGCGCTCCCCGTTTTTTGTATCGTTTGTAACAACGCAGCGGGATCAAACTCGACTACAAGTAGAACGGTATCGAGTTTGATTGCATGATGACTATTCCAGAAATTTCACAGAAACTGTTCGCCGCGAAAAAAGCAAAAGGATTGAGCTTTGCAGATCTCGAATCTGTGCTTGGACGCGATGAAGTTTGGATCGCAGCGTTGTTTTATCGACAAGCGAGTGCATCTGAAGAAGAAGCAACCAAATTATTAGAAGCATTAGGCTTAAGCCTGGATCTTGTGCCTGAATTAGTAAGCTCCACGGTGAAAGGATTAGGGCCGATCGTGCCGACAGATCCTTTGGTCTATCGGTTCTATGAAATCATGCAGGTGTATGGAATGCCGATGAAAGAGGTTATCCATGAGAAATTTGGCGACGGCATCATGAGCGCGATCGACTTCACGCTTGATATTGAGAAAGTTGAAGATCCAAAAGGCGATCGCGTCCTCGTCACAATGAATGGAAAATTCCTCCCTTATAAGAAGTGGTAGATTTTTCGGACAATCCTCGGAAACTCATCTACACTAATCACAGTCAGAGATCCCTGACTCTTTGTGTTAGTTGAGAGAGCCGATGCACCCGCACGATTGTTCCTGTCCTGTCCACGATCCGCAAACCAAACAGCGTCAACTTCTCACCGCTCTCATTCTGGTGGGAAGTTTCGCTGTTGCGGAATGTACGATCGGGCTATCAAGTCATAGTCTTGCATTAGTGGCTGAAGCAGGACATTTAGTTTCTGATTGCTTTGCTTTGTTGCTGGCATTGCTCGCCACTCGCATCGCTCAATCTCCGATGCAATGGGGCTGGATTGGAGAGAACACCGTTGCGATTAAACCGAGCCGATCGCCTGAAACTTGGGCTGCTTTACTCAATGGCTTGGGACTAGTTGCCGTCACGATTTGGATTATTTGGGAAGCGATCGAGCGATTTCAAACGGCTACACCAGAGATTTCCAGCATTCCAATGTTACTGACTGCGATCGTGGGATTAGTTGTCAACGGAATTAACATTGCAGTGCTACATCAAGGCAGCGAATTCGATTTGAATTTGCGGGCTGCTTTCCTGCATGTGGTCGCAGATGCGTTGGGAGCAATTGGAGTGATTATCGCAGCGATCGCGGTTGCTGCATTCCATTGGATGTGGGCAGATGGCGCGATTAGTTTAGCGATCGCAGTTTTAATTCTAGGCTCAACCATTCCACTGATTCGCCAGAGCATTCAAGAGCTACGACGCTAATTTCCTAAATCCCTTTTCTCAATTCATTGACAGCAGTCTGCATATCCGTTTCTGCTATCAAAACGCATCGACTGAGAAGTTGAATATCCAAATCTTCTAACCCTGGAATCAAACTGCTTTGAATCGCTTGATATCCATTGTCAGATAAGCGATACAGCTTAAATACACCATCTTCCCAAAACCAGACTTCTAGCACTCCTAGAGCTTGATACTTCAACAATTTAGACTCACTACCAGAAGTGAAAATAATCTCGATCGCGAGATCTGGAATCGGTTTTCTAGACCCAAAACAATAGCTTTCATCTGCTTCTGCCGCAGCTTCAGGCGGTTTTTTCTGAGTAAAACTTCCTGTAGGAAGAAACCAGACTCCTTTGTCCAAGCAGTAAAGCCCTAGCAGAAAAGCAATGATTCCCGAAAAAACTTTGTGGTCTTGTCCAGGCATCCGTAATTCAATGGTTCCTTGATAAAAACTCAACCGTCTTTTCACCTCAGAGAAAAGACGATCCATTTGCTCAAAATCTTGCCAACTTTTGTTATGAAGCAGGATTACAGAATCCTGAGAATGAGTCTGTGCAGTAGGCATGACTAGAAATTGAATGCTTGGTCTAATTCTAGGTCAATTCAAATCATCCAGCAGCAATTAGAGCTTGCTTGCTAGCTCTAAATTGTAGCAATGTAAATGCTCACAATTAGCCTGCAACCTGCTGAGCTTCTTGTGAAGTTACTTCTTGGAATCGGATTTCATCGCGACGTGGATCAACTAAGCTCACTTTCAAGCGCAATTGATCACCGGGGCGAATCGAGCCGCTTATGCCTCTGACTCGGATGATCTACTCACTTGGCGCTGAGCAACTTGCATCAATAGCCGTAAAGCATTATTGACATCTTCTTCGGTTGGGAAAGCTTGTGCAACATCAGGAGCTAGGAGAACTAAATTGGTTCCTTTTCGATATCGTTCAATATATTTCCCTCGGACTCCTTCTCCAAGTTGAGAAAAGTCATACTCAGAGCGTAATTCATCTTCCATCTCATTCTCCTTGCTCATAGAACCTCCTTTCTGAACGAGTGGCTTTTCGGGCGCTGATAATTCGGATTTTTTCGTCTCGGTCAGTATGAGCAACGACTAGCAGTTCTCCATATTGAGACATCCCAATGATAACGTAGCGACTTTCTCCGATCGAATGATCTGGATCTGGGAAGGTGAAAGACAGCGCATCATCAAATACCGTCGCGGCTACTTCAAAGGGGATGCCATGTTTTCTATAGTTTGATTCCGCTTTCTCTGGGTTCTACTCAAACTCCATCGGAATTGCACCCACCGTAACCTTTAATTAACCTGCAACCTGCTGAGCTTCTTGTGAGGTTACTTCTTGGAATCGGATTTCATCCCGGCGTGGATCAACTAAGCTGACTTTCAAGCGCAACTGATCACCAGGGCGAATCGATCGTTGTTGAAACACCATTGGTAATTCTAAACCTAGCTCTTCTAGCAACACTAATCCTAAGCCTTCATGCTCTCGCAACCAGCGCAGCATCAGAGCATCCCAAACCTCATCTGAATGTCGGCGGAGATACTCCAAACTCCAGTAGCGATTGGTATGTCGCTCCACAAAGACTGCTTCTTGAACGGCTAAGCCAATATTGATCATCAATTCTTTGACTTCTTCTTCAGAGAAGGGCAGTACATCGCCCCGCAAATGCGCCTTGATCTGAAAATGCGCGAGTAAATCGCTATAACGGCGAATGGGAGAAGTGACTTGTGTATACGTATCTAATCCCAAACTCGCATGACGCGCAGGCGTAATCGTCAATTCGCTCCGAGGCATACAGCGCCGAATCGCACACGATCGCACAGGTCCCGCTGGAAGCTGCAATAATTCCTCATCTGAAGGAAGCTCTGGTTGAGGCTGTCCCCGAAACGGTAAGGGCAAACTGTGAGTCTGAGCATAGCGCGCCGCCACTTCACCCGCCAAAATCATCATTTCAGCGACCAATTGCCGAGACATCGAATCGTCTAGCACCTCGATCGTCACTTCTCCATCATTTTTGACTTTGATCGAAGACTCCGGCATGTGAATACTAATCGCGCCTTGAGTCTGCCGCCATGCTGTGCGCTGCTTTGCCCACTTGGCTAATCCTTCGATTTCCGGTTCGCCCTGCACGTTTAAATGCAGCATTTCATCGACATCATCATAGGTCAGACGATACGTCGATCGAATCGAACTCGCATGAATACTGTAGTCTTCGATCGCACCCTCTGCGGTCAGGGTCACTGCAAAACTCAACGCACAGCAAATGACACCCGGATTCAAGCTCATCGGACCCGTCGCCAACTCCGACGGAAACATCGGAATCATGCCCGTTGGCAAATAAATCGTTGTAATCCGCTTGCGCGCATCGAGGTCTAACTCATCCCCCGGCACTACCCACCGAGTCGGGTCAGCAATATGAATCCAAATGCGCTCTCGCCCATCAGGTAACACTTCTAGACTTAAACCATCGTCGATCTCTTTTGTGCTTTCATCGTCGATCGTATAAACCTTTAAGTGTGTCAAATCAAGACGATTGACATCTAAATCTTCAGGTGGGGATTCCAAACGGTGGTGCGCCACTTCCAAAACCTTCTGAGAAAATTGCATCGGAACCTGTGCGCGCCGTAGAAACAAGTTCTCGTGAGGACTCCAAATTCTCAGGTCAACGAGAAGTTGAAAGGCGGCGGGAGAGGTTTCAGGACGCTTCAGAGCAGACATCAGTTCGAGTGCGCTAGCCCGATTGGGAGTTTCTTCGCTGACTGCAAATCGCTCTAACGCATCTAAACGAGGTCGATCGCTGGCTTGCCATTCGACCGTTTCCCCGTCCAAGGCGAATCGGACTCGCTCTAAGAAACTCTGCCATTCGCGTTGGCGTTGAGCTTCCATCTCGATCTGATGCTTTAATTCTGCCACTTGATTCGCAGAACGTGGCTCATAGCGATCGCCCTTCTGCTTAAAGTAAAGCTTATCTTCTGAAAGTAAGTAGTGAGCAGCGTAACACATCGCTGCACTTTTGTCGGAAAACAGCAGTATTGCCATTTCCTCAGGGTTAGTGCTGTCTCCGGTTTCGATAAGAATTTCCCAAGCAACCTCTAGGCTTGAAGGGTCGAGATAAGGCTGCGTCTCTTTGAGAAAACTAGGGATATCCGTCGGTTTAAAACTTTGGTTGGCGACTTCGTAGGTGATTTGTCGCGGGTGAAGCGTATGATTCTGAGAACGATCGTCAATTACGATCCAGTGCTTTTTGCCTTCTGGACGCTCGGCAACAGCGAGACGACGCTCACCATTGACGCGAAATTCGACTAAGGTTCCCTTCTCCATTGAAATCTGTGGGGTGTAACTAGGGTGATCACAAAAGATGGGGAAACGGGGAGCAAGAATCGCGGTGGCACTTCTCCCTATCTCCCCATCTCCCTAAAACAATTCTTTTAGCCTTCTGCGTTGACGAAGGGCAGTAATGCAATCACACGGGCGCGCTTGATCGCAACGGTCAAATCCCGTTGTTGTTTTGCAGTGAGTCCTGTGATTCGACGGGGCAAGATTTTGCCGCGTTCGGTGATGAATTTGCGCAGGAGATCGACATCTTTGTAATCGATCGGATCACCTGGTTTGATTGGAGAAATTCGACGACGGAAATAGCTCATGGAAGTATGTTTGGTAAAAGGTCATTGGGCGGCAGTTATCACTGCGGGCAAAAACTTACCAGCTTTTGCTGACAACCGAGATTCGGTTATTTGATCTCTTTATGAGCCGTATGCTTGTTGCAGTGCGTACAGAACTTCTTCAGTTCTAAACGAGCTGTGGTGTTACGACGATTCTTGGAGGTGGTGTATCGAGAAACACCAGGAGAACGCTTTGCCGGATTCGTCCGACATTCGGTACATTCCAGCGTAATGATTAGTCTTACGCCTTTATTCTTTGCCATGATTTTTGCACTGACGAGAACGATAAATGTGTCAAGACACGAAGATCTATTATTCCACATCTACAGGGGTTTGGACGGAAAAATTTGGGATTTCAATTCTGGAATCGAGTTACGAAAAGTGCGATCGTAATTTCTGAGGAGATTTTAAGATGGCAATATTAGTTTTGCTTGATTGAATGACAAGAATCTATCTGGATACAAGTGCCTACAATCGCCCTTTCGATGATCAAACTCAACCGAAAATTTTCCTTGAACTTCAAGCAGTCGTAATCATTCTACAAATGGTTGAAGCTGGAATCGTTGAGTTAGTTACATCCTCTGTGTTGGAGTATGAAAATCGCCGAAATTCAGATCTGCTCCGGCAAGAAGCGATGACTCGATATCTTCAGCTTGCTGAAATCCGACAAGAAGTGAATGAGGCAATCCAGCAGCGAGCAGAACAACTAGGACATAATGGAGTGAAAGCGATCGATGCACTTCATGTGGCAGGTGCTGAGACGGCAAATAGCGATTATTTCATTACTTGCGATAAGCGATTGATTAATCGTTGCCAAGCTCTGACGATGAGAGTTGTCAACCCAGCGGATTTTGTATTGGAGATGAGCAGCAATGATTCAAGTGAAGAATGAACAACAAGTTCTTCAGCAGGGGTTACAGATCCTCTTAGCGAATATGGAACCCTCAGAAGTCGCGAAGTTCTGGGCAGCTTGCCATCTGGGAAATGGTGATTATCTTAAGACGAAAGATGTGCTTTTTGATCAGGAATCTGTTGCGAGTCTATATGGAAAAGTTCTGGATTTTCAAGAATCGAACCGCAAAAAATGAAGTTGCCATAACGCTTCTTCTTAAAAATCGAGGTTCCTAATTTCTACAACTAGGAACCTCGATCGTATCTAAATCGCTGCTACAGAGGGCTGTTTCGCAAACGATTTCAGAATTCGTTCTGCCATTTGAGGGGGAGTTAAACCTAACTCCGCTTTAGACTGATCCGGAGTCGCATGATCGACCAGAATATCCGGCACACCAATCCGCGTCACAGGTACAATCACCTCAGCATCCATTAAGGATTCGAGAACCGCAGACCCAAATCCGCCTTGCAGACAGCCTTCTTCCAGCGTCACGACTCGCCCAATTTTTTGAGCCAATGGCAGGATCAACTCTTCATCGAGCGGCTTCGCAAACCGAGCATTCACTACAGTTGCTTCGATGCCATGCTCGCTGAGAATTTCAGCCGTTTGCATTGCGGGATAGACCATCGAGCCATATCCAAGCAGCAGCAAATCATCCCCTTGACGGAGAATTTCAGCCTTACCGATCGGTAATTCTTCCCAACCTTCTTCCATCAACGGCACACCATAACCATTGCCGCGCGGATAACGCATCGCGATCGGTCCCTGCGTGTGATTGATTCCCGTAACAATCATGCGCTGCAATTCGGCTTCATCTTTCGGAGCCATCAGCACCATGTTGGGAATCGATCGCAGATAGGCGATGTCATACATGCCTTGATGTGTCGGTCCATCTGAGCCAACAATTCCGGCACGATCCATACAGAAGAACACAGGAACGTTCTGGATACAGACATCATGCACGATCTGGTCGTAAGCGCGTTGCAAGAAGGTGGAATAGATCGTCGCGACTGGACGCATTCCTTCACACGCGAGACCTGCTGCCAAAGTGACAGCATGTTGTTCGGCAATACCAACATCGATATACTGCTTGGGCACTCGTTTTTGGAAAATATCCAATCCGGTTCCCGTTGCCATCGCTGCAGTGATGCCGAGAATGCGAGGATCGTTTTCAGCCAACGTGCTCAGGGTTTCGCCAAACACTTTCGAGTAGCTCGGAGGTTTGGGCTTGCTCGAAGGAATCGCTTTACCGGTTGCCAGATTAAATGGCGTTTGGGCATGGTAGCCGACTTGATCTTGTTCGGCGATCGCATATCCTTTTCCCTTTACGGTTGCCACATGCACCAGCACGGGACCAGTTTGTTTATGCGCTTCTTTAAAGGTTGCGATCAATTCCTCTAAGTTATGTCCATCGACTGGACCCATATAAGTAAAGCCAAGTTCTTCAAACACGGCTCCGACTTTGGGCACTGCCAGTCGCTTCATGCCTTCTTTGAGTCGCGACAACTCTGGAGAAAATGGCATGTTCTTCATTTGTTCCTCAATGTTGTCAGTGAGGAATTGGACAGGCGGGCTGAGCCGCATTTTATTCAAATAGCGGGGAATTGCACCAACGTTGGGCGAAATCGACATTTCGTTATCATTGAGCACCACCAGAAGATTTGTTTTGGGCAAATGTCCTGCATGGTTGATCGCTTCGAGTGCCATACCGCCAGTGAGCGCACCGTCACCGATCACAGCAACAGTTTTGTAATTTTCACCTTTGGCATCGCGAGCCAGCGCCATGCCTAATGCAGCAGAGATGCTGGTGGAAGCGTGACCTGCGCCAAAATGATCGAATTTGCTTTCACAGCGTTTTAGATAGCCTGCAACGCCGTCTTTTTGCCGCAACGTATCGAAATTCGCATAACGACCCGTAATCAGTTTGTGCGGGTACGCTTGATGTCCGACATCCCAGATCACTTTGTCGCGATCGAGATCTAGGGTTTGATAGAGGGCGAGGGTTAGTTCGACAACACCCAATCCGGGACCGAGGTGCCCCCCGATCGCTGCGACCGTTTGTAAGTGCTTTTCGCGAATTTGACGTGCAATTTGCTGAAGCTGAAAAATCGACAAACCGTGCAACTGGTTTGGGTGGGTCAATTCACTCAAATGCATACCGGGGTATCCTTCGGATGACGTGATGTGAGCGGTAGAGGAACTCTACCTCTTATCACTCTAGTCCATCGGGGGTAATGATTCAGAGTACTTGTATGCAATTTGCAACGTTTTCTCTTAACGAAAAGTTAGGGAACCAATGGGGAATCCTGGGAAAGACGTTGCATTGCATACAGTTATGACTTCTCAAACCCTTCGTCTGAAGAAGGCAGTGAAAACAATTCCAGGTTTGAATTATCTTGCCTCTGTTCTTAAGTATGACGGGATGGGGGGATGGGTGTTTCAACGCCCAATTTTGCAGTGGATCTGTGATCCGACTTTGAGACAGCAGCTACCTGGTTTGTATCGCTTCTTTGGAGTCTATTGCCAATGGTTCTTTGACCTCACAGGAGCCGGATATCTACGAGGAGGACATCTCCTTTTTCCAATGGTTGCCAAATTCTCGAACCAGCAGTATCTCAAACTTCAACTTCCAGAATTTACAGTCTTTCTTGATGCGAAAGATTGGCGAATGTTTGCGGTGGTGCATGAATTAATGAGCCATAAGGCAGATACTAAGATTCTGTCGCGCTACTTGAGTGCAGGAGATACCTTTTTGGATGTCGGGGCAAATCACGGCAGTTTCTCGATCGTAGCGAGTCAATTAGTCGCGACTCAAGGCAAAGTGATTGCGATCGAGCCGCAGCCAAAACTGGCAAAAGCGATCGAACTTTCACTGTCTGAAAATCGCTTCTCGCCTTTTCAGGTGCATCAAATTGCTGTTGGAGATACAGAAGGCGAAGTGGAGTTGATGATTCCGAAAGATACATCCGGTGCAGCAGGATTGTATCAAGAACATTCGGGCACTCAGGACTATGAGAAAGTGACTGTGCCCATGAAGCCGTTTGATGCTCTAGATTGGCAGAGTCTTCCGGGCAGAGTGGTGATGAAGCTGGATGTGGAAGGCTGTGAATATCGTTTTCTCAACGGCGCGAGAAAGATGATTGCCGCACGAAAGCCGATTCTGATTATGGAAATCAATCCTGACACATTAAAAGCAGCCAGAACACCCGCAGCAGAAATGAAACAACTTTTGCGCGAATTGGGCTACGTGCAGTATGCAGAGATGCGATCGCTCGATCAAGTTTTGCCGATCGAGCAATTAGATGCTGGAACTTGGCGCAATATTGTGCTGTTTGCAAATTGACCGTTTTATCATGGGTGAAACGCAACGATTTTCACCCATGAAAGACCGCATTAAAGATCTCGCCCTTTCACTTGCGCCTCGCCTCATTGAAATCCGTCGCCATTTGCATAGTCATCCAGAGCTAAGTGGACAAGAACAGCAAACCGCAGTGTATGTCGCTGGGGTTTTGTCGTCTTGTGGATTGCATGTAAAAGAAGCGATCGGGAAAGTTGGAGTCATCGGTGAGCTTTCGGGCGGGGATGATCCGCGACTGCTAGCGATTCGCACCGATATGGATGCATTACCGATTCAAGAGCGCACCGGACTCGAATTTGCGTCTCGACAGCCCGGAATTATGCATGCGTGTGGTCATGATGTACATACGACTGTGGGGCTTGGAACGGCGATGGTATTATCGCAACTAGGTGTTTCTCTTCCAGGAAAGGTTCGATTTCTATTTCAGCCTGCGGAGGAAATTGCTCAAGGCGCGCAGTGGATGGTTCAGGATGGCGCGATGAACGATGTGAATGCGATCTTATCGGTGCATGTGTTTCCCAGTATTCCAGCTGGAAAGATTGGTATTCGATATGGTGCATTGACAGCGGCAGCGGATGATCTGGAGTTGACAATTATTGGCGAGTCGGGACATGGGGCGCGTCCGCATGAGGCGATCGATGCAATTTGGATTGCGTCGCAGGTGATTACGGCGTTGCAGCAGGCGATTAGTCGGACTCAGAATCCGTTGCGCCCGGTGGTGTTGACGATCGGGAAAATTAGCGGCGGACGTGCGCCGAATGTGATCGCGGATCAGGTGACGATGATGGGCACTGTGCGATCGCTGCATCCTGAGACAAATGACGCGCTCCCGACTTGGATTGAGAATATTGTGTCGAGTGTCTGTCAGACTTACGGGGCAAAGTATGAGATGAACTATCGACGCGGTACGCCTTCGGTACAGAATGATGCGAAATTGACGAATTTGTTAGAGTCGGCGGCGCGTGAGGTTTGGGGAAGTGAAAGCATTCAGATTATTCCAGAGCCTTCCTTAGGTGCAGAAGATTTTTCGTGCTATTTGCAATATGCGCCGGGGAGTATGTTCCGTTTAGGCGTTGGATTTGCGGACAAGAAAAATTATCCGTTGCATCATCCGCAGTTTGAGGTCGATGAAAGTGCGATCGTGACGGGAGTTGTGACGATGGCGTGTGCTGCATACCAGTATTGGCATCAGTAAGGTTCTTTCTTGTGAGAGAAGCGCGATTGTAACGCGATCGCGAATACTGAAACGAGTTGATTTTAGGAGTATCTAATGGCTTCTTCCACTCGGCTGACTGGATTAGATTTAGTAGATTGTGCCAGAGCGAATGCGAAACAAGGAATCGAAGAGGCTGCAATGCTCTGTGGATATGGTTCGGATTTGAACGGGTTTCGCTCAGAACTGAAGCAGGCTTGCGACCATATGCGGATCGAGTTTCATGAGTTGAGCGATTTGATCAAAGGGGAATCGATTTCAGTGGGATTAGATGGAGTGACTGTGGAGCCAGATTCGTCAGGCGAATTGTAATTCTGTGATTCCAAGATCGCGAGATTTGGAAAGTGTAATCCAGTTGTGAGCGAGCAAATCAAAGGCGCAAATCCTGATTACGATGAAAGCGTCAAATTTTTGATCGTAACGACTCTCAGTTCTGTGACTCGCTCTAAAGCTGTATCGTTGGTCAGAAATACATCACATCCAGCGACGATCGCGGTTGAGATTTGGAGAGCATCAGGCAGTTTCAGATTGTATTTCACTCGAATTTCTGCGGTTTTGCATCCGACTGCCGTATCACTGGGTTGAAAAAAGGTGTTGGTTCCAGAAACAATCACGGCTGTGAAATCTTGCTGGAGTTTCTGTAAGCCCTGACGTGTAGGAAGGATTAAGCACTCTGCTAGTGTGATTGGCGAAGTTACTGCTTGAAAAGTTCCGTTTTGTATTTCTTGGAAAATGGGTTGAACGATCGCAAAATACTGAGCATTTCGCTCAATGTAGTAGATGACTGGAGCAGTATCTAAGAAAATCTTAGTTGCTGCTAAAAAAGCTTGCTCAAATTGCATGACTATCCTCGAAGCATTTCTTCGCGATCGTCCCATTCTTCGCGAATCTGATTCACCCAATCTTGAGCATCTTGACCTTTGAGAAGGTTTGGAGCAATTCCTTCTAGATCTTGCCAAGATTTCTTCGGTTGAGTTTGATTTTCCATGTGTTGAATGTGTTCAATCAGTTGCAATCGCTCTTCGGGTGCGAGTTGAGCAATCTCACTCAAAACTTGCTGGAGTAGAGGACTCATGATACTTCTGAAGTAGGGTTGGCTTAATTGTACTCTGGAAAATTCGGCGATCTCGTTTCAGGTCAGAAGGACGATCGCTAGGGCGGATCTCTCTGAGACGATCGCTGCTATGACTTCCCATCCAAAATCATTTCGCAGTTCGCTCTGCTTCCCAACGTTCTTCTAAATGCTGTTCACATTGGCTCTGCTCGGTTCTCTGCTTGGGGTCGTCGAGGATGTAGGGTTTGAGGCGTTGGCAGGCGCGTCGCAGAAGAGAATCGAGGTTGAGATCAACGCGGTAGATGTTGACGATCGATGGTTGGGAATCGGGGAGTGGTGCGCCGAAATAAGAGGGATTTTGGACGATCGCGATCGTTTGCCAATCTGGACTGAATGCGGGCGATCCTCCCTCAAACTGTCCGACTTGATTGCCGTCTTTGTCCCAGAGCTTGGTGCTGTCATCGTTCCCGATTGTGGCAATCCGCATTCCATCTGGGCTGAACGCTACACTCCTAACGCTGCCCTGATTGCTGTTGATTGTAGTAATCAGTTTGCCGTCTTTGTCCCACAGTTTGACGCTGCTATCGTTCCCGACTGTGGCAATCCGCGTTCCATCTGGGCTGAACGACACACTCCACACTCTACCTTGATTGCTGTTGATCGTAGTAATCAGTTTGCCGTCTTTGTCCCACAGTTTGGTGTTGCCATCGTTTCCGACTGTGGCAATCCGCGTTCCATCCGGGCTGAACGCTACACTCCTAACGCTGCCCTGATTGCTGTTGATCGTAGTAATCAGTTTGCCGTCTTTGTCCCACAGTTTGACGCTGCCATCGTTCCCGACTATGGCAATCCGTGTTCCATCGGGGCTGAGCGCCATACTCCTAACGCCGCTTTGATTGCTGTTGATCGTAGTAATCAGTTTGCCGTCTTTGTCCCAGAGTGTAGTACTGCCATCGTTCCCGATTATGGCAATCCGTGTTCCATCCGGGCTGAACGACACACTCTCAACGCCGCCTTGATTGCTGTTGATTGTAGTAATCGGTTTGCCGTCTTTGTCCCACAGTTTGATGCTGCCAGCATCTCCGCCGATGGCAATCCGCGTTCCATCGGGACTGAACGACACACTCCCAATGCTGCCTTGATGGCTGTTGATCGTAGTAATCAACTTGCCGTCTTTGTCCCACAGTTTGATGCTGCCAGCATCTCCGCCGATGGCAATCCGCGTTCCATCAGGACTGAACGACACACTCCCAATGCTGCCTTGATGGCTGTTGATCGTAGTAATCGGTTTGCCGTCTTTGTCCCACAGTTTGGTGCTGCCAGCATCTCCACCGATGGCAATCCGCGTTCCCTCGGGACTGAACGCCACACTCCAAACGCTGCCCTGATGGCTGTTGATCGTAGTAATCAACTTGCCGTCTTTGTCCCACAGTTTGACGCTGCCAGCGTCTCCGCCTGTGGCAATCCGTGTTCCATCCGGGCTGAACGCTACACTTCTAACGCTGCCCTGATTGCCGTTGATTGTAGTAATCAACTTGCCGTCTTTGCTCCACAGTTTGATGCTGCCAGCGTCTCCGCCTGTGGCAATCCGTGTTCCATCCGGGCTGAACGCTACACTTCTAACGCTGCCCTGATTGCCGTTGATTGTAGTAATCAACTTGCCGTCTTTGTTCCACAGTTTGATGCTGCCAGCGTCTCCGCCCGCGGCAATCCGTGTTCCATCCGGGCTGAACGCTACACTTCTAACGCTGCCTTGATTGCCGTTGATTGTAGTAATCAACTTGCCGTCTTTGTTCCACAGTTTGATGCTGCCAGCGTCTCCGCCTGTGGCAATCCGCGCTCCATCGGGACTGAATGCCACACTCAAAACGCTGCCCTGATTGCTGTTGATTGTAGTAATCAACTTGCCGTCTTTGTCCCCCAGTTTGGTGCTGCCATCGTTCCCGCCTGCGGCAATCCGCGTTCCATCGGAACTGAACGCTACACTCCAAACGATGTCTTGATTACTGTTGATCGTAGTAATCGGTTTGCCGTCTTTGTCCCACAGCTTGATGCTGCCATCGTTCCCACCTGTGGCAATCCGCGTTCCATCGGGACTGAACGACACACTCCTAACGATGCCTTGATTGCTTGGAATCTTTGTTTCTCGAATCTTTTCTAAACCAGATTGAAGTACTAAGAACGGGGAAATCGCAGGATACTGATCCAGTGATTTCCCCGCCGTCCACTTTCGCAATTCAAAGCCTGCCTGCATCGCCAGCCGCAATCCATCCGCTTGATCCGTATCAAATCGCCTCAGCGCCAAAGCTCCCACTCGTTCAATCCGAGTTCCCGCTTTTGCTTCCTCTGTTGTTCTCCATGCCAAGCCTGCCGCGATCGCTGATCCCACCAGCGTCAGTGCCAACACTCCAGACCCAATCTGCACTAATCGCTTTGCCCGTTGTCCCGCCTGAAGCAAAATCGTCGCGGCTTCCTCACTTGCATGACTAGCGCTGATGTATTCCCGCTGAAGTTCCGTTGGCTTCGGTTCTTCTTGTTCTGCTGCCGTCAGCCAAGTTTGCGCCCGTTGCAAATCATCGCCCCGCAGCACAAAACTCGGATTACGTCCCTCACGCTCCCATTCGATCGCTCGTTGCAAAATCCGCGTATGCGATCGCACATGCTCCAAATCCGTCTCGATCGCACGAATCAATTCTGCAAACGTCACCTCAAACGGGTCTTGCTCCCGCAAAAACAGCCAATTTAACTTCCCCAGTGCCGGATGCACCTGAGCAACATTCTCCACATCACGACAAACCAAAGGAACCAAGCGTTTGTTATGCTTCACCGCGTGGTCGATCTCGTCACGACAAATTTCTGATGTGACCGAATCCGGTGAGATCACAAACACAAACGTATTTGTCCCTTCGATGCCTCGCTCGATCGCGCTCCACCATTCCTCAGTTTTTTCGATCGAATCCCAATCGACCCAAGTTTCCTGATTCTGCGATCGCAGCGCATCATACAATTTTTGAACAAACGATTTATCTTTCCGGGAGTAAGAGATAAAAACATCACTCATAGGATTCAGTGGAGGCTTTTCATTCCTTCATCAGAATACAAAGTCAATGCGTAGATTTCCAGAGATTAAATGTATCGTTAGAAACAATTGCGATCGCCAACGAACTCAAGACTTAAACCCCAAAACTAATGTGATTTTCCTGATAAGAAGGCGGTTCAACGTGAATGATCACCCGCACCGGACTATAACGCTCCATCAGTTTTGCTTCCACGTCTTCTGTAATCTGATGGGCAGTCTCAACCTCATTCGTGTCCACAACCAAGTGCATTTCGATAAACGTCTGTCGCCCAACCACACCCCGCGAAGCAATATCGTGACAGTTCAACACGCCCGGAACCGACATCGCGATCGCATGAATGGCTTCAGGCGCGATCGCAATTTCATCGACTAACCACGGCAAATTCTGCTTCAGGACTGACCAGCCACTTCGGAAAACGAGAATCGCGACTGGAAATGCTAGGACTACATCTAACCATTGCCAGTTGAATACCCAAATTCCAATCAGCCCTCCTAGCACACTGATCGTCACCCAAACGTCACTCATCGTATGTTGAGCGTCGGCAATCAGAATGGGACTATTTACCCGGAGTCCTTCTCGTCGTTCGTAGAACGTGACAAATAGGTTCACACCTAGCACCAGCAATAACAACCACAATTCCGTACCAGAGATCGCCACAATATGGTTTTTTCCAATGCGCTCGATCGCACTTTGCACGATTTCAAAACAGGCAATGCCTAGAAACGCAGCGACTCCTAAAGCTCCGATCGCTTCATATTTCTGATGACCATAGGGGTGATCGCGATCGGGCAAAGGCGAAGAAAACCGACTTGAAGCTAATCCCAAAATGTTACTCGCACTATCCGTTAGGCTATGCAGTGCATCAGCAAGTAAACTCAGCGAACCTGTTAGCCAACCGACCACTGCCTTGAGCAGCAAAACAAAGAGATTTAAGAATAAAGTGATCAATAAAACTTTGCGAACTGTCGATCGATTATCGAAAAGCATATCGGTTTAATATTGCTACGATTTTTAGTGTAGATCTGACGCTCAAAAAAAGCTCGAAAGCTTTAGAAATAAGTGCTTTTATCTATTCATAATCTGATTGTTTTCTTACAAGAATTCTCAATATCAAACTGTAATCATGCCATTTCTCGATTAATTGCAAATTTGATTAGTGTACTTGTTGTAAAAAATTGTCAGATAATTGAAAACGACGCATCAAAATGAAAATGTCTCAACTTACGTTAAACCTTGATACTGGCTCAGTCATGTTTCAGTTCACGCCTGAAGCTGCACAAGAATTAAAATCCACATTAAACGAATTAATGGGACGGCTGAAAAATACGGCAACTAAAACAACACCAGGCAGTAAAACCGCACCCCAACCGTCGATGGAATATCGCTACACTGGAGATGTCTTTTTAGAGCTTTTCTGCAATCCCAATATTTGGGCATCTCCGTTTGCTGCTAGAGTGCTCGTGACCTTGCGAGACGATCGAATTCGACTCAACACCGAAGCCGAACTGAGCCGCCTGATTGAGGATGTCAACCAATTTATCGAACAGCAATGAATCGGACGATCGTTTGGTTTCGCCGGGATTTACGTATCAGTGATCATGCACCTTTGCATCGTGCAATCTCACGAGGTGCTGTAATTCCGGTGTTTATCTTCGATCGTGCGCTTTTACATCATCCTGAAACCGGATCAGCGCGAGTCGCATTTATGCTCGATTGTTTACGATCGCTCGATGAGGATTTGCGCGATCGCGGTGGACGCTTAATTCTCAGATTCGGTGATCCGGTTGAACTCTTGCCCGATCTGATTCGCGAAACTGGAGCAGATGGAATCTATGCATATGTCGATTACGAACGCATCTATGGCAGAGTTCGAGATGCCCGATTAAATCAAGCGTTAGTAGAACAAGGTCTAAAAATTCGCTGGTTCGAGCCAAGCGGAGCCGCATCAGAATTGATGGACTATCGCGACTATCGGAAATTGTGGTATCGAGACATGAGTGCAGA
Organism: Leptolyngbya boryana PCC 6306; assembly: GCF_000353285.1. Lineage (NCBI taxonomy): Bacteria > Bacillati > Cyanobacteriota > Cyanophyceae > Leptolyngbyales > Leptolyngbyaceae > Leptolyngbya > Leptolyngbya boryana. The sequence goes on from NZ_KB731324.1 coordinate 4,502,421, forward strand.
CATGCTCTCGACTCCGTTGAATATTCCGACTCCTGAGGATATTGCCAGCGAACCCATTCCGAAACTGACTGATTTGGGTTTAGTTCCCGATGGTAAGTTAATCCCGCCTGCGGGAACGAGTGCCGCTCGCGATATCTTGGGGCAATTTTTGAATGAAAAGCTCGATCGCTATTATTGGCAACTTTCGTATCCCGGTGCAGAAGTCACGTCTGGATTAAGTCCACATATCAAATTTGGAGCAATTTCGATTCGAGAATGTTATCAAACTGCACAACACATTTTGAAATATACAAGCGATCAGAGAATTGAACGAAGTTGTAAACAGTTTATTTCACGCTTGCGTTGGGGAAGTGGATTTGCTCAACGATTTCGATATTTGCCGCAGTTAGAACTGCGATCGCTTTATTCCATTTTTGATCAAGACGGATGGGAATTCGATGAAACCCTCTACGAAGCTTGGAAAACAGGACAAACCGGATTCCCCATCATTGATGCGGCTGCAAGATGTTTACAAGCAACAGGCGGCTGGATGTCGTTAAATTTTCGATCGCGGGCGCTGTATTCTAGCTTTCTTAGCAATTTGATGAACCACGACTGGCGTTATGGGGCGCTGCATTTCATGCGGCATTTAATCGATGGAGATTGTCCGATCGATCATTATCAATGGGCAATGCAAGCCGGAGTGACGCATTGTTTAGATAAAAGTTGGACTCGTATCTATAATCCCGAACAGGCAGCCGTCGATCGCTGTGATCCCGACGGTGCATTTATCAAAAAATGGGTTCCAGAACTGGCAAAAATTCCGGCGGTTCAACTCGGCTTACCGCCACGAGTGCAAGGCTACCCTCAGCCAATTTTGAACTATCGAGAAGCGCGGGCACGTCGCGTTCAACAACTCGAAGAACAGCGATCGAGTTTTCGGCAACAATCCGATATTTTGCCGCATTTAGCTCGTATGCCGAAATCAGTTTTGCCATTTGGAAGCGATCGATTTGAAAGTGAGATTCAATGGGCGCAAAAATCTTCTCCTTCTCTCTTTCCGGCAGCATTGGATTTAGATCAGTTAGATATTGAGCGATCAACGTGGTTGCGATCGTGGTTAGTTGCCCATGTCGAATTCAAACCGCAAAAAACCACGTCTCGTCGAAAAAAATCTCAGCCTGATCCGAACGTGATTCAACTGAGCTTGCTTGAATAGTCGTCCCGTTTTCTCAAGTTCTACACTGAAGATCGACACCCAATTCAGATTTTCGATCGCTACCGCTTGAATCGATGACCGCAAAGCCGCAAAATCTTGTAAAGCTGACTACCTACATCCACACAGGAACTTAAACCCGAACATGCTTGAATCTTACCGCCAACACGTTGCAGAACGCGCCGCTTTAGGAATTCCGCCTTTACCCCTGAGTCCGCAACAAACATCGGAACTGTGCGAACTCCTGAAAACTCCGCCCGCAGGCGAAGAAGAATTTCTCCTCTCGCTGTTGCGCGATCGCGTTCCCCCTGGAGTCGATCAAGCCGCTTATGTCAAAGCTGGATTTTTAAGCGCGATCGCCAAAGGTGAAGCTACCAGCCCGCTCATTTCCCCCAAAGATGCCGTCGAACTGCTCGGCACAATGATGGGCGGCTATAACGTGCATTCGCTAATCGACCTGCTCAAGTCTGACAATTCCGAAATCGCAGAAACCGCAACCGCAGCATTGAGCAAAACGCTGCTCGTGTATGATGCCTTCCACGATGTCCAAGAATTAGCGGAAAGTGGCAATTCTTATGCCCAACAAGTCATGAATGCTTGGGCAAATGCAGACTGGTTTACCAGCCGCGCTCCCTTGCCTGACTCGATTACAGTAACCGTTTTCAAAGTTCCAGGTGAGACCAATACCGATGATTTGTCTCCTGCAACTCACGCTACTACTCGCCCAGACATTCCACTCCATGCCTTGGCAATGCTGGAAACGCGGCAACCGGGATCGCTGGAAGTCATCGAAGATTTGAAGAAAAAAGGGCATCCCCTCGCGTATGTCGGCGATGTTGTCGGCACAGGATCATCGCGGAAATCAGCGATTAATTCCGTGTTGTGGCATATCGGGCAAGATATTCCCTTTGTGCCGAATAAGCGATCAGGCGGATATGTTCTCGGCGGTAAAATTGCTCCGATTTTCTTCAATACAGCAGAAGATTCGGGTGCTTTACCGATCGAATGTGATGTCACCCAACTGAACACAGGCGATGTGATCACGATCTATCCCTACAAAGGCGAGATCACCAATGAATCGGGTGCAGTCATTTCAACTTTCGCACTTAAACCCGACACGATTCTGGATGAAGTGCGCGCAGGCGGTAGAATCCCTCTTCTGATCGGACGCACTTTAACGGATAAAACTCGCACGACATTAGGACTTGCGCCGAGTGATTTATTCGTCCGTCCGCAAATGCCTGCTGACACCGGAAAAGGCTTTACCCTGGCTCAGAAAATGGTCGGAAAAGCCTGCGGCTTACCCGGTGTGCGTCCTGGAACTTCTTGTGAACCGATCATGACCACCGTGGGATCGCAAGATACGACAGGCCCCATGACTCGCGATGAATTAAAAGAACTCGCTTGTCTCGGTTTCAGCGCGGATTTGGTCATGCAAAGTTTCTGTCACACTGCAGCTTATCCCAAGCCTGTCGATCTCAAAACTCATCACGAGCTTCCCGACTTCATCAATTCTCGCGGCGGGGTTTCTCTGCGTCCAGGAGATGGCATTATTCACTCTTGGCTAAACCGGATGCTGCTTCCTGACACGGTTGGAACCGGGGGCGATTCGCATACTCGTTTCCCCCTCGGAATCTCATTCCCTGCCGGATCAGGTCTAGTTGCTTTTGCTGCTGCTTTGGGTGCGATGCCGCTCGACATGCCTGAATCTGTGTTAGTTCGCTTCAAAGGAAAGTTGCAGCCTGGTGTAACCTTGCGCGATGTGGTGAATGCGATTCCTTATGTAGCAATGCAGCAAGGAAAGCTCACCGTTTCTAAAGAGAACAAGATCAATGTCTACTCTGGCAAGATTATCGAAATGGAAGGCTTGCCTGATTTGCAGCTAGAGCAAGCGTTTGAGCTGACCGATGCAACGGCTGAACGATCGGCGGCGGGATGTACGATCGCGCTTTCGATCGAAACGGTTTCTGAATACCTACGATCGAACGTTGCATTGCTGAAAAACATGGTGGCTCGTGGGTATGGCGATGCGCGTACCATTCTTCGCCGCGTTCGCAAGATGGAAGAATGGCTCGCAAATCCCCATCTCCTGCAAGCTGATGCTGATGCTGAATATGCAGACATCATTGAAGTCGATTTGGATCAACTCAAAGAACCGATCGTGGCTGCTCCTAACGATCCTGACAACATCAAACTCATGTCGGAATGTGCAGGCGATCCGATTCAAGAGGTCTTCATTGGCTCTTGTATGACGAATATCGGGCATTACCGCGCTGCTGCGAAAATTCTCGAAGGTGCAGGCGTTGCCAAAGCGAAGCTCTGGATTGCTCCTCCAACTCGGATGGATGAACAACAACTTCGAGCCGAAGGCATTTATGACATTTTCGTTGCGGCTGGAGCACGGACTGAAGTTCCAGGCTGTTCGCTCTGTATGGGGAACCAAGCGCGAGTCGATGACGGTGTAACCGTGTTCTCGACTTCCACTCGGAACTTCAACAACCGCATGGGCAAAGGCGCACAAGTCTATCTTGGCTCTGCTGAACTTGCGGCAGTCTGTGCGTTGCTCGGTAAGATTCCGACGATTCAGGAATACATGGAAGTCGTGACGACGAAGATCGACCCGTTTGCGGCTGATCTATATCGGTACTTGAACTTCGATCGCATTGCTGGATTTGAGGATGAAGGTCGCGTCCTCTCGAAAGAGGAAGAAGCCAAATTGGTTTCTGCGATCGCATCTTAGATTCAGTCTGAATCGATACTGTTGAGTCATTTTGCTAGAGACGCGACTGATCGCGTCTCTACAGTTTTTTATGATGAAAATTGCATTCTGGCTGATTCCAGCAGAACCCGATCGCACAATTTATCAATCTCTCATTCAAGATTTCGCTGCTCGATACAACGCTCCAATCTTTGCGCCGCATGTCACACTGCATAGTTGCAAAGTTGAGACATTCATCACTTTTCAAACTGATATCGATATTGTTCTAGAAGTCGATCAAATTTCATACTCGGATTCATTTACAAAATCATTATTTATTCAGTTCTTTTCAAATCCACAATTAGATCATCTGAGCGAATCATTTCGTCAAAACTTTGAGTCGCCTTTCATTCTGAATCCACATCTCAGTTTGATTTATGCCAATCTACCGGAATCTGAAAAGCGATCGCTAATCCCCAAAATTCCTTTCAATCCATCGATTCGGTTTGATCAAATTCGTGCGATCGAATTGCCTCCATCGATTCAAACCCGCGCCGATGTCGAAAAATTTAGACCCATTGAGTAAACCCCGCAACAATCGTTACGGGGTTCGTGCTCGAGCAATTGAACGTCAATCAAATCAGAGACGTTCTCAAGAGAACGCCTCAACTGAATCTACACGCGGCGGCGTGCAGTGTCATCATCCACGATCGGGCGACCTTGAGTATTAACATCCAATTCTTCGCGACGAATTTCTTCTTCGCTGTTCACGATGTCTTGGTCTACCACTTTCTTCACGCGAACTTCTTCACGCACAAACGCTTCTTTCTGAATGTCTGGCGTTTCTTCATACACTTCCATGCGAGCTACTTCACCTTCATGAAATGCTGCTTCGCCCGGAACCGCTGAAGTATTCGTCGGGGTAACGCGCTCCACTACAACGCGCTCTTTCTCAAGCGGCACATCGACGCGAGCCGTTTCCGTCTCAATATGCTTGCCGACAGTCACTTCGCCTGCTTTCATCCGACGCTTGTTCGCAATCAGACGTTCTTCATACAACCGAATGCGATCGTCATGCTGATCCATGTTGTACAAGTCGCGATCCATATCGTAGCGATAGGAATCCCGGTCATAGGTTGCAGGAGTTGCACCCATCGACGAACCTGTGTAAGCTGTTCCTTCAGCTTCTAGAGCTGCCGAGCTTTCCAGCGGGCTAGAACCCATTGCGGTTGCCGTCGAACCCATCATCGATGCATCTGTTGTAGTTGTCCCTGCTGCTGTACCCAAACCTGCACCAGTTGCAGAATAATCACCCGATCGATAGACACCCCGAACCCGTTCTTCGTCGTTGTAATCGATCTTCATTTCATCGGTAAATTCAGGCAGTTGCTCAACTTGTTCCTTAGTCAAGCCGGGTGCATAAACGCGATGAGCATTGTAATCAATTTGCGCGCGTCCGATCGGAAGCAATACTTTCTTGCCAAAAATCCACGCACCAGTGCTAATGACAAGGTAGCGGAACTTTCCATCTTCATCAACTAGAGCATCATTCACCGAACCAATTTTGTCATCTCCACTATAGAGATCCAAATCTTTGATATCGTTGCCATCAAAGTGGTTCCGGTAATCTGGATCAAAGTCTTTAATTCTGTATAAAACCATTGTTGATATCTCCTTTCTGAACATGTTTTTTAGCTTAAGAGTTTCAATTTTTTCCTTCGTCCTTCTAATGACCGAACTGACTCTTCCTAATGAGTGAAATCGGCTAGAATGATATTTTTTGAAATTAGAAAATTTGCGTTATTTTTTGCTGAATTTGTAATGGAAGATCAAGCCTGGTTGAACTTACTTGAAAAAGAGCGATCGATTAGTATTATTCGCGCCCCAAATTTCCAAATGGGGCTACAAATGGCAAAAACTGCAATCTCAGGGGGAATGAGATTAATCGAAATTTCTTGGAATACAGATGCCTCGACTGAATTAGTTTCTCAATTGCGATCGATGTTTCCTGATTGCACAATTGGGGTTGGCACAATTCTCGCTGCATCTGATTTAAAGAATGCGATCGCCGCAGGGGCACAGTTCGCATTCATGCCTCATACAGACTTTGATTTAATTGCGATCGCCAAACGTCAAGAGATCCCGATTATTCCGGGTGCATTCACGCCGACTGAGATTATGACTGCCTGGAATGCAAAAGCGAGCTGTGTCAAAGTTTTTCCAATTCCCTCGGTCAGTTATCTCAAAGCAGTGCGAGCGCCGCTCGGACATATTCCGATGATCCCCACAGGAGGCGTGACGATCGAGAATGCAAAATCTTTGATTCAAGCTGGTGCGATCGCGGTTGGGATCGGAGGAAACTTATTTCCAAAAATCGCGATCGAAACCGGAAAATGGGAGACGATTCAACAGCAAATTAAACTGCTACTGAAAGATTTACAATCTGAGAACGATTTAGGAATAAATTCATGCAACGAAAGTTAATTGCTCTAGTAATGATTGGGGTAATGAGTGCGATTTCTCAGCATGCAACAGCTCAAAATAAACCTACCCCCTCAGAGAATTTACCAAGAAACATTCGAGTAGATTGTAAGAATCAGCAAACGCAATTTGATATGAATTTTTGCGCGAATCAGCAAGCAAGAGCTGCCGATCGCAAACTCAATCAGGCGTATCAAACATTAATCCGCAGCTACAAAGGAAGCCGTCGCGAATCGCAATTGGTCGCAGCACAACAAGCCTGGATTAAGTTCCGAGATACAAATTGTACATTCACGAGTGCCGCGTATGAGGGTGGCTCAATTCAGCCGATGGTTTATTCCAATTGCATTGAGAAAATGACCAACGATCGAACTAAGCAACTCGAAGACTTTGCGAAGAATCGAGAAGGCGTATTCTAACGAGAGCTTGGGCACAAAAAAGAGGCATCACGATGAATGATGCCTTTTCTATTTCAAATCAATGGATTTTTAGGCGTTCGGCGATTCCATTTTGGCGAGTTCAGCAGGCTTCACAAAACCAAAATAAGCGGCTGCAATTCCAGTCAGTAAATTGAACCAAACATTGTTACCGTAAATGGGCATTAAACCAAAAGTCGTATTCGTAATCGGCAAAATTCCGAGAATTGCGATCGCAATATAAGAAACTGCAAATCCCTGATTAAACACTAACGAACCACTAAAACTCGTTGCGGCTGCAATCCCTAACAATCCAACGACAATATGAACCGCATTATGGACAAAATTGGTCGGAAAAATGCCAAAGAGATGTCCATATCCATCTGGTGAAATTAATCGCGGCACAACAGCACCCGTCACAGGTGCATCACCTGGAAGTGACATAAAACCTGGAACAAATCCAGCAATTCCAATGAACAAGAAAGTAATTCCAAGGATTAATGCACAAAGCCGTTGGGCATCAATCAATTTCTTAAACATCAAAGCAGAAGACTCTTGCATACTAAAACCTCAGTTATTAAAAACTTTCAGCAAAAATCAATTTGGCTAATCCTGAGTTTCTCAATCTTTTCAAGAAACCATGAGCCAGATTCATTTGCTGCCTACTTCTCTATTCAACTCGGCTTTAGCAATCAGAACTCTACCTAAAGGTGTTATCCCGTTGAATTATTTTGTTTGTCTTTTAGTGCAACATCAATCTAACCAACACTAAGCTGATTCACCCGGCGCATTCTCCGCTTCCTCCAGCTTCTGTCCAAGTTTCGGCTCTGTTCCAGCGATCAATCGCTCAATATTCGATCGATGTCGCCAAATCACATATCCGCCACCCGCGATCGCAAATAGCACATACGGCAATGGCTGAGCAAAGAGAATCATCGACACAATCACCGAAACTGCACCCAGAATCGAGCTAATCGACACAATCCTCGTGATGGCGATCGTTAACCCAAACACCCCAAGCGTTGCTAATCCCACTACCCAATTCATTGCCAGCAAAATCCCTAAACTGGTGGCAACTGACTTGCCCCCTGTGAATCCTAGCCAGATTGATTTGCTATGCCCAATTAAAGCTGCCAGACCTGCCAACGTCACCATCACAGGCTGCCAAAGATTAAAATCTAACCCCACAAGCTTCGAGAAGTAGAGCCAACCCGGAAGCGTAGTAAATGCATAGTTCACGGCTGCAATCGCTAATGCGCCTTTGGCAACATCAACAGCCAACACCACGATCGCGGGAACTTTCCCAAGCGTGCGGAGCACATTCGTTGCGCCTGTTGAGCCTGAGCCTTCCTGCCGAATATCAATGCCTTTTAGTAAGCGTCCAGCCAGATAGCCGGTCGGAATCGAGCCTAAGAGGTAGGCAACAATCAGCAGCAAAGCATTGTTAATAAACCAGGGAAGCATAGGTAATGAGACCAGTAGAATAATGACAGACTGCGCTTCGACTCCACAAACGCCCGTCTTTCGGTTTTGCTCAACATCCAAAATTGAGATCCTACGTGGGTTGAGCGGAGCCAAAGCTCAAACCCCACGAGCGATTAGAAATAAGATTGCTGTTGAATCATTTGCTGAGGACTCGGTGCAAACGCAAGCAGCAGCGGAAACTGCAACAAAGCAAGACTAATACTTTCTTCTGTTTCATCTACCACGATCAGCGGCAAAAAGCCATCCTTCTCTAATCGTTCTGCTTTTAGCGCCAACTGTTCTGGAGCTTCAAACAAAGTAATGCCGCGATCGCTGCCAAAATCGCTGCGGGTCACTCCCAAACAATCCTGCAATCCGCGTCGCCATTCTCCCAACCGTTCCGGCGAGTTTGCCAGAATCAGCGTTCTCACACGATCGCGATGGAGCTTATACAAAATCGAAATTGTCGCCGACGCGATCAAAATATTCTGCAAGCGCGATCCCATCGTTCGCACCGCCCCCCGTCCGCCTTGATCAAAAAACCACGTGGAGACTCGCTCTGCATGAACTGGCTCAAACGTCCGACGTAACTTCCACACCGGACCGTAATAATCGGGCTGATTGCGAAACTGATCAATCACATTGCGAATCTCACGTGCTTGATCTTGAAACTTCGATTCCGCAAACTTCGGAGCCGCGATCGCACTCGGTTCTTCGACCACAGGTTGAGTCGGTGCAACCACCTGAGGTTCTTGAAATTTCGGTAACTCCAACCGCTCAGCAGCGATCGCCAAATCCTGCAAACTTCCGACCAAATAATCCTTAAAACTCTGCACCCGAATTGCGATTTCCTGAGAAGTCCCGGCAAAACTGGTTTTCATCTCATTGCGAATCCGTTCTTGTCGGCGTTCGAGTTGTTCGATCGACAATTGCAAAGCCTGTCTGCGTTGCTCCAACTCCGATAAATTCTGCTGAACCACCTGAGCAAGACTATTTTGCGTCGCAACTACCTGAGCTTGAAGCTGATCACGAGTCGTCGTGAGATCCGCGATCTCCTGCTGGATCGCTTGTTCGCGCTGTATCAGATCAGCAATCCGCTCCCGCTCAGGCAGCTTCAACTCAGGCAACACCGCTCCTGTCTCATCCGAGGAGGCATTCTCATCTGCAATTGGCAACTCATCAGAATTCATAAATTACACTCAACAAAAATCAGGCTTTGGGAAAATGCTGCTCTAGACAGATCCGTAACATTTTAGGGTCAAAAATGATCGGTAGAAAATGAATACTTTTAACTTCTCTAAAGTAGAAGAGAATCGGCACAGGCGACCAGAAGATTTCCCAGTTTTGCCATTCCCGATACGGAAAGCGCCGAATCAACGTTTCCCCTCGATAGACATCTAAATCTGTCGGCGTAAACTTCAGCCGCAGCAGAACCGTCTGAATCAGCAAAAATACTCCAAATAGCGCAATCCCTGCACTGACCCAGATTTGGATCAAGACTAACGGGATGGCAGCCCCAATTAAAACGATCGGAATCACATAGCTTGGAGCAAGTTCTACAGTTTGATCAGCAGTGTCGATCGCGGCAGGGTTCGTCATGGCAATTCTTCAGGTCAAATTTCTCTACCATCTTACGATCGCAGCGACCCACCGACCCAAATCCTGACGGTCTAAGGTACGATCGGGCTTAAAGTCTAACTACAAAGGGTTTGCTACATGTTTCTGACCGAACTTTCACCGCTCGTCCAAGAGTTTACCCAACAGCCGCTCGCCTTCATGGGGGGACTGTTTACCGGATTCCTCAAATTGAGCCTGACCGAGGAACCCGTCCGAAGCTGGCTCAATCAACAAACAGGTTCAACCACCTACACGACAAACGGACATAGCCCCAACGGGAACGCCCCGAAATCAATCACGATCGAATAGTTCACCTCAGCTTAGGCAATTCTCAATTGAGAATTGCCAGCTCAATTGCTTGTACTTCTAAGTAATAGAAGAAAACAGACGTTCTATCAATCGAAAGTAAACAAATTTCTAAATCTAATTAATAGAATTTCAGGATTCCATAATATCTATAAAAAGAACCAAGTAAAGTCTACAAAAGGGTAGAGCTGAGAGTCTAGATGTCCTATATTTTTCATGGTAGAATTCAATTTATAAGGGTGCATGATCTGTAGCATCAAAACAGATTTAGTTCTGAGTCTTAATAGATTTCTAGCTCATGGTTTTCATCCAGCGATGGTTGGAGTTCTTGTATGAAACTAACAAAATTATCTCGCCCCCAAATGTTTTTCTGTGCAGGGTTACTAAGCCTTGCAGTGCCCGCAGTTGCTCAAGCATCTCCCTTCACGAGCAATTCAGATCAAACCATCTATACGATCGCTCAAGCCTCCGCTGGCACATTTCAAACGCATAAAAGTCCATTAGGATTTCGATTTGATTTTCCAACTACTTACAACTTGGATACTTCTCAAGAATCGAAAGGAACAATCGTACTTCGGAGTACGGTAGAAGCTCCCACAGCAGTCGGAAGTGATGAACCTGCACCTGTCGATAGTAATGTGCAATCTCAATCTTCCCCAGGAGACAAAATTATCGTCGCCGAATTTTCTAATCCTAAACGTTTATCTGCACAGCAGTGGGCAGAACAAAACCGAGATAAATCCTTTTTTGATGGGCGACAAAGTGACTATCGAGCTTACAGTTTCGCGGGTCAGCCTGCAATTTCCTACTCCTGGTGTGGCACCAATAACTGCGGAGATAGCGTAATTGTGCCAAGCCGCGATCGCACAAAAGTATTTGTTCTCAGTGCGCTCTATGAATATCCCGGCAATGCTGTACGCTGGGACTTCAAAAATATGATCGGACGATTCCGCCTGACTCAATAGCTTGCGTGTTCCTTCAAACTCATAGAGACGAGTCGGCGACCCGTCTCTATCAGCGTGTTGAATTTACTGAATCCCTAGCTCGCTAGACAGTAGAAATCTCACAACCGAATTGTTTCTCCGACCTTCATTACCTGCAATCGACTGCCCACTCTTTGCTGCTTCAATTCTGCGGCAAAAGCAGCAGGTGTCCCAGTCAAAGCTGGAAATGTACCGAAATGCATTGGGATCACTCGATCGGGTTTGACATAGCCGACGGCTGTTGCAGCTCGTTGCGGTCCCATTGTGAACCGATCTCCAATACACGCCAACATCAGCGTCACTTTGCGAAACCGCGGAATCAACGCCATATCCGCAAAGACATCCGTATCACCCGTGTGATAAATCGTAGGACCATTTTGTACAGTCACCAAAAAGCCCCCTGGATTTCCTGCATACTTTGCGGGACTGCCATCAGAAGCGATCACCGAACTGTGAATCGCGGGAATAAAGGCAACCTTGACCTCATTATTCAGCAATGAGATTTCGCCGCCAAAATTTCCTTGAGTGTCCAAGGTCACGAGATTTTTTGGATAGCCTGATTCGACTAATGCCTGTCCTAAATCGGCAGTACTGACGAGAGGAGCATTCGTCTTTTTCGCGATCGTCATTGCATCGCCGACGTGATCGAAATGTCCATGCGTCACTAAAATCAAATCGGCACGATTCAGAGTCGCTAAGTCAGTCTTGCCGTTGGGATTCACGGGATTCGTAATCCAAGGATCAATCAAAATGACTTTTCCAGTCGGCGTTGTCAGCTTAAACGCGGATTGTCCATACCAGTGCAATTGGGTTTGTGCGGCTGTAGGGGCACTCCATCCCTGAACAATTGTGCAGAGAATCAGAATTGCAGTCAAACTCACCGGAGCAAGCCATTTTAGAAATCGTTTGAAGTTCATAACTGAAAAGATTGCGTCAAAATACGGAGCGCGCCTATCGATGAATCATGAGGAGTTGCGCGCTGAATCTCCGACGCTATTATGCTGGCTGAATTTGCGTGATCGCATATTGACCCCATAATTTCTTAATCAATTCTCTGGCGATTTTTCCGATAAATTTGCCAAACTTTACGGTTGACAAAAGAACAAGATCTTTGATCATTTCATCGAACAAGATATAATTAGACTCATCACCCCCTGAAACGTTATGTCTGCGATCTGAAGTTGGTAACTGTGCAGTTTGCGGAGTTGAGGAATGAATCGAATGATCGAAAAGTGGTTAACGATCGCTGCACTTGCAGGATGGGTCGCATCGATCGCAGGCTTAGTCGGATTGGCAATTCGAGCAACGGATCCACCAGCGGTGTCCCGTGCTGCTCAGTCAGCGAATGTAAGAGTTCAGAAGGCAGATAGACTTCTATTCGCTTCACCGCGATCTCAGTCTAATTCTGTTGCAGCAACCGTCCCCGTCGATACCTCAAAAGGATATTGGCAGCACTCATTGAAACCGCGATCGCAACCTCAATCGTTGGTCAATAAATAACTTCTCGCCCTTCAGATCCTTCCTAACGCACATCTTTTTCCGGTGCGCAAGCAATCTAAGTTGAGTTAGTGCCGATTGATCGTTCCCCATAAAAACTGCTCAACATCAGGAACAATCTAATCAATGCTTCGCCCGCGAACCGTCTGCGATCGTCGGGGAGCCGCAACGGGTGCAAGCTCAATCTTACGTTCCTGAAGCCGATGCCCTTCAAAATGCTTCTGCCAGAGTTCTGGTGCATTCAACGTCTCACCGCCATGCTTTGTCAAACGCTGCCGCACCTTACATAGCACTGGCGTATTCACGCAAGCCCCAGAAATAATGATCTGTCCCTTGGTCAAAGCAGGCAGTTCTTTCAGCAAATCCCGTCCTGCTGCTTCAACTCCATACTTTAGACTCTCTTGATCCACCGGATTCACAATGCGCATCAAAAACTGACTCATACATTGAGACAGGACATCCGCATCTAACTTCCCTGGACGTTGCGTAATTAATCCCATTCCTAAGCCAAACTTCCGCCCTTCGCTCAAAATTGTCCGAATCACTGACTTACAGCGAGAGGGTTCATGAGCAGGGGCAAAACGATGCGCCTCTTCAACCAGAATAAACACGGGGTAGGGCAAGTAATTCTCATCTTGCGGTGAAATGAGTTCTTTCTGAGTACTCATCCGTGCATGATTGACTTGCCGCAGCACTGCCGCACAAATCACTTGCTGTTCTTCTTGACTGATTTCGTTCATTTGCAGGACGGTCACTTGTCCCGGTTCAAATAGTTCTTTTGGGCTAACCGTGTGTTCCACATTATGAAAATAGTCCGATCGCTCAATCTTCTCCAATTTCCATTCCAAAGCTGGAGCAGATGATCCCGTCTTTTCATTGCCATCGTCATCGACCTGCACATCGGCTTCTCGAACGGCTGCGATTAGATCTTGAATACCCCAACGATAATCTCCTTTGCGATGTCGCAGCAAAATCCGAAAGGCTTTGCTCAACATAGCTTGTTGACGATCGCTCATTTCCGGCAGTAATGCCAAAATATCGTAGTAATCTAGCGAAGACACTCGAATCCTCACTTCTTCCGGTGTCATCACTTTCACTTTGGGAGCATAGCCATCTGCTGATTTAAATGCTGGATGCCCCCGCATATCTGTCAGCGTTCCATACTCTCCATGCGGATCAAAAATTAAAACCGCCGCTCGATTGTGGGGAAGGAGCAACTCTTCTACCAGAACTCCAGCCGTATAGGATTTCCCTGAGCCAGTTCCCGCCAGAATCGCCATATGGGTACTAACTAATTCTTTGACATCTAATGCGATCGGCACAGAGCCGACTTCTCTCAACAAAAGTGAGCCAATATGAGCTGATCCCACCGACTGAGGCTGACGACGATTTAAGATCTCCCTGAGCATCTCGTCACTTGCCAACACTACTTTTGCGCCTGGATCTGGACTTTTTCGCGGATTCATAAATCCCAGCGACGGATCGAAATAACCGATCACATCCACTGCAACTTCATAGATCTCCGGATGCTCGTACGTAAATCCGACAAGAGCCGCGATCGCTTCTGGACTAATCTCAGTGTCCGCAAAAATGCGATCAGGTAAGTGATCAATGAGTCTTCGATCCGAGATCTTACCGAGGATTTTACGGAGAAGCCCAGCTTCATAAACTTCATAATAGACATACTCGCCAATTCGCACATGGCGGTTATCAGACGTAATGAAAACATACTGATTGCCGTTTTCACCCGGTCCCTTTACCGTACCGACAACGCTGATTGGATTGGCAGTTCCAGGCTCTAAATTCATAAGATCCAAGGCGAATTATCGTGGAATAGAGAGGCAGTGCAAGCTTCGTTCAAGTGTACTATGTCTAAGAAAAAAAGGTGTGAAATCCTTTGAATTGCTTTATAGAGCGCAACTTCACATCGTCTTCATGTGGAAATGCATAAATTTTTGAGAATTTAGTCAATCAAGAACAGCAATCGAGGGAAATTACGGATACTTTCAAAGCGTTAAGACGCTAATCTGAAAGCGATGGTCTAACGAAATGCAAGATAGGTAAAATCTTACCTAGTTTATTTTTCGTATACAGAGCCATGCGCTTCCCGTAACGGATTCCGAAAGAGATTTGTGATGGGAGATTCCTGAAAAAGTAATGCAACGATAGGCATGTAGCAGGATGCAAGCAAAAGTTTCGCGATCGAGACCGACAGAATCTCAGGAAGTTGTGGGGCGAGTCATGGATGTTGTCAACACTACAAGAGAAGAAGCCCTTCGGATCGAAACTGATCGACTAACTTCTTTGTCTACCCATCCGGTTGAAACTGTGCCGCATTCCAGCCCTCTCGTTTCTAGTTTGGCAAGTGTCGGACGCAAGATTACTACAGCTCTCGCTCACGCCACTCAGAGCGAAACAGTTCTTGTGGAAATTGCAGCGTTGCTAGGAGAAGCTTATGGGGTTCAAGCTTGTATCATTTCAAATCAGGGTGAACCTTATTCCAAGTCATTGACTGCTTGGTTTGCCAAGACGCACCTTAGCGCCAACCAACAGGGCGAAATTCTGGCAAACTATGGCATGATTCAGGCTGCGACGCTGGAACGTTCCAGCTTATTTGTCTCCGATTTGAACCTTAGCGAAATTAACAGCATATCGAAAGCGCTGCCAATTCGAGGCGTACTCAGCTTACCAACTCAATTTCAGGGACACATCAACGGTGTGATCAGCTTGCTGACAGCACAGGCGCATCGCTGGTCAGACTTGGAAATCGAAACGTTGACTCAAGTTGTTGATCACATTGCGATTGCACTCACCCAACTCACCCTTCAGCGCAAAGTCGCAAAACAGTCGCAATCGCAAGCGCTATTGCGAGAAGTCTCGATCGCGATTCAGAACTCAGTCGATGTGCCTCAAATCCAAGTCATGGTACTAGAGGGACTAGCTCGTACCCTTGAAATCGATCGAGCCTTTGTCCTGCGCACCAAGTTTTGGGATCCACGGCATAGCTTGCGGGCAAAGAGCGATCGAGTTCCGAAAGCGCGCGTGATGATTGACAGCGAGTGGAACCGTGACCCAATTGAGGTCGATGAGTCAGAAACGCCGCTCAGCCAGTCTTTCTGGATTACAGACTGCGCGGTTTGCCAGAGTGCATTTCTGAGTCCAGCTAAATTCTTTGCCTTCAGCAATTCAGGTAAGTTTCCCAGTAACCTAGAAACTGCGCCAATTTTTGATGCTGAGAAAATGCCTGCACTGTTACTAGTTCCTTTAGAAAGCAAGAATCGCCTGTTAGGATTTATCGCTCTTCAACAAAAAGAACCCCGCGCCTGGCAACCCGAAGAAGTCGAACTCGTCGAACTTGTCAGCGCTCAAATCAGCACTGCAATTATTCAAACCGAAACGCTGCGACAAGTTGAATCTCTTGTTGAGGAAAGAACAGCGCAACTTCAGCAAAGTCTAGAACTGCAAGCCAAACTCTACGAGATCACCCGCAAACAAATCGAGAAACTGCGGGAAATGAATCAGCGAATGGATGAGTTTCTCAGCACACTTAGCCATGAACTGCGCACGCCGCTCACAAGCATGATGTTAGCCATTCGGATGTTGCAGCAAGCAAATCTTTCTCCTGATCGCCGTCAGCAATATCTCAACATCTTGGAGCAGCAATGTGCTCAAGAAACGAATCTGATTAACGATCTACTTGCCCTTCAAGAGTTAGAAACGAAACAAGTTGCGTTCCAGCTTCAACAAGTGGATGTGAAGGAATTGATGGCTGACTTATCGAATTCCTTTAACCAGCGGTGGTCATCGAAGGGCTTAACGCTCGAACTTGAACTTCCAAAACGCTTGCCCCTTCTCAATACTGATTTAACTAGCTTCAATCGAATCTTGCTAGAACTGCTAACTAATGCGGGTAAATATGCTGATCCGAATAGCATGGTTTACTTACAGGTGGTGCCTCAGCCTGGACAGCAAATGAAATTCTCAATCTCAAACATTGGATCAGCGATTTCCGAGGAAGAATTACCCCATATCTTTGATAAGTTCCGGCGTTGCCAAGGAATGACGCAAAATGCAGTTCCTGGAACTGGACTCGGTTTGGCACTGGTTAAAAGTTTAGTTCAGCATCTCAATGGCACGATCGAGGCAACGAGTACGGAGATGGAAGGAACTCAGTCTTACGAGACTTGCTTTACGATAACCTTACCGCAGAACTTGGAAATCGTAGAGGTTTGAGTCAGGAGAACTCCATCAGAAACTCAATTAGATCTGTGATGTCATTTAGGTTTTGACTTTGCCTAACTGATAGAAAAACTGAAATTGTGTGTTGATCTGAGCCAATATGTAGAGGCGATTCAATCCTAATGATCTCGCTCTTGGTTCAAAATTTGAGCGGTTGTAGGAAGAAGCCAGCAATTTTCGATCGCTCCGTACGGCTACGTTTCTCGACGGGTATGCTAAGTTTGGCACTCCGCAAGAAATGCAATGAATGACGAACCAAGAGGGATTTTGTCAAGATTTCTAGCAGTGTCGAATTTTCCCAATGATATTCGTGCAGGAATCTTCTGCTTCTGGAGCAGTTCTTCAACCCTCCAGCGCTATAATAATTTGAAGTTATGTTACAAACTACAGCCCCTAAACCTCTACGCTGGCAACGGCAACTCTCTTCTCCACTGGCTCGGCAGGTGGATATTTCTGTGTCGGCTGCCAAATTGACGTTTTATTTGTGGTGGGATCGTCAGATCGCAAGGCAGTCTGCTCATCACCGAAATCGCCGTGCTCAGTGGTTAGTCGGAACGCTGTTAGATTTAGGACCAACATTTATCAAAATTGGGCAATCGCTCTCGACTCGAGCTGATTTGCTGCCTTTGGAGTATGTCAAAGCATTGGGACAACTTCAAGATCGAGTCCCAGAATTTGATTCGAGCCAAGCGATCGCCATTATTGAATCTGAACTAGGCTATCCGCTGCATGTCTTGTATCGAGAATTTGATTCGACTCCGATCGCAGCTGCTAGCTTAGGACAGGTGCATCGTGCTCGGCTGCATACGGGCGAGGAAGTTGTGGTGAAAGTACAACGTCCGGGGTTAGAGCAACTCTTTGCGATGGATTTTCAGATTGTAGGTCGGCTCGTGCGTTGGATTGATCGCATTGTTCCAACCGCAAGACACTACGATATTTTGGCGATTCATGAGGAATTTTCTGAGATTTTGAATCGTGAGATTGATTATGTGCAAGAAGCGATGAATGCCGATCGCTTTCGACATAATTTTGCTGATCACGATCTCATTGTCGTTCCGAAAATTTATCCTAAGTACACGACGAAGCGTGTGCTGACGATGGAATATGTGCCAGGAATCAAGGTCAACGATCGGCAAGGGTTACTTGCGATCGGGATTGATCCTCGTGAGATTAATCATTTAGGAATTTGTTCGTATCTCAAGCAACTGCTCCAAGATGGCTTTTTTCAAGCTGATCCCCATCCTGGAAATATGGCAGTGAGCCACGATGGAAAGCTAATCTTTTACGATTTTGGCATGATGGCAGAAGTGCAGCCGATCAACCGCAATCAGATGGTTCAGACTTTCTTTGCAGTATTGAAGAAAGATACCGATCAAGTCGTGCAAACGCTGGTGGATATGGGTTTGGTTGAGCCGATGGCAGACATGACCCCCGTGAAGCGAATTGTGGGCGTGTTGGTTGAACGATTTGCGGATAAGCCTGTTGAGATTCAAGCCTTTAAGAGCGTTAGAAATGAACTCTATGCTGTGTTTGAGCAGCAACCGTTCCGATTGCCTGCGCGGATGACTTTTATTATTAAAGCCTTGACGACGTTGGACGGAGTTGCGCGCGATCTTGACCCGAACTATAACTTGTTAGCGGCAGCGAAACCATTTGTGAAGAGTTTGGCGACAATTCCTGCGAAGCAAGGTGGGCTGGGAGAATTGGCGCGGCAGGCGAAGGGATATTTGGCGTATCGCATGACGAAGCCGAATCCCACTCAGACTGCGATCGAGCGATTAGAAGCCCGCTTAGAGCAAGGAGAATTACAAATTCAGGTGCGCTCGATCGAGCAAGAACGCGCCTTGAAAAAGCTCAATCTTTCGCTGAGAGCGTTGCTTTACGCCTGTATTTCAGGATTCGCAGCACTAACTGGAGCGATTTTGCTCGTCGGGAAAGTGAGCGGTTCAATGTTTGCTTTTGCGATCGCAGCAATTGCAGGCTTATTTTTAGTCAAAGCATTGATTGGGTTGAAAATGCGTGACCGTATCGATCGCATGATTGATAATTAAATCGAGCAGAAACCGCGCAAAAGGTGTAGAAAGGATAGAATCACTTTCTAAATGATGCGCGATCGGCTATGAAATTTTCCGCTCTTACAGGTTTTTGGCGGTTTTGGGCAGTGGCAATGGCAGCATTTTGCCTGATATTGGGCATTACGGCTTGCAATCCGCAGGGCTACAAAACACAAGCAGCAAAAGTTCCTCAGCTTGTCGATACGACCCTGAGCGATCCCAAATCATTTAACTATGCGTTGATTAACGAAGATCCAAATGTCGCGGGATTCTTGTATGTGGGATTAATCACAGAAAACGCATTGACCAATGAGCTTGAGCCAGAACTTGCAGAGAAATGGGAACTTTCGCCAGATAAGAAGAAAGTAACATTTACCCTGCGCGAAAACTTGAAATGGTCAGATGGTGTGCCGCTGACAGTCGATGACGTTGTGTTCACGTTCCGGGATATTTTTCTGAATCCTAAAGTGCCAACGGATATTCAAGATGTCCTGCGAATTGGTAAAGGACGGGCATTTCCAACCGTGCGAAAAATCGACGATCGCCGAGTTGAGTTCACCACACCTGAACCGTTTGCTCCCTTTTTGAGAGTGACAGGCGGATTGGCAATTTTGCCCAAACATGCGCTTGAAGAAACAATTCGCAAGACTGGCTCAGACGGCAATCCGCTCTTTTTCTCAACTTGGGGAACGGATACCGATCCGAGGAAAGTGATTTGCAACGGACCTTATACGCTCGACCAATATTTTGCGACACAGCGGATCATTTTCAAACGTAACCCGAACTATTGGAGAAAAGATGAGCAAGGCAATCAGAAGCCTTACATCGAGCGGATTGTTTGGAGTGTGATTGAAAACCAGAATACTGAGCTTCTTCAATTTCGATCAGGTGGAGTCGATATCTCTGAACCGATTCGGGCTGAAGATTATCCCATTCTCAAAAAAGAAGAAAAACGAGGTGATTTCACAGCGTATATTGGCGGCACTCGTCCGATTACGACTTTTATGGCGTTTAACTTAAATCAAGGACGGCGAAACGGAAAACCTGTCGTTGATCCCGTGAAATCAAAGTGGTTTAACAATCCAAAATTCCGTCAGGCAGTCGCATATGCTATCGATCGAGAACGGATGAACACGAATATCTTCCGAGGCTTGGGAGTCTTGATCAATTCGCAAATTTTGGAGACTAGCCCCTATTATCTCAAGCCCGAAGAAGGCTTAAAAGTTTACCAGTACGACCAAAACAAATCAAAAGAACTGCTGAAAGAAGCTGGGTTTAAGCTCAACGATCGCGGACAACTTGCTGACCCAGACGGGAATGTCGTGCGTTTTACGCTGATGACGAATGCGGGGAATGTGGTGCGTGAGTCGATGGTGGCGCAAATTAAGCAGGATTTGAGCCAGTTGGGGATTCAAGTTGATATTAATCCGATTAACTTTGGAGTGTTGTTGGATAAGTTAGATAACACTCAAGAATGGGAATCGTATCTACTGGCAATGGGCGGAAGTAAAGAGCCAAATAGTGGAGCAAACGTTTGGTTGCCGGAAAGTCGATCGCATAGTTTTAATCAATCGAGTGCACCTGGAAAACCGCCGCTTGAAGGTCGGGTTGTTGCAGATTGGGAAGCGGAAATTGGGCGATTATATGTCGAAGGTGCTCAAGAATTAGATGAAGCAAAACGGAAGGAAATTTACGGAAAGATTCAGAAAATTTCACAAGAATATTTGCCTTGGATTCCACTTGTGAATGCGCGTGTGATGGCTGTGGTTCGCAATCGGATTAAAGGAGTGAATTATCCTGAAAGTGGCGGTGCACTTTGGAATTTGACTGACCTGAGAATTGAGGATTAGTGATGAAAAAGGTCAGAATCCAGATTGGAGTGTGTTTGACGATCGCACTTCTCTTTTTGTCGAGTTGTAATCCTCATCGATATAGAACGGTTGCTGCACAAGTTCCTCAGTTAGTCTTAGCGAGTCCAACTGATCCCAAAACGTTTAACTACGCCAATAATCAAACTTTCCCATCTGTTTTTCCTTTCATTTATGAAGGGTTAACAAGAGAGAATGGTTTAACAGGAGAGTATGAACCTGCATTAGCTGAATCTTGGAAATTCTCGCCTGACAATAAGCGAGTCGTTTTTACTTTAAGACCCAACTTGAAGTGGTCAGATGGAAAACCTCTGACGGCAGATGATATCGTTTTTACTTATCGAGATATTGTTTTTAATCCATTAATTCCAACGGATCAGAAAGAGAGTATTCAGATTGGGGTGAAAAAGGTTTTTCCAGAAATTCGGAAAATCAACGATCGCCAAGTTGAATTCATCTTGCCTGAACCCTTCGCGCCTCTTATTGCTGCGACTGCTGCACCTGAGGGCATTATGATTTTGCCGAAACATGCCTTAGCAGAAGCAATAAATTCAAAACTACCGGATGGAAATCCCAAATTTATTTCGACTTGGGGAACGGACACTGATCCGAAAAAGATTATTACGAATGGGGCGTATGTCATTGATAGCTATAGCCCAAGCCAGCGATTAGTTTTAAAGCGAAATCCGTATTACTGGCGAAAAGATAAAGACGGCAAGCAATTGCCTTATATCGATCGCATTGTTTGGCAATTTATCGAGAATTTAGATACGCAATTGCTGAGATTTCGCTCTGGCGATTTGGATGTGATGGGTGATACTCGACCTTTACGATCGGAGTATTTTTCATTATTAAAGCGAGAAGAAAAACGCGGAAATTTCCAGGTCTTAAATGGCGGCCCTTGGTCAGGTGTTTTGTATCTTACTTTTAATCTTAGTAAGGCAAAAGATAAAAATGGCAAGCCCTTTGTTGATCCGGTTAAATCGCGTTGGTTTAATACGCTTGAATTTCGGAAAGCTGTCGCTTATGCAATTAATCGCGATCGCATTAACACTAATCTATTCCGAGGTTTAGGAGTCGTCCAAAATTCGCCGATTTCGGTGCAAAGCCCATTCACTCTCAAGGAAGGTTTAAAAGCCTACAATTACGATCCGAATCAATCAAAAAACTTGCTAAAGAAAGCTGGATTCAAATATAACGATCGCGGTCAGCTCTTTGACTCAGATGGCAATCGAGTTCGCTTTACTTTACTCACCAACTCGAATAATTTAACTCGTGTTGCAATCGGCGCTCAAATTCGGCAAGATTTAGCTGCAATTGGAATTCAAGTTGACTATAATCCGCTGAATTTTAACGTTTTGATCGATAAAATCAATGGAGCAAGAGATTGGGATGCTCACATTATCGGATTTACGGGCGGAACCGAGCCACATGGACTAGCAAATCTGTGGATGACCAGTGGGGGATCGCATTCATTTAATTTGAGCCAGCAAGTTGGACAGCCGAAAATCCAAGGATATGTAGCAAATGAGTGGGAGAAAGAAATCGATCGCTTATTTATCCAAGGTGCTCAAGAACTGAATCCAGAGAAACGCAAAAAAATCTATGGTGAGTTTCAGAAGCTTGTTCAAGAACAGCTTCCTGTGATCCACTTAGTCAATGACTCTGCAATCATGGCAGTCAGAAATCGAGTTCAAGGATTGAAGTATTCTGGTTTACCCAGTTGGGGACTTTGGAACATTCAAGAACTTAAAATCAAAGAGTAGTACCCTTCACATGACCCATCCCGAAGCACTAAAAGCACTGTTAGATGATGTATCTCAAGGCAAACTGAGTTCAGAAGATGCATTGAGCAAGCTGAGATATCTCACTTATGAGCCAGTTGGAGGTTTTGCTAATATTGACCATCATCGATCGCTGAGAACGGGTTTCCCGGAAGTCATTTGGAGTCCGGGTAAAACGCCCGAGCAGATTGCTCAAATCATGGAAACAATGCGAGATAAAGCGACAGTCGTCATGGCAACTCGGATGGAGCCTGAAGTGTATGCTTGGGTGAAAGAAATGGTTCCAGATGCCCTTTACTATGCGACTGCTAAGATTTGCGCGTTAGGCAGTCCAAAAGCTCCGATTTATCCAGGTACAATTGGGATTCTTTCAGCAGGCACAGCAGATCTTCCTGTTGCCGAAGAAGCAGCCATTACTGCTGAACTCTGTGGATTTCGGGTGAATCGACTTTGGGATGTCGGCGTTGCTGGAATTCATCGCTTGCTAAGTAATGTGCATGTGTTGACTCAGGCAGATGTGCTAATTGTCGTCGCAGGCATGGAAGGAGCATTGCCGAGTGTAGTAGCTGGTCTGTCAGATTGTGCGATCGTCGCTGTTCCCACCAGTATCGGATATGGAGCCAGTTTTAATGGACTATCCGCATTGCTCACGATGTTGAATTCTTGTGCGACTGGAATTGGGGTCGTCAATATTGACAACGGATTTGGAGCCGCCATGTTAGCAGGTCAGATTTTGAGAACAGCTAGTAAATTGAAGTAAAACTAGCAGTGTGGAGCGAGAAGTCAGAATTTTACAAAACTCCGACTTCTGAACAATCATCACCTAGCTATTGAACGCTGGAAAGAAGTTTGATCCCACCGATTTTTTCAATCGCCGCATCGCCCGCCCTGCCATATCCGTAAATAGTAAATCGCCACACAAAAGCTGAGTAGCATAGCGTGTACTTTTCTCATACTTCACGCCGTACTTATAGCAAACTCCCGTCCACTGGTAAAACACCCGCGCTAAATTCAAAGCTGCATCAAAATTTGCTGCAAACTCGGCGTGAATGCGATCGGTATATTCATCTGCTGCTTGATCAATAATGCTTTGAGCTGCGATCGCACCACTCTTCACCGCATGGAGAATTCCATCGCCAAACAATGGATTGATCAATCCCGCTGCATCCCCGACTAGTAAAATCCGTCCTTCATGTAATGGCTCTTTCCCACTCCACGTCGGCAACGGATGAGCGTGAAATTTCAAAGCTGAACGATCGTATTTCAATCCCAACGCATCCATATATTCCAGAATCGTCTTCTGCAACTGCGCGGGTAAATCGCGATCGCGTCTCGCATCCTGATTATCTGGACGAAACACACCTGCTCCAATATTCAAATGATCAGCTTTCGGAAAAATCCAGGCATATCCGCGTTTCACCGCACCATATTCTAAATGAGCAATATCGGGACGTAAATCTGCATGACCATCGCCCCATTGATGTGGATGCTCAATCTCCATTGCTAACGCGATCGCTTTGCGCTTTCTCAACTGAGTCGCCTTTGCAACCACTCCATTCGCGCCATCGGCTCCAATCACATATTGCGCCTTTGCTGTAAATTCCGATCCTGTCTTAATCCCCTGTGCTCGGACAATCACGCCATCAGGTTCAGGTTCAAGCGATCGGAGCGCAATTCCATCTCGCAACTCGGCTCCAAACTGGCTCGCTCTTTGAGCCAGAGCATTGTCGAAAATGGGTCGTTGAACCATCCAGAGCGATAAGCGCTCATCGGTCGATCGCGGATTCATCGCAACAAGATAGGGATTTTCAAACTTCCAGGTATGCCGCATCTGGGTAACATCTGACTCGACAAACGCCTCTGGAGCTAAATCTTGTAACTGAGACTGCATCACCATCGGCATCCCGCCACCGCACGTCTTATGACGAGGCAAAAACTGTTTTTCCAGTAGAGCTACAGTGAATCCAGCTTGGGCAAGTTGAGCAGCAGCGATCGAGCCAGAGGGGCCTGCACCGATAACAACGACATCGTAGGTTTGCATGAGCGATCTAGAAAATTGCACCTACTAGACTATCACCGTAAAAGCTGGCTCAGCACTGAATCCATGCCCTGCACTTCTAGTAAAACCTGTTGCTTTTCACGCTCACCATAGGCATCCCAGTTATTTCGCAAATTAATGCCTAATGAGTACCGTTGTCTAGAACAACAAATAATCACCGAAATTCCGCGATCGAGCAATCTTGAGCCTAAGTCATACGCTTGATCTCGACGCTGCGCACTAAAGCTATGAAACTGGCAAAACAACTCACCTTGATAGCTAATTCCATCACAGAGTTGATCGTGAAACCAAAACTTAAAAAATCGACAATCGGATTCATTTGCGAGTAGCAGGTTCATGCAAAATAATAGATCAGCCCAATCATTAAATACTTCAAAGGAAAATTCAGAGTTTCCGGTTCATTGTGCCAGTTTTAGAACATATAAATGTATCTTTTCAATCCAATTGGCGCAGTCAGTGCACCCCCATTTCTTAGGGTATTGAATGTCAAACTCAGGTTGATTCAGTTCTTATTCTTAATACTATTTAATAAAGTCGGGCAACCTATCTATCCTAAGACAGACGAAATATGCAGTTTGTCGCGAAGACATCAAAAAACAGCCTCAGCGATAAAGTTTAAGTAATTTCCACAGTTTCTCTGAAGGAAGGGATCAGACTGTCATAAGGGATCTGGCATTTTCGGCATAAAATTCGCTAAAATCAGCTTTAATTGCCGTGTTTTTACGAGGGTGCTCGGAATTTTGAATTCATGCTTATACGGGGAGCATCGTCACAATTACGGAGCAGGATCGTAATTTCAGATGTCAGTGAGCATCAAAGCGAGTACACCCCCAAAAACGTTCCCATTCGACTGCAATGCAAAACTGCAATGATTCCATCATCAGATCTCAATCGACTCAGCCGCCAGATCGGGGAACCTTCATGAAAATTTTGGTGATTGAAGACGAAAAAGATGTTCGGCTGAACATTCTAGAAATTCTTGCCTCTGGGGGCTTTGACTCCCTGAATGCCGATAATGGTATGACCGGAATTCAATTGGCAAAGGAGCGATCGCCCGATTTGATTCTCTGCGATATCAAAATGCCTGATTTTGACGGCTACAACGTTTTAGAAGCATTGCGTCAAGATCCAAGCACAGCAATGATTCCGTTTATTTTTCTGACTGCCAAAGCCGATAAAGCCGATATGCGACAGGGGATGAATTTGGGCGCGGATGACTACTTAACCAAACCCTTTCGCCGGGTGGAATTATTAGAGACGATCGCTGCTCGTCTGAAACGGCATAGCGCCCAACTTGAGATTCAGAGAAAGGTCGATGAACTGCAATCCATCAATAGTCAGAAAAACGATCTGCTCAACACGATTACGCACGATCTGCGCGCACCACTCACGACAATTAAAGTGGCGCTGCAATTAATGGATGCGATGCCGGACAATCGGCGGCAATATATCGATATTGCGCTGAATGCGTGCGATCAAGGCGATGAATTGATCCAAAACTTATTAGATTTGTATCAACTGGAATCTGGAGAAGCGTTAGCTCCACCCGAACCGCTCAATTTAAGAGAGCTTTTGCGGAAAACAACAGATGCGTTTCAAGTCAGAACTCGGGATTGTCAACAACTTCTCAAGGTGAATCTTCCCGAAACCTTGCCTGTGATTGTGGCAGATGGAGTCAGTTTGCGCCGAATTCTCGTTGAGCTGTTAAATAATGCCTGCAAATATACACAAAGTGGAGGTGAAATCTGCCTCAAAGTTCGCGAAGGATTGAGTGAAAATCAGACTCCACTTTTGCAATTTACGATCGCCAATCAATCCGAAATTCCGACAAAAAACTTGCCGCATATTTTTGACAAATTTTATCGAGTTCCGGGCAGCGATCGCTGGCAAAAAGGCGGCACAGGTCTAGGACTTGCCCTCGTCAAAAAGCTCGTTGAACAGCTTCAAGGCAGTATTATTGTAAAAAGCCAGACTGGGTGGACTACTTTTGTCATCGAACTGCCTTATGAAACTCTTTAAATGAACTTCAGCAAGTCTCCATGAAGTTCGATCAAAATTTGAGTAAAGATTTTAGAGGCAAAGATTTATTCACCCCTGAATTCGAGCGTGAGTCATGCGAGAAACTGACCAGATCCAGTTACAACAGCGCAATGCGGAACTCGAAGTACTCGTCGCCGAACTGCGATCGCAACTTCAATCCCAATCTGTGCAAGAACTGACGAAAACCCCCAAAGCAATCGCTCCTTCAGTGTCGAGCGTGGAGGCGGAATTTGATCTGGATACCGTGCGATCGCTGCGCTATCAAATCACCAAGCTCGAACATAAGATCGAACAACTTCAAGCTGAAGTCAGTCGTCGCCGTCGTGAGCAAGAAAGCCTCAGAACGAGCGAACAACGCTATCGATCCGTCGTAGAAGCGATGCATGAAGCTGTGATGATGCTCAATGCAGAAGGACTCATCGAAACTTGTAATGCCAGTACTGAGAAAATTTTGGAATGTGCGATCGATGAATTGATCGATCGCAATATTTTGGAGTTGGGCTGGGAAGCGATCCATGAAGATGGTTCTGCATTTGATCTCGAAACTTTTCCGGGTCTGATCACGGCAAAAACGGGGATTCCCTGCTCAGAAGTCATTCTGGGTCTCTGCAAACCTGAGAAACAGGTAACTTGGATTTCGATCAATTCTCAGCCGCTGTTTCAGCCTGGACAAGTTTTACCCTACGCGGTCGTTGTTTCTTTTTCAGATATTAGTCTGCGCCGCTGGATCGAAGAGGAGCGGCATCAACTGTTAGCCCGTGAGCAAACTGCCCGTGCTGAAGCAGAATTAGCCCGTGAACAGATTAACCGGGTTTTGCAGAGCATTACCGATGGATTTGTCGCGCTCGATCGCTCTGCTCGTTTTACCTATGTCAATCACGCTGCCGCACAGATCTTAGGGAAGCCTGCCCGAGATTTGCTCGGCAAAGTGCTTTGGCAGGAGTTTCCCGACTTTGCAGAAACGAGTTTTGGGCAACTCTATCGACGTGCGATGGCAGAAGGTGTCCCCCTCGAAATTGTCGATTACTATATCCCCTGTCAGGGCTGGTATTCAATGCGCGCCTATCCTGCTAAGTCTGGCGTGTCTTTATTTTTCCGCAATATGACCGATTCGGTCGAAACCGCAAGAGAGCGCGACCAAGCTCAGCAAGCGCTCAGATGTGCCTTACAGCGGTTATCCTTCCATGTGGATAATTCACCGTTTGCTGTCATTGAATGGGATCAAAATTTACGGATCACTCGCTGGTCACGCGAAGCCGAAGCCTTACTCGGATGGGATGCGTCTGAAGTGATTGGCAAACAGTTTGGAAGTTGGGAATTAGTCGTACCAGAGGATTTAGGCACGGTTGATCGCGCGATCGCGCAACTTCTCAACGGGCAGACGACTCGCAATGTTTGTACCAGCCGCAATGTCTCGAAAGATGGCTCGATCGTGCCCTGTGAATGGTATAACTCCGTCCTGTTTGATAGCTCAGGTGAGCTAATTTCAGTCTTGTCGCTGATTTTGAATGTGCGAGAGCGACAGCAAGTCGAAGATGAACGCAAAGCTGCGGCTGCGGAACTGCGAGAAAGTGAAGAACGATTCCGGCAGTTAGCTGAGAACATTGAACAGATCTTCTGGATGTACGATGTCGAGCAACGCAAGCTGATTTACATCAGTCCAGGATGTCAGCAAGTTTTGGGGTATGACAGTCAAAGCTGTTATGAGAAACCGTTAAGTTTTTGGCTCAATCGGGGGCTACCAGAAGATATCCCCCATCTGATGAAAGTCAGTCGGCAAGCACTCAGAGGCAAATCCGCAGAGGCAACATTTCAGTTCCAGCGCCCCGATCAAGAAAAGCGCTGGTTACTCGCACGTGCCTTTCCCGTGCGCAATCAGCAAGGCAAAGTCTATCGCATAGCGGGAATTGCAGAAGATATTACCGAAGCTAAGCATCGAGAAGCAGAGCGCCAAGCTCAAGAGCAGCGATTGTTACTTTTAGAGTCTGTCGTCTTAAATGCAAATGATGCGATCGTGATTACTGAAGCAGAACCCGTGGAGCCACCAGGTCCGAGAATTGTCTTTGTGAATGATGCCTTCACGCGCATGATGGGCTACGAGAAGCATGAGGTGATTGGCAAGACCCCTCGGATTTTGCAAGGTCCGAAAACGAATTGGACAGTCTTGAAGAATCTGCGATCCGCTTTAAAGAACTGGCAGCCTGTGATTACCGAACTGATCAACTATCACAAAGACGGGTCTGAAGTGTGGATCGAACTGAGTATTTTCCCAGTCACCGACCAAACCGGACATTACACTTATTGGGTCGGCTTGCAGCGTGAAATTACCCACCGCAAACAAGCTGAGATTGAAATGCGAAAAGCATTAGAAAAAGAACGCGAGCTAAGCGAACTGAAATCAAACTTTGTCACCACTGTTTCGCATGAGTTTCGTACGCCCTTGAGTACGATTCTTTCTTCGGCAGACATGCTGGAGTTTTATGCGGGAAATTGTTCGATCGATAAACAACTTGAACATATCCAGCGCATTCAAGCGGCATCTTTGAACATGAAAGACCTTCTCAGTGACATTCTGATGCTGGAGCGGGCTGATGCCAAGAAAGTCAAGTTTGAACCGGCTCCACTCAATATTTTGTCTTTTTGCGAGAACCTGATCGATGAAATGCGATTGAATGATCAAGCTCAGCACCAGATTAGGTTTGAACCGGAAGCGGATGTGTCAGAAATTCGCGGCTACATGGATGCGAAATTGATGCGGCAAATTTTTACCAATCTGCTTTCTAATGCGTTGAAATACTCTCCGGCTGAGTCCACCATCACATTCCGAATCCGACAAGATCAGACCCACGTTTACTTTGAAGTGCAAGATCAAGGCATTGGAATCCCGGAAAGTGATCAAGTGCGGCTCTTTGAAGCATTTCATCGAGCTACGAATGTCGGAATGATTTCTGGAAATGGATTAGGACTGGCGATCGTCAAACAATCAGTTGAAATTCATCAAGGGCAGATTCAATTAACGAGTCATGAAAATCAAGGAACAATGGTTCAAGTGATGTTGCCTCTGCGCCCTCAAGATACGGAAATTTTAGACTGATGGTGAAATGGTTGATATTTGCGATCGCAGGATTAGGCATCGCTGGGCTAGGCAAGATCGGTGAGATGACGATTGAGACAATGGGCAGCCTCGTTCACTTTAACTGTCGCCCAACCGCAAACCGTGTGATCTGTGAATTAACGCATGAACCTTTAATCGGTTCATTAAAAACAATTGAGTTTGAGAAGCAAGAGTTAAAGATGACCACCATCCAGCAAGGACGGCGCTCTACAGATCAACGGTTAGCAATCGTTTTACAATCCGGTGCAGTGATTCCTCTCACTCACAATTGGTCAACCAGCAACAATCAGCAATTGTTGCAGCAACGGGATTTGCTCGATCGCTTTATTGCCGACACAACTGCAAAGACGCTGAATATTCGGACACACCGACCTGGACAGCTTTGGGTCATTTTAGCGAGTTTGCTAGCAGGCATGGGAGGATGCGTTGCGATCGCGCTTAAACTCTCCAAAGGGTGATTCTTCTAGTGAGATCGTTTGCCCCACAAGCCAGATTCCGGGAAAACGCGATGGCTAGAAATTAGGGCGGCGGGAGGATTCCATCCCGTCTGGAATTGTGTCAATTTAGAAAGGATTGGTTCAAGAAATTCACTCTGTCATCAATACTTGTAGAGATCTTGTTTAGCGCCTTCACCTTGAGGGCTATGGGGATCTCAACTTAGCGAATTGACAAATTCATCGGCATTTACGCTCAATCCCCATGCTGTCACAGTCGCCTACCCTCGAAGATATTGAAGTTCAACTGCTGTTTGATGGCATTTATCGCTACTACGGCTATGATTTTCGCAACTATGCCTCTTCATCTCGGAGACGAAGAGTGCAAAATTTTATGCAGTCTGAAAGAATCGAGACAATCTCAGCATTACAGGAAAAAGTCTTGCACGATCGCGCCACGCTCGATCGCTTCTTGCTCAACTTGACCGTCAATGTCACCTCTATGTTTCGCGATCCGAGCTTCTTTCTGACCTTCAGAAACGTCGTCTTGCCTATGTTGCGCACTTATCCCTTTATTCGGATTTGGCACGCAGGCTGCTCAACCGGAGAAGAAGTGTATTCCATGGCAATTTTATTGCAAGAAGCAGGCATCTACCATCGCTGTCGGATCTACGCAACCGACACTAATGAGAAAGCATTGCAAGCTGCCAAGACTGGAATATTTTCACTGTCTGCAATGCAAGAATATACGCAGCAATATCTCAAAGCAGGAGGTAGCAAATCATTCTCTGAGTACTATACAGCCGCGTACGAAAATGCGATTTTTCGCGCTTCGCTGCGCGACAACATTGTCTTCTCGCAGCATAATCTTGTGACTGATGGATCATTCAATGAATTCAATGTAATTTTGTGCCGCAATGTCTTGATTTACTTCGATCGTGTCTTACAAAATCGCGTGCATGAGCTGTTTTATCAAAGCCTCTGCCCTTTTGGCATTTTGGCATTAGGACGGCAAGAATCCCTCCGATTTACGGCGTATCACGATCGCTACGAACCCCTTTCAACCTCTGAGAAGCTTTATCGGAGGTTAGACTAATGGCACCTGCTTTGGTGGCGATAGGTACTTCTCTAGGGGGATTATCCGCGCTGCGGACTATGTTAAAAGGGGTACCAGGATGTTTCACAGTGCCGATCGCCATCGTACAGCATCGGGATCAAGGATCGACAGACATGCTCAGCCGGATTTTACAGCAGGAAAGCGCGTTGACCATTTTGGAAGTGGAGGACAAAGAGCCGATTCGCCCTGGATTCGTTTACCTAGCTCCGCCGAATTACCATCTTCTTGCTGAACCTGAGTATTTTTCGCTTTCAATTGATCCCCCCGTTGCTTTTGCAAGACCTTCGATCGATGTCTTGTTCGAGTCCGCAGCAAAGGTTTACGCTCAGTCGGTCATCGGGATCATCTTGACGGGTGCAAATCAAGATGGTTCAGAAGGTCTGGCTCAGATTAAAGCGCAAGGCGGCACGACCATCGTGCAAGATCCTCGTACTGCTGAATGCCCGATTATGCCGGAAGCCGCAATTGCTAAAAGCGCTGTTGATTATGTTCTCCCGTTGCATCAGATTCCATCTATGCTGGTTACTCTCTGCTCCTAACCTCACCCTACTCCCGCTGTTTTAGGATCGTGCCCATGTCGTTGAACAAACCCGTTAACATTCTTCTTGTCGATGACCAACCTGAAAACTTGCTGGCATTGGAAGCGGTCTTAGGCAAGCTCGGGGAGAATCTGATACAGGCATCCTCTGGAGAAGAAGCGCTGCGATGTCTGCTGAATCAAGATTTTGCGGTGATTCTGCTCGATGTCCAGATGCCCGGGATCGATGGGTTTGAAACGGCAAGTTTGATTCGATCGAGAGCGAGATCGCAGCATACGCCAATTATCTTTCTGACGGCTTTTGATTCGAGTGATCACGGGATTTTTCGAGGCTATTCACTCGGTGCAGTGGACTATTTGATCAAGCCGATTAATTCCGACATTTTGGTTTCTAAAGTTGCAGTATTCGTCGATTTATTTAAGAAAACGGCAGCGGTTAAGCTACAAGCAGCGCAGCTTAAGGCAGTCAATGCTGAATTGCGGCGGAGTGAAGAACAGTTTCGCTCTCTATCAGCATCCTCGCCATCTGGAATTTTTGTGATTGATCCGACGGGACAATGTACCTATACCAATCCCCGCTACGACGCGATTTGTGGCAGGTTGGCTGAGAATTGGTGTGAGTGTGTTCACTTAGAGGATCGCGATCGCGCGATTTCTCAGTGGCAGGTCTATCTCGAACAGGGCGGAGAATTTTCCGAAGAATTTCGCCTACACACTCAAGATACGCGCGCGTTGTGGGTACAAGTGCGATCGTGTCCGATGTTTTCCCAAACTGGTGAACCTCAAGGGTATGTTGGCACAATCGAGGACATTACAGAGCGCAAAGAAGCGGAAGCCACCCGTGCTCAAGTCATGCGCGAACAGCTCGCGCGCCAAGAAGCAGAAGTCGCCAATCGCATGAAAGATGAGTTTTTGGCGGTGCTTTCTCATGAGTTGAGAACGCCGCTCAATTCGATGTTGGGCTGGGTACGGTTACTGCGATCGAAACAGTACGACCAGAAAATGATCGATCGCGCCTTAGAAACGATCGAACGCAATGCGGAAACTCAGGCGCAGTTAGTTGAAGATATTTTAGACGTGTCGAAGATTATTCGCGGCAAGCTGCGGCTGAATTATCGGGCGGTGCATCCGATTGCTGTGATTCAAGCTGCGATCGATGCCGTCCGTCCTCAAATCGAGGCAAAATCGATTTTACTCGAAACAGAGTTTGAACCCGATTTACCGAGCCTTTGGGGAGATTCGACCCGATTGCAGCAGATTATCTGGAATTTGCTCACAAATGCGGTGAAATTTACGCCATCCGAGGGACAAATTACCATTCGTCTCACGTTGGATGATGCGAACATGGCGAAAATTGCTGTGATGGATACGGGCATGGGGATTGAGTCAGAATTTTTGCCGCATGTGTTCGATCGCTTTCGCCAAGCAGACAGTACTACGACTCGATCGCATAATGGGCTAGGCTTAGGGCTCGCGATCGTGCGACATTTGGTCGAAATGCATGGAGGAACGATCGCAGCGGATAGTCCAGGAGCAGGATTAGGAGCGACGTTCACGGTGCGATTGCCGCTCTTGAATTCGAGCGAGTTGCAGGATAAATTGCCAGGGGACTCTCTGATGTCAGTAGACACTGCTCAGAAAGTGATCTGGTAAGCTGAGCCGTTAATTTCACTTTGCTAGTCAACGGCATTCATTTTGCGAAGTGGGGAGATGGGGAGCCGCAACTAAGTCGGGAAAATGAATTGGAAGATTGTCGCTCTCGTTTGCGTCCCGCCCTAAACTGGAAGTCCGGGCTAACTGTGCGAAGTGGGTTGAAACCCACTGAAGAAAGTGTTTTCATGGGCTGTCAGTCCCAGAGCGGATTTCGCACAGCTAGTCCCGAATTCATGCCGGAGGGGTGAGCAACGAAGCGAAAGAATGTGCCGAACTGATGTTGAATGACGCCCATCTCCCTATCAGGATGAATTGCGGTGAACGACTACCTTAATCTAAACGTAGCCATGCTCCGCCAAAAAATCCATCGAAACGCGATCGGGCACTTCTGCTCCCGGTTTCTCACCCCGCAAAAACCGCTCTACATATTTTCCTAAAATATCGCCTTCTAAATTCACCCAATCCCCAGGCTTCAGTTCACACAAATTCGTTGCAGCATAAGTGTGAGGAATGACTGCAACGGTAAACCAGGAACCATCCGGCGCACAATTTGCCACAGTCAAACTAATGCCATTGACGGAAATACTCCCTTTCGGCAAAATGTAGCGAGCAACTTGATCACTCTCCGTATTGAAGCGCATCTCCCAAGACGTCGCAGACTCAGCCGCAGAATGAAACGTTCCTACCCCATCCACATGCCCTGTGACAAAATGCCCGCCTAATTTACTGCCGACCCGCAGCGAAGTTTCCAAATTCACCGATTTTGCACTATCTGCCGCGCGTCCGAGAGTTGTACGATTCACCGTTTCCGGAGAAACATCTGCGACAAACCCATCATCGAGAATCTCCGTAACGGTCAAACAAACTCCATCCACTGCGACACTATCGCCGAGTTCTAAACCCTGCAAAATCACCGACATTGCAGACCCCGAAATTTTTACCTGTTCGGGATTGAGAACTGCTAAATGACCAACCGTTTGTACAAGTCCTGTAAACACAAAATTAAGTCCTTATTGACAATAAGATCCCGATCGTCCCCAATCTAATTCGCTGATGTAACGGGAGATTCAGAATTTTTTTGAATCCTATCTAGACATTCAAAGTCAGACGAATTACAGTCTAAAATCACAATAGAGAGTTTAGAGTGGTTTAGCGCTACTTTAATCTTTTCCTCAAGAAAATGATGAAATTTGGAAGTCCTCTTTTATTTTGTCAAATTCTGAAAGGGATGAATTAGGATCTGATCTAAGAACGCACCCGAATGCGATTTCTCGAACGCAATCCTGCTCCCGGAGCGCGATCGATTACGTCTCTTGAACGAAGTTCGTTTTAGACACTTCTCTATCCATTTCGTGATCTCTGGAGATCTAGAGGCTACACCATGATTGAAATGAAGGTTGCAGGCATTGCACTAGAAGCATCCACTCGAAGTCCGATCATTTTGTTAAAAGATGCAACCGATCGACGAGCGCTGCCAATCTATATTGGTCAAGACCAAGCAAAAGCAATTATTAGCGTTCTTGAAGGTCAGACCCATCCTCGTCCTCTGACTCACGACTTAATGGTCAATTTCTTAGAAGCCTGGGAAATAGAGGTCGAGAAAGTCATTATTCACTCATTGCAAGATAATACATTCTACGCGATTTTAGTGACGAAGCAGGGCGAAACCCGGCGCGAGATTGATTCTCGCCCCAGTGATGCGATCGCAATCGCTCTGAGAACGAATAGCCCAATTTGGGTGATGGAAGAAGTCGTGGCAGATGCCTCGATTCCAGTCGATCGAGACGCAGACGAAGCAGAACGTCGCGCCTTTAGAGAATTTATCTCGAATCTCAGCCCGGATGAATTGATCCAACGAGGACGGTTTAGTAGTGGAGAAGCGCAGTAGCTCGTGGACGATCGGCGATTCGGTAAAACTGGGCTTGCGTATTCGGTATTTTCGTTAGGAACAATGCGCTGTCTCTCTTCTGCGTCGGTGATGGAAGCAACCGTGCAAAAAGCGATCGAGCTTGGCATTAACCATATTGAAACTGCACGAGGCTATGGGAAAAGTGAAGAGTTTTTGGGAGCCGCATTGCAAGGTGCGCGCTCCCGCGTTTTTTTGACCACAAAGTTACCACCGAGTTTGGATGCTGATCAAACCGATCGCTGGATTGATGAGTCTTTAGAACGGCTGCAAGTTGATTTTGTCGATAGTTTAGCCATTCATGGGCTGAATACTTGGGAGCATTTGGAATGGGTGAAGGCAGACAATGGCTGCATGAAAGCCGTTCGAGATGCGATCGCTGACGGCAGAGTACGGCATGTCGGATTCTCGACGCATGGCAGTTTAGATGTGATTTTGGCAGCGATCGCGACGGATTTCTTTGAGTTTGTGAATTTGCATTACTCGTTCTTTTTTCAACGAAATGCACCTGCGATCGAGCTTGCTGCTCAAAAAGATTTAGGGATTTTTATCATTTCGCCTGCTGACAAAGCGGGCATGTTACACACACCGCCGCAGAAGTTGACTCAGTTGTGTGCGCCGATGTCACCGCTAGAGATGAACTATCGATTTTTGTTGAGCGATCGACGAATTACGACGTTAAGTGTGGGTGCTGCAAATCCGAATGAATTGAATTTAGACTATCGAACTGGAGCATTGAGTGCAGAAGAACAGCAAGTCTTTGAACGATTGCGCGAAATTCGCGCGCCGGAACAGTGCAGCCAGTGTTATGAATGTTTGCCTTGTCCAGAGGGCATCAATATTCCGGAAGTGCTGCGACTGAGAAATTTAGCAACGGCTTATGACATGCAGCAGTTTGGAGAGTACCGCTATCGGATGTTTGAGAATGCGGGGCATTGGTTTCCAGGGAATAAAGGCAATCGCTGTACAGATTGCGGAGACTGTCTGCCCAAATGCCCAGAGAAGTTAGAGATTCCGAGATTGTTGAGAGAGACACACGATCGCTTAAATGGAAAAGCTGGACGGCGATTGTGGCAGGAATAAGTAAATCTGTATAAACTCCATAGGAATTTTCTGTATCAGAAACTACTTTTACAATCTTTCTGATGAAATTATTACGGTAATCTGACAGTAGTTCAGACACCTCGTTCAGAAAACCTTCCTATGAAATCCTTACTTGTAAAGAATATTAGTCAGGCAAGACGACGAGTGCGATCGCAAAATTTCAGGACGATGGGAAGCTCAATCTATCAGCCTGAATTTTCTTACTCTCAAATCTTCTTATCTTGGATGGGGAGCTTCTTAGGAATTGCAACACTCGCTTATTTATCTGTACATACTCAATATCCTTTAATTGCGGCTCCGTTTGGTGCAACCGCTGTGCTTGCATTTGCTGTTCCGGATAGCCCGCTTGCCCAGCCCCGCAACCTGATTGGTGGTAATCTCATCGGCGCGATCGTCTGCATTACTTTGGTGGGTAGTGTTCTAGATATGTGGATATATGGCAGAATGAAAACGATGTGTTAGAGGGCTGAGTCGAGATGGTCCTAGAACCTGTTCAATGTCCCGATTGCCAGAGTGTGGATGTCGTTAAGCATGGTCGCAGTGCTGCTGGAAAACAACGGTATTGTTGCCGTAACTTAGAGTGTTCGAGACGATCATTTATCTTGAACTTTAGCTATCGAGGACGACTGCCTGAAGTCAAAGCGCAAATCAGCGACATGGCAATCAACGGCAGTGGTATTCGTGATACCGCCAGAGTGTTGAAGATTAGCCCAACGACTGTGATTGAAACGCTGAAAAAAAGTCAAGTCAACTTGAACAAGTAAACATAAGTCTGCTCGAACAGCACCAACCGGATAACACTGCAGTCATGGTCGTCAGAGTCGAGGCGGCGGAGATGGACGAGATGTGGAGTTTTGTCGAGTCAAAGCAGCATCAACGATGGTTGTGGCACGCGATTGACCATCAAACTGGAAAAGTCCTTGCCTATGTGCTAGCCACCCATGAAGACTCAGCTCTTAAGCAACTTCAGCAACTGTTAGCTCCTTTTTCGATTCAACGGTTTTACACCGATAGTTGGGGAGCTTACTTGCGATTGCTAGATGAGCAGCACCATACGGTTGGCAAAGCCAACACACAGCGCATTGAGCGGAAACATCTAACTTTGAGAACTCGGATCAAGCGGCTTGCCAGAAAGACGATCTGTTTTTCCAAGACTGAGAAGATGCATGA
Organism: Leptolyngbya boryana PCC 6306; assembly: GCF_000353285.1. NCBI lineage: Bacteria > Bacillati > Cyanobacteriota > Cyanophyceae > Leptolyngbyales > Leptolyngbyaceae > Leptolyngbya > Leptolyngbya boryana. Next base: position 4,540,159 of record NZ_KB731324.1, read on the forward strand.
TACTGTGATTGGATTATTCATCAATCGTCATGAGTTCGGGCGAGCAGTATAACGTTATGCCCACACATCTAGAACACTACCACTTTGGTGTATGCCTTCGGCACAGCGCCTTGGGTGATGGCACTTGCCGTTGCAACTGCAATTAAACTGATGCAGTTAACAAAAACGCTGCATCCTCCGGGAGGTGCTGTGGCGCTAGTTGGTGTGATGAGCGAGGCTTCATGGGATTTTTTGTTGACTCCCGTACTGACAGGCTCGATTGTCATTTTGCTCTGTACGATCGCATTCAATAATCTAGTTCCCGGAAGACCCTATCCTAAACACTGGCTTTGACCTTAGCTTTGTTGGGGCTTGAGAACTTTGGCTTTTCAAGTACAGTCGGAGTTCTCACCCCAAGCAATCCTCAACGCTGAAATCCTTTCGCTTTCTTCGCTGCTTTCTCCTTCGATTTTGTTTTACTAACCTCAGCTAGTGCTTCTTGAAATAGATTGTGCAAGTGAATCGGAACACTCGCTATATCAGGCAACGTTGGTTCTAAAGGTTTACGATGCATCTGAAGTAAGGGATCTAAATCTCGCTCCAAGTTAAACGGCAGTCCCGTGTAGTCCTGCAATACTTTCTCTAACTGAGTCGGATACTGTTCAGCAAATCGATGCCACACAAACGCATTGATTTCAGCATCATTGAGATATTTCTGAACCAAGGCTTCCGCCCCTTTCACACTTTTCCAATCTTCTGCTTTTAGTAGCGCCTCAAATTGTGTGTAAGTGGTGAGCAATATCTGCCCCCATCGTGGATGAGCTAGAACTGTTACTTCTTCAGCTTTTTTCAAATCAGGTGGCAGTTCGACGTGCGGGGCTGCCATCTTAGCAGCCGTTTTGTTTTGTAGCATTTTGGCAGCCGATTCTGCATCTAATCCCATTGCTTCTGCCATTTCAGCAAGTTCTTCATCACTCACGCCTGCTTCTTGCGCAAGTTCTGTGATGGACTTGTCTTTATCGAGTCCAACTTCATCGAGTCGTCGCTGTGTGAGAAACTCTTGAAACTCAGAAATTTTCTTGCTCAGATGGTAGCCCGACAAGGTTATCTGTTCACTTCCAAAAAAGTCGAGAAAGTCCTGGTGATAGCGTTCTACTGACTTCCAAGCTTCTTCTAGTAACTCAGGTGCATCGCCGTAAAGATCAGATTTATAGTTTTGGCGAAAATTTCCGATCGCGACTGCTAGCTTTGGCTTTCCGAGCTTTCCTAGCTGAGTAAACGGACTAAAAAACGTCCAGTACTCTTCCACAGGTGCAATGCGTGTTGTGAGCATTTCTCCGAGTTTGAGCCGCGACATTGCATTTTGCGTGTCTTCATCATTCGGCTTCACGATATATAGCTTAGTCGTGAGCCAATTCATTAATTTGAAACCATCCGGTAAGATTTCTTGAATTGCAAACAATCCTGAAAAGTTATGTTTCCAGTTCAAAACGAGTTGTCGATCGCTCGCTGACAATTCTGGCTCGCTTTCAACAAACAATTCCAAGGGTGATTTCGTGCCAATCTGCCCATGACTCAGAAAGATATCGACAACCGTTTCTCGGTGTTTGCTATCTCGTGCTTGAGATTGCTCTAAGCGATCGGCGACGAACTTTTCAAATGCAGTCGCTAACTCTCCTTCTGCGTCGTAAACAAAATCGGTCAGCGCTTGTTTGAGTTCTTTCGATCGCGCCAAAATTGCATCCACCATAAATTACCTCGATCGTCTTTGAACAGATTATCGTCTCGCTTGTAAATCCCGAAGCATCTTGCGATAGATCTTAAGCAAACAAATCGAGCGGCAAATGTCCGAATGTTTCGTTCACTCCGTCATCATAAGCAGACTGGCAAGAAATTAAAACGCCACGATGTTTGCCTACATAGGGTTCAATGTGCGATCGCCGTAAATTTGGATTGAACTTGATATAAACCTCACCTGCAATCTCTTGGATCTCTGGCATGTCGTAGCCGATTGCATTCACATACTGTGAAAGGGCTTGGAGTCCCTCTTGCGTGTTTCCTGCACAGACTCCAAAAATCTGATAGTCCGAAAGTTCTACAACTTGTGAAACCGCTTCTCGTAAGACAGAGTAATCGGTTGTTACAGTCTTCGGATCATTACAAATAAATTGCCGCAAAATAGTCTCAGCTTCCGATCGCGTCATAATTTTTATTTTAGTTCTACTCTCTTAGAATACCGTCTCTACGATTCAGCTAAATGCAGTTCGACTGATTCAGAATCGACTATCCCGCAACCAGAAATCGTACAGTTTTCAGGTTGAATTTTCGTGTCGTGCGATCGCGTTAAACTGAAATCATTCTGACGGGAAGTGCGATCGCAAAATGGATGTTACCTTATTGATCAAATCACTAGAATCGGGGCAGTATGAAGCCTCTGTACTTGAATTGCCTGCTTATCGAGTCGAAGCCGCATCGCGAGAATTAGCGATCGAAGCACTAAAAACGGCATTGCTTGATCACGTTAAGGATGCAGAAGCATTTACCTGGCAGCTTCCGATTTATAATTCTGACGAAAATCCAGCTTGGCTAAACTTTGCAGGCATCTTTAAGGACAATGCCGACTTTGCTGAGATTGTAGAAGAAATTCAGGCGGCGAGAGAGAGTTGGGGGGATGAAGAAATGGATGAATCGGAATATTCACGCTGAGTTATGTTTATTCTCGATACGGATCATGTTTCTTTGTGGTTGCGAGATCATCCCCTGGTGAAGGTAAAGGTTGCAGAATCAGCGCACAACGTTTCCTTGACAATTATTACAGTGCAAGAACTATTCAATGGCTGGGTTGGGCGGCTCAACACCACGACTGATGCAGCACTGATGATCGAGCGATACGAAAATCTTTGGCAAACCGTTGACTTTGTTCGTCAATTCCCAGTTTTGAAGTTTGATGCAGCAGCAGATGCTTGCTACGTTAAAGTCCTACGTGAAAATGCACCCCTACGCAAGAAGCGTCTGCGTCAGGATTTGAGAATTGCTGCGATCGCGCTTTCCCAAGATGCCACAGTCGTCACACGTAATCAGCGAGATTTCGGTCAAGTACCAGGATTAAGGATTGTTGATTGGTCACTTTAATGTGCAACTCTCACCGTATTTGTAAAACAGCGCATACATTCTGGTGCAAAGAAGTTATCCGAAAATATAATCTAAACTTCCGATCGCGTCATAGATTTCGTTTTAGCTCTGCAATCAACCGGAATACCGTTTAAATTAGTAGTACAAACTATCTAACTTCAAGATGACAACCGAACCTGTAGTTTCAACGGTCTTAGAAATGCGCGAGAAGTTACTGCAAGAATTACGCAGTACACTTCGTCCTGGGCAACGAGAGATTGCAGATTGGAGCGAAGGTCGGTTGGCAGTTTCCGCCGTGCCAGGAGCCGGAAAATCGACCGGAATGGCAGTTGCAGCAGCAATGACGATCGCAAAATATCAACTGCATAGTCGGCGGCAGTTAGTCGTTGTCACCTTTACGCGATCCGCCGCTGCAAATATTAAATCTAAAATTCGAGCGCATCTGAAAACGCTCAGTTTGCCCCAAGGCGGTTTCGTCGTACATACCTTACATGGATTAGCGTGGTCGATCGCTCGAAGTGCTCCTGAGCGATCGAACTTGAATCCAGACGCAGTGCTGATTACTCCAACACAAGGCAGTCGCCTGATCCGAACCAGTGTTGAGCAATGGATTGGTATGAATCCAACCTTGTATCAACGCTTGTTAGAGGGGCAGCAATTCGATGGAGAAGAGACAGAACGCTTGAGACGGCAATCTGTCTTGAGAACTGAAGTTCTGCCTGCATTAGCTGAAACCGTAATTCGAGAAGCTAAGAGTTCGGGATTGGCACCTGAGGATTTGAGAAATCAAGTGACCTCGGATGAGTATGACATTTTGGCGATCGCAGCAGGACTGTATGAGCAATATCAACTGCAATTACAGCAAAGAAATTTTATTGATTATGATGAAATGATTCTCGGCGCGTTGAGAGTCTTAGAGCATCCGAGTGTGCGATCGCGTTGGCAATCTCAAGTTTTTGCAGTGTTTGAAGATGAAGCTCAAGATTCTAGCCCGCTTCAGACTCAGTTACTAGAACTATTGGCGACTGATGCAGATTCCGATCAGCAGAATTTGATTCGAGTGGGTGATCCGAATCAAGCCATTAACTCAACCTTTACGCCTGCTGATCCGGTTTTCTTTCGAGAATTCTGTCAGGCTTGTTCTTTAGAAAATCGACTTGCGGAAATGAATCAAGCAGGTCGCAGCAGTCGCATTATTCTTGAAGCGGCTAACTATGTTTTGAAATGGGTAAATCGAACTTATGCCAAAGAAGAAACTGCACCATTTCGATCGCAGATGATTCACCCTGTTGCTGCGAATGACCCACAAGCAGATGCCAATCCCAATCCTGAAGGATTAGGCTTTGAGATTCACACGCCAGAAGATGTGCATCAAACTGTGGAATGGATTGGTAAGAGAGCGATCGCACTATTCAACCAGTTTCCACACCGCACTGCTGCTGTGTTAGTGAGAACGAACGACCAAGGGCGATTTGTGGCGAGAGAACTCACACGCTGGTTTGATGAAAAGCTTGCCATCTTTGAGGTGGGAATGCGCGATCGTCAGTCGCATATTCCGGCTGAAATGCTCTCACTTTTGCAATTTCTCGATCGACCGCATTCACCGGATAATCTCAAAGCAGCCTTATCAGTGTTTGTGCATCGTCGCATCATTCCCGCCCAAGATCTCAATGCGCTGATTGCTTTTCCTGAACAGTTTCTATATCCGGCTCCGCTTGATCCACCGCAATCTCCGCAAGTACAACAAGCTAGTCGGTTCTGTACTAGCTTGCTCCGAGCTAGATTAGAGCTACCGCTGTATCAACTCATTTCGTTTTTAGCTTATACGCTGAACTATGAGCAAACCGAATTAGCAACCGCAGATAAGCTTGCAGAACGCATCATGCAGCAAACGCGGGAGAATTCGCTGACTGCTATTTTAGAAGTACTCGCAGAGATTGTGACTTCGGAGCGATTTGAGCCAGTCGAAGCAGAAGATGACGATCGCTATGTTCGTGCCAGTCAGATTACTATCATCACAATGCACAAAGCAAAGGGGCTAGATTGGGACTATGTCTTTATGCCTTTTTTGCATGAGAATATGATTCCTGGATCGCTCTACATTCCTCCAGCAGCAAGGTTCTTGGGAGAGTATACTTTGCCGGAAGTTGCACGAGCACAAATTAGAGCGATCGTGCATCAAGAACCGATTCCTGATAATGATCAAGCTTGGGAACGTGCCGGATATCTGAAAACGGCTGAAGAGTTTCGACTGTTGTATGTTGCGATGACGCGAGCAAAACGATTGTTGTGGCTTTCCGCAGCAAAACAGGCTCCGTTTAGTTGGAGCAAGCCAGAAAATTTAGACGATCGCGCACTTTGCCCAGTCATTCCAGCTTTAAAACAGCAATTTCCGCTTTCAGTCATTGGAGAAGCGGAAGAGGACGATGTAGAGTTTTAGAGGATGTTTTACAAAGTAATCGTTGAGACACACTCACCCGCCCCGGAATGAATTCGGGGCTAGTTGAACAAAGTCCACTGAAGGGACTAACAGCCAACCAGAATGGGGTCTTCAGTCCCTTTAGTGGACTTCGCACCGTTAGCCCTGGGATTTCATTCCGGGGCGAGCTAGAACGGAGCAAGGAAACAGTTAATACTTTTAAAACACCCTCTTAGACACACAACTGCACTTCTAGCTTCAAAGTTGCTTTTTTGCCCAGTCGCGTAGCACAGTTAAAGCCTGAGCTAGCCCGATCGTATCGCTCTGCTCTAAAAACTCTAAAATTCGCTTTCCAGGTAACGTCGGAAATAATCGACTATTCGCCGTCTCCACATAGCGATCGCCTTGAAGCTGAAAAATCTGCAAATTCCCTTTCAGCACATCATCCCCAACTGTAGTCAGATAAAACCACAGTTCCGGCACACCCATCGAGGCATACATCGAAAAGCGATCGAGTTTGCCGATATTAATCGCAATTTCAACGGCCAAATCAGGAGGAGCCACACGACTCATATCCATTTCTGCTCGCTTCGTCAAGCGCACCTCGCTCAGCGAATAAGCGCCTTCCGGTTGAATCGCGCGACCCACCTCCGGAAGTGTCAGCAACACCGATCCAAGGGACTGAATTTTTAGATAGAGTTCATCTGCAATCACCAAAATCAGTGACTCGATCAAGCGATTACAGCGATCGTGTTCTTCAAGCGGGGTCATCATTTCCAGCTTGCCGCGATCGTAGGTCATCCGGGCGGTGCGCTCTGTCCCCAACTCCCCAAGCAATTCTTCAAATGCTTGCCAACTCACCCCCGATAGCGTCACTCTTTTTTCAGTGGGAGTCGGTTTTCTGCCCATAATCTCTACTCATAAGTTCACATGAAGTATCGTACTGCGTTTATTCGCCTCGCTCAGAGCGCAATATGTGGAGTTTTGTTACTAAGCAGTGCCTTGACGATCGGCTTTTTCACTCCCCGTCGCTGGAACACTGCACAATCTTGCAGCGATCACCCGTATCAAATCTATGTTGAGGGTGATGCGATGCATGTGAATTTAATAATGCCAGTTGACAACGGCGTTTATGATTGGCAAAAATTTCTGAACCTGGAACAAATTGGCAGTGATATACATGAAGATTACCGATATTTGAAAATGGGATGGGGCGATCGCATTTGGTACACAGAAGTCCCAGACTGGCAAAGCATGAACGTTTTCGATATTGCCAGAGTCTTATTTAAACCGGGAAATGCCTCTGTCATGTATGTGCAAGGCTATGCGGAGCGACCGCAAGAACTTCGATGTGTCGGAGTCGATCGAGAACAGTATCTTGCGTTTGTCAATTTCGTGCAGAACTCCTTCGATCGCGATGCTCAAGGTAAGTTAATCCATCTTAAAGATGGAGCCGCCACCACCGATGGCTTTTATGCGGCAACTGGACAGTATTCTGCATTACGAACTTGTAACAGTTGGTCAGCCGAAGCTTTAGACGCGGCAGGAATTAATACGCCGCTCTGGTCAGCCCTTGCGCCTGCGGTGATGCGGCAACTCCCGAACTAATCGACAAAAATCTACGCAATGCACCCCTATTCGCTTTATCCTACTGTTTACGGATCTAGGCTACTGAAATGCGTTTCTCAAAAATTTTAATTGCAAACCGGGGAGAAATTGCCCTACGAATCATTCGCACCTGTGAAGAGATGGGAATCTCGACGGTGGCGGTGCACTCGACCATCGATCGTAATTCTCTTCACGTTCAGTTAGCCGATGAAGCGGTCTGTATTGGCGAACCTGCCAGTAGCAAGAGCTATCTCAACATTCCCAATATTATTGCCGCAGCTCTGACGCGCAACGCCACAGCGATTCACCCTGGCTATGGATTCTTAGCCGAGAATGCTCGCTTCGCAGAAATTTGTGCGGATCACCAAATCGCGTTTATTGGGCCTTCTCCCGATTCGATTCGAGCGATGGGGGACAAATCGACTGCGAAAAAAACGATGCAGCAAGTCGGAGTGCCAACAGTTCCTGGCAGTAAGGGCTTAGTGCATAGCGAAGAAGAAGCGAGAGAGATTGCAAGATCGATCGGCTATCCGGTCATCATTAAGGCGACAGCAGGCGGCGGCGGTCGTGGTATGCGGCTGGTTCCCGACGATGATCAACTTGAAAAGCTCTTTCATGCAGCCCAAGGAGAAGCAGAAGCAGCTTTTGGCAATCCAGGGGTATATGTTGAAAAATTTGTTCAAAATCCGCGACATATTGAGTTTCAGATTTTGGCAGATAGTTATGGAAATGTGGTGCATTTGGGTGAGCGTGAATGCTCGATTCAGCGTCGTCACCAAAAACTGTTAGAAGAAGCTCCCAGTTCTGCAATTACGCCTGAGTTGCGTCAAAAAATGGGAATAGCAGCGGTTGCAGCCGCCAAGTCGATTAATTACGTCGGTGCAGGAACCGTTGAGTTTTTGCTCGATCGTTCGGGTGAGTTCTATTTCATGGAGATGAATACTCGCATTCAGGTTGAGCATCCTGTGACTGAGATGATTACAGGAACCGACTTAATTGCAGAGCAAATTCGGATCGCCCAAGGGGAAGAACTTCGCTTTACTCAAGACGATATTGAACTGCGTGGACATGCGATCGAGTGTCGAATTAATGCAGAAGATCCCGATCACAATTTCCGACCTAGCCCTGGACGCATTAGTGGATATCTTCCACCGAGTGGGCCAGGCGTGCGGATGGATTCTCACGTTTATACCGACTATGAGATTCCGCCGTATTACGATTCTTTGATTGGCAAATTGATTGTTTGGGGACACGATCGTCCGTCTGCCATTCTGCGGATGAAGCGGGCGCTGCGAGAATGTGCAGTCACAGGTTTACCAACGACAATCAACTTCCATCAACGAATTCTGGAAACCCCTGAGTTTCAGAAAGGCGATATTTACACAAATTTCGTCGATAAGGTAATGATGTCGGGAAAATAGGAACTCCTAGACAAATTACTTTGCTTGAGATGGAAGAGTTTTTGAAAGTTAGTGAAATGATTGATTGGCAGCATCCCGACGTCTTGGAATGTGCCAATCAGATCGCATTAAAATGTGAGACTCCGATCGCAATTGCAAAAGCGTGTTTTGAGTGGGTACGAGATGAAATTCGTCACAGTTATGATTACCAACTGAATCCTGTGACTTGTCGGGCATCAGATGTGCTTCAACATAAAACAGGGTATTGCTTTGCGAAAAGCCATTTGCTTGCAGCACTATTACGGGCAAACCAGATTCCAACAGGTTTCTGTTATCAGCGCTTGAGTATTGATGATCAGGGTGCGCCGTACAGCTTACACGGATTCAATGCAATCTATTTGCCTGAAATTGGTTGGTATCGGGTTGATGCAAGAGGGAACAAGGCAGGAGTTAACGCTCAATTTACTCCTCCTCAAGAGCAGTTAGCGTTCACAATTCAATTTCCTGAAGAGGCTGATTTTCCAGCAATTCTTTCAGATCCTCTTCCACTGATTGTAGATTCGTTGCATTCACAGAAAACGTGGGACGATATGCTTTGCAATCTGCCAGATATTTCATTGGAGTCTGCGAAGAGTTACGGACTGGTATAAAGACGGCATTCCATGCCAAGTGTATCGAGTAAGTTGGTGAATTCGAGAAGAGACTAGGAGCGGCTCAACTCGAGCGATCGACAAACTTTCAGCCTGCTTTTAGAATCTGCATCGCAGTTAAATTCAGTTGCGGAAAGCTTGGAGAAAGGACAATATCAGAGTCTTGAAATTGCCCGACTTCTTGATATTGCTTTCCATCTAAGCGCAATACAGTCACTACACTTCGAGCCGGATCAATGATCCAATATTCAGGGATACCACGTTCTGCGTATTCTCTTCGCTTATCGATATACTCTCTGTCATAATTTTCGCTTCCAGGTTCACCGGGCGAGACGACTTCAACGATAAGCACTGGGGCAGGCATATTTGCCGTGATTAGAGATTGATTCTGCTGGCTCAGCATCTGATCTAAGTCTTCTGTCAGAATCATCAAATCAGGGTTCCGAGCCGTTACAGATGAACTCTTAACCGCGATTTGCGTTCCTCTGGCAATTAAATCGATCGAGACAACTTGTAGAAATTGGCTCAACAGCCATAGTGCAATTTTCTCATTCAGTCTCTTTTCCGATCCCATGTTTACCAACACCCCATCCACCAACTCGTAACGGGTGTCAGTTCCATCGTCATACGCCAAATATTCCTCGATCGTGCTAAATCGAAGTTTCGCTTGTGTCATTTCAGGTAGTGCTGAAGTTCTTTCAGCTTAAAACATCATCGTCAAAATGCCTTGCTGACCCAACAGCATTTCACGCAACAGGCTGAAAATTCCGACCCAAATAATTGGCGTGATATCTACTCCGCCCAACGGTTGAATCACTTTGCGAGTCAGCGCTAAAAAAGGTTCAGTTGGAATCGCTGCCAGATTAAACGGGAACTTCTGCAATTCCACCTGCGGATACCAAGTCAAAACAATTCGAACAATAAACAGAAACGTCATCGCACCCAACGCAATGCTGAGAGAAGTAAGAGCGATCGTTGTAGCATCCATAAGTTTTCGTGCCAAATCTTTAAGCTTTGTAACTTGATCTCATTCTATCGAGAATCGACGCAAGCATTGTAGCAGTCAAGCAGTTCCTCATTCTTGAATCGAGAAATCCAGGACTTTGCGACGGTTTGCTATACAAATACATGACAAACTATTAAAATTATGATGACTTGCGTGTTGTCGATAAGGACTTGAAAGACCTATGACCCCTTCTTTAATGAACTTTCTGTTGAGCTTAGTTGCAGGACTCGTAATCGTCGTGGTTCCCGCAACTGCATTTTTGATTTTCGTTAGCCAAAAAGACAAAATTCAACGCAATTAATTAGAAACACTGGTGATTTGAACCGAACCAGTTATATTAGAGTCGAACCTCAGAACCTGGACGCTTGCGAACAGACTGAGGTTTTTGCCTATTCTAAACGTAGATTTTCGTGGAGAATTGCGGGAGAAGCCGCTAACATAGGACTATCCTTGGAGACCGGACATGGTTAATTTTCAGTTCAATTTGGCAAGTATCTCTGGGATCGTCCTGGCGGTCGGCGGGACTTCCCTGTATGCAGTTCGATCGTTTCGACCGCAAATTGCTCGTGATACCGATATTTTCTTTTCGGCAGTTGGGCTACTGTGCGGGTTGATTCTGATTTTTTACGGCTGGCGGTTTGACCCGATCATGCAGTTCGGTCAAGTCCTGCTGACGGGAGCCGCTATCTACTTTGTGTTTGAGAATTTGAGATTACGTCAAATTTCGACCGAGCAAGCAAAACGGGAAACCCCGATCGTCGATGATAGTCGTCCAGTCAGCCGGAATTATCAGGCTGAGTTTGAAGACGACTATACCGTAAGCTTTGCAGAACGCGAGCGTCGTGAGCAGCTTCGCGAAGCTCGGCGTAGAAGACCTGAGCGTGAAGAAGAGTACGAGCGTCCAGTGCGTTCGGAGCGGGCAGGTGAACCTCGTTTAGGTCCGTCAGGTCGTCGCCCGCGTCGGGATGCGTCATTTGATGAGCCTCAAGAAGATTTTACGAGCCGTCCGCCGCGTCGCAATTCTGCTAAATCTAATCGCCCGCGTCGGAGTTCTTCCTCGGTTGAAGATATCAATCAACCTGAAGACGGCGGTTATGTAGACTACCGCCCGATCGATGGAAATCGGCAAGACACTTGGTAACGATTGAATTGAACGAATTGAAAAAGGAGCGCTAGTCTAGCGCTCCTTTTTTTATCTAGATTCTGTATCTAGAGATTAAAAGCCTAACCAGGTAAAAAAGTCTTGACGGGTGACAAATTGTAGAATCAACAATGCCACAAATCCAATCATGGCAAAACGTCCATTCATTAACTCGGCATAAGGTGTCCAACCCAATGCAGGTTGATTCTCGGTTTCTTGTTCCACAGTTTCCTGGGATTCAGGGGCACTTTCAGTCATCAAATCGTTCCGAAAACTCAACGTTTTGATTGTGCCTCAAATGCCTGCACAGATTCAATCAGCGATCGTACAGTCTTCACGCCTTCAGACGGCTCGAATCCCATCGGCAGCTTGCGCTTCGTCAGCATTCTCACGCCCAATGGAGCCAGACTAATCAACCCACCTAAATCGCGAAAATTATTGGCAACCACCTGCAACCCAAATTGACGCTCATCAATCCAACCGCCCTTTTTCACCAAATCGATTAAAGTTCTGCGGTGACGAATTGAGCGCGTCACTTCGGTCGTTTTACGCGCGAGAATTTCTTGCTTAATCTTGCCAATTTGATCCATCGGAGCAACCTCCATTGGACAAACCGCATTGCAGTAATAACAGCGAGTACAGCCCCAAACTCCATCGGTCGATTGGTTGTATTTATCCAAGCGATCGTCGCTGCGATCGTCACGCGAATCTTCCACCATCCGATAAGCTTTCGCGAGCGCATGAGGCCCGACAAAATTCGGATTCACCTCGCGCGCATTACATTCGGAATAGCAGGCTCCGCACATAATACAATTGCCCGTCTGATTGAGCTTGTCACGCTCTTCTGGAGATTGCAAAAATTCGCGTTCTGGAATTTGGCGAGATGCAGTACTGACATAGGGATCAACCGCCTTCAAATTTGCCCAGAAGCTGGACATATCCACAACCAAATCTTTGATCACAGGCATATTTCCCATCGGTGCGATCGTAATTTCTGGAATCTCAGCATCGGGGGCAAATCTCGCTACCTCACTGCCCACATTTTCCTTACAAGCTAATGCCGAGCGTCCATTAATTCGCATCGAACAACTGCCACAAATTGTATTGCGGCAATTTTTACGATAGGCAAGTGTGCCATCTTGCTCCCACTTAATTCGATTCAGGCAGTCGAGAATCGTAGTTCCGGGTTCTACCTCTAATGAATACGATTCCACACGCGAGGCAGCATTTTGATCCTGTCGGACAATCTTAAAAACAACTTGCATACACTCTCAGAGTACGGCTGATCCAGAAGCATAGTTTAACACTGTTGTTTCAAGCTAGGCGATCGATGTAAACTCCTGAAATAAAAGCGATCGTCTTCATTAAATCGAGCTTAAACTTTCGATTCAAATTCATAATTGTGATCACAATTCTTGATTCGAGCACGGATTTTTTCTGACATTCAGAGTCATAGATTCTACTTCATCAAGCAATGTAAAAAGGCATTCTTAGAAATGTATCCGGATGGAATTGCAAGATTTAATCAAAAATATTGATAGTGTGGCAAATTATTCAAAGTGACTGTTCAAAAATAGGCGTTTAGAGATATATTTTATTAAGTCAAACATTCAAACATTGACGCTCAAGAACCATTTCAGAATTCGTTAGGGAAATCCTGTAGCAGATGAGTGAACCTGCAACCACCCCATTAACAGGGAAGGCATTACTTCAAAAAGTAAAAGAACTGTCCCATCTGCCTCGTCGAGAAACGGCTAAGCGATGTGGCTATTACACTGTCACGAAGAACAACCAAACTCGTGTCAATTTGACTGATTTTTATGATGCTTTATTGGTTGCGAAAGGGCTACCTCTCGACCCAGAAGGCACAAAAGATGGACGGGGACGTGAACCGACTTATCGCGTCAGTGTTCATCAAAATGGGCAAATTGTGATCGGCGCAGCTTATACAAAAGCGATGGGTTTAAAGCCGGGAGACGAGTTTGAAATTAAGCTGGGTTACAAGCATATCCATCTGATTCAACTCGATAGCGACAAAGCGAGTAAAAATGGCGCAGTGGACACCGCTGAAGAAGATTAGTTCGCTTTCTAAATAAATATCAGTTGAGTTTGATAATGAATTTTCCTATCTCGATCGCGTTGGATTCGTTTGTTAAGAGTCTCTCACAAGCGCCTCCTCTGATTCAGATAGGATTCTTTTTTTTGGCATGGTTCCTGTTATGGCTACCGCTCGCGATTCCGATCGCAATTGCCATGAAGTGGAGACCATTTGAACCGCTACAATCGTCACAGAAATTACCGCTTGTCGCCTCACTTTACGGAATTGCTCCACTCGTTTTATGGGGAGTTTCACGGGTAAAAGAGCGGGATTTCCCGACATTTGGAGTGAGTTGGGATTTGCATCTTTTCAGTTCCAGTGCGATCGGGTTGGGGATTGGTGCGATCGGAATTTTAATTCTGTTTGGCGTGCAAACTGCGATCGGTTGGTTGCATTGGAACCTGGAGAATTGGAAGCAATGGCTCGCGGCATGTTTGCCGACGTTAGTATTAGGGATTTGGATTGGATTTACGGAAGAATGGGTGTTTCGCGGGTTCTGTTTTGGAGAATTTGCGTCTGATTTTTGGAGCGCCGCGATTGTTTCTAGCGTCATTTTTTCGGCACTGCATTTGATTTGGGAGGGTCGTGCCCAGATTCCACAATTGCCAGGGTTGGCATTAATGGGTGTGGTTTTATGTTTGGCGTTTGTGCAAGATCAAAATAGTATTGGACTCCCTTGGGGACTGCATGCGGGCTGGGTCTGGATGATTGCGAGCCTGGATACTGCAAAGATTTTGAGGTACGAAGCGACTGCACCAGAATGGGGAACGGGCATCGATCGCAAACCCTTAGCAGGATTATTAGGGTTAGTATTTTTGTTGGCAATGGGAATTTTGGTAACGAGATCGTTCACGTAATCTCAAACCGCAGAACATCTCAAGCTGCAAAAAAATCGGAGTTTTTACAAGCTCCGATTTCTTGCTTTCTGTGAAATTTCTCAAAAATTTCTTAAGTATGCAGTTTGACAGAAGGCGGAACCTTGTCATTTTTTGGCATTGGAACCCCTCGTCTTGCTGCTTCTACAAATCGACTTACCCGAATCGGATCAATTGAATTCTCTCGTTTCCCTTGCCGTTTCAGTGAACTCGAGACAATCACCCCATCGGCAACCTGCATCATCTGAGGCACATTTTCCCAATCTGCTCCACTGCCGACAAAAACAGGCGTGCCCTGAGCCGCATCTCGCGCTAACTCTAGATCTTCTAAGTTAGGCGGATCACCCGTTGCCCAACCGGAAAGAATCACGGCATCTGCCAAACCACGCTCGATCGTGTCTTGCACTGCGACCGTGAGATTCGTCGAACTCAAGGGGCGCGCATGTTTCACCAACACATCGGCAAAAATTTTCACATCACTGCCCAATTCGCGCCGATAGCGCATCAACTCATGGGCGCGACCTTCAATCAAACCTTGATCGGTCGCCATGATGCCTGTCCAGACATTCACGCGAATGAACTGAGCCTGTGTACAAGACGCGATCGCTAACGCACTTTGAGCATCATTTCTCAAAACATTAATGCCGATCGGTAACGCGACCATCTGCATCAACCGCTGAATAATCACCGTCATCGCGCTGACAACAGCGGGATCAACGTGATCTTTCGGGAACGGTGCGTCAAAGAAATTTTCAACAATAATGCCGTCTACGCCACCTGCGGCCAAGGCGGTTGCCTCTTGTTCAGCGCGATCGATCACGGTCTTCAAACTACCGCCCCAGCGCGGAGAAGTCGGCAGGGGCAGAAGATGAACGACACCAATAATAGGATTTGGAGTTTTGAATATTTGTTTTAAGTCCACAGCGCCCACAAAACCGACTTTCTAAGCAACATCAATATTGAAAATGATAACGCGATTCGGAATGCGAAATTTAAAATAGGATTTTCAACTCTGAGCGAACTCTTATGTTATTGCACTTATCGACCTGGTTAGAGGTTGAAGCATATTTAGAACAATCGACGGGAATTATTTTACCGATCGGCTCAACTGAACAACATGGACCGACGGGGCTGATTGGCACAGATGCGATTTGTGCAGAAGCGATCGCGCAAGGAGTGGGAGCCGAGATCGAGGCTTTGGTTGCGCCGACGATCCAGGTCGGAATGGCACTGCATCACACGGCTTTTCCGGGCAGTATGAGCTTACGACCAAGCACAATGATTCTCGTGATTCGAGACTATCTCACCAGTTTGGCGAAAGCTGGATTTCGGAAATTTTTCTTTATCAATGGACATGGTGGAAATGTTGCGACCTTAAAAGCCGCGTTTTCAGAGACTTATGATCATCTGTCGAATTTGGGCATTTCCAATGAAGTGCAGTGTGTGGTGAGTAACTGGTATATGTGTAGCTCTGTCTATCAGTTGGCAAAAGAATTATATGGCAATCAAGAAGGTTCTCATGCGACACCGAGCGAAGTTGCTGTGACTCAATATGTCTATCCCGATTTCATTAAGACTGCACCGTTGAGTGAACCAGTCGCGAAAGGACATCGGATCTATGGCGCGATCGACTTTCGACGCAACTACCCAGATGGACGTATGGGATCAAATCCGGCTTTGGCTACTCCAGAGCATGGAGAGCAGTTGTATCAATTAGCAGTGAAAGAAATTAGCCGAGAGTATTTAACTTTTTTGGGGTAGTCGTCTGATCGCATTGATCTCCACTTATGCCGATAGAAGCTGATTGAGATGATCTAATAACTCTTCCATCGTCAGGGGAGGTAAGACGATCGTTGCAATTTCTTCTAACACGGGATCGGGTTGAGCTTGCTGATCGATCACAACAATCGAGACTTTCTCCTTAAATTTCTTCAAGCTTGACAGTTGCGCGATCGCCGATGCATCTAAATCCTCAGCGTGAATCAGCAAGAGATCAATACTCTGAGTGTCGAGCTTTTGCAGCACATCTTGCCACGATCGCGCAATCATTCCTCGGAATCCAGCCGTTTGGAGATATTGCATCACCGCTTGTAGCCAGTCTGAGCGCTTATCGGTCGTTTCGGTCGAGCGCAGCTTAGAAGACTCGATCGCTAATACCAACGGTCGCCACGCAAATCCTGCTGCCACTTGAATCACTTGTAACAGTGCAGAAGGCTCAGACGCATCTGAAATCGGAGCTAAGCAGGGAAAAACGGATAAGTTTTGGATCTGATTTGCCGCTTGAGTTGTAGCCGGATCAAGTGTGACCAAAGGCAACGACGCGAGGAAACTACAGTCTCCTAAGAGTTTGAGATAGCCGATTGGATCAGGAATCGCGGCATCGAGGAGCACAAGATTGGGTTTCCAAACTTGCGCTAAAAGTTCAGCTTGTTCTAAATCGTCGGCTTCGACCACCCGGTAATTATGGCTGTGCAGCAAGGCATTGAGATCGACTTCTGAAACGGTTCCTAATCGGTGAAGTTCGCCATACCGAGTCGGACTAAGACGGAGAATCACCAATGTTTGAGGAGAGGATTCCACAATCGAGATCGGCACTTCATCCGGAGTCAGTTGATTGAGAACTTGCTGAAGCGATTTCTGAAGAATCGGCAATGCCAAAAATCCATCGGCATGATTGCGATAAGCTTGTTCTCGATCGCCCCGAGTTCCCGTGACAATTATCGGAATCTCTCGCGTCTGCGGTTCTGCTTTTAATAATGTCAAGACATCCCAACCCGATAAAGTCGGCAACAAGGGATTGAGAAAAACCGCACAAGGTTGGAGACGGCGAGCTTTTTCAACTGCCTCCGTTCCCGATCTCGCAATCACCACTCGATATCCCAGTGCCGCTAATTGCTCAGACAGCACCTCGATCGACTTCACAACCGCTTCGACAACGAGGACTAAACGATTCTCGATCGCAGTCGGGGTTCTGAGAATCTGACCGCGCTGCACCACAATACTGGTCGTCGGTTGGGGATGCGTTGGCGGCAGTAACAGTGTAAATTGGCTGCCTTGATGCTCGCGCGACACAAAGGAGACATCTCCTCCGTGTAATCGCGCCAAACGCTGGGTCAGCACCAGTCCCAATCCTGCACCTTCAAATCGACGAGTCAGGGGATTCTCAAGCTGCTGAAACTTTTGGAAAATTAGATGCTGCTTCTCAGCCGGAATGCCGATTCCGGTATCCCAAACTGTAAATGCAATCCAGCCTTCCCATCGACTGACCTGTAAGCCAATCCGTCCCGATGGCTCTGTGAATTTCAGTGCATTGGACAGAAGATGCACCAGCATTTGACGCAGACGCAATTCATCAGCGACTAATGTTTCTAATCCGGGTTCAATTTCTAAGCTGAATTGAGCTAGATCAGCCGTCGCGTTCAACTTGGTGCGCGTCTCTGGCTTTTCTTCTTCAAGACAAAGCTGCTGGGCTTGCTCAACGGCGCGCTCACACAAGTTTTTGACATTCACCGAATACAACGTCAATTCAATCTGACCCGTTTCAATTCGAGTCAGGTCGAGAATGTCATTGACGATCGCCATTAAATGCCGACCGCTGCGGTGAATCAATTGCGCATAGCGAATTTGGCGATCGTTCAAGGTGCCCGACAGTTGATCTTTGAGCAGACTTGATAAGCCCAATACCGCAGTCAACGGCGTTCTTAATTCATGGCTGATGCAATTGAGAAACTCATCTTTGAGACGATTCAATTGCACTAAATCCGCATTTTTCGCGGCGAGTTCGCGAGAAAGTTGCTGTTGCTCAGTCACATCTTGCACTAAAACGAGCCACAACTCTTCTGCCGTCGATCGCTCAGTTGCCCGTTCTCCCCCCTCAAATGTGGCTAAATGAAAAGGCTGATGAACCGTTTCACTCAACGCCTCTCGACCCGATAGCAGCGCTCCGAGTGGAATTTTTGCAAACTGTAAAATTCGTTCCTGCCCATTCTTTAAAGGACAGACACATACGCAAGTATTCGGATCAGATCCAAGCTGACATAATTTTGCCAGCAATGGATGATCGGCGGCGCTATCTTCTAGCACCGATGCAACATCACGCTGTACCCAACCTGTATCTACAAAATCTGTCAGTTGCTCGCTCCAATGTTGATTGCGTGCAATCACCCGTCCGGTGCTTGTCTGCAACATCAGCGGCAGGGGCAAATGCTCCAAAAACTGCATCAGTGTGGTCTTCGTTTCGAGTTCAGTTAAGGCCAATTGAGCAGGCGACAAGCCTAACTCTAGCGATTTGGAATAACCCATCTCGGCAATTTGAACTTGAATTTTTTGCTTCAGGCGAGTCGAAGAAGACTCAGGTTCAACAGAAGCCTCGGTTTTTGCTTGTCGCCAGAGCGATTCAGATGAAGGCTTATTCGGCGATCGAGTCGAAATGACTTCGACCCACAAGCGCAAATAAACACTATCGACTAATCCTAAAAATCGCTGTTCTGCATCAAGAACAGCCCAATATCGCATCGGACTGACAAATTCGAGTTGATGGAAAGAGAGAGTGTCTGCGATCGTGGGCAACTCTTCCACACATTGATCTAAGCGGGGGTCATTTTGGCGCGCATGAGACAGTAAGCGATGAGCATGAATCACGCCAATCGGAAATTGCCGCTCATCGATTAATACCAAGCGGTCGGATCGATACTGCCCCATGACCTCGATCGCTTCTGCCAGAGTGGCTGACTGAAAACAAACCGGAGCAGGCTCGATAAATTCACGAATCGAGGGTGGATATATCACTCTCTTCTATCCTGCCGAGCGGCACAACGCATCGCAAACCAGTGCTGGTTCTGATCTTAATCGCTTCTCAACCGCTGTAGACGGTAATTTAGCCGACAAACGCACTGCCTGAAATGGAAATTAATAAGTGCAAATGTAAATGCTTCAAACGAAGCGAAAATTTAAAAAGAAATTCAAATCTATCTCATTCAGCGTAATTGACGCTCGAATGGAAAGCGTTTATGTAATTATAGTTAACAGTTCGCCAAGTCTGTAAATCTATATCAATGCAAATTCGAGAGTTTGATGGCACTTTCCTTTTATTCCAGGTAAGTCCTGGCTCGGAGTGTCACAATAGAACGATCAGATAACAAGCGCTAACCATTCCTTCTAAAATTTGCCCTTGATAGCCCTAGTTTCCTCGATCGTGCGTCCTCAACTTTCGATTGGCGTATATCTCAACTCTCCAGCGTTGCCGCAATCACTGGAGCAGATTCTGGCTAGCCACGAGCGCTATGCAATGACGGTGGTCGAATCGACCCAGGACTTTTTTCAGCTCATTCAGCAGCACAAACAGCAGCTCGATTGCCTAATTTTGCAAGACAGTTCTGAATTGCCTGCAATTATTGAATGGCTTCACAGCCAAGCCACACTGTTGCCTGCGATTTTAGTCGAATCTGAACCCCACACTACTCGTCCACCAGATTTCACATTTTTGTATCACACGGGCGAAGTTTGGGCGACTCTAGCGGACCTCGAACAGGTTGACAATCTGATTGCGAACGCGATCGAAGGATTTCTGAATCTCTCGCCATCTTGTCAAATTCCGCGCGAAACGGCTCCGCCGGATCCGACACGAGATCTGACGACCCAGAATTTTCTCATGCTGCAACAGCGACGGCTGACTGAAAAACTGCATGAGCGACTTGGATATTTGGGGGTCTATTACAAACGCAATCCTCAGGCTTATCTGAGAAATCTTCCGCCTCAAGAGCAGCATGAACTGATCGAGGCGCTGCGGCTCGAATATCGTGCGATTATTTTGAGCTATTTCACAGACGAGACGGCTCTCAATCATCGCATTGACAATTTCGTGAATGCTGCTTTTTTCGCAGATGTCTCAGTCGCCCAAATTGTGGAAATCCACATGGAACTCATGGATGAATTTGCCAAACAGCTAAAATTAGAAGGGCGAAATGAAGAAGTTTTGCTGGATTATCGACTGACGCTGATTGATACGATTGCACATTTGTGTGAGATGTATCGGCGTTCTATTCCGCGAGAATCTTAACTTAGAATGCGGATTTTGACTGTAATGCTAGTCGTAATCTAGAGTGAATAGCGATCGATCAAACTATGAGTCCTTTAAAGAAGACCTACGTCTTAAAACTATACGTCGCTGGAAATACACCGAATTCGGTTCGGGCACTCAAGACGTTAAATAACATTCTCGAAAAGGAGTTTCAAGGAGTCTATGCGCTAAAAGTCATTGATGTTTTGAAAAACCCGCAACTTGCAGAAGAAGACAAAATCCTCGCAACTCCAACTTTGGCAAAAATCCTGCCCCCGCCTGTACGCAAAATTATTGGCGACTTGTCCGATCGAGAAAAAGTTTTGATCGGGTTGGACTTGCTTTATGAAGAACTGCGAGAAGAAGAGCTTGATTCGCAATAACTCTGGAATTGAACGGCTTATTTACAAGTTTTGTGGTAAATAAGTGAAACGGCATAATCTAACCCCTTTGAGATCTTCTGATACTCAGGAGCTTGCTCCATTTTGTCTGACCCTAATCCTATGACTTCGATTAATCAAACCGAACCGCGTAATCCCGCTGATCTTTCTAGCGTGCGAAAAATTCGTACGCTGATCGAAGGCTTCGACGATATTAGTCACGGAGGACTGCCCGTTGGTCGCACAACCCTCGTCAGTGGCACTTCTGGAACAGGCAAAACGCTACTCGCAGTACAGTTTCTCTATAACGGAATCACTCAATTTGACGAAGCAGGTGTGTTTGTCACCTTTGAAGAATCCCCTGCTGACATTATCAAAAACGCCTATAGCTTCGGATGGGATCTACAACGATTTGTAGATGAAGGAAAACTGTTTATTCTCGATGCGTCTCCTGATCCTGAAGGTCAAGATGTCGTCGGAAATTTTGACCTTTCAGCTTTAATTGAACGAATTCAGTATGCGATTCGGAAATACAAAGCGCGGCGGGTGTCGATCGACTCTGTGACGGCAGTGTTTCAGCAATATGATGCAGCGTCGGTCGTGCGGCGAGAAATTTTTCGCCTCGTCGCCCGGTTAAAGCAAGTCGGGGCAACCACGATTATGACCACCGAGCGGATTGAGGAATATGGTCCGGTCGCACGTTTTGGCGTGGAAGAATTTGTCTCAGATAATGTCGTAATTGTGCGCAACGTCCTCGAAGGAGAGCGGCGCAGAAGAACGATCGAGATTCTCAAACTTCGCGGGACAACTCACATGAAAGGGGAATACCCTTTCACGATCACGAATCAAGGGGTCAATATCTTCCCGCTAGGTGCGATGCGCCTGACTCAGCGATCGTCGAATGTGCGCGTCTCGTCGGGGGTCAACACCCTAGACGAAATGTGCGGCGGTGGATTCTTCAAAGATTCGATCATTCTGGCAACGGGCGCAACCGGAACCGGAAAAACGCTGCTGGTTAGCAAATTTTTGCAGGAAGCGTGTCAAAGAGGCGATCGCGCAATCTTGTTTGCCTACGAAGAATCGCGGGCGCAATTGTCACGAAACGCCTACTCGTGGGGCATCGACTTTGAAGAACTCGAACAACAAGGATTGTTAAAAATTATTTGTGCGTATCCTGAGTCAGCAGGCTTAGAAGATCACTTGCAGATTATTAAATCGGAAATTTCGGAATTTAAGCCGTCCAGGATTGCGATCGACTCGCTTTCTGCCTTGGCGCGAGGCGTCAGTAACAATGCGTTCCGACAGTTTGTGATTGGCGTGACCGGATTTGCGAAACAAGAGGAGATCACCGGATTCTTCACGAATACGACCGATCAGTTTATGGGATCGCATTCGATTACCGATTCGCATATTTCCACGATCACCGACACGATTATCATGCTGCAATACGTCGAGATCCGGGGCGAAATGTCGCGTGCCTTGAACGTGTTTAAGATGCGGGGATCTTGGCATGATAAGGGAATTCGCGAATACACCATTAGTGCTCAAGGTCCAGAAATTAAGGACTCGTTCCGCAATTTCGAGCGAATTATTAGCGGTTCACCGACTCGGATTGCAGTCGATGAGAAAGTTGATCTGTCACGAATTACGAAAGGATTACGCTCAGAAGACAAATAATCCAAGGCTCTTAACGCGATCATCAGACTTGATTAAGTTGAATTCCAAAAAAATTAATCGATTTAAGTTGTAATTTTCTATCAAGATGTAGTGTGAAGAACAAAAATAATGGTTCAAAAAGAGGGATGATCAGAGTGGGTTCTTGACGAATTTGAAAATGAACACTGCAATGACCTGAATGAGTTGGAGAATTTATCAGCTCGTGTGCAAATTGCCCTAGGACGCAGTGCTTCCGGCTCAACAGTTCATAGAATCCAGTTTTGCTCTTCGTTTCGGACATTCTCATGACCATTTACGTTGGAAATCTTTCATACCAAGCGACCGTAGACGACCTGAAATCGGTCTTTGCCGAATATGGCACGGTAAAGCGGGTCGTCCTGCCTACCGATCGCGAAACTGGACGGATGCGAGGCTTCGCATTTGTGGAAATGGAACAAGACGCGCAAGAAGATGCCGCAATTACTGACTTAGACGGGGCAGAGTGGATGGGTCGGCAGCTTCGAGTCAATAAAGCGAAACCGAAGGGAGAGTAAATCTAAAACCGAATACATCGCACCTTTGCATCGTTAAGTAAAAGCGCTTTCCGGCGATTCAGTTGGAAAGCGCTTTTATCGATCTTGAAGCCATGCAGTTACGCTGCGCGACGGGTTAAGAGTCCCCACAGGAAAATTGCCACAATTGCGCCTAAGACTGCAATCAAAATTCCACCAATACTGAGGGATGCTGCGGTCAAATTCAGCGCGCCCGTAGTTAGGAAAGTATAGAGACTTCCTCCGACAAAGGCACCAATGATGCCTAGGATGATTGTTCCGAGAATGCCGCCGCCTTGACTACCCGGATAAATTGCTTTCGCGATCGCCCCTGCAATCAGACCTAAAATAATCCACGCAATCAGATTCATAATTCAGTGCCTCTTAAAAGTTTTTAGCCCATGAGTAGAAGGTATCAATTTGCCTCGAATTTACCCATCTGCCATCAGAGTTAATCAGAGAAAACCTTAAGGAGGAGAATGCCTGATAGAATTACGAAATGTAAAGCTGTTGGGATATTGAGCGATCGTATGCAAACTCTGCGCGTGTTTTTTGGACTGTGTCTTGCCGTCCTCGTGATGATTGGAATGCCTGGAATGGCTCATGCTGCGAGTTCTAATGCAACTCGCGCGATCGATGATGTTGCAGCAACAACAAAGGACTATTCGGGACAAAATTTAATTCGGGCTGAGTTTGCTGCGGTGCGATTGCCGAATAGTAATTTTAGCAACGCTGATCTCAGGGGTGCGGTATTTAGCGGTTCAGATTTGAGAAATTCAAACTGGAGTGGAGCAGATTTTAGCGATGGCATTGCTTACATTACAGACCTGTCTGGTGTAGATCTCACAGATACTGTTCTGACTTCTGCCATGATGATTGGTTCGGTATTGAAGGGTGCGAAGATCACGGGCGCAGATTTTAGCTTTGCAGTGCTCGATCGTCCGCAAGTGGTCGAACTTTGTAAGACTGCCAGTGGTGTGAATTCAAAAACGGGAATCAGTACTCGCGAATCGCTAGAGTGTCCTTAATTTTCCTGATTAAATCGTTCTAAGATACGGGTGACGATCGCAACGCTAATCGAGCAAAAAACTCGTTAGTGTGCGATCGTGATAAATGTCGCCTTTATCTGTCCGATGCTTTTCATATCCGAGTTTCTGACCTGTTTAAGTTCCGCATCCCCTAGATCTTGTCTCGTCATTGCGCTAGGTGGCTTGTATCCGTTAGCCTTTGCTTCAACAGCACAGCGATCTTTTGCACAGGTTATTCCCGATCGTACCTTGCCGCAAAATTCGCTCGTCACAGATACCTTAGTCACAGGCGGAACGAAATCAGGCACAAACCTTTTTCACAGCTTTCAAGATTTTTCTGTCAAGGGATCAATTCTCTTCGTTCCAGATCCAGACATTCGCAACATCATTACTCGCGTCACAGGCAATCAGCGATCGCTGATTGATGGCATCCTCGCAGTTAACGGGAGAGCCAACTTTTTCTTAATCAATCCGAATGGCATTACTTTCGGTCAAAATGCTCAACTTGGCATCAATGGTTCATTCTTTGCCAGTACTGCACAGAGCGTGAAATTTTCAGATGGCAGTGAATTTAGTGCAAAATCGCCTCAAGCTCCACTCCTCACGATTAGTGCTCCCATTGGCTTACAGTTTGGGACTCGTCCAGCTAGCATTGAGCAAACGGGTTCGCAATTGCTCGTGCCACCAGGGCAAACTTTAGCTTTACTGGGTGGAGATGTGCTGGTGAATGGGGGGAGTCTCATCGCAAATTCTGGAAAAATTTCGCTAAAGACTGTAGACCGTCCCGAATACGTGAGTTTGTCTGAACCGAGTAACTTACGACTGGGAAATCTTGAAATTTCGCATCAAGCACAACTTGATGCCAGTGGGCTGGGTGGGGGACGCATTGAAATTGATGCAGGCAACGTCGTCCTGAGTAATGCTCGAATTGTCTCTCTTACGGTTGGCGATCAAAATGGGCAAGGAATTTCGATCCGATCCAATCAGTTCCGACTCCAAGATGGCGCACAAATCGCAGCTATCACAACTGGATCGGGAAAAGGTGGCAATATTGATATTTCTGCAACTGAGTCTTTTAGACTACGAGGAATTGATTCTGCACTTTATCAAAGAGACGTAGCGAGTCTCATTCAGACTGGAGTGCTAGATCTGAATAGTCCAACAATCGCCATTACAAACAGTACTTTTGGTCAAGGTCAAGCAGGAAATATTTCAATTGCTGCAAATCAAATTCAGTTTGAGAATGGCATTGGAATTGGTGGAACCACGCTACAAGCCGGACAAGTTGGAGCAGTCAATTTACAGGCAAAAGATGTCAGTATTGCAAGTGGATCAGTCGTAACCTCAGCATTTCGAGGCAGTACAGGAGCAGCAGGCAATATTAATATTCAAGCCGATCTCTTAACCGTTCGAGAAGGTGCAGCGATTACGACGAGTACATTTGGTCGAGGTAATTCTGGCAAGATTGATCTGAATGTGAAAGATACAATTACCCTAGCAGACACTCCAAAAGGCAGCGTGATTCAGACTGCGATCGGATCAAATGCTTTTGGAGATAATCAAGCACAAGCAGGCAATATCAGCATTAAGACGGGCAGGCTCTTAGTTTCTGACGGAGCAGGAATTAGCGCTGGTTCCGGTGGAGCATCGGGTACAGTTTTAATCTCACCAACCGGTGGAAAAGCTGGAGATTTGGAGATTTCAGCAACCGAATTAATTGATGTATCTGGGATTTCTGAAGTCTTAGCAAATGGCACTCAAACTTCTAGCTACCTTTCAACTGATACTGGCACAAGTAGTCAGAGCGGCAACCTTTTTATTCAAACTCCTATTTTGCGAGTCCGAGATGGAGCGAACATTTCGGTAGGGTCACTGGGATTTGGTCAAGCAGGTACTTTGACCATTAATGCCACCCGGATCGAAGTGTCAGGACGCAAAGGAGATTTACCCAGTCGAATTCAAGCGTCTACTGGCAAACTTTCTTTTTCTTCAATCATCAATCCCAAAGCAACTTCCGATGCTGGGGATTTAAATCTCAACGTGCGAGAACTATCGATTCGAGATGGTGCAACTGTCACCGTAGAAAATATTGGTTCTGGCAAAGCTGGCAATCTGAATATTAATGCCGATCGGATCTTCGTCAATAATGGCTCAAGTATCGATGCCAGAACTGGGACTGCGGGAGGAGGAAACGTGAATCTGCGATCGCAACTCATTCTCTTACGTCGCGGAAGTAACATTCAAACCGATGCAAATCTCTCTAATGGCGGCAATATCACCATTAATACTGGACTTTTACTCGCAGTGCCAACCGAAGATAGTAACATTACTGCAACTGCGCAAGGCGGTCGTGGTGGGAATATCAACATTGCGGCTCAAGGCATCTTTGGCTTGCAGCAGAGTCGATCTCTGACCTTTAACAGCGATATTACTGCTAGCTCAAGAATTGGGTTGGATGGAACCGTAACACTGACGACATTTGGCACAGAACCCAACGTAAGCACTGATCTTCCAGGGACTCAGATTATCTCTTCAGATCAGATCTCCCAGACCTGCACTCGCTTAGCTAAAACAGGTCAGTTTGTGATTACAGCCAGAGGAGGATTAGAACCGCCTGTGAGTGAAGTTGTGCAATCAACTCCGATTTGGATGGATGAAAGAGCGAGCACTCACTCACTTAGCTTACAAAAATCTATGCCAGAAATGATAGAAGCAACCGGATGGGTGAAGCGAGCCGATGGAGAGATCATGTTAGTTTCTGAATCTACTCATCGTCAGATTCTAGCATCCTGTCTCTTGCCATCTCGTGCTGCTCATGGCTCATGAAAAAGATACTCGGCTTTCCAGTCTCATTCTGTTCATTTCTACCCTTACTTTCAGGCTCTCAAACATTACTCGCTCAGATTGTTCCTGATGCAACACTGTCTCAACCTTCGATCGTGAACAACAATACGATTCAAGGTGGAACACGCTCTGGAACAGCCCTCTTTCACAGCTTTAAAGAGTTCTCAATTCCAACAGATAGCCAAGCTCAGTTTCTCCCCGATGCTCAAGTTCAAAACATTATTTTGCGCGTCACAGGCAATCAGCGATCGCTCATTGATGGCACGCTCTCAGTCAATGGCACCGCTAATCTCTTCTTTCTCAATCCCAATGGCATCACCTTCGGGCAGAATGCTCGCTTGGCAATCAATGGCTCTCTGATTGCCAGTACCGCCGATAGCTGGACTTTCTCCAATGGCAGCGAATACAGTGCCAGAAACCCTCAGGCTCCCCCACTTCTCACGATTAGCACGCCTATCGGCTTACAGTTTGGCGCTCGTCCAGGAAACATTGTCCATCAAGCTAACCTCTCGCTTCCTCCTGGAAAAATACTCGGATTCGCAGGCGGAGAGATTCGGCTCGACAATGCGAGCTTAAACAGTCCGAGTGGCACGATTTTCTTAGTCAGTGCGATGCAATCAGGCACGCTGCAACTGCTGACAACGGGGCTTGGAGAAACGAACATCGAACAGTTTGGCAATATTGAGCTATCAGGAGCGAGTGCGATCGATGCCAGCGGTTTAGGGGGTGGAGCGGTTCAGATTCGAGGTAATCAAGTAACATTGCGCGACCAAGCTACGATTTTCTCGGATACGATCGGTGCGATCGACGGTCGAGACATTGAGATTCAGTCCAATCAATTTAGCCTGCAAGATCGTGCTTTCGTTCGAGCCTTTACGGTTGGCTCTGGAAGTGGGGGGAATTTATCGATTCGAGCCAAAGATGCGATCGCACTTACTGGCATGGGCTATCCAGCTTTTGAGCAGAACCTTTTAGGAAATTACCTGTTTGGCAATCTCGATCCGCGTACTGTAGAGAGTGCAATTTTGACAGGAACCGCCGGATCTGCGCGAGGGGGCAATCTGACGATCTCAACTCCACAACTCAGCCTGAAAGAAGGATCTGCAATCGTCGATCTCACACAAGCATCAGGCGCAGGAGGAAATTTATCAGTTCGAGGAGCAGATACGATCGAGGTCATCAGTTCTTCACTTGGAACGCTCGCCAGTGGAGATGGAAAATCTGGAGATGTCCAGATTCAAACCAGACGCTTGAACGTAAGTAACACGGGAATTATTACGTCCGGGACGATCGGGTCAGGAAATAGCGGAAATCTAACGATTACTGCCGATACAGTCAAGGTCAGTGGCGCATTTCCTCAAGGGGTCGTCGCATCCAATATTGTCACGTCTACTCTGGCAGGAACAGGGAACGCAGGCAACTTAACGATCAATGCTCGGCAAATCCACATTGAGAATGGAGCCTCGATCGTCAGCGAAAGTGGCGTGAATCTCGGAGGCAGCGTTTTGGTCAGTTCTGGAAAAGGGGGGAACGTCATTCTCAATGCATCGGATGAAATTCGCTTATCAGGAGTCGGTCTACCTCAAAGTCCGAATAGTTCAATCTCGACGCTGACATTTGGGACAGCCCAAGCAGGAGACATTTATATCAACACTCGTCGGCTCCTGATTTTCGATCAAAGCTTGATCGAGGCTTCGAGTTTGACTTTCGGCAAAGGCGGAAACATTACGATTAATGCCTCTGAATCCATCCAAATTGTGGGAAATCTCAATCGTGTGATTGGAATTAATACGAATGCTGAAGGAGGTGAGCCGTTCACGAACACCAATTCGGCTGGAAATATTAGACTTCGCACGTCCAAACTCTCACTGAGCAATCTTGGACAAATTAGTGTCTCAAGTTTTGGAAAAGGGGCAACTGGATCAATTGATGTGCAGGCAGATACGATCGAACTCAACAACAGTCGAATCAGCGCCACAACTCGCGCAGGCAGCAAAGGCAATATCGGAATTCAGGCACAAAATATTGTGCTGAGAAACGGCAGCAAGATTCAAACCGATGCAGGAGATTCGGATGGTGGCAACATTGATCTTCAAACCAAAATTCTGTTGGCAATTCCATTAGAAAATAGTGACATTACAGCAGACGCACAGGCAGGTCGGGGCGGCAATATCAATATCAAGACTCAAGGCATTTTTGGTTTTCAGCTAGGAAGTGCCTCTGATTTCAGTGATGTCAATGCGAGTTCTGGACTTGGGCTAGATGGCACAGTCAAGCTCACAACTTTTGCACAGGAACCTACGATTAGAAGTAATTTGCCGAATGGCATGGTCGATCGTTCGACTCAAATTGCTCCAACTTGTGCAAAGGTCGCAACCACCAGTCAGTTTGTCGTCACACAGCGAAGTGGCTTAGAACCCAATGTGAATGAAGCGGTGCAATCAACTCCAGTATGGATAGACGTCCGAGGTGAGCGATCGCACAAAATACTTCAAGAATCTGCCCCTGAAATTACAGAAGCATCCGGATGGGTGAAGCGAGCCGATGGAGAGATTATGTTAGTCTCAGAATCGGCAAATCGCCCAATTCTGAATCCCTGTTTGATTCCTGCTCGTGCTGATTCGGCTCCATGAAAAAGATACCGTGTTCTCTCGTCTTATGTGGCGTATTGACTTACGGGCTTGCAACGGCTCAAAAGTTAC
Organism: Leptolyngbya boryana PCC 6306; assembly: GCF_000353285.1. NCBI lineage: Bacteria > Bacillati > Cyanobacteriota > Cyanophyceae > Leptolyngbyales > Leptolyngbyaceae > Leptolyngbya > Leptolyngbya boryana. The sequence continues at coordinate 4,569,686 of NZ_KB731324.1, forward strand.
AGGCTCAAATTATTCCAGATGCGACACTGCCCCAGTCTTCGATCGTCAATCAAGAGACCATCACAGGCGGGACTGCTTCAGGAGCAACGCTTTTTCACAGTTTTCAAACGTTTTCAATTCCGACAGGGGGAGTCGCTCAATTTTTACCCAATGCCGGAATTCAGAACATTGTGACTCGCGTGACGGGAACTGAACGATCGCAAATTAACGGCTTACTTTCAATTCAAGGTCAGGCGAATCTTTTCTTTCTCAATCCGAATGGCATCACCTTCGGGCAAGATGCTCGACTCGATATCAATGGGTCATTCATTGCCAGTACGGCTGACAGTTGGACATTCTCCAATGGCGGCGAATTTAGTGCGAGAACTCCGCAAGCTCCACCTTTACTCAGGATGAGTACGCCCATCGGCTTACAGTTTGGCACTCGTCCAGGGAGCATTATCAATCAAGCCAGGCTAGCTCTTCCACCCTTGCGAATGCTTGGATTCGCAGGCGGAGACATTCGGTTCGATCAGGGGAGCTACACCAGCCTTGGCGGCAATATTTTTCTGATGAGCGCGATCGCTCCTGGGACGGTTTGCATCGCACCCGATTTGAGCCTGGGAGAAAGTAGTCTCATGTCACTTGGCAAGATTGAACTGTCAGGAACATCCGCAGTGAATGTAGGTGGATTGCGAGGAGGAGCCGTTCAGATTCGGGGCGGGGATGTAATCGTACGCGATCAAGCGAGAATTTTCTCGGATACGGTTGGCGCGATCGACGGTCGAGACATTGAGATTCAAGCCCATCAATTTAGACTTCAAGATCGGGCTGTAGTTCGAGCCTTTACGGTCGGCACTGGTACTGGAGGAGATATTACAGTGCAGGCGAAAGATACTATCACACTCACCGGAGCAGGCTATGAAGCTTTTGATCGGAACTATCTCAAGGTTCCTTTCGATCGCACTGTGCAACCGAACAACTTAGAAAGTGCGATCTTAGCGGGAACCTTTGGTCAGGGAAACGCAGGCAATCTCACTCTGGAAGCGCGACAGGTCAGATTAGAAAATGGGGCAGTGCTTGGCAATCCGACTCAGGGAGCAGGCGCAGGCGGAGATTTAACAATGCGGGTGGCTGAGAGCATTGATGTGACTAGCTCTGGAATTGGCACAACGGCAATCGATCGCGGCAAAGCCGGAGATCTCTCAATTCAGACAGGCAGTTTGCGCTTAAATCGTACCGGGGTTATTACCGCAATTACGCTGGGTGACGGAGATAGTGGAAGGATTACGATTCATGCAACGGATGACGTAATCGTTAATGGGGGAGTCAGAGATGGTTTTTTGCCATCGTACATTGCCACCACGACAATTTCTGACAAGGGCAATGCCGGAAATTTAGAGATCAATGCTCGACGCATTCAGATTGAAAACGGTGGCACGATTTCAACTTCAAGTGGATCAGCCGTGGTCGATCGCATTTTTGTCAGTTCTGGAACGAGCGGAAATCTTACCCTCAATGCTTCCGAAGAGATTCGGCTAGACGGCATTGGATTAAACCGAGACTCTGCCAGTCTAATCGCGACTAATACATTTGGCAGTGCGAACGCAGGCAATATTCATCTCAATACTCGGCGCTTCGTGAGCCTGGGTCAGAGTTTCGTCGTGGCTTCTACATTTGCATCGGGACAAGGCGGCACAATTACGGTCAATGCTTTAGATTCCATCAATATTGTTGGGCAACCGAGTGATTCCTTTGGAATTGGGACGTACTCCGGCAAGTCATCTTTTCTCACTATCTCCCAATTGCCGACGGCAACGGGCGCAGCAGGAGATGTGAGACTCTCCACTTCACAACTATCGATTCAGAATAACGGACGAATTAATGTTGACAGTATTGGCAGTGGCAATGCCGGAACGATTCAGGTGAATGCGAATGTCATTCGATTAGAGAATGCCGGAATTACTGCGACCACGAATTCTGGAGGAAAAGGCAATATTGATCTGCGATCTCAGTTGATTCTGCTGAGAAATGGTAGCCAAATTACAACTAGGGCAGACAATTCGGATGGCGGCAACATCGATATCAAGACAGGTGTTTTGGCAGCGATTCCCAAAGAAAATAGCGACATCACTGCAAATGCTAAACGGCAAGGCGGAGCAATCAACATTACAGCTCAAGGAATCTTTGGCTTCCAGCAAAGTCGATCGCTGACCTCAAAAAGTGAGATTACGGCAAGTTCTGAGATCAAGGGTCTTGATGGAACAGTCACCTTAACGACTTTTGGAACTGAGCCAAACGTGACGGCTGAACTCCCTGTTACCGTGATGGAGAATTCTGCCCGGATTGCTCAAACTTGTGCAAGATTTGCCAAAACCAGTCAGTTTGTAATGACAGAACGAGGAGGATTAGAGCCTTCGATCAGTGAAGTTGTGCAATCGACTCCCATCTGGCGAGATGAACGAGATGGCAAGGCTATTGAACATGGGAGCGAACAATCTGCGATCGTCGAAGCAACTCAATGGATTCGACAATCCGATGGCACGATCGCACTGGTTGCTGCTGCTCCTTATCCTCAAACAACGATAGACTGCTCGGCAGGAGAATCGAAGTGAAAAAACAGTATGTTTTAATTCTGTGCCTGAGTTGTTTTCTAGCACTGATGTTGCAATATCCAGGATTCGCACAACTCGCGACAGCTCAATCTTTGAATGAAACAGGACGACAACAATTTGAGCAGGGACAACCTGAACTCGCCTTGGAAAGCTGGCAAAAAGCGGAACAAGCTTATCGCGATCGCAAAGATCAGACCGGAATTCTCGGTTCTCAACTCAATCAGGCTAAAGCACTTGAAGCTTTAGGATTCTACCGTCGTGCTCAACAGCTTTTAGAACGCTTAATGTCCACTCAGCAACCTGATTCCACCCTAAAAGCCAATCAATTTCTAACATTTGGCAAGAATCTACGACTGATCGGAGACTTTGCAGGCTCTCAACAAGCTTTAAAGAAAAGTTTAGAGATTGCTCAGAAGGTTCAGGCAAATTCTGACATTCAAGCAGCGCTTTTACAATTGGGCAATACTGCGATCGCACAACAACAATTTGAACCTGCACTGAACTTACTGCAGCAAGCTACTACTTACGAAGGTGACTTACAACATGCAGCACAACTTCAACAAGTTAGAGTTCTCCAAAAGCTCGATCGCGCAACTGAAGCCGCAACTATCATCAAAACATTGCAAACTCAACTTACAGCTCTCCCTGCCACTCAGCAAACCCTCTATGAAAAGATTGAGCTTGCCTCGATCGCATCAGAAACACTGAATTCAGCACAGCTACTAGCTGCGACCATTCAAGATGCCAGACAGCTTAAAAACAAACGAGTTGAATCTTATGCGCTCGGAACTTTAGCACACTTATATGAACAATCGAAACAATGGTCAGAAGCCGCTCAACTGACTGAGCAAGCTTTAAGATTAGCAAAACAGTTAAACATTCCAGAAATTGCGTACCAATGGCAGTGGCAACTCGGCAGAATTCTCAAAGCACAGGGCAAAGTCCAACCTGCTGAGATTGCTTATGCAGATGCAATCGATTCGCTCAAAACTCTACGTCGAGACATTGCCGCCATTGATCAATCGATTCAATTCTCATTTCGCGAACAAATCGAACCCGTCTACCGCGAATTCGTCGATCTGCTTCTCGTCGAGCAAACGCCTCCCGAGAACCTGAGAAAAGCTCGTCAAGCCATTGAATCCTTACAATTAGCAGAACTTAACAATTTCTTCCGAGAGGCTTGCTTAAATGCCTCAACACAGCCGATCGAATCGATTGATTCAACGGCTGCCGTCATCTATCCAATCATTCTTCCGAATCGACTAGAAGTTATTATTTCGCTCCCGAATCAACCTCTGAAGCACTTTGCCACCATGCGATCGCAATCCGAAATCGAAGATATTATCTTCAAAATGCGGCAATCTCTGCGTCCGACATCTTTTGATCAAGAGCGGCTTCCACTGGCTCAAACCTTATATTCGTGGCTCATTCAACCTACGCAGGCGGACTTAGAGAAGGCTCAAATTAAAACGATCGCGTTTGTACTTGATGGCTCGCTCCGCAATATTCCGATGGCAGCCCTGCATAACGGACAACGCTATCTCATCGAAGACTATCGAATTGCAGTGACCCCAAGTTTGCAGCTTTTTGCAAGTCCAGAACCGAAAAATACGCAAGCTTTAATCGCAGGATTAAGCAAACCTGTGCAAGATGAAGATCCACTGCCAGGCGTTCAGCAAGAAGTTGAGCAAATTCGCTCAATGCTACCCTCAAAGGTTCTACTCAATGAAACCTTTACTACTCGATCGTTTAAGACAACCACAGAAGACTCTCCTTTCTCGATCGTACATCTTGCCACTCATGGGCAATTTAGCTCCAATCCAGACGATACTTTTCTCTTAACTTGGGATGGTCGCATTAACTTAGAAGAACTGAGAACTATCTTGAACAATCGCGAGCTAGAACAATCCACATCTATTGATTTACTCATTTTAAGTGCCTGCCAAACGGCTCAAGGTGATCGTCGTTCTGCGATCGGTCTTGCGGGTGTCGCAGTTCGTTCTGGCGCTAGCAGCACCCTTGCAAGCTTATGGACAGTAAACGATACATCAACGACATCGTTTATGATTGAATTCTATAAATCTTTCCTCAGCACTGAGAAGCCCTCTAAAGCAGAAGCTGTTCGTCAAGCCCAACTGAAACTCCTACAGAGAGCGGAGTTTCGTCATCCTTACTACTGGGCATCTTTTGTTTTAGTAGGAAGATGGATATAAAGATTCGGTAATGAATGTCTAGTACCTTCTCGACCAAGTAAAAAACTGTAGTAAAAAAGATTGTCTGCTATAAGCTCCCGGCATTGAATGCAATGAACAAGTCTACTTTTTTTCTGGCTATAAATCTGTCGATTCCACTAGCAAGTCTGTTGATTTCACTAGCAGCTCCACTCCGCGCCCAAATCGAGCCACCCGAAGGTTCGCCTGCCCCTACTGCAACCACAAGCGGTGGAACTCGTCCAACCCAAACCTGCCTCAAATCCATCCCGAAAGTCTCTCAAAGGCTGATGGTCCTGAATCCTAGTAAAACAATCGGATTGACTCGTTCAGATCAGCCAACGCTTTTCGTTTATATTCCTCGCAACGAAGCGCACGCGCTTGAGTTTAGCCTCTTCGATGAAAAAAAGCGCGGACTTTATCAAACGACGCTCTCGATTCACAATCAATCCGGTTTAATTCGTGTAGCATTCCCGAGCGATGCGCCTAAGCTTGTTCAAGGAAAAAACTACTATTGGACAGTCGCGGTGATTTGTAATATCGACGATCGCACTGAAGATCAAATCATCGGGGGCTGGATTCAACATCGCACTCTGTCTGAGGATATTTCCCGGCTTCTGCCCATTGAGCGCATCGAACTGTATGCAAGAAAGGGCTTCTGGTACGACGCTTTCTCAGAATGGGCAATGCTCCACCAACAACAGCCTCATCATCCGATGGTGAAGCAGGCTTGGACGAATTTGATTGAAGCGATCGGCTTACCGACCTCATTACTGCCTTAACCCTTCTTTCCCCGTTATCCTCTTCGGCATTTGGGCATGTTGAAGATCAACAGTTGCGGGAAAAGTTCATGCTGTCAAGAGTTTGGAGTGCATCACTGATTGGCATTGATGCAGTCAAGGTTGGAGTCGAAGTTGATGTAGCTGGAGGATTGCCTGCAATTGTAGTCGTCGGTCTTCCGGACGCGGCGGTGCAAGAATCAAAAGAACGCGTGAGAACCGCTCTCAAAAACGCCGGATTTACCTTCCCCATGCGTCGCATCGTCATCAACTTATCGCCCGCCGACCTCAGGAAAGAAGGTCCTAGTTTTGATCTTCCCATCAGCATTGGAATCTTAGCCGCGACTCAACAGATTAAGCTTGACTTGCTCGAAGATTCATTGTTCTTAGGAGAAGTACTTTTAGATGGAAGTCTGAGACCCGTCGCAGGAGTTTTGGCGATCGCAGCTGCGGCTCAACAGCTTGGAATTAAGAACTTGATTATTCCGGCGGATAACGTTCGCGAAGCTGCGGTCGTTCAAAATTTGAATGTATATGGTTTCAAGCATCTCTCTGAAGTTGGCGCATTCCTCAATGATCCAAACGGCTATATTCCAGCTTGCATCGACGGCGAATTGGAACTGACACAGGGGCAGATCTCGGCTCCAGATCTCGGCGATGTCAAAGGGCAAGCTCATGCTCGTCGTGCCTTAGAAATTGCTGCTGCGGGCGGACATAACTTAATTTTTGTCGGACCGCCTGGCAGTGGCAAAACCATGCTGGCTCGTAGACTTCCTGGAATTATGCCGCCTTTGCAATTTCAAGAAGCTTTAGAAGTCACACAAATTCACTCTGTTGCAGGCTTGCTGAAAGATAAAGGAGCCTTAATCGGAGTTCGACCGTTTCGGAGTCCGCATCATTCAGCTTCAGGGACAGCTTTAGTCGGTGGGGGGAGCTTTCCTCGTCCGGGCGAAATTTCATTAGCTCATAGAGGCATTCTCTTCTTGGACGAATTGACAGAATTTCGACGAGACGTTTTAGAGTTTCTACGACAGCCACTTGAAGATGGCAATGTCACGATTTCTCGGACTCGTCAATCTGTGTCATTTCCGGCTCAGTTTACATTAGTTGCGAGCACGAATCCTTGTCCTTGTGGATTTTATGCAGATACGGTGCAAGCTTGTACTTGTTCGCCCAGAGCGAGAGAGCAATATTGGGCAAGGTTATCCGGCCCATTGATGGACAGAATTGATTTACAAGTCGGGGTCAACCGTCTCAAGCCAGAAGAAATTACCCAACAACCGACTGGAGAAGATTCCGCAACAGTTCGCGCTAGAGTTCAGCAGGCTCGCGATCGCGCTTCTGTTCGTTTCAAAGGCACTTCTCTACGCTGCAATGCTGAAATGCAAAGCGCGCATCTTCGTCAGTGGTGCAGTTTAGATGAGACAACGCGATCGCTGCTTGAAAATGCAATTCGACGCTTAGGCCTATCTGTTCGCGCCAGCGATCGCATTCTCAAAGTGGCAAGAACGATCGCAGATTTAGCAGGCGATGAGCAGCTACAAACCCAGCATGTTGCAGAAGCGATACAATATCGAACCATCGATCGAATGCAATAACATGCAAACCTGCAAATCTCTGATTATTCTGATTATGATGAGAACACTCAACGTGATGTGCAACTCCAAGTTCGAGGGGTGAAAACCTACGCTTGGCACAGAAAAGTTGTCTATCACCTAGCTCATCCGTTTCCGAGAGTTGCAATGCAGACCTATTACAATCCTGAACACTTACCAAATTTTGGCAAAATTGGCGAAGGCAATCCAGAACTCGCAGAAAAGTTTTTTGCCTACTACAATTCAGTTTTTGAAGAAGGTGCATTGTCGAAGCGGGAAAAAGCGTTAATCGCGATCGCAGTTGCTCACACGGTTCAATGTCCCTACTGCATTGATGCCTACACCAAAGAATGCTTACAGCAAGGCGCAGACCTAGAACAAATGACCGAAGCAGTTCATGTTGCGACTGCAATTCGAGGCGGAGCTTCATTAATCCACGGTTTGCAAATGTTGGATCAAGTGAACAAACTCGCAATGTAAGCCGGGAGGTGAAATGAATTGGAAGATCGTCGCTCTCGTTTGCGTCTCGCCCTGAACTAGAAGTTTGGGCTAACCGTGCGAAGTGGGTTGAAACCCACTGAAGAAGCCGTTTTCATTGGCTGTTAGTCCCAGAGCGGACTTCGCACCGTTAGCCCCGAATTCATTCCGGGGCGGGTGAGCAACGAAGCGAAAGAATGTGCCGAACTAATGTTGAATTACGCCCATCTACTTGAGTTATGTCTTCGTTACTGAACCGTCAATCGCCGCTTACCTCCACCAAGTATCAGCAAACGCTTTTAAACAGCCTGCCTCTGAACAATGCGAACTTTGCAGAACGATTAGGAGCATCGCTCCACCCAAGCGAGCTAGAAATCTTTCAAATCAATGTTGGCAAGCTCTGTAATATGACTTGTCGCCATTGCCATGTCGATGCCAGTCCCGATCGCAAAGAGATCATGACTCGCGAAACGATCGATCTTTGCTTACAGGCGTTAGATCAAACCTCTGCTCACACTGTTGATCTCACAGGTGGCGCACCTGAACTGAATCCAAACTTTCGCTATCTCGTTGATCAATGTGTCGCCCGTGGAAAACATGTGATCGATCGCTGTAATCTCACTGTTCTCCTGCTCCCAACGCTGCAAGACTTACCCGAATGGTTCGCAGAACGAGGAGTCGAAATCGTCTGTTCTCTGCCGCACTATCGGCAACGCAATACCGATGCACAACGCGGTGATGGCACATTTGAAAAATCGATCGAGGCACTGAAACGATTAAATGCAGTCGGATATGGAACAGGTGATCCAAATCGCCAACTGACTTTAATGAGCAATCCGGTTGGAGCTTTTCTCGCCAGTGGACAAACAAAACTGGAACAAGAATGGAAAGCTGGATTGAAGAAATATCAGGGTGTCAGCTTCGATCGCTTAATTACACTCAACAACATGCCGATTTCTCGATTTCTGGAATGGTTAGAATCATCTGGTAATCTTCAAGGCTACATGGAGTTATTGGTCAATTCATTTAATCCAGCTACCGTCGATGGGTTAATGTGTCGCAACACGCTCTCAATCTCCTGGGACGGGTATCTCTATGATTGCGATTTTAATCAGATGCTCGATCTCAAGTGCGAGACGAATCATATTCGATCGTTTGATCTAGCCCGGTTAAGAAACCGGACTGTAATCACAGATCGGCATTGTTTTGGTTGCACTGCCGGCTCGGGAAGTTCTTGTGGGGGTGCATTAATTTAGCTTGCTTCTATAATTCAAGCAGAGTTTACACAAAGTTCTCTGTAAATTCACCTAAATTGCTTGGAAAATCGAGAGAATTAAGTCAACCCTCCAATAGAGTCAGCACCGTATCGTTGACCGATCGCCTCAGCATTTAAGACTTAATTCTTTGACAATCCAGCAATATGGACAGTAATCTACCCACCGTTTCGATCGGGCTGCCTGTTTTTAATGGTGAAGACTATTTAGAAGCAGCTTTAGAGTCTCTCTTAGCACAAACTTATACTAATTTTGAGATCGTTCTCTGCGATAACGCTTCGAGCGATCGCACCGCAGAAATTTGCCAAACCTACGCGGCAAAAGATGCTCGAATTCGCTACTACCGTAACGATCACAACATTGGAGCCGCAGAAAACTTCGATCGCGTCTTTCAACTCTCTCGCGGCAAATACTTCAAATGGGCAGCACATGATGACCTCTGTAAACCCACCTTTTTAGAACGCTGCATCGAAGTTCTAGACCGTGACCTCTCAGTCGTTCTCTGCACTTCTGAAGCAGGACGCATCGATTGGGCAGGCAACGAGCAACCTCCGAAAGCGGATAGTCCTCGCCCGATCGATGCATGGGAAGTGGCTGAACGGTTTGAGGCGATCGTATTAAAAACATTCTGGTCTTATGAAATCTTTGGTCTGATCCGTTCGAGCGCGCTGAAAAAACTGAATTTACGGCGCAGTAATTATGGCAGCGATCGCGTCATCTTGGCAGAACTGAGCCTACAAGGTCGGCTCGTTCACGTTCCCGAAATGCTGTTCTTTCGGCGGTTTCATCTCAAGCAATCGACGTGTATGCAATCAGCAAAAGAGCGGCAACAATGGCACAGCGGCAATCGGAAACGTTCGATCTGGGAACGTGGTTCAGTCGGATTTATGCAAGCGGTTTTTCAGGCAGACCTGACTCCGGCAGAACGAGTTCAATGCATGGGAGTTGTCCTACGCTATTTAACCAAAGCAGGCAACTGGCGTTACTTCTTGCCCAAACACTTCCGGCAAACCAAAAAGCTAACGCTGACACAGATGCCTGCTCAATCCATCGCTTCTAAAGGTTAGCCGCCTAGCAAATACTGCAATTGCACCTGCGCCGTATTGTTTGTGCCTGCGACAAAAACAGCAACTTCACTAAACTTCGGCGCACCTGTGCGAATCGTTGGATTGCGTGAGAAGCCAAATCCTTCTTTGGGAATGCCGAGAAAATTGCGATCGAGCTTTCCGTTACTATTGCGATCGTGAAACACTGCGACCCCATAATTTCCTAACGGCAAATTCTGGAAGGTCACAGCAGTCTGTCCTTTTCCAACCCCAACACATTGCGCTCGCACAGCTCGATCTCCTCGATCCGGAAATCCCTGACTATTGGCAAATAGGCTGACACAGACTCTACCCTGCTGATTTTGCACGCCACCCACGACGACCGTGAAGTTACTGGTTGGATTGGCTTGAGCGACCGTTGCGATCATCGCACTTGATCCGAGAGCCAGTAGCGCTAACTGAGAGACATTCCATTGCACAAGCTTTTCTCCTCACTTTACCTTTTGTAACAAGTTGACAGCTTATTTTTACACTAACGATCGAATCTGAAAAGAGATAGAGATTCATCTGTGCCAAACCGCATACTCTTGGGGCAAATGTAAAAATACTCGGTGAATTTGTAGACAAGAGGCGATTTTACGAAAAGCTAAGGATGAACTCCTTAATAGCTGCTCTATTCCGTGAATTATCCTCGTCTCGTTGAACCTGATTTAAACCCGACCGATTGGCATGGCATCCTGCAATTGGGATTTGAATATCGCCAGGGGAAAACTCAACTGATTCGGAACCAGGGGCAAGCTCCCCTAAAAGTGCAGCGCCCTTTTTATCCAGAAGGCGACGAGGTTTGTCATAGCGTGATTATGCACACAGCAGGCGGCATCGTCGGGGGAGATCGTTTAACCTTTGACTTCCACCTTGCATCAGGTAGTCAAGCACTGATCACAACTCCGGCAGCCAGTAAGATTTACCGCACCAATGGGCGCGAGGCTCATCAGGTCATTCGGGTTGATGTTGCCGAAGGCGCGTGCTTAGAATGGTTGCCGCTTGACTCGATCGTATTTAACCAAGCGATCTATCGGCAAACGATGCAGATCAATTTAGCTCAGGGAGCAAACTGGCTCGGCTGGGAGATTACCCGATTTGGGCGCAGTGCTCGGGGTGAGAAATTTGTTGAAGGCAATTGGCGATCGCGAACTGAAGTTTGGCAAGCGGGCAAGCCGATTTGGATCGATCGTCAATGGATGCCTGGCAGCGAAGAAAATTTTGCGAGTCCGCATGGCTTAGCGGGTTGTCCTGTGGTGGGAAGTTTTGCTTGGGTCGGGCAAGTGGTCACACCAGAATTAGTCGAGAAAGCGAGAGAACTCTGGGCGGGATCATCCGGTGAGATCGGGGTGACGCGATTATCGATCGGGCTACTGTGCCGATATCGAGGACATTCCAGCAGCGAAGCCCGCCGATGGTTTCTGGCGGTTTGGCAGTTGATTCGGGTGTCTTATTTTCAGCGTCCAGCCTGTATTCCCAGAGTTTGGCAGCTGGAAATGCGCTGAACTTCCTTTAGACAAGATTACAGAATTTGGTCAAAGCAATTCGATTGATAAACTGTCTTTGTTTGGCTTAATTGACAGAAAGAAACGATGCAACTCACACCGCAAGAAAAAGATAAGCTTTTGATTTTCACGGCTGCTTTGGTTGCCGAGCGTCGTAAGGCGAGAGGCTTGAAATTGAACTATCCTGAAGCAGTGGCGTTGATTTCTGCGGCAATTTTGGAAGGCGCAAGAGATGGACAAACGGTTGCCGAATTGATGAACTATGGCACAACGCTTCTCACCCAAGATGAGGTGATGGAAGGTGTGGCAGAGATGATTCATGAAGTGCAAGTCGAAGCAACTTTTCCAGATGGTACAAAATTAGTTACAGTTCATCATCCGATTCGATAGGAGCAAGCGATGATTCCCGGTGAAATGTTGATTGAAGAAGGCGAGATCGAACTGAATGCAGGACGCGAAACGGTCACAATACAGGTTGCAAATCAAGGTGATCGACCGATTCAAGTTGGCTCTCATTTTCACTTTTTTGAAGTGAATGCAGCTTTGGAATTTGATCGCGATCGCGCCCGTGGAATGCGGTTAGATATTCCGGCAGGGACAGCCGTACGATTTGAACCGGGAGACGATCGCGAAGTGACGCTCGTGCCTTTAGTTGGCTCGCGGCAGGTGTATGGATTCAATGCCAAAATCGAAGGGGCATTGGATGAGAAAGCGAAAAAAGGTAAAAAGAAAGCTAAATAATCGAGGACGTTTGAGAAGCCATCGATTATGGTGGGCATGACCTTTGATCAGGAGCGTTATGCATTTCAAAGAATTACGCCGTTTAAACTTAAATTACTTAAATACCTTAAAGTCGGTTGTGAATGTGTTGCGCGATCCAACACAGACAGACTCGATTTATGACATTGAGGATTCGCTCTTGCGATCGCATCCTCAAACGATGGCAGCCTCTTTAAATTACATGCTGAGTCGCCCTGAAATTGCAGCTTTTGCTAAAGAGCGTTACTCGCCATCTGAGCCAGAGTTAGTCAAGCTGATGACGTATCCGCCAAACTCTTTAGGCTATGCGTTTGCACAGTACATTTCATCCTCGGGATTTGATCCAGGATTCTACCGCAAAATGGACGTTGTGGATGATGCGTCTTGCTTATTGTTTCGACTGCGGCAGACCCATGACATCTGGCATGTGGTCACCGGGATGAGTGTGGATGTAGCTGGCGAAATTGGGTTAAAAGCGTTTGAATTGGCACAAACTCGTCGTCCACTCGCTGGAATTTTAATCGCGGCAGCTTTTGTGAGTACATTGCTCAATCAACCAGAACAGTTGGATCGATTGCTCGATCGAGTCGCATCAGGCTATCGCATGGGTGCAAAGGCGAAACCACTATTGGCACAGAAATGGGAAGATCATTGGGAGAAACCTGTTGCAGAATGGCGAGCCGAGTTAGGGATTGAGCCGATGCCCGTTTATGTGCCTTGATTGATTCGTCGATCGAGCATGTAACATCACTGTAGTAATCCTGATTGAGTTGTAAATGCTAAAAAAAGAGTAGGGAGTAGAGAGCTAGTAAGTTCCCCCACTCCCCACTCCTCAACTAATTTAGGACGGCTATATGAGTTTTTATGAACAACGAATTCTGCCTTATCTCATCGATTTATCTTGCTCTGCATCTGCGATAGAAAAGCATCGCCGAGCAATTTTGGCAGGTGTGACAGGAGACATCTTAGAAATTGGATTTGGAACGGGTTTGAACTTGCCTCACTATCCCGAGAGTGTTCGTAAAATCGTAACAGTTGACTCAAATTCTGGCGTGCATACGATCGCTCAAAAACGGATTGCAGCTTCTCCCATTACCGTAGAACACCATGTTCTCAGTGGTGAAAACTTGCCAATGGCGGATTGTTCTTTTGATAGTGTCGTGAGTACTTTTACGCTCTGTAGCATTCCTAATGTAGCTCAAGCGCTTGCAGAGATATATCGAGTCCTGAAGCCAGGAGGAAAATTCTTTTTTGTTGAACATGGCTTGAGTTGTGAACCGAATGTGCAAGTTTGGCAAAATCGACTCACACCGATTCAGAAGAAAATTGCAGGAGGATGTCACTTCAATCGGAATATTCGAGAGTTAGTTGAACATCAGTTTGAGCAAGTTAGAGTACAAGAATTGTATTTAGAAAATGCCCCGAAAGTTGCCGCATATTTGTACAAGGGCACTGCAACCAAGGTCAGTTAGTTCAATCACAATTCAAGAAGTTATAGCATTCTCAATCAATTAGCTCCCCACTCCCCACTCTTCAACCAAGTTCGCGATGGCTCTCTTGCTGCTGTGTTTTTTGTGTATTTACAGCTTATCGCCGGAGAGCTTTTTTATCCCCTCGATTGTCTTTTAAAGCATCCTCTGACTCTACGATGCAGCCAGATCAAGTTTGATGCCAGCGAGTCAGTCCGCCAGGTTGATCGATTATAGTAATTCCCATTGATTGCAATTCATCCCGAATACGATCGCTCTCTGCATACTGTCTAGCCTGACGCGCTTGTTGCCGCTGCTGAAGGCGTGCTTCAATCCAATCTGCATCAATCGCGAATTTAGCTGGAGATTGTTGAATTTCCAGACCTAATACTTGAGCCAGTTGAATTAAGGCTTGAGATCGCTGAACCAATTGAATGTCGGATAGTTTATGCGATTCACAGTAGTAACGCAAGTAGAACTCTCGCTTCAGTAACTTTGCCAACTCAAACAGCATCGCTAGGGCTGTTGCTGTGTTGAGATCATCGTCCAATGCTGTTTGAAATTGCTCTACTGATGCTGAATCAGGCTGACTGAGAATCTGAGGGGATAGATTAAGCAACTGAAGATCGAGAGATAATGCTTCTTTGAGTGTTTGCCAACCCTTCTCGGCAGCCTCGATCGCGTTTGGCGTAAAATCGAGCGGCTTACGATAATGCGCTTGTAGCACAAACAATCGAATCGCCATCGGATCAATTGGACGCGGATACTCCAACCATTTGCCGTCTAGTAAATCTCGAATCGTGGTGAAATTGCCAAGCGACTTCGACATTTTCTCGCCGTTTACTGTCACCATGCCGTTATGCAGCCAGTACCGAGCTAATGGCTGGTCAGTTAGAGCTTCCGATTGAGCAATTTCATTCTCGTGGTGCGGAAAAATTAAATCGCCACCACCACCATGAATATCGATCGTGCCTCCTAACCGCGCCCGAATCATCGCAGAGCATTCAATATGCCATCCAGGTCGTCCTTTTCCCCAAGGAGAATCCCAAGCAGATTCATCAGATTTTGCTGCTTTCCACAGAGCGAAGTCCGCCGGATAACGCTTTTTTCGCTCCGGATCGTTAGGGTCAACTCGTCTACTTGCGCCTGCTTGCATTTGGTTGAGCGATCGTCCAGACAGTTTGCCGTAGTCTGCAAACTGCCGCACGTCATAATAGACATCACCCTCGATCGCGTAAACATATCCTTTGGCTTCTAATGCTTGAATCAGTTGATGAATCTCTGGAATATGGTCGGTAACACGAGGATACTCATCTGCATCGAGAATGTTTAACGGTCGAATGTCTCGAAAATAGGCAGCAATATAGCGATCTGCTACGTCTTTCATTGCAAGCTTCTCCGCTTTCGCGCGGTTCAGAATCTTATCGTCGATATCCGTAAAGTTCTGAACATAGCGCACAGAATAGCCTCGCCACTGTAAATATCGCCGCACCACATCCCAGCCAATGTAAGAACGAGCATGACCTAAGTGGCAGTCATCGTATACCGTCACTCCGCAGCAGTACATTGTCACCTGATCCCGATTGAGTGGCGTGAAGGGTTCTTTGCGGCGCGTCAGGGTGTTGTAGAGGGTAAGACTCATGGCAGATAAAGTTCGATCGTGAACAGCAGCAACTTTCAGGTACACTTCATAATGATAATCGTTCTCATATTAACATGGACATTCATTCGATTCCCGCTCCACCCACACCTTGGGCACAAACTCTAATTGAGCCAACCCTTGATCCGAGTGTCTATATCCATCCATTAACAAACGTGATTGGAGACGTGAGAATTGGCACACAGGTTCATATCGCGCCTGGAGTCTCGATTCGGGCAGATGAAGGGATGCCGTTTTACATTGGCTCAAATGTGAATATTCAAGATGGCGCGGTGATTCACGGTTTGGAACAGGGGCGGATCACGGGAGAAGATGGTGAATCTTACTCAGTGTGGATTGGTGAGAATGCTTCGATTACTCACATGGCGTTGATTCATGGGCCTGCTTATGTGGGAAAAGATTGCTTTATTGGCTTCCGCTCTACAGTGTTTAATGCTCGTGTGGGCAATGGCTGCATTGTAATGTCTCATGCGCTGATCGAGAATGTTCAAATTCCAGCCGGGAGATACATTGCTTCTGGTTCTATCATCACGCATCAGCAACAAGCGGATCGCCTACCAACTGTTCAGGATACAGATTCAACATTTGCACGTCATGTGGTGAGTATCAATCAAAAGCTGCGTCAAGGTTATCTCTGTGCTGAAGATAATGCTTGCATTGCTGCAATTCAGAATGAAGTGGATGGACAGTCTGAACCAGAAAATGGTGCTCAAAAGCTACGATCGACAACTTTAAATTCTGCAACTTTGAATTCTGCAACATTGGCTTGGGTTCAAGATCAATTAGCTCAAGGATTAGAGATTGGAATTGAGCAGGCGGATAATAGACGCTTTCGAGCAAATTCCTGGTCAAATTGTGGTTTGATTAGGACTCGTCATGAAGGCGATGCGATCGCGACTTTAGAGCAGCTTCTACATCAATATCCACGCCAGTATTTGCGCCTATTTAGCGTTGCCCCAAAGACTAGGCAGCGGGGTAAAAGTTTAGTGATTCAACAGCCTTAAACGCGAAGTCGAACAGGGTTAAAAAAGCAGCTTTTTACCCCTGTGTGACAGGCAACATTTCCCACTTGCTCAACTTGGAGCAGAAGAGCATCCGCATCGCAATCGTAGTACAATGCTTTGACTTTCTGAATATGTCCTGAAGTTGCACCCTTATGCCACAGTTCAGCGCGAGAACGGCTCCAGTAGTGTGCTTCTCCTGTCTCTAGCGTTCGCTGGATCGATTCACGGCTCATCCACGCCATCATGAGTACAGAGCTATCTTGATAGTCTTGAGCAATGGCTGGAACTAACCCTGCTTCGTTAAATTTGAGGCGTTCTATCCACAGGTAATTTTGATCGATCGTTGTCATCGGGTGAGGCAATTATTCAGGGTTTGCGTCAGAAATAAAGCATCGAGTTTACGCCCGATTAGAACCATTTCATTTCTAGGCTTGCCATCCCAATCGCTGTCTTCAAGGTGAAATCGCTTTCCACTCAGTTGAAAAATATGACGGGCTGGACTCTCGGAAAACCAGAGAATGCCTTTGGCGCGAAATACATTTTCAGGAAGTTGATAATCGAGAAATTCCTGGAACTTTTTGACTGAAAAGGGTCGATCGCTCTCGAAAGCAACCGCCGTGAATCCTTCAATCGATCGCAATTGCCTTGATTGTTCTAAATTCTCTGGAGCCGATTGGATTCCTTGATAAAAGCTGTTTTGGGATAGATTCACATCTAAAATGAGTGACAGCGGCAGATACCCTTGTTGAGTTCTTAGAACTCGCGCTTTCTCTTTGACATCTCGGATAAAGTCTTCTAGCTCGTTTGCTTGATCTTCTGAAACGAGATCCATTTTGTTGAGAATGATGATATCTCCATAACAGATTTGCTGTAGCGCGATTGCACTCTCATAGTGGTCAGGTGTAAAGGTTGCAGCATCAACCAGCGTTAAGATCGAATCGAGGCGGGTAAAATCGCGAAGTTCTGTGCTTAAAAAAGTTAGTGCGATCGGTAACGGATCAGCGAGTCCTGTTGTCTCGACAATGAGATAGTCAATGCGATCGCGTCGTTCTAAAATCGAGTAAACTGCATCTACTAAATTGCCATTCATCGTACAGCAGATACAGCCATTTGAAAGCTCGATCATATCTTCGTCGATCGAGATAAGTAGCTGACTATCAATATTGATACTGCCAAACTCATTGACTAAAACTGCAACTTTGACATCCTGATAGTTCTTCAGAATTTGATTGAGCAGTGTTGTCTTTCCGCTTCCTAAAAAACCTGTAATGATGGTTACAGGTAGGCGAGTTTCTGGAATGGACAATTCTTCTGGCATTGCAGGCACACTCAAATGATTAGGAAAGAGCAATCCAATCGGCTTAAGGATATGGATTGCTCGACAAAGCATTTAGTTAAACTTTGGACTATGGCGGATCAAATCCATAAATTCCTGCCGCGTCTTCGCATCATCCGCAAACACACCTTTCATTGCGCTGGTAACCGTCCATGATCCAGGCTTTTGTACCCCTCTCATGACCATACACATGTGCGATGCTTCGACGACAACTGCAACGCCTTGTGGCTTGAGCAAGCCCTGAAGTGCATCTGCAATTTGGCTGGTTAATCGCTCTTGAACCTGTAAACGTCGAGCATACATTTCACAAATTCGAGCGATTTTTGACAGTCCGATCACTTTACCATTGGGAATGTACGCAACATGAGCGCGTCCCAGAATCGGTAAGATGTGATGTTCGCAAGAGCTAAACAGATCGATGTCACGAACTAACACCATCTCATTGGCATTCTCGTGAAAGACCGCACCATTGAGCAATTCATCTAGCGATTGATTGTAGCCTTGGGTCAAGAACTTCAAGGCTTTTACAACTCGTTTCGGCGTATCGCGTAAGCCTTCTCGATCAGGATCTTCTCCCAATCCCAGCAGCAAAGTCCTGACGGCTTGCATCATTTCAGCATCGGAAACAGGTGGCTTTGATTGAGTCTTAAGCGCAGCAAACGTTTCAGACGAATCGGGCAGGACAAGATCAGAGGAGGATTGTGGGTTCATGTTGCTATTTCTAGAAGGGTAGACAATCGGACATTACGCCAGTTCTGCACTGACGGTTTTCACCTCTAACATGGAGTGTGAAAGCTGAAATTACTGAGCAACTAGCTTAGAAGGAATCGGCTCTAAGCATTGATCAAGCTGTTGTCGCAGCTGCTCAGTGTCTAAATTTCGACCAATCAGCACAAGCTGATTCGAGGGAGATTTTTGCCATTCTTCGGTTTGAATGTCGTACCGTTTTCCACTCAACTGAAAGATATGTTTCAGATAGCTTTCTTTGAACCAGAGCAATCCTTTTGCACGGAAAATCTCGATCGGTAATTCATCCAGAAAGCTTTGAAATTTGTGAACCGAAAAAGGTCGATCGCTCTGGTAAGACATTGAAACAAAACCATCATTGGCTAAGTGATTGGAATGGTGGTGATGGTGGTCATGATCGTGGTGGTGATGTTCGTGATGTTCGTGATGATGGTGATGTTCGTCCTCATAGGCTTCGGGTTGGAAGTAGCCGACATCCAAAATTAGAGGTAGTGGAACCTCGCCATACTGAGTCTGTAGAACTCTTGCACCTGTTTTAGTACTACGAATCCAATGATCGAGTTCAGCAACTTTCTCTTGTCCTGCCAAATCTGTTTTGTTGAGCAGAATGATATCGCCATATGTAATCTGGCTGATTGCAGCTTGACTCTCAAAATGCTCCGGGGTGAATGTCTCTGCATCAACAACCGTCAAAATTGAATCGAGATGCGTTAAGTCTCTGAGTTCAGAGCTAACAAAGGTAAGCACGATCGGTAACGGATCAGCTACCCCTGTCGTCTCAATTACCATGTAATCAATTCGATCTTCTCGCTCCAAGATCCGATAGACCGCATTGATCAAGTCATCATTGATTGTGCAGCAGATACAGCCGTTGCTCAGTTCCATCATGTCTTCATCTAGCGAAACGAGAAGCTGTGAGTCAATGTTGATGTCTCCAAATTCATTGACTAGCACTGCAACTTTGAGATCATCGCGATTTTTCAGGATTTGATTCAGCAGGGTTGTTTTGCCACTGCCTAAGAATCCGGTGATGATCGTAACGGGCATCCCCCGCTTCGGGATCTCGAGGTGGGATTGAGTTGCTGCGTTCATAGTATGAGGAGGTTTTGAGAACGGTTATCATTCTACATTAATTTGAGAGAAATCTACGTCACAGGTGGAATTCTTGCTAAGATGCCTCTTTTCAGAAGGTCTGGACGATCGCTTCTCGGTACAATGCCGTCAGCACTACGGAAATACTGCTGGCAAAGTTCTCGAATGGCAGGAGCACTTTCAAACGGTGATAAGTCTCCAAACATCAACGTCGTTTTACCTGGAGCCGAAAGCGCAACGACACAAGGACGATTACAGGCGCTCAAACATTCCACTTCTCGAATTACAAAGGGTGCATTCATCTCCCAAGTTTTAAATTGCTGCTTGAGGTGTTCGAGCAGATGAAATCCGCCACGATGTTTGAGATGTTCTCGCTGGTGCTTGGAAACAGCACACGATCGACAAATAAACAGGACATGATCCGTCATCTAAAGCCTCGTGAAATACAAAACAGTTCGATAGTTTCAGGGATTGAACGAAGAAAGGTTGTCATTGCCTGATGCCTTTTGATGCAATGGTTACAGAGTTGCGTGATTGAAGACGGCTTGCTGGAGTCGATCGCAGAGTTCCGAGAGCGTCAAGGCTCCTAATTCTCCTTTGGGTCGAGTCCGAATGCTCAGGGTTTGAGACTCAACTTCTTTTTTGCCAACAACCGCGACAACTGGAATTTTTTCAAGTTCAGCCGTGCGAATTTGCTTACCTAATCGTTCGTTGGTGCGATCGACTTCAGCACGGAATCCAGTTTGCTTAAGTTGCAGCGCGATCGCTTCGGCATAGTCCCGTTGGTCTTGACTGATTGGAAGTAATCGAACTTGAATCGGTGCAAGCCACAGCGGAAAGTCTCCCGCATAGTTCTCAATGAGAATGCCAAAGAAGCGCTCTAACGATCCGAAGATTGCTCGGTGAATCATGATCGGACGCTGGCGAGTCCCATCTGCCGCCACATATTCCATCTCAAACCGTTCTGGTAAATTGAAATCAACTTGAATCGTGGAACATTGCCAACGACGTGCGATCGCATCTTCAATTTTCAAATCGATTTTAGGTCCGTAGAATGCGCCGCCGCCTTCATCGATCACATAGTTCCAACCTTTTCGATCTAAGGCTTGTTGGAGCGCGATCGTGGCTTTCTCCCAAATCTGATCACTCCCAACCGATTGAGGTGGACGAGTGGAAAGATTGACCTCATAGTTCGAGAAACCAAAGTCTGACAAAATCTGCTCTGTGAGATTGAGAACGCCGAGAATTTCATCTTCAATCTGTTCCGGCAGACAAAAGATATGCGCATCATCTTGAGTAAAGCCGCGTACTCGCATCAAACCATGTAACGCCCCTGAACGCTCATATCGATACACAGTTCCAAGCTCTGCCCATCGGATCGGGAACTCTCGGTAGGAATGGAGTTCATGCTTGTAGGTCAACACATGAAACGGGCAGTTCATGGGCTTAATTTGATACTGCTGTTCTTCGATGTCCATCTGATCAAACATACTGTCACGATAGAAATCGAAATGACCCGATGTTTTCCAGAGGTCTAGGTTCGCAATGTGCGGAGTGTAGAGCAATTCATAGCCTGCATCAATGTGTGACTGTCTCCAGTAATCTTCAATGATTCGACGCATTCTTGCGCCGCGTGGATGCCAGAAGACTAATCCACCGCCTGCATCTTCCTCCAAACTAAACAGCTTCAAGTCTTGTCCGAGCTTACGATGGTCGCGACGTTTTGCTTCTTCTCGTTGCTGTAAGTAGGCTTGTAGCTGTTCTGGAGTTTCCCAGGCTGTGCCATAAATGCGTTGGAGTTGTGCTTTGGTTTCATCCCCGCGCCAGTACGCGCCCGCAATGCTTTCTAACGAGATCGCATCGGGATGAATTTCACCTGTAAAGTCTAAATGCGGTCCTGCACAGAGATCCCACCAATATTCATCAGGCGGCAGTGCGATCGCATCAATCAGCGAAGGTTCGATCTGAGTTGCACGTCCACTATCAGGATTACCAATAAAGTAGCGAGTAATCGGTTCTCCAGCAGGAATACGATCGAGGATTTCCAACTTATACGGCTCATTCAACTGCTCAATCTCGGCTCGAATCGAGTCATACCCCACCACCTCTCGAATGATGGGAAGATTGGCTCGAATGATTCGCCGCATTTCTGCTTCAATCTGCACCAAATCTTCTGAAGTAAAGGAAATAGCTCGATCAAAGTCGTAATAGAATCCGGTGTCTGTCCAAGGTCCAATCGTCGCTTTCGCCTCAGGAAACAGCGTTTGAACTGCCATTGCCAAAATGTGAGCACAAGTATGGCGAATTTTCAGCAATTGTTGCGGATCGCTCTGCTGCCAGGTATTACCGGAGAAGGAGCGAGAAAGTTGGCTGACCATAGAAGCAAAATAATGATAATCATTCTCATTTTAGCGTAAACTGAGAAATCGGATCAGACATGCAGCAAAGTCATTCATTCTGGGTCTACAGTCTTGAGGAGAAAGCTAATGTGATCGCGCAAATCTTCGACCAGTCGTCATATTGCACTACCTTTTGATCTGAAATCCTTTTCCTGAATCATACCGAACGGTGCAAAACTTGAGTGCGTTGGTATTCGGATTGTAGATCGTGTAAATCGCCTGTCCCGCAGCTCGCCCAACGTTTCCAACTCCAATAATTTTACGCGGATGAAGGCTCGTTGGCTCTGGCTCTGATCGTCGATCGAGCGTTGTCACTGAAGTCAGCACTCCTCCAGATTCGATCTCGTATTCAAAAGCCAGTCCAGAGCGACCGCAGAAGAGATAGTTTGCATCCATTCGCATGGCGCGATCGAGCATTTGAATCGGATCAGTCTCAGGGGTTAGCTCATCGCTGACGCTGACTGTACTGCCATGAATCAGTAAGCAATCTAGCTCAAAGATGCCAAATTCTAGTGATTGTACCCACCGTACTAAATTACGAGGCACAGAATCCCAGAGTTTCTTAGTCATCTGAATGCCATATCGCCCAATTAGCTCGGTTGGTTCTCCCACACGCCCTAAACCATGCAAAACGAGTAATTGTTCTTCCCACCAACCCTGACAGACTTGTGGGACAAGTTCACCTCGACGTGGAGAAGTCAATCGATTAATCAATTTCTCATTATCGGCTCTGGGACTAATCACATCGCCCAACACAAACAAAGCATCAACCCTTTGCCGCTGAATATCTTTTAGAACTGCTTCGTAGGCGGCAAGATTACCTTCAATACCGCTCAAAATTGCCCAAGATGACATCATTTAATTATCGCTCACAGATATGAGTCGGATCGTCGGCGCGTTCTGCAAATTCCATCCCTTTTGAAAGTCTCCAGGCAAAGATGGCAGGCAGTCCTTTTTCGACAATTGCAGCACAGGTTTTTTGGTAGTCATATTCAACTTCTCGCAGCGCAATTTGATCAGTACTATCGTCGTAAATCACATACGTTGCATTGGGTCTGCCATGTCGAGGCTCACCGACTGAGCCAGCATTAACAATGCGCTTTAAGGGCGCAGTAAAGCGAATGGATTGATCTTGTTTCGACTGTTGTACTTTGATTTGGAGTTCTCCAGAGTCCAGCGATCGCACATAGGGCACATGCGTATGACCGCAAAATAGAATATCGGCTCCGGTTGATAGCACGCGTTCCATCGCCACAAATGCATCAATCTCAGGCAGCAAGTATTCATGATTACTATGCGGGCTTCCATGGACAAAGCAGAGATTTCCATCCCGTAAAGTATGAGGGAGTTGTGCTAAAAATGCTCTCACTTCTGGATGAATTTCTTGGTTTGTCCATTCATGCGCCTGTCGTCCTCGTTTTTCAGCGAGTAGAGATGGATAGCTACATTCACAAGCGTTCAAGCCTTCAACGACATCTTCATCCCAACAGCCTTGAACGGTCGGAATATCTAGAGAGCGAATCATTTCCACAACTGCATTGGGATACGGACCATATCCAACCAAATCACCGAGACAGAACATTCGATCGACGTTTTGATCATCGATATCTGATAGCACGGCATTCAGCGCCTCAAAGTTTCCATGAATGCAGGATAAAACTGCTGTTCTCATTGTGTTTTCCTCTAAGCAGGGATTTCTAACGACTGCCGAATTTGATGTTGATAATATGCCAATGCATCGTCTGCCAAACAACAGTCCTGAAGCGTTTGCTTAATAGCAGTTTGATCAAAGGCTTCACCAACGACCTCAATGCCACTAAAGCGATCGGGTCTGCCTTTGAACGATCGCGCAACATTCAATTCGGTGTAGTTCGTTTCATGACCCTGAACATAGTTAAAGTGAAAGGCTCTACCATCAACGACTTCAAAGATTCCCTTTGCACGTTGAATGGTTCCATACGCGCCTTCGATCAGTTCATCCCACAAGGTATCGAGGCTTGCGGGATCAAGAACCTGACCGGACAAGTTCGATCGCCAAATTTGTGAACCCTTTGCAGCTTGAATTCCTACGACAATTCGATCTGCCCATCGATGCCATTCTGTGTCGTTCGTATTGGGAGCCACGATCGCAAGCTTTTGGAAATGCCCTAGCGGAATTGTCAGCGAGTCTAAATCTAACTGAGCGCTAACTTCCAGATAGACTGGAACCCTCAAAGATAGGAGTTCCGTCAGATCGGAGAACACATTAATGCTGCTCATTTCAGTCGTCAGATACGTTGCATCGATCGCAATGCCATCGCTACCAAGCGAACAATACGCGATCGATGAATTCAAACCTTGCTGCTGAATCCAGGTTGTCTTACCTGTTCCAGACGCACCAGCCACGAGAATTACCGGGAAGTCCATAATTAGAATGAAAATCATTCTCGTAAATTATACAGGCTTCTAGCGATTTTGTTCACTCAATCTAAAAAGCTTAAGAATTGTTTTGACAAAGCCAGCAGATTCCAAACAGTTCTAGCGTGTGATAGTACAGTTGGAAGGTTTGAGACTGTCGCCACTGTTGTTCTAATGTTTCAAAGGGGCAAGTTTCTAATGGGGTTGAAGTGCCACAGCGTAGACAAGTCATAAAGTGCCGATGATCGTCAGCTACAACCGTATAAAGGGCTTCGCCTTGCGGAGTCACTCGACTCTGGACTAACCCCTCACGCTTGAGCGCTTCTAATGCTCGATAAATGGTTGCTAATCCTAAGGGTTGATCTCGCTGTCTCAGTTCTGCGAAGAGCGTTTGAGCAGAAATCGGTTGCTGACTCTGTCTCAATACTTCCAAGACTTTGACCTGTCCGCGTGTTTGTCGTGTTTGGGTTGCCATTGCTTTAGAGCGCATTGCTTGATAACCATTATCATTTTAGTTGATCAATCAAGCGATTTTTCGACCGAGTGCGGTTCTCGGTTTGATCAAAGTTGGAACCATCCGATCGCTGGCTAACATTGCCCCAGAAATATTTCGGGCTGTTGGTCCGACTTGCAGTGCTGCTAATCCGCCCATCACATAGAGTTCAGAACTTGCCCATCGCAAGCATGGATCTAACACAGGTAGTCCGTTCACAATTTGAATTGGATAAGCTTCTAGCATCTCTGCCAACAACGGATCTTGAGTCACATCGAATCGGGTTCCTGTAGCCAACCAGATACGATCGTATTCCTGCACTATGCCATCCTCACAGACGACCTTCCAGTGCTGACCGTTCCAACTTGCTTGAGCGATTTGACAGTTAGGATAAAACGTGAGTTTTCCACCATGACGGGCACGACGCAGTTGAGTCATCATTGCCGGGGTCATTGATCCGCCATTGCGAGCTTGTTGGATCATCTGCCAGCGAACGAACCAATCAGGTTCCCGATAAAAGCCTTTTAAGTGCTTCGGTCTTGTCCAGCCTGGATCAGCGTCAAATAGCTTTTCGTAGAGCGATCGACGTGACATTAAACTTACTTGTGCGCCTCGATTCACTGCTCCGATCGCTAAGTGTCCGCTCGTTAATCCACCTCCTACAATCAAAATGCGATCTCCAGTTAATTTCAGTAGGCGTAAATCGATTGCCTTTGAATGGACTAAGCGATCGTCTGGATAAACTGTTGAAATCTGGTTCACCCAACTTGGAACTTGCGTCACAGCACTTCCGGTTGCCATAATGACTCTTCGTGCTAGAACTGTTCGCCCATCTCGAAGCCATAATCGAAACCGTTGCGCTAAAGGCTCAATTCGCACGATCGAAGCTGAAATTACACACTCTTGTAGCTGCCAACGCCGAATCACATCCTGGCAAAACGATTCATACAAAGCAGTTCCCGGCAAATCATAGGGCGGAAATAGTTGATTCGGTCGGGACTCTGCAAATCGTCGCAGTGCAAACGAATCGGGGTCAGGATGATGAGCAGCAGGCGATCGCAAATGCGGAATCTCATACGCTGCAAATTGATGATTCCACTGCTGTATCCAGTTGCCGCTTGGATCAAACACCCTAAACCGATTTCGCATCTTTTCGCGCTTCTGGAGCAGATGAGCAACGAGCGTAAGAGCTTGCATTCCAGCACCAACGATCGCGATATCAATTTCCTGGGGCATGAGAAATACGACGATTTAGAGAATGATTATCATTGTTTCACAAAATATCTCATAATGATAATCGTTGTCGTTCTTTAGAATGTTATGACTGCTGAATCGAGTCTACATTTGACCAATCGCCCGCGTCGTCTGCGTTGTACATCTACCTTACGCAGCATGGTGCAAGAAACTCAGCTTCGAGTCGCAGATTTGATCTATCCTCTGTTTGTGATGGAAGGCGAAGGACAAAAGGTTGAAGTCGAGTCGATGCCTGGATGCTACCGATACTCGCTAGATTTTCTGCTGAAAGAAGTGGCGGAGGGGTTTGAGCTAGGAATTGGTGCGATCGCTCTATTTCCTCTAATTCCCGATGCTCAGAAAGATAATGCTGGCACCGAAAGCTACAATCCAGACGGTTTGATTCCTCGCACTGTTCGAGCGATTAAACAGCAGACTCCTGAGATTGTGGTGATTACTGATGTCGCGCTTGATCCTTATAGCAATCAAGGACACGATGGCATCGTCGAAAATGGCAAGATTTTGAATGATCAGACGGTTGCAGTGTTGGTAAAGCAAGCGATCGCACATGCTGAAGCAGGGGCAGATATGGTCGCTCCATCTGACATGATGGATGGACGAGTTGGAGCCATTCGCAAAGCTCTAGATCAGCGTGGATTCATTGATGTGAGCATTCTGGCTTATTCTGCGAAGTATGCGTCTGCTTACTATGGTCCGTTTCGGGATGCGCTCGATTCGGCTCCCAAGTTCGGCGATAAAAAGACTTATCAAATGGATGCCGCCAATGCTCAAGAAGCCTTAAAAGAGGTGGCACTGGATATTGCAGAAGGTGCAGATATTGTCATGGTCAAACCTGCACTGGCGTATCTGGATATCATTCACCGCGTTCGAAAACATACACATCTTCCAGTTGCAGCGTACAACGTGAGCGGCGAATATGCGATGATCAAAGCGGCTGGACAACAGGGCTGGATTGATGAGAAAAAGGTAATTCTAGAGACATTGCTGAGCATCAAACGGGCAGGAGCAGATTTAATTTTGACCTACTTTGCGAAAGAAGTTGCATTAATGTTGCGATAGCGTATGGCAGATTCGGAACTGATGACGCGATTATTAAAAGCAATTGATGTTCTCGAACACTTAGAGAGCGCGATGGAAATTGCGCCGACTCAAGAGATTGAGCAGATTCTACAAGAGGCTTGGCTGAAAGTGAGTCATACTTTTCCTGAAGATTTCAAAGATGCAACTCATTTAGATGCTAGTTCTGAAGGATTGCGGCGTTATCTGAAAGTACAAGCTTTTTTTCTTGATCCGACTCGGCAGACGATCAGCCCAGAAGAACTAGAACTTTACTATCAAAATCAATCTCTTCCAGCTGAGGACGCAACAGACTTTTTCTTTCCTGATGAATCGTGAGCAAGCAAAGTATTTGGTGCGATCTCAAACCGTGTGTCGTATGTTTACAGAATAACCCCCCCGCCGTGTGAAGACAGAAGCATTGAGCGCAGAGTTTCGATCGTGCTTTGTTGAAATTCAATAAGCCTGCTTGCCTACTCGAACGATCTCTTTAATAATAAGCTTGATAACGATTATCATTATAAAGGTTGCGATGGTTACTGAACTAGAAACGGCCGTACCTGTCACCGTCTTGACGGGCTACTTAGGAGCAGGAAAAACAACTTTGTTAAACCGCATTCTCACCCACGAACACGGCAAGAAAGTTGCGGTGATTGTGAATGAGTTTGGCGAAGTCGGAATCGATAATCAGCTTGTGATCGATACCGATGAAGAAATTTTTGAGATGAATAATGGCTGTATCTGCTGTACAGTGCGGGGTGATCTAATCCGGATGATTGGCAATCTGATGAAACGGCGTGATCGCTTTGATCACATTGTCATCGAAACAACTGGTCTAGCTGATCCGGCTCCAGTCATTCAAACCTTTTTCATGGATGAAGATGTGCAATCTTTAACCAGTTTGGATGCAGTTGTAACGGTTGTAGATGCAAAGCATATTGCACATCATTGGGAGGCAGATGAGGCACAAGAACAAATTGCATTTGCGGATGTGATTTTGCTGAATAAGATCGATTTAATTTCAGTAGCAGAACTCGATGAGCTTGAAAAGAAGATTCGATCGATGAATGTAATGGCAAAAATTTATCGAACTAGAGATGCTCAAATCGAGATGGATGCGTTGCTAGGTGTGAAAGCATTTGATCTCGATCGCGCTTTAGAAATCGATCCGAATTTCCTCGGTGAAGATGCTCACGAACATGATGAAACAGTGACTTCAGTCGCGATCGTTGAATCTGGTGCACTGGATGGAGAAAAGCTAAATGCCTGGTTGGGTAGATTGTTGCGCTATCAAGGACAAGATATCTTTCGGATGAAAGGAATTCTAAACATTGCAAGCGAAGACAATCGTTTTGTATTTCAAGGGGTGCATATGTTGTTTGATGGTAAGCTCGATCGACCTTGGAAACCGAATGAGACGCGCAAAAATGAATTAGTCTTTATTGGTCGCAACTTAGATGAAACAGCGTTGAAAGAGGATTTTCGAGCATGTTTAGTGTAAGTGCGAAACAGCGATCGCTCTTTGAGTTACGTCATCAGAGTGCGCTATCTGACTATGTGACTGGAATTGCCTGGTCGCCCAATGGCGAAGGGTTAGCAGTGTGTTCTGCTGCGGGAGAAATCCTCCTCTATTCGATGAAGACTCTTGAATCAGTTGTTCTGCAAGCTGCAACAGGGTACTCGATCGATGGTTTAGCCTTTTCTCATGATGGGCAATTTCTCGCCGCAGGAGGACAGTCAGGAGAAGTCAATATTTGGCAGTTCAAGCCAAAGCCCGAATTGATTCAGACCTTCAAAAACAAATCAGCTTGGATTGATCAACTTCAATGGAGTCCTACTCAGAATGATCTCGCATTCAGTCTAGGCAAAACAGTACAGATTTGGAATGCTGAATCTAGAGAGCGAGTAACGACACTCTTATTTGGTGATTCTTCAGTCTCTCAAATCGTTTGGCATCCTAGCGGAGAGAGTATCAGTCTCGGTGGTTATCAAGGGATCAAAATTTGGATGACAAGCAACTGGGATGATGATCCCTATCATTTGATGGTTCCTTCTGCGAGTGTTGCAGTCGCTTGGTCGCCGAGTGGTCGATATGTGGCATCGGGAAACTTCGATCGGACAATCACTGTTTTAGAATGGGGAAATCCTGAACCGTGGATGATGAGAGGTTTTCCAGGAAAGATTCGCGACCTGGCTTGGTCAGATCAATTCGCTAGCAATGCGCCCTTACTAGCCTCTGCGAGTGTAGAGGGCATTGTGGTCTGGGAAAAGCATGAAGAGGAAGCGATCGGATGGGAAAGCCGCGTTTTGGGCACTCATGAGGGTGTCGTTCAAGGACTTTGTTTTCAACCGGCTACAATGCTATTAGCTTCAGCTTCTGAAGACGGTTCGGTCATTTTATGGTGGCAAGCAACTTCAATCGCTCAAGTCTTAGAAGGCGTCTCAGATGGGTTTTCCTGCCTCGCGTGGCATCCTCAAGGGAGCTACCTTGTAGCAGGCGGAGAACAAGGTGAGCTTCTGATTTGGGGGAAATCTTCGCGAGGGCAAGGATTTAAGCGGCGCTAGCGACGATTGAAGCTGAACAGCAGCGTGTTTTCATTCTAACGAAATCGTTGTGATAAAGGATTTTTAGTCCGGGTGAGAATGCCCTGGGTGGGGCTGAATAGTAGCGATAGAATGAATAGGGTCGATGAAACGAGCACGATCGCAGGTCCCGATGGCAGATTGTAATAGTAGCTGAGATAGATTCCTGTGATACTAGAGAAAACTCCGATCACTGAGCCTAATATCATCATATGATGGAGTTCTTTGACTAGTAAGTAAGCACTCAAAGCGGGACCGACTAGCATCGAAATGACTAAAATTACGCCGACCGCCTTCATACTGACAATGATTGTAAGTGTAACGGCTGACATAAATGCAAAGTAAATGAGATTGATTGGGAGTCCAATTGCTTGAGCGCCCGTCTTATCAAACGTATAGAACAGCATTTCCTTATAAGCCAATCGAACGACAAGCAGAATGATCAAAGTAACCATTAAAGTCCGTTGGATATCTGCACCCGTTACACCGAGAATATCACCAAACAAAAAGCTATCTAGATCGAGCTTATTTTTTAGAACTGTAATCAGCGTCACACCAAGCGCGAAGAAAGACGAGAAAGTTAACGCCATGGCTGCATCAGCTTTTACACGACTTTGAGATCGAATCCAAGCAATCAAAGACGCACCTAAGATTCCAGCACCGAATGCCCCAATCAAAATATCAATCCCCAAAAAGAACGAAATCGATAGTCCTGGTAGCACGCAATGCGCGACCACATCCCCAAACAGTGCCATTCGTTGCACAATGAGGTAGCTTCCGACCACTGGGCAGAGTATACCGACTAAAAGCCCGATTGCTAGAGCATTTCGCATAAACTCAAATCCAAGTGGCTCTGTCAGTATCTGTAGCATCATTTACCTTAGCAAGCGAGTGTAGAATCAAAATCTTGATGGAACGGGTTCTGTAGATATGTTCCATAAGCCTGTTGCAAATTTTCAGCCGTCATCACTTCTTGCGGCGTTCCGGATGCAATGAGCCGCTGATTGAGCAACAGCAGTCGATCGAGTTGCGAGAGCGATTTTCCCCATTCATGAGTACTCAGCAGCAGGATTTTCCCCTGAGATCGCAGTTCATCAAACACATCGAGCATAATTCCCTCTGTCTTCTTGTCTACACCCGTAAATGGCTCATCAAAGAAGAAGAGATCTGCTTGTTGGGCTAATGCTCGTGCGAGAAATACCCGTTGTTGTTGTCCACCCGATAGCTCTCCGATTCTACGATGTCTCAAATCGAGCATCTCAACTCGTGCTAAAGCAGACTTGACAAGCTCGTTTGCAGGGCGACCGGGACTGCGAAACCAGCCTAAGTTACGAGTTCGCGCCATGAGCACCACATTCCAAACCGTGATTGGATAGTCCCAATCAATCTGCGATCGCTGGGGAATATAGGCGACTTTTTCCAACTGACGATGCAACGGACAAGTACAATATTCAACTTTTCCATGCTCAATCGGAATCAAGCCCAACATTGCTTTGAGCATCGTACTTTTCCCGGCTCCGTTCGGTCCAACCACCCCAACGAGTTCACCCGCTCGAATTGAGAAGCTCACTGCATCCAGCCCCCTCATTCCTCGATAACTAACTGCTAATTGCTGAACCTTCAACATTCATTTAGATTTGAGTTAAGTGAGAACGATTATCATTGTAGAGTCAAGATGTTCACTTTAAATCTTAAAAAAGTATGGATAAGCCCTTTCGGCTGCGTTGGACTATGGCAACGATCTCAATCGCTCTCAGTGGATTCGCCTGTACGCCTCAGTCATCCTCTACTCATCAAGCCGCCTCAACTCCGCAAGCCTCACCCAGGTTAGAAGGTGTACCCAAAGTTGTTGCAACTAATACAATCCTCTGTGATTTAACCAAGCAAATTGCAGCAGCGACAGTGAATTTAACTTGTTTAGTCAAACCTGGTGCAGATCCGCATATCTATCAAGCGACTCCCGAAGATCGTAAAGCGATCGAGCAAGCCAATTTAGTTCTATATGGAGGTTACAATTTTGAACCGACTCTGATCAAACTGATTCAAGCCTCATCGAATTCGGCTCCAAAAGTTGCAGTCAACGAACTTGCAGTTCCCAAGCCTCAGCAGTTTGAAGAAGATGGACAAACCGAGACTGATCCTCATGTCTGGCACAATGCCCAAAACGGAGTGCGAATTGCAGAAGTTATTCGCGATAACCTTGCAAACATTGCTCCAAACAATGCCACACTCTATGCAGACAATGCTAAAAAAGTAACCGGAGAAATTAGTCAAATTGATAGCTGGATCAAAACCCAGATCAATAGCATTCCTCAAGCTTCTAGAACATTAGTAACAACCCACGATGCACTAGGATACTATTCACAAGCTTATAACATTCCTGTTGCAGCCCTCGAAGGTATCAGTACTGAAGAAAAACCAACGGCTGCGAAGGTAAAAGAGCTAGTCGGGGAAATCCAAAAGAAAAAAGTCCCGACTATCTACGCTGAACTCTCGATCAATCCGCAGGTCATTCAAACAGTTGCGAACGAGGCAAACGTCAAGGTTGCTGAAGAAGAGATCTATGCCGATGGATTGGGTGAAGCAGGGAGTCGTGGAGAAACTTATCAGAAGATGCTAATTGCAAACACAAAAGCGATCGTCGAAGGATTGAGAGGTCAATTTACTCCGTTTCAAGCGAAATAGTTAGCGTGACTCAGAAATCAATGAAAATCAGGCTTCTCAATCAACGATTCAACGAGCGCATTTCAAGCCGTTGCCGATGGGAGTCCGCCACTTAAGATTTCAACCAAGCAGTTGAGAGGAGCAATGCGAGTTTGATCCAATACCGAAACTACTGGGAAGATATCACCGACGATCGTACATCCAGCGTTGAGCGCATTACGAGCGGCAGCGATCGTATCTCGACTCCGACGCACAAACTCGAATCAGGTTTTATCTGCGATCGCTTCTCCCTCGTCAGCAAGCGATAGAATTGCTGCTTTCAAACCTTCAGGGTTCTCTTGCGTAAATCCAGCTGGTGCTAAAAACTTTGATTTGTCATGTCTGAGCTTCTGCACCACGAGATAGCCAGGCATTTTTTATCTGGAAGAATTGCATCTGTGGGAATCTTCACGGTCGTTTTTTGCAAAACCTAATTCTTAATTCCTGTCGTCGCAATGCCCCGAATCAATTGCCGTTGACCCAATGCGAAAATCACCACGATCGGTAAAGTCGCAATCACCACTGCCGCCATCATCAGCGACCAACTATTCGTAAACTGCTCCTGAAAACTCGCCAACGCCAACTGCACCGTTCTTAACTCCGGTCGCGTCGTAAACACCAACGGCTTAAACAAATCATTCCACTCGCCAATAAACGTAAACAGCGATAACGTCACCAACGCCGGACGCGACAACGGCAACATCACCCGCCAAATCACCTGCCACCGATTCGCCCCATCCAACATCGCCGCTTCCTCAAGCTCGATCGGAATCCCCTGAAAAAATTGCCGCATCAGAAAAATCCCGAACCCATTCACCGCAGTTGGTAAAATTAATGCTCCGTAAGTATTAATCAAATGCCCCGCTTTCAAAACAAGAAAAATTGGGATTACCAAAATCTGAAACGGAATCACCAACGTCGCCAGAATGATTAATAAAATCGCCTGTTTTCCCTGAAACTTCAGCCGCGCCAGCGCATACCCCGCCAGCGCCGACGTAAACAGTTGAAACAGCGTTACCGCGATCGCCACAAAAATCGAATTCGCAAATGCCAGCAAAAACTGTCCCTTTTCCCAAGCTGAGCGATAATTTTCCAGCGTCCAACCTGGGGAACCTTCCGCCGACTGCAACGACGTTAGAAAAACGACTCCTAATGGCAACAGCACCACTCCTGCCCCCGCCACCAGCAGTCCCAAACTGAGACGCTTCTGAACTTCCATACCGCTCACAAAACTGAAGAATCGGTTATTTTAGCGCTTCAATGCTCGATCGCCTATAGATTTTATCGATTCTTAGCGTCATCCTCAACCTTAGACGGTAAAGTGAGAGGGGGGAAGAATGAGAAATTCTACTCAGACCACCCCAACCCTAACCCGCAGCACGCGGAAATGTAGTCATGACCAGGAGAAATCTGATCTATGCCGCAACTTGAGGCGACCCCAGAGATTGACTTCCAGAGTGAACTCTATAAAGATGCCTATAGCCGAATTAACGCGATCGTCATCGAAGGCGAACAGGAAGCGAACGACAATTATCAAAAATTGGCAGACCTGCTGCCCAATGATAAAGACCAATTGATCGGACTCGCTCGCATGGAAAACCGCCACAAAAAAGGCTTTGAAGCCTGTGGTCGGAATCTCAGCGTCACCCCAGACATGGACTTCGCACGCGAATTTTTCTCCGAATTGCACAAAAACTTCCAAGTTGCGGCAGCCGAAGGAAAAATCGTCACCTGTCTGTTGATTCAATCGCTGATTATTGAATGCTTTGCGATCTCGGCATACAACATCTACATTCCTGTTGCAGACGACTTTGCTCGCAAAATCACTGAAGGTGTCATCAAAGACGAATACATGCACCTCAACTACGGCGAAGAATGGCTAAAAGCCAATTTTGAAGCCTCGAAAGCCGAATTGGAAGAAGCCAATAAAGCCAATTTGCCTTTAGTCTGGAAAATGCTGAATCAAGTTGCAGACGACGCACAAGTTCTCGGCATGGAACGCGAAGCCCTCGTCGAAGACTTCATGATTCAATACGGCGAAGCCCTCACCAACATTGGATTTACGACCCGTGATGTGATGCGGATGTCCGCGCATGGATTAGCTGCGGCATAGGTTCCTGAATTTGAAGTCTGCGGCAGTGAACTCTGGAGTTAGGAGAATCGGGGAATCGGGAAATGAAGGAATCGGGAAATGGCAAAATACAAGGCTTCCCACTCCCCCACTCCCCACTCCCCACTCCCTCCTACAAATTCATTGCCAATTTTTTGATATTTTCTCTTAAATTAGAATACGGTTCCGTTCATATCCATCTCGCCGCCTGATACCGGGCTTCTTCATACGATCGATGTTTGGTTTAATTGGTCATCTCACAAGTTTGGAACACGCTCAGTCTGTTGCACGAGAACTAGGGTATCCCGAATACGCGGATCAAGGTTTGGACTTCTGGTGTAGTGCACCGCCGCAGATTGTCGATACAATCCGAGTCAAAAGCGCCACGGGGCAAGAAATTGAAGGACGCTACGTGGAATCTTGCTTTTTGCCAGAAATGTTGGCAACTCGACGGATTAAAGCAGCGACACGCAAAGTGATTAACGCCATGGCACATGCTCAAAAAAATGGCATTAATATTACAGCACTCGGCGGATTCTCTTCGATTATTTTTGAGAATTTCAATCTGGCACAGATTAAACAAGTGCGGAATGTCATGCTGGAGTTTGAACGGTTTACGACCGGAAATACTCACACGGCGTACATTTTGTGTCGCCAGGTCGAACAAGCTTCCAGACAGTTGGGCATCAACTTGTCAGATGCAACGGTGGCGGTTTGTGGTGCAACGGGCGATATTGGCAGTGCCGTCTGTCGCTGGTTGAACACACGCGCTGATGTGGCAGAATTGCTGCTGATTGCTCGTAATCAAGAACGCTTGCAAGCTTTGCAAGATGAACTTGGGCGCGGCAAAATTCAGGGCTTAGAAGAAGCCCTGCCGCAAGCAGACATCATTGTCTGGGTCGCCAGTATGCCGAAAGGTGTGGAGATTGATCCGACTCAGTTAAAACAACCTTGTTTGCTGATTGATGGCGGCTACCCGAAAAACTTGGGAACCAAAATCCAGCATCCGGGCGTGACCGTACTCAACGGTGGCATTGTGGAACATTCACTGGACATTGATTGGAAAATCATGAGCATTGTCAATATGGATGTCCCGGCACGGCAACTGTTTGCTTGTTTTGCAGAATCGATGCTGCTGGAATTCGAGAAACTGCATACGAACTTCTCTTGGGGTCGCAATCGCATCACCGTCGAGAAGATGGAGCAGATTGGAGAGGCATCGGTTCGACATGGATTCCGTCCATTATTGCTGCCGAATCCAAACTAGCGATCGCACTAGCTTTCAGTACTGTCTCGGCTGAAAGCCTTGATCCCTTGAGTAAAGTGCTAAGGGATACGATATACTGTCGCTGTGTGAAAGCCCCTAACTCTGAATCAGCCTATGCACGGTACTGAGGGATCTACTATCGGTTTCGATCGCTTGTCTCGCTTAAAACTCTCGGTTGTGATTCCTTGCTATAACGAGCGAGGCACGATCGAGACCGTAATTCAAGCGGTAAAAGCCTCTCCTATTCGCAATCTCGAAATCATTATTGTCGATGATTGCTCTACAGATGGCACAACAGAACTGTTGAAATCGAAAATTGAACCGATCGTTGATCAAGTGCTCTACCACAGTACAAATCGGGGCAAAGGGGCAGCATTACGAACCGGATTCGCAGCGGTGACAGGAGATGTTGCGATCGTTCAAGACGCAGATTTAGAATATGATCCGCAGGAATTTCCGCTATTGTTAAGGCCGATCGCAGAGGGTCGAGCAGACGTTGTATTTGGTTCACGATTTGCGGGAAATCAGCCGCATCGCGTCGTTTAC
The DNA here is from genome assembly GCF_000353285.1 of Leptolyngbya boryana PCC 6306. NCBI lineage: Bacteria > Bacillati > Cyanobacteriota > Cyanophyceae > Leptolyngbyales > Leptolyngbyaceae > Leptolyngbya > Leptolyngbya boryana. Next base: position 4,606,083 of record NZ_KB731324.1, read on the forward strand.
TATTGGCATATGGTCGGCAACAAATTTCTGACCACACTCTCGAATATGCTGACCAATATTAATCTGACCGATATGGAAACCTGCTACAAGGCATTTCGGCGTGAGGTGATTCAATCGATTCGGATTGAAGAAAATCGATTTGGATTTGAACCTGAAGTCACTGCTAAAGTCGCTCGCATGGGATGTCGTATCTACGAAGTTGGCATCTCTTACTATGGGCGAACCTACAAAGAAGGTAAGAAAATCGGCTGGAAAGATGGATTTCGCGCCATCTACTGCATTATGAAATACAACTTATTCGCCTCGAAGCGTGCTTATCCTGTTTCAGACGCTAGCCAAACGCTCAGACAGCAGCCCTCACCTCACCGATAATCTGCTATGTCGATAAAATGGCAGTCTTTACTTGATGCACAGCGCTTTAAGCTCAAAGATTCGTGGCTGATTTTTTTTGCTTGCCTGCTTGTCTACTCATGGAGTGCAAAGGGCATCGTCAATTATCAGGCGCTCGCATCACCGGATAGTATTCCGAATTCCTTACTTGCCTTCAATTGGTTATTCAACGGCAGATTGGATTTTGATAACTTCAGGCAGGGAATTTACTACAACGGCGGTCTGCCTCCTTACTTCTTTTGGGAGTCGAAGAGTGCTCATCTTGTCTCGGTCTATCCGATTGGACCTGCGATCGTCAGTTTTCCGATTTATGTCTGCTTTGCGCTCTTGTTATGGATCAGTCATGGCTTTCAGTCGATCGAGATTACCAGTGCTGCATTTTCTGACACGCGATTACTGTTAGAAAGATTTGCTGCTGCGATCATCGCAAGCTTTGCTGTCGCTTTGTTTTATCAATTAAGTCGCCTGAAGTTTGAGCGATCAGTTGCACTGATTTCTGCTTTTATTTATGCGTTTGCAACGCATCATTGGGTGATTAATTCACAAGCTTTATGGCAGCATGGCTCGACAAATTTGGTCTTGATTGCCGTCATGCTCTGCTTTTTCAAAGCAAATCGTGACCCAACGACAAAATCTCTCTTGCTCTTAAATGCCGGAATTTTGGGCGGATTGATGTTAGGGATTCGCCCAACGAATTTGGTGTTTTTATTATCGATCGTGGTTTATGCGATCGCGCTGTATCGCCGCCAAGCATTTTTTACAGTTCTAGGGTTATCTTCTGCCCTAATTAGTATTGCTTGGAATCTCTATTACTTTAAAAGTTTCACAGGCGGATATGGCACGTTTTCTAATCTTTTTACACTGACATTTGAACAGTTTATTGCAGGATTTACGGGACTTTTATTTAGCCCAAGTCGAGGTTTATTTGTTTATAGTCCAATCTTAGTTTTGGCAATTCCAGGATTCATACAAATCTTTCGACGCTGGAAGCAAAAAGATGAAAAATTATTGATTCTGCTGTTTTTAAGCTGTATTCCGCTCTTGTTGCAATATTGCTTGTTTAGAATGTGGTGGGCAGGTGCGTCTTATGGATATCGTTTTTTAACGGATCTGCTGCCGATTCTATGCTTTTCGGTGAACTATGCGATCGCAGATGCTCTTTCCCGGCGTAAACTGCTGAATTTGAAAATTTTGATCGTTTCCGGGTTATTGACCTTCTCAGTCTTTGTCCAAGTTGTTGGCGTGTTTGGTGCATGTTTTTGGGATGGAATTCCGACGGTGATCGAATATGATCCGTTCTCATCGAAATTAACTGATGCAGAAGGAAAACTGTGGCAGTATCCAGACAGCCAAATCGAGCGACATGCCCATAGTCTGATGTTTCGGATCACGCACCCCACTCGTCAGCCCAACTATACATCTGGATTAGCTGGTCAAATTCTCCAGCTTCGAGATGCAGAAAAAAATCCTCTACCGGACACGCTCTCGATTCCAGTGGGCGGAAAAATTCGCGTGCGTGCGATCGTACAAAATACAGGCACATCTCGCTGGTTTGGCTATCAAACCGGGGCAAGCCATCTAGGAGAAGCCCGAGTTCGGGTCTTATTTACTGATATTCTCAAGCAGAATGTGGCGGAATATCGCCTATTTATCTCTGGACAGCCCCGACGTGGAAAAACCGCAGAAGCGATCGGAGATATCACGTTCCCGTCCAAACCTGGAACATACACCCTGAGATTTTCTTTGATTGCTGAAGGAGTCAGCGAGATGCCGACCCATCTGCCACAGTCAACTCAAGCAATTGAAGCAACGGTTACGTCTATTGATCAGCGTTACTAGCAGTTATGACTTTATCAAAAGCTCCCGATCGCAAATTCATGACGAGCCTTTTCTATATCGTCATCAGCTTGATTGGCACCCTGATGATGTATTCACCTACCATCCTCAGTGGCTTCACCAAAATTCAAGCAGAGCGCGGAGATACTCGCATCCTGCACTATTTTTTGGAGCATTCCTTTCAGCTTCTAGTGAATCGTAACTATACAGGAACGCTCTGGTCACCTTCTTTTTTCTATCCTTTCAAGAATGCTTTAGCATTTTCAGAAAACTTATTTGGTTGTGCGCCGATTTATTGGTTATTTCGATCGGTATTGAATCCAGATCACGCCTTTCAACTCTGGATGATCACCATCATTTGGCTCTGCTTTGCTGCCTTTGTGATTGTCTTTCGACGCTTGCGAGTCAGTCCTGTTCTCTCTGGATTCGGAGGTTTTTTATTTGCATTTGGATTGCCGAGAGCCGCAAAACTCGGACATCATCAACTCTTTCCTCAGTTTTTTACCCCGATCGCATTTCTCTGTGTTTGGCGGTTCATTCAGAAGCCGACCTCCAATCGATTGCGCTGGGCGTTGACTTTGATCTATCTGCAACTCTTGGCAGCAGTCTATCTAGGTTGGTTTCTCGTTTTCAGTTTACTTGTGTTCTTGCCTGTAATGTTTTGGCTTGATCGTGACTTTAAGGCGCGCATCACGGAATTTCTCAAACGAACCTGGAAAGAAACTGCGATCGCGCTCTTAGTTTGGATGGGGGCAGTGATAGCACTCTTTCTGCCTTACCTGGAAATTAGTAAGGTCATCGGCAAAAAGCCTTATTCAGAAATTGCATCGATGCTGCCGCGACTGCAATCTTGGCTCTTGCCCGCAGATGGAAGTTTGTGGCGACCGTGGCTGTTTCCACTTTCAGCCCATACGCCGATGGTTCATGAGCATCAGATCTTTCTCGGCTTTGTCATCTTAGGCATAACCGGATTTGCGCTTTATGTTTTGAAAGCACAGGCTCACGTCCTTGATCCAGAGCGAAAACTACTTGCTCAAGCTTGTCTGCTCACCTTTGGCATCATTTTCCTGCTTTCGCTTTCAGTCTTTGATTACTCTCTATGGAAATTCATTGCCCAACTGATTCCAGGCGCAAACTCCGTTCGAGCCGTATCTCGGATTGCGCTGCTGATGTATTTCTATCTACTGCTCGGCGTTCTGCTCTGCGTGGATGCTTATTTAAAACATCGCTTTGCTAATCCAAAGATTAGAACTGCGATCGCCCTAAGCTTGATTCTGCTCACCCTACCTGAACAAATCGTCTGGACTCCGCAAAGCTTCGATCGCATGGCAGTCTTGCAACCTGAAGCAGAACTGCAATCTTTAATGCAGAAAGACTGTAGCTTTGCCTATGTCGCGTTGAGTGGCAAAGACGCCTTTTACAATGAACAAACCCAAGCAATGTGGGCAGGAATGCGAGCCAATGTGCCTATGATTAATGGCTATAGCGGTGCTGATCCTCCTGGCTTACCAATGCGACAAAATATTCCTCTGTCGGGCTTACTGGAGTGGCTGCATACCGCTTCAGGTGGAAAAGCTAAAGGTCGATTGTGCCTGATTCAGGCGACTACAGGAAACAATCAACCGGGTCGAGATCTGCCTGCTTCGTCGATCGCGGGAATTCAAACCTTTCAATCCGGAGGGTTTACTTCCTTTGTGATTCCAGTACCGCCGAATAGCCCCTTGCCCGATTATGCCCAGGCGATCCGCATCATCACGACCGCACCAACCCAGATGAAAGCCAAAGCTGAGATCACCTTGCCCGTTCTCGTGCGTAACACAGGTGATTTTACCTGGTTTAGAAGCGGCAATACTCCTGTCAATTTCTCTTATCGCTGGATCAATGAAAAATCTCAGAGTGAGCCGATCGAGTACGATCGCACGCCCCTTCCCTTTGACCTGCCGCCCAATCAAGCGGTAGCATTGAACGCTAAAATTACAGCACCCAATCGCGCAGGTCAGTACACCTTGCGGCTCACAATGGTTCAAGAATCTGTCACTTGGTTCGATGCCAAAACCAAAGCCCTAGACATTCCCGTTCAAGTAGGAGAGTAGAAAGTTGAAAAAGCAGCGTGAGCCTCTTTTAGAACCTTTGTTGCGTTGGTTGCGGCTCCGACGAGTCATCGCGGAAATTCCCGAAAACGCGATCGTCTTAGATGTCGGTTGCGGTCGCAATGCCGCTTTCTTAAGAGCGATCGAGCCGCGAATTCAAAAAGGCTATGGCGTCGATTTCAAAGTCGCAGAATTTCAAACGGATAAGCTCAAAGCCGTGCAAGTTCATCTGGGGGAAGAACTTCCCTTTGCTGATGCGAGTTTTGATACCGTCACCATGCTGGCTGTTTTAGAGCATATCGAGCATGAGCAAGCAATTTTAAAAGAAATTCATCGGGTACTCAAACCGGGTGGGAGACTGGTTTTAACGGTTCCTTCTGTTTGGGCGCAACCTGTTTTAGAGTTTCTTTCCTATCGCATCGGAATTATCGATGAAGCCGAAATTCGCGATCATAAACGCTATTACGATCGCCAAAAACTCAAGCAAGTTTTAGTCAATGTTGCAGGATTTGAACGATTTCGACATCAATATTTTCAGATGTGGATGAATAATTTCTGTACAGTAATGAAGGTGTAGCAAATTTGACTGCACAACGCTCTGAGTTGTGAATCTGTCCGAATACCGCTACGCTAGACCAAAGAAAATCCCTCACATCTCCACAGTCTTGGAGTGGTGTAGTTATGCCCAATTCTGCCGATCGTCGTCCAATTTTGCTTGATTTTGAAAAGCCGCTTGCTGAACTCGAAGCCCGAATTACTCAGGTTCGGGAATTGGCAGAAGAAAATGAGGTGGATTTGTCTGATCAAATTGCCTTGTTAGAAGCCCGTGCCGTTGAGCTTCGCAAAGAAATTTTTAGCAGCCTCACGCCTGGGCAGCGCTTGCAAGTCGCCCGTCACCCCCGTCGCCCCAGTACGCTCGATTATATTCAGGCAATTAGTGACGAATGGATGGAGCTACATGGCGATCGCGGTGGGCATGATGATCCTGCCGTCGTCGGAGGAGTTGGTCGGATCAACGGTCGCCCCGTTGTGATGCTCGGTCAACAAAAAGGGCGCAACACCAAAGACAACATTCGACGAAATTTTGGGCAGGCTTCGCCCAGTGGCTACCGCAAGGCGATTCGATTAATGGAACATGCCGATCGCTTTAGTATGCCGATTTTGACCTTCATTGATACCCCGGCAGCTTGGGCAGGACTCGAAGCAGAACAATTCGGACAAGGAGAAGCGATCGCGTATAACTTGCGTGAGATGTTTGGATTTGAAGTGCCGATTATTTGTAGTGTGATTGGCGAAGGCGGATCGGGAGGAGCACTCGCGATCGGGGTTGGAGAACGGCTACTTATGTTTGAACACGCCGTCTATAGTGTGGCTCCACCCGAAACCTGTGCAACGATTCTCTGGCGAGACTCAACAAAATCAGCACAAGCAGCCGAAGCCCTAAAAATCACTGCACCCGACTTGAAAGAACTAGGCATTGCCGACGAGGTGTTACCAGAACCGATCGGCGGCGCGCACAATCATCCTCTAGAAGCTGCCGAAACCCTAAAAACCGCAATTCTGAGAAATTTAGCCGAATTAGATCAACTGACTCCCCAACAACGGCGCGAACTGCGCTATCAAAAATTCCGCAGTATCGGCGTGTTTACAGAAGCGGGGATGCCGACTCACGTTTAGAGTTTTTGAGTGGGGAGTGGCTCTACTCCCCACTCCCCACTCCCCACCCTCATCCACCTAAATCCAATTCCCCCTCACAAACCGCGTCACACCACGATATAATTGAGAACGTAACGATTTGTTAAAAAACTGGCTCATTCTCATTCATTTGCCAACGCCGTTCATTTAAGCTGTTTTTCCATGTTCGCCACAGATTCATTCAAGCTGCGTGCGCGTCTATTTCATCGCAATGACACCGAGATCTAGAACGTTTGCAAATTGAGAAAAGTTTTCCATCTATTGAGGTTTTAACTGGGGATTCATGACTTCCTCCATCAATCGACGTGCCCTGATTACCGGGGCGAGTAGCGGAATCGGTCAGGCAACTGCTCTAGCGTTCGCGCGTAGCGGAATTGATCTGGTCTTGGTCAGCCGCTCTCAATCCAAATTGGATGCAGTGGCACAAGAAGCGCGATCGCTTGGGGTCGATGCCCAAGCCTATGCTATTGATTTAGCTGATGTAACGACTGTGCGATCGCGCTTAGAAGAGTTGATTTCTAAAGCTGGCACGATCGACATTCTGGTCAACAATGCAGGAATGGCATACACCGGAACTTTGGGTGAAATGCCATTATCCGATTGGCAACGGGTGATCGATCTCAATGTCACCAGTGTTTTCCAATGTGTGCAAGCCGTTTTACCCGGCATGCGATCGCGCAAACGCGGCACGATTATCAACGTCGCCTCGATCGCAGCACATCAGACTTTTCCAAACTGGGGCGCGTATTGCGTCAGTAAGTTTGGAGTTTTAGCACTCTCGAAAACCCTTGCTGCCGAGGAACGAGCACATGGGATTCGAGTTGTAACCATTTCGCCTGGATCAGTCAATACTGCCATCTGGGATACCGAGACGGTTCATGCCGACTTCGATCGTGCTGCAATGTTAACGCCTGACATTGTAGCGGATGCGATTTTGCAGGCGGCAACAATGAACGATCGGGCTGTGGTAGAAGAGATGATTCTCATGCCCAATGCCGGGACGTTTTAGCTGGTTCTCTTTTTGCACACTTACTTTTTGCAACATTCATTATGACTCTTGCCACACCGAACGGATTTAGCTCCAAGAATTTAGAATCCAGACCCGATCGCAATACACAGAACGGTCAGGAAGCTAAAATTACGCCGCCTAGTGATGAAACCCGCGAACAGATGATGGATGCGGTACGCACAATGTTAGTCGGGGTGGGGGAAGATCCCGAGCGCGAAGGTTTACTGAAAACACCCAAACGGGTTGCGGATGCGATGCGCTTTTTGACGAGCGGTTATAACCAATCGCTTGAAGAGTTAGTCAATGGTGCAATCTTTGATGAAGGTCACAATGAAATGGTGTTGGTGCGCGACATCAATTTCTTTAGCTTGTGCGAACATCACATGCTGCCATTTATGGGTCGGGCGCATGTTGCTTACATTCCTAACGAGAAGGTTGTGGGATTGAGTAAGCTAGCGCGGATTGTAGAGATGTATTCTCGCCGCCTGCAAGTTCAAGAGCGTTTGACGCGGCAAGTTGCTGAGGCTCTGCAAGAAGTGCTACAACCGCGAGGTGTTGCAGTGGTGATGGAAGCATCGCACATGTGCATGGTCATGCGTGGGGTGCAAAAGCCTGGTTCTTGGACAGTGACGAGTGCAATGGTCGGTGTGTTTCAAGATGATCAGAAGACTCGCGAGGAGTATCTGAACTTGATTCGTCACCAGCCTTCATTCTGGTAACTCTTCAAGCAAGTGAATAGTTGATGGACACGCTCTAGGTTTTTATCACCTGGGGCGTTTTCTAATCCGCTGGAAAGATCAATGCCATGCGGGGTAACTAAGGCAAGGGCTTCTAAAATATTTTCCGGGTTCAATCCGCCTGCTAACCACCATTCACAGGTGGGATTGAATTCTTTGAGCATTGTCCAGTCGATCGTTAATCCAGTGCCGCCTGCTTGCTGTGGATGGTAAGCATCAAGGAGTAGCACATCCACATGAGCGTGATAGTTCTGAGCTTGTGCGAGATCTTCTTGCGATCGTATCCGCAATGCCTTGATTAATTTGACGTTGAGCGATCGCAGGGCTTGACAAAACTCTGGGGATTCTTTGCCATGCAGTTGAACGACGTTGAGATTTGAAATCTCAACGGTTTCGCGAATAGTATCGATATCCGCATTGAGAAACACACCCACTCGTTCGACATTTAACTGCTGAGTAATCAATCGAATTTGTTCCGGAGCGATGTAGCGAGGTGTGCCCGGAACACAGATAAACCCGATCGCAGTTGCACCTGCGTTTTCAATAGCGATCGCTTGATCGGTTTGGGTAATTCCACAAATTTTGACTTGTAATTTCATGGTTGGACAGGTTGCTCTTTCTTGAATTCATAGCTTATCAAGAAGTCGCAGTTGTTAAAGCAGAAACATCTGAGCTAGGCAGAAAAAGTGTTCTCCTTGAAGCATCGACATCTTCCATCAAAACTCAATGAATGTTAGATGAAAACACGCTTAGGCACGCAAGCGATAGCCCACACCTCGAACGGTTTCAAACAACTCGCCCCCAAGCTTTTTTCGCAAATAACCCACATACACATCTAAGATATTGGAACCAGGATCGTAGTCATAGCCCCAAACACGATCGAGTAATTGCTGGCGGCTTAACACCTGACCGGGATGCCGAAAGAACATCTCAGCTAACGTGAACTCACGCGCGGGTAATTCAATCATTTTGCTACCCACCTGCACTTTGCGCGTTCGCAAATTTAGAACAGCATTTCCGGCACTCAGAATGGTCTCCTCTGGCGCTGCGGTGTTCGTGTGTCCCCGCAGTCTCAGCTTTACCCGGACTAGCAGTTCTTCAAACCGGAAGGGCTTCGTCATATAGTCATCTGCCCCACCTTCTAAGCCTGCAATTTTGTCCTGAATATCGTCTCGTGCCGTGAGGATCACAATCGGGATCTGACAGCCTTGTCCGCGCAGTTCTTCTAACACTTCTAGCCCGTCTTTTTCGGGCAATCCTAAATCCAGAATCAACAGATCAAAGTCGCTCTTGACTGCCAAGTTCAGCACATCGCTTGCTGTGGATGCGATCGTCGTGGTAAATCCATTCGCACGTAAGCCTTTTTCAATGAATGCTGCAATTCTCGGTTCATCTTCTGCAATTAAAATCTGCATGAGCATTACTTCTCCTCGATTTGAAGGGGAATGACGATCGCAAAGGTTGCCCCTTGCCCCGGTTGGCTCCGAACCGTGACTTCGCCACCGTGCGCTTCGGCGATCGATTTGACAATAGATAATCCTAGTCCAGATCCTTCCGAGCGCCGCCGACTGTTCGCAGCACGGGCGAAACGATTGAAAATCCGGGTTTGATCGCTCAAAGCAATGCCTTCGCCAGTATCGCGTACCCAGAAGTGCACATCCCCTTGCGCGATCGCTAAACCGAGAGTAATCGTGTCACGCGCTTGTGTAAACTGCGTTGCGTTTTGTGCCAGATTCATGATTGCCTGCGTCATGCGCTGGCGATCGAACATCGCTATCCCTGTCGCATTGCCTTCTAGCGCCCAGTTGCGTTCCGCCAATGCCTGTGCTTTTGAGAAGAGTTCTTCAGTAAACCCATCTAGATCAACTGGCTCAACCTGCAAGAAATCCGGACGCTCTGATTTGGCTAACAGAATTAAATCATTCACCAGTCGCGTCATTCGATCCAATTCGTCTCTCACCACTGCCAGCGTTTCCTGCTGTTCGATTGGATCGTCGCTGATGAGTTCCAAATGCCCTTGGATGATCGTGATCGGAGTACGGAGTTCGTGCCCCGCATCATTAATCAGGTTGCGCTGACTGATAAAGGATGCCTCTAGCCGATCCATCATGGCATTAAACGAATGTGCTAAGTCTGCAATTTGTCCTGTACCTTGCACTTCTAAGCGCTGATTTAGATCGGATTCGCTAATTCTGCGAGTGGCATAACTCAACGACTGTAGGGGCGATAAGACTTGCTCTGATGCTAACCACGCGAGCAGCAATGCTAGTAGAAGCAATGCCGCAACGACCCTAACCACGACACCCACCGCCTCAATGGTCTCTGCCTCCTCTCCACGAGTTGTATGAGCAATAACCAGTACTCCCAGAGTTTGACCTCGCACCTTTACAGGTTCAAGCATATAAACAACGTCTCCGCTCTTGGGATCATTGATCGAGAATCTTCCTTGCGTCGCTGTCGTCTGTTGTTTCCACTGTTTCATGAGCGCGGAATCACTTTTGAAAATAGTGGGTCTAGCCCTAGGGCTTGATTGGTAAAATCTCCCCTCCACAAACGTGAGCAGGAAGATATCATCTTCTACAATTTGCCGTGCTAAGTACGCATCAAAAAAATCAATTAACTCTTCTTTGGAATAAGGAGTTTGAAACCGCTTGTCGTTCTTAATTAGCTCTGGGTCGTCTACTTCGACGTTATGCTCATCCAACAGTTCCCCCTCTAGCAAATTTTTGAAGACCTCAATTTTTTCACTCACGTCCTGGCTGACCCGTTGATCAATTGCGATCGCCAGAAGATAGCGAAAGGCGGGAATCGAAACTAAAAAAATAAATAGCAGGATCGCGGTGTACCAAAACAAGATGCGAGTCCGGGCAGCCCAAAACAGTTTTTGCCCCAAAAATTGCCTGATGGTCGAGTGAGGATTCTTCGATATCACTGTCGGGACTCGTCGCTTCGTTGAGTCAGACGTAGAGGAGCCTTTAAATTCCATAGCTTTATCGATTTTGAGGAGCTTGGCAGCTTGGTTCTCAAGATTCAATCGTTTCACGAAAACAGCTTCATGAGAATCTTCTCATCCATTTCTCACAGAAGGCTCATGACACAAGGGTGAACGCCACGTTAATTTACGGTTAATGAAGGTTTTACCTTTGGTTATTTTTTGTCATCTCTGCTCGATTCATGCTGAGAGAGTATCCCCCTTACCCATCGATAAAACGAATCTTACAAGCATCAGTGCAACCCATCGTTATTCAATTTTATGACATCACATGCTTGGTCACAGTTTTCTCAGCGATCCGTTCCACTCCGCATTGCGCTTTACTCCCATGACACGATGGGACTCGGGCACAAGCGCCGCAATTTGCTGATTGCTCAGACACTGGCTCAATCACTCCCGCAAGCCTCGATTCTCCTGATCAGTGGAATGGAAGAAGGGCACAGTACCAGTCTCCCACCGAATATCGATTATTTGTCATTGCCTGCTTTGCACAAGGATGGCGAAGGACAGTACCAACCCCGCCGTTTAGAGATGCCGCTGCAAGCCTTAATTGCAATGCGATCGCAGGTGATTCAAGCCGCGCTCAAAGCCTTTGCGCCGGATTTGTTGATTGTGGATAACGTGCCACGCGGAGCGGTGCGAGAACTCAATCCGACCCTAGAGTACTTGCGATCTCAGGGTCAAACCCGCATGGTGTTAGGACTACGGGATGTGTTGGATGAGCCGAGGATCGTCCAACGAGAATGGCAGCGTGCCTCAAACGAAGAAGCGATCGCGCGATATTATGATGCTGTTTGGGTTTACGGTGATCCAGCCGTATTTGATCTCACCCAGGAATATCGTTTTTCGCGAACGGTTGCCAATAAAATTTGCTACGTGGGTTATTTCGATCAGCGGCAGCGCTTGCAGTATCTTGCATCACCCGAAACGGTTATCAATGATCTGGGTTTGCCAGGGGGAAAATTAGCGCTCTGTTTGGTGGGGGGCGGACAGGATGGTGCAGCATTGGCGCAGCACTTCGCTCAAGCAACTTTTCCGCCGGATACAAATGGCGTGATTTTAACAGGTCCGTTTATGTCAGCTAGCGATCGACAACTTCTCCAAACGTACGCGGCAACTCATCCTCGTTTACGGATCGTAGAGTATCTCGAAGAACCCACTCAACTATTGCAGCAGGCGGATTCTGTCGTTTCGATGGGCGGCTATAATACGACCTGCGAATTGCTGTCGTTTGGCAAGCGATCTCTGATTGTGCCGCGCGTCAAGCCCCGATTGGAACAATGGATTCGAGCAAAACGGTTACAAGACCTAGGTTGGATTGATGTGTTGCATCCAGATCATCTCAGTCCAACAGCCCTGACCGATTGGTTAGCGCATCAGCCGACAACACCCGCAACATCGCGATCGCCGATTGATCTCAATGGCTTAAATCGGTTGCCCGAATTCGTGATGGCTGTCTTAACCCAATCAGCATTGCCCGCATCTGCTTATTGTGCCTCATAGTAGAAAATGAATACTTGCCGTTCTGTTCCCGATTCTGCAAAAGTCGCATATGTCTTGAAGCGCTACCCGCGCTATTCTGAAACCTTTGTTGTTTCGGAGATTCTCGCCCATGAAGCGGCTGGATTAGACTTACAAATTTTTGCACTCTATCCACCCTTGGATGGGCATTTTCAAGACATTATTGCTCAAGTGCGATCGCGGGTCACTTACCTGTTTGCATACGATCTAACAGGCATTGCTTTGTGGACTCAGTTCAACGATGCGAGTAGAATCCTACCGAATTTTTGGCAAAAACTAGAAGTTGCTCAGGCAGAAGAGGTCAATCATGTTTACAGAGCGGTGCAGCTTGCCTGCATCGTTCGGCAACAAGGCTTTACGCATCTACACGCACATTTTGCGACCTCTGCCACGATCGTGGCGCGATTAGCAAGTTACTTTGCCGAAATTCCTTACTCTTTCACGACTCATGCGAAAGATATCTTTCACAACAGTGTGATTCCCACCAAGTATCAGCAACTCTTGAACGATGCTGATGCTGTCGTGACAGTGAGTGATTACAACCTCAACTATCTTCAGCAAACCTACGGTTCTGCTGCAAGCCGAGTGCAGCGAATTTACAATGGACTCGATTTACAGCGCTTTCTGTTTGCGGCTCCCTACCCGCGCAACCCTAAGATTCTGGCAGTCGGACGCTTGATCGAGAAAAAGGGATTTGCAGTACTGATTGAGGCGTGCAAAATTCTCGTCGATCGCCGGATCTCCTTTACCTGCGACATTATCGGCACAGGCGAAGAAGAAGCGAATTTACAGCGTCAAATTCTCCAGTCCGGGGTGCAAGACCAAGTTAAACTCTTAGGCCCACGTCCGCAAGGTGAACTAGTGCAGCACGTGCAATCCGCAGCGATGTTAGTGGCTCCCTGTGTCGTTGGCAGGGATAGTAATCAAGATGGTTTACCGACTGTGTTACTCGAAGCAATGGCACTGGGTACGCCTTGCATTTCCACGGATGTGGCAGGAATTCCAGAAGTAGTGCGTCACGAAAAGACCGGATTAAGCGTTCCCCAGCATGACGCGATCTCGCTTGCGGATGCGATCGCGCATTTGCTACAAAACTCGAAATTCGGGGTGCAACTTGCGACACAAGCGAGACAACTGATTGAGCAAGAATTTGATATTCATCGCAATGCGGCTCAGTTACGAACCTTGTTTCGAGCCGCGATCTCAGTAAATCCGATTGTGACGTAGGAGGAATGACAATGCGAATTGCCTATGTTTGTGCTGATCCAGGCATTCCCGTATTTGGGTGTAAAGGGTGTTCGATTCATGTACAAGAAGTGATTCGAGCACTACTGCAGCAAGGACATCAAGTAGAACTATTTGCAATGCGCTGGGACGGAGAACCTCCAGCAGATTTTGCTGCTGTTCCTTGCCACACCTTGCCTACATTACCGAGAGCGGTGAGTCAAGTTGCCGTAGAACCGCGCCAAACCGGACAACGCGAACTGACCTTACTCTCTCTCAATCTAGAGCTACGACTGGCATTAGAGCAAGCAGAACCGTTTGATGCCGTCTATGAGCGCTACTCGTTGTGGAGCTTTACTGGCATGGAATATGCTCGCAGTCATAGCATTCCGGCAGTATTGGAGGTCAATGCCCCTTTAATTCAAGAACAAGCGACTCATCGAGGCTTAGTCCATCGCGAAAGTGCAGAAGCAGTTGCACAACGAGTATTTCGCGCCGCTCATGTCATTGTTGCAGTTTCCCAAGGAGTTGCGAACTATCTCAAGCACTATCGGGAAACTCAGGGAAAGGTGCAGGTTATTCCGAATGGTGTGAATCCTGACCGGTTCACGAAGCCGCAAGTTCCGACTCAACCGAGCGGCGATTTTACGATCGGCTTTGTCGGCACCATGAAACCTTGGCATGGGTTGCCCACCTTAGTCGAAGCTTTTGTTCAGTTTTACGACGAGTTTCCTCGAACGCGACTTTTGATCGTGGGAGACGGCCCTGAACGTGCTGCTTTAGAAGCAGATCTCCTCGATCGCAATATCCACACAGCCGTGCAGTTCACAGGCAAGGTTGCTCCAACCGAAATTCCAGGACTGCTAGCATCAATGCAAGTTGCCGTCGCTCCTTATCCTGACTATCCTGATTTTTATTTCTCGCCGCTCAAGGTGTATGAGTATATGGCTGCCGGATTACCTGTCGTTGCCAGCCGGATTGGAGAACTCCAGACCTTGATTCAATCTGATGTCAATGGGCTGCTCTATGAGCCAGGGAATCAGGTGCAGTTAGCCCAACAGTTCGCTGAACTCTATCAATCTCCATCATTACGTCTGCAACTAGGACAACGAGCACGAGCAACTGTTCTGCGAGAGCATACTTGGGAACGAGTAGCACAGCAGATCGTCGGCTTCATGCAGCAAACGGTTTCAACGCTGGAGGTTGCTTGATGAATCCTGCTCAACAGCTTCAAGTGGTGATTCCGGGCATCGGGCGAATCCTGAAACGGTTTTCGCCTTACATTCGCAAGCAGCAATCTTTGATCACACTCTCGATGCTGGCATTGTTTGGCGAAATTGCGCTGCGATTGCTAGAACCATTGCCGCTCAAGTTCATTTTTGATGAGCTTTTTGTTCAACAAGCAGGTGGAGCCGTTTTGCATCCTGTGCCGTTGATTGGGGCTTTAGATACGCGATCGCTGTTGTTGCTTTGCGCGATCGCAATCGTGGCACTCGCTGGAATAAGAGGTATCGCTGCCTATTGGAGCACGGTGGGATTTGCATTAGCAGGAAATCGGGTGCTCACTGAAATTCGCAGTGTGCTTTATACCCATTTGCAAACGCTCTCTTTATCGTTCTACAGTCGTACGCGCAGTGGAGACTTAACCCTTCGGGTGATCAGTGATGTAGCGGTGCTTCAAGAGGTCGTTGTTACGGCATTGCTGCCCCTACTCGCGAACTGCCTGATTCTTTTAGGCATGGTGGGTGTAATGTTTTGGCTGAATGCACAACTCGCGATACTAGGGCTAACCTTATTGCCAATCTTCTGGTTTTCTACCTTTCGGCTTACCCAACGCATTCGTGCTGTCTCCAAACAGCAGCGGCAACGAGAAGGATCGATGGCAGCGACCGCCGCCGAGTCCATCGGAGCCATCAAATTAGTTCAAGCATTATCGTTACAAGATAAATTTACGACAGTCTTCACGCATCAAAATCAGAAAAGCTTGAAAGAAGGTGTGAAGGCAAAGCGCTTATCGGCTCAGCTAGAACGTACGGTAGAAGTGCTTCTGGCGACAGCAACCGCGCTTGTGCTATGGCGTGGAGCAGAATTAGTATTGAGGAACGCGCTGACTCCGGGAGATCTGCTTGTATTTCTCACTTATCTGAAAAATGCCTTTAAGCCCGTGCGCGACTTTGCCAAGTATATTGGACGATTGGCAAAAGCTTCTGCCGCTGGCGATCGCATTCTCGATCTGCTGGATCAAGCCCCAGACATCTACGACTTGCCCGAAGCAAAACCAGCCCCTCGATTGGCTGGAGCCGTTCAGTTTGACAACGTGAGCTTTGCGTATGAGCCAGGCTATTCGGTTCTACAAGACATTAGTTTTACAGTGAAACCGGGGCAGCGCGTTGCAATTGTAGGCTATTCTGGCAGTGGCAAATCGACGTTAACAACATTATTACTACGCCTCTACGAACCGGATCAAGGCACAATTTTGATTGATAATCAAGACATTCGCCGTTATACCCTGGAGTCTTTGCGCACTCAGATGAGTGTTGTCTTGCAAGATAGTTTACTCTTTGCTGCGAGTGTTTGGGATAACATTGCTTATGGGGCATCGACAGCCACCGAAGCCGATGTGATCGCGGCTGCTAAACTTGCAAATGCCCATGAGTTTATTCTGAACTTGCCCCAAGGCTATGACACGATTTTGGGCGAACGGGGTGTAACACTATCGGGTGGACAACGCCAGCGGCTCTCGATCGCACGAGCCGCCATTCGTCAGGCTCCGATTTTGATTTTAGATGAACCGACGACGGGCTTAGATAAAGCAAACGAGCAAGAAGTAATCGATGCCTTAGAACGTTTGTCAGTTGGACGCACGACCTTTTTGATTGTGCATGATTTAGAACTTGCTGCCCGTGCTGATTTTATTTTTTACATGGAGCGAGGGCGATTGGTCGAACGAGGAACCCATGAAGCCTTAATGCAACTCAACGATCGCTACGCTGCTCTTTATCGACTGCAAGCAACTGAACGACAGTATGCTGCTGCATCTAACCTTGAGTGTTCGATTTAGTGTTCAATTTAGGTTTTGTCTGTTATGTCGATCGCGATTCAAGACCCATTCCACATTCTTGCTGATCCAAAGTTGAGTTTTTTAGCGACTGCATTTGATCCAGTACAAGTCCAACAGCAATTCCAAACTCAGCTTTTCTACCGCTCAGAGCGGCTTAAAGCAATAGAGATACAAGCGATTCGCGTGATTCGCTACAAACCTCAACGACGCTGTTTGATTGAGTACGATGTCTTAATCGAGCACGCAGGTGAGGTACGATCTATGACCTGGATCGCGAAAGTACGATCGAAAAAACTCGATCGATCCTGCTACCGATTGCAGCAACTCCTCTGGGATCACGGATTTGGACAGGATAGTACCGATGGGATTTCTGTGCCAGAGCCGATCGGGGTGGTTCCTCAATGGCGGATGTGGCTTCAGTGCAAAGTCCCTGGCATTCTAGCAACTGAGGTCATCTCAACAGCGGCAGGAACAGAACTTGCAAAAGGGATTGCAGATGCAGCACACAAACTCCATCGTGCTTGGATTCTGCCGAAACGTTGTCATGGCATTGAGGAAGAAATGGCGATTTTGCACGATCGCTTATCTCGAGTCATCGTGCAATACCCTCACTGGCAAACCCGGCTAGAACAAGTTTTAGCTCAATGCGATCGCTTAGCCAGTTCAATTTCATCGAATTTGATCTGCGGCATTCATCGCGATTTTTACCCGGATCAAGTGCTGGTCGATGGATCGCGGCTCTATTTGCTAGATTTTGATTTATTTGCAGGCGGTGACAGAGAGCTTGATATTGGCAATTTCAATGGACATCTCATTGAACAAAGCTTGCGTTTATTGGGTGATCCGAATGCTCTAGCAACTCAGCAAGCTGCACTTAGCGATCGCTTTATTCAGATTAGCGGTGAAGCAACTCATCATGCGATCGAAGTGTATACTACTCTGACGTTAGTCCGGCATATCTACCTCAGTACGCAATTTCCGGAACGTCAGCCTTTTACAGAAGCGATTTTGGAACACTGCGAGCATCGATTGAAGCAACCGTCTTTGGTGCTGAGATAATCGCCCTCAGGTTGAAGGTCGCATCGATTGAATCTTGGACTGTCTATGACTCATACCAAATTGAAAAATGTTTGCGACCAATGCCTTGTGAATGGAATTCGCTAGGACATCAAGTGTCGCGATCAAAAATTGATTAGGTATCAGTTTCTTCGCTTTGGCATAATGGTGGCAGAAATAGTTTTAGGAATGTTTCCAACGATCGAACTCGCTCAATCTGAATCTTTCGCTCCTTAATCTCGATAACAATGCCAGCAACGATCCAATTGATGTGGGTACACTCCGCACAACCGTTAGCTTCTGAATCGGGCATTTGAATCAACGACACAGTAAGAATATTAGGAATATTGGCGGTGCTGAATTGTTTCTTTTTCTTGAATCCATAGCTTATCAAGAAGTAGAAGCCGTTAAAGTAGAAACATCTGATCTCGGCGGAGAGATTCTTATGGTTGCGAGTCCCCAATTCTCTTTGAGTCCTGAAGAATATCTCGAATGGGAAGAACGGCAGGAAATTCGCTATGAGTATCTAGAGGGTGAAGTATACCCGATGACAGGCGGAACACTTCCGTACAGTGAAATTGCTGTTAACTTTGTTACTGTGTTAAAAAGCCATTTGCGGGGGCATGGCTGTCGCGTTTTTAGTTCTGACGCAAAAGTTAGAATCAGCGAGAAAGGTCCTTTCTTTTATCCTGATGCAACTGTGACTTGCGATGAGCGCGATCGTACTGCATTAAAATTTGCTGAACATCCTTGCATGATTGCTGAAGTCCTCTCACCCACTACTGAATCTTACGATCGCGGTAAAAAGTTCGCAAAATACCGCCAACTGAAAAGCCTAAAAGAATATGTCTTAATTAGCTCTGATACTATCAATGTTGAGATTTTCCGATTGAATGAGAAAGAGAAATGGGAACTGACTGCTTATGCTGAAGGAGATGAAATTGAGCTGACTAGTATTAATTACAAATTCCCGATCGAGCTTCTCTACGAAGACATTATGCTAGTTCCTGCTGAGGAGGAAGAATCGCGATCGCTCATACTAGAAGTGCAGGATCTCTAGAACATCATGCTGAAGGAAAAAATAAAGCAAGAGTTAGAGGATGTTTGAAAAGACCATCAAGGGGGTAAAAAAGCTCTCCGGTTATCAGCTGTAAATACATCAAAAATACAGCGCCGATGATAAAGTTTACGATTCTGCTTTATAGGAATAGTTAGTAGCACAGTCAAAGTCATTGCTTCTGAATCCGCAGACAGGTTGTCTACTAGGAAAGTACTGCGATTGTTCAAGTGCCGTAGTGCTATTGAGCCTGTGATTGGACAGAGCAAAGGCGGCTACTGTTGCTGTACTGAATTCTTGAATCGATAATTCAGTAAATTTGCCGTTTCATGCGTTTAGCAAAACTGCATCCAAGTCGATTGAACTATAGATAATACTTATCATATTGTGAAGATTATATTTGAAGAGTGCCTAGACACCGTAAATCTATTGAGTTATGGTCTTAAGTATGTTTTTAGATTACGTAAAAATAATTAGAAATTTCAAGCGTTATGCGAGAGCCACCTTCAACCGTTCAGGCGATATACGATAAAAGTGCGCCTAGTTGGGTCAGACATGAGCCGACAATTCTATCAGACTTTACCGCTCGTCCACCAACCTTGGATTTTTGCGGGAACGTTACTGGAAAGCGAGTTCTGGATTTAGGGTGTGGAGAAGGATACTGTGCGCGACAACTCAAAGAACGAGGAGCAGCATCCGTTTTCGGCATTGATATTTCTCCAGAGATGATTGAGCGCGCCCAAATTCAAGAGCGCCAATCTCCTCTAGGTATTCAGTATCAGGCTGGTAGCGCAACCGACCTAAAAGCATTAAAGACAGAGAGCTTTGACCTAGCGGTTGCAGTCTTTTTGTTTAACTATCTTTCGATCGATGAAATGCTCTGTGTGATGCAAGAAGTTCATCGGTTACTGATTGTCGGGGGAGATTTTATCTTTGTCGTTCCCCATCCGATGCTAGCATTCACTCACCGTCAGTCTGCGCCATTCTACTTCGACTCCGAATCTCAAGGATACTTCTCAGGACGCGACCATGCTTTCACTGGAAAGATTTGGCGGCGCGATGGAATTGCATTAGATGTGCGTAGTTTTCATAAAGTCTTCTCAGACTACTTTACAGCCCTAAAAACGGCTGGATTCACAGCCATGCCTGAACTGCAAGAACTCACTGTTACGCCTGAGTTACTTGAGCTAGATTCGTCTTTCTTTGAGCCTGTTGTTGATATTCCGCTCCACTTACTGATGCGAGTGACCCGTTCATCATAACTTCCATGATTCAATCCTTAACTAAGGCTCAGAACCAGGTCGATCTCATCCGTGATCAGGACTGGACAAGAGCCGATATGCTGCGATCGTCTCAATGGCAACTGACAATTCCGGCAGTCGTTTTCCAGGAATTTCATCGGGCATCTGCAGATCCGTCTGCTGGTTTGCAACACCTCGATCAGCTTGCCCGCACCATTCAGCAAGAACTGTTTGATGGGAGTGGCATCGTCTTGCTGCGGGGCGTTCCCCTCAATTTTAGTGAATTGGTCTGCCGCAACTTTTACTTGGCATTGGGTCAACGAATTGGTAAACCCATCGATCGCTATGGTCTGGTTTATGACGTAACAGATTTGGGGCGATCGTATCAAACTAGCCGAATTCCTATTTCTCAGACGAATGCCGAAACGTCTTTTCACACTGACAGCAGCGCGATCGATTGTTTGCCAGATGTTGTGGGTTTGATGTGTCTTCGTCCTGCGCTATCGGGTGGAGAGTCGCAAGTGGTGAGTGTCCCTGCTGTTTATCAGCGCCTAGCAGCAAGTGATCCGAAGGTGATATCGCTTCTTCATCAGGACTACATTCGCGATATTGTTACCCCAGGATCTGTGTTTTCGTTAGAAAACTTACGAAAAAACCAGTTTCCTATCTTTTCTCACCAAGGACGGCGCGGTTTAACGTTTCGCTATATGCGCTACTGGATTGAGCGCGGTCATCAAAAAGCAGGAGCTTTACTGGATGCAGCGCAGACGGCAGCATTCGATGCGCTCGATCGCACTTTATGCGCTGAAGATCTGGTTCTGCAATTTAAGCTCGAAGCGCGAGACATCCTGTGGGTCAACAACTTCAAAGTGGCTCACAACCGAACGAACTATCAAGATTATGCTGAGCCTGATCAGAAACGTTTATTGCTACGGATGTGGCTCGAACAAGTTTGAATCCGATTCTGTTTCCGTTTGATTGATCAGTTTTGTAAGTATGCTTTGTCCTTGTTCCATTCATCCAGATCTCCCTAACCCCTATGCACAATGCTCTTCCCCCGTTCAAGCGAACGATCCTGAAATTCAATCGTGAAGTTGGGCAATCGGTTGTTTCGATTCGACAAGATTTAGCATCCGTAGAGTCTGGGGCATGTGAGCCACCAAGCACTCCTGCTGAGGCTAGAATGGCGCTCAATCAATTCATGCAGTCGCATCCGTTCTGGCAGAACTCGCTCTTTCAAGCTTGTCGCTCCGGTAGCCTCTCTCAATCAGATTTTCAACTGATCTTTGCCCAATACTCGCTCTACTCTCAAAATTTCACGCGCTACCTTGCCGGGCTAATGGCAAATATGGAGTTCGATGCGTTGCGGGTCAAACTGATTGATAATCTTTGGGAAGAGAGCGGTGGAACTAATCCAGACGAGCGGCACACAGAGATTTTTCACCAGTTTCTTCGAGAAGGGTTGAATGTTGATACTTCTCAAATTCAATATTTAGATTCCACGGTTTTGTTCGTCAAAGAGTATCTAGATTTTTGTTTGCGATCGTCTGCCTCCTTAAGCAGCGCATTTCTTTCACTAGGAACAGAAGCGATTGTGCCTCGAATGTACGGCATCTTTGTAGAAGGTCTGCTCAAAGCGGGTATTCCAGAAACACATCTTTATTTCTTTAAGCTTCATATGGAGGTGGACGATGCCCATGCAGAGACACTTGAGGAAATTATGATGGCTTATTCGGACAAACCCTACTGGTTTATTCAGTGTCAGCAGTCGATCGACTTTGCTTTGTCGTTGCGAATGCGATTTTTCGAGCAACTTTACCTGTATATTTCTTGAACTTTGCGGTGCAGTACGTTCAGACCTAGGGCAGGTACTATTACCTTCACAAAGTAGTGCTAGGTCGAGGTGTTTTACTATCTTGAGAGCAATGTTCGCGATCGTGCGTGGACGCGAGGTTTTGATCTCGATCAGTGGAACGAGTGAATTGCGATATCCTTGAAGGAATCACCTCAGTTCTCACCCATCGGATAGATGTTACAGAGTCGCCAGGAGAATAATTCTCTTTACATTACCCTCGCGATCGCGTTTGCGATTGCCGCTACGCTGTTATATCCTGGACTCGCCCAGAACTTGCTGACCGCTGCTGGATTTATTCCTCACGGTCACTGTTATTTGTGGAAACCAGAATTAGTTTGGCTCCATGTTGCGACCGATACGATTATTGGGATCTGCTACGTCGCGATTTCGGCGACGCTTGCGTATCTCGTGTATCGAACCCGCCGAGAAATTCCCTTTCATTGGATCTTTCTCGTTTTTGGTGCATTTATCGTCGCCTGTGGTGCAACCCATTTCATGGAGGTCGTCACACTCTGGAATCCGATGTATTGGCTATCAGGTGATATCAAACTGCTGACAGCACTCGCTTCAATTTCTGCTGCACTGACGTTACCCCCACTCGTTCCCAGAGTCGAAAACCTGCTGAAAATGCTGAAACTGGCTGAGGAGCGACGGCAACAGTTAGAAGTCGCACAGCAAAATAATGCTGCTCAAACTTGGCTCAAGTCGAATGTGGCAGAACTGAGCCAGAGACTGCAAGGGCAACGAGATCTAACCAGTACTGCGGCAAGCGTGCTTTCTCATTTCTGTTCTCTGGTAGAAGCGCAACAAGGCGTATTCTACTGGCTCGAGCAAGACTCAGGCGTGCCTGTGCTGAAATTAGTTGGCAGCTATGCAAGTCAAGCCTCAGCACAACTCAAACCCCAGCTCCAACTGGGAGAAGGGCTAATTGGGCAATGTGCGATCGATAAGAAATCTTTACTGCTGAGTGATATTCCTAGTGATTATCTTCAAATTAGTTCCGGCTTAGGCAATGCCTCTCCTCGGCAACTGATTGTTCTGCCTGTGTTGTTTGAGTCTGAAGTAGTCGCAGTGATTGAGCTTGCTTCATTTCAGCCGTTTAGTGAAATTTCGCTGACTTTTCTGGATGAGGCAAGTAAGATTTTGGGCGTCGTGCTGACAACGATCGCGGCAACGGCTCGGACAACAGAATTACTCGCACAGTCTCAAGCGCTGACGCAAGAGCTACAACGCCAGCAAACTGAGCTTCAAGATACGAATTGCCGATTAGAAGAACAAGCAGAAGAACTGAAAGTCTCTGAAGCTCAGTTACGCGAGCAGCAAGAAGAATTACAGCAGACCAATGAACAGTTGCAAGAGTTGAATGTAGAGCTAGAAGAGAAAGCGGCACAACTTGCACTCAGTTCACGCTATAAATCTGAATTTCTCGCCAACATGTCGCATGAGCTACGAACTCCGCTCAATAGTTTATTGATTCTGGCAAATTTGCTCAGCGAGAACCGCGATGGTAATTTGACAGCAAAACAAGTTGAATATAGCCAAACCATTTATGCGGCGGGCAATGATTTGCTCGATCTGATCAACGATATTTTAGACCTTGCCAAAATTGAATCGGGTAAATTGTCGATCGAGCTACAACCCATCTCATTTCCCAATTTGAAGATAGCCCTCGAACAAATCTTTCAGCAGGTCGCTTTGAGTAAAGGATTAGACTTTACGATTGCGCTCGATCCGCACCTGCCAACCAACTTTACGACCGATCCAAAACGACTTCAACAAATTCTCAGAAATCTGTTATCGAATGCTTTTAAGTTTACTCAACGAGGAAGCATTGAGATCAGCATAGCGGCTGAATCCTCTGAGATTGCATTCTCCGTAAAAGATACCGGAATTGGGATTCCGGCTCATAAGCAGACTGCGATTTTCGAGGCATTTCAGCAAGCCGATGGAACGACCAGTCGTAAGTATGGTGGGACAGGATTAGGACTGTCGATTAGTCGAGAACTCGCCATGCTTTTGGGGGGAAGATTGACGGTTACGAGTCAAGAAAATCAGGGCAGTACGTTTACGCTCTATTTGCCGATTGTTGAAACGGTGCAGCCTGCGATCGTGCCTGAGACCAGTGAGCGTTCTATGACTAGGGCCGTTGCAGACGATCTCGCATCACTGCAACCGGAGGATGCTGTTTTGCTGATTGTTGAAGATGACTTAAACTTCGCCTACAGCTTGCTAGAAATCGCTCATCAACAAGGCTTTAAGGGGCTAATTGCGACACAAAGTGACAGAGCGCTTGAACTTTTACGACAGTTTCAACCTGTGGCAATGATGCTGGATGTCTACCTGCCGGATGGCAACGGATTGAGTATCTTAAACTACTTGAGATCAAATCCTCAACATGATCTGCCTGTCTATGTGCTGTCAGGAGATGACTATTTAGAGCGCAGTTTACAGCTTGGTGCGATCGCATATTTGCAAAAACCCGCTACGCTAACTGCACTGAATGAGGCTTTTTCGATCCTCAAACAGTTTTTAGCTGATCGAGTCAAGCAGCTTTTAATCATTGAGGACGATCCAACGCAGGCTGAAAGTCTATGTGAATTGCTCAAACAGGATCAGGTACAAATTGCGATCGCCCGATCCGGAGTACAAGCTTTAGAAATGCTGCAATCGACAGAATTTGATTGTGCTGTTTTAGACTTAATGCTGCCGGATCGAGACGGATTTGAGTTACTTGAAGACATCAAAACTCATTATCCAACCTTGGCAATTGTGGTCTATACCGCAAAAGAATTGACGCTTGAAGAAGAAGCTCGACTGAAGCGACTCGCCGAAACCATCATTATCAAAGATGCGCGATCGCCCGAGCGCTTGTCTGATGAAATGATGCTCTTTCTCCATCAAGTTCAACTCAAATCAGTTCAATCTCAATCGTTCACTCAGTCATTGCAGCCCTCTGATGCAATTCTGGTTGGAAAAAAAGTCTTAATTGTCGATGATGATGTCCGCAATATTTTTGCGATTACGAGTCTGCTAGAAGAATATGACATGGAAGTCCTCTATGCAGAGAATGGTCGGACTGGGCTGCAAGTCTTGAATCAGAATCCAGACATCCATCTTGTATTGATGGATATTATGATGCCAGAAATGGATGGGTACGATGCGACTCGTGCAATTCGAGCACAACCCCGCTTCAAATCGCTGCCCATCATTGCCCTGACAGCAAAGGCAATGAAAGACGATCGAGAACAATGTTTAGCAGCAGGCGCGTCAGATTACATTACAAAGCCGCTCAATTTAGATCAACTGATCTCGCTCTTGCGGGTTTGGCTATCGACTTAAGGTGCTGTATTCACGGGTGTCGTTGACCCAAGCTGTAACGCATAGAGATTGGCATAGATCCCTTGCTGGTCTAGTAATTCTTGATGGGTTCCATGTTCTACAATCTGTCCACCTTGTACGACTAGCACTTGATCTGCTTGAGTCACTGTACTAAGTCGATGAGCAATTACAAAACTCGTTCGATTTTGCAATAACCGAGCGATCGCATCTTGTACCAGTGCCTCAGTCCGCGTATCAATGCTACTGGTTGCTTCGTCTAAAATCAAAATCCGAGGCTGAATCAACACAGCACGCGCAATACTAATCAACTGGCGTTGACCTTGACTGAGCATTGCTCCTCGCTCACCGAGATAGGTCGAATACCCTTTCGGCAAGGTAGTAATCAGTTCATGCACATTGGCAATCTGGGCGGCAGATTCAATCTCAGCGTGAGTGGCATCTGGACGACCAAACGCAATATTTTCGGCAACCGTTCCACTAAACAAGACCGTATCTTGTAAAACAATACCAATCTGACGACGTAAACTCGCTTGAGTCACTGATCGAACATCAATTCCATCAATCAGCACTGCTCCCTCGGTCACATCATAGAAGCGCAGAATTAAATTAATGATGGTACTTTTTCCCGCTCCAGTTGCGCCGACAAGCGCGATCGTTTGTCCAGGTTTTGCTAGCAAGTTCACTTGATTCAAAACGCGCTGGTTAGGCGTGTAGCCAAAAGCAACATTCTGGAATTTGACCTCGCCTTGAATCGGGGGCATCTCGATCGCATTCGGTGCATCGTTTAACTGCGAGGGTTCATCCAGTAAACTAAAAATTCGTTCCAGTCCTGCTAAAGCCGATTGTGCCTGAGTATAAAACTGGCTCAAAATCTGAATCGGTCTGAAGAACTGCTGCACATAAATCAAGAATGCCGTGACGACTCCGACGGTTGCTTGCCCGCTGACGGCTAGATACCCACCATAGGCAAGGACACCCGCAGTTGCTAGAGTATTGAGAAAATCGATCGAAGGTAAAAATGCAGCCGTAATCGCAACAGCTTCAATATTGGCATCGCGATTTGCCGCATTCAATTGATCAAATTCGTCAATATTCAACTGCACCCGGTTAAATGCTTGGGCTTCCCGCACGCTGCCAATATCTTCTTCGAGCTTGGTTGAGAGTTCTCCGATCGTTTTACGTGTAACTCGAAATCGCGATCGCGCCCATCGTGAAAAGAGCGCAGTCGTGAGAATCATCAACGGCACAACAAAATTGCTAACTAATCCAAGCTGAAGATTGATTGACAACATCGCAATGATAATGCCGATCAAACTAAACAAATTCCCCAACATTTGCGCGATCGTTTGACCAAAGGCTTGGTTGACGGTACTTACATCATTGAGCAACCGACTCATCAAATCGCCTGCTTCACTACGATCGAAATAGCTCAAGGGTAAGCTTTGTACCTTAGTAAAAATATCTTGCCTCAATTGCGCGAGAACATGCTGCACAATCCAACCGACCCGGACAATCTGCTCCCGAATGGCTTGGATACCGAGCACGTAAATCGTAGTCAAGGCGAGTAAAGCGAGAAGTAACCCTTGCAGATTGCCCTGTGCGATCAAATTATCGATCGACCATCCAATAAAGAATGGTCCAACAGCTTGAGATGCAGCACCAATCAACACGCACAATAATGCGATCGGAACTTGTTTTCGATAGGGTCGAACATATCGTAAAAATCGCCGCAGTGTAGACACTTGGCGGGTAGATTTTTCAGTTGCTCCAAAAGCACTGCTCATGTTGGTTTCACCTGAGATTCTAAAATCGCGCTGTACAATGGGCTGTTTCGCATAAGTTCTTCATGGGTTCCCTGTGCGACGAGCAACCCTTGATCCATCAGTAAAATACGATCGGCATTGCGAACGGTTGTAATCCGCTGCGCGATGACAAAGGCAGTACAAGTTTTTTGCTCCATCAAATCATCGAGTGCTGTTTGAATCTGTGTAGCAGTTTTCGCATCGACGGCGGAAGTACTATCATCGAGAATCAGAATGTGGTAGTTGGTTAGCAACGTGCGTGCGATCGCAATTCGCTGGCGCTGTCCTCCGGATAATCCAACTCCCCGCTCGCCCACTACCGTGTCATAGCCTTCTGGAAGCTCTGAAATAAAGTCATGAATTTGGGCTGTTTTCGCTGCTTCAATGATTTCTGCAAGGGTCGCATCCGGCTTTGCATACGCAATATTTTCTCGCAATGTCCCTGAGAACAAAGTTGTTTCTTGAAACACAATGCCAATGTGCGATCGCAGACTCATCAGGTTAAATTCTCGAACATCATGCCCATCAATGCGGACTGCACCTTCGGTTGGATCATAGAATCGAGGGAGCAAATTGACGATCGTGCTTTTTCCTGATCCAGTCATGCCGAGAATTGCAATCAATTCGTTCGGCTTCGTTTCAAAAGAAACATTTTTCAAGGCTTCGACTGTCGCGCCTGGATAGCGAAATGACACATTCTCAAATGTAATCCTGCCCCCACAAGTCCGAAACGGAATCGCATTCGGTCGATCGCGAATTTCGACTTCTGCATCCAGCACTTCATAGACGCGTTGGGCAGAAGCTGCGGCTTGAGCGATCGCAGGTGCAGCAAATCCAATGAGTAAAATCGGCTGAAGAATGAAGAGTAGGTATGAGTTAAATGCAACGAGTTCACCGATGGAAAATTGTTGGCGAATCACCTGTGCGCCGCCATAGCCAATGACCACAACTGTAATCAAATTGCTGAGCAGAAAAATGATTGGAAACGTGTTCCGAATCGCATACAGCGTTTTCATGCTGACTGCAATCAGTTCATTGTTCAATGCAGTGTAGCGAGTTGCCTCTTGGGACTCCCGCACAAAAGCTTTGACAGCCCGCACACCGATTAGATTTTCTTGCAAAACAGCATTGAGGTCGCCGAGTTGCTCTTGGACTCGCTGAAACACACTGCCATTCCGAGTGAAAAACCGCGTCAATATCCAAGCCGCGATCGGCAAAACTGCGAGCGTCATCAGCGCTAATTGCCAATTCATAATCAGCAAAATCGTTGAAATCGTGACAAGCGTGATGACGGCTCCAATGACTTGAATCAAGCTTGTGCCAATAAACGACCGAATCTGCTCGATGTCGCTCGTCGCTCGGGTGAGCAGTTGTGAGGTTTGCGCGCGATCATGATAGCTAAAACTCAGCGTTTCCAGCTTAATAAAAAGCTGATTGCGTAGATCATACGCCACGCCTTGTGAAGTCGATTCTGACCAGAATGTTTGCCCAAAGTTAAACAATCCGCGCGCGAGCGCAGCAACGACCATCAGGGCTGCACTTTCCCATACGACAGTAGAATTCTTCGCAGCAATCCCTTGATCAATTCCCCATCGAAAAATCTGCGGAGTGACCGCTGTTGCGATCGTCAGCAAGATCAGACTTAACACTGCTCCAAGCGCTACGTACCGATGCGATCTTAGACCTTGCAGCACTCGTTGAAGTGCCGCGATCGATGAATTGTCCTGCGATTGAGTCAAGGTAATCCTACTCTTCACTGATAAATTCAGCGATATTATCATACAGAAGAATTTTGAGTATCTGCTGTAAGGCAGGTGTAACTCCAGAAAGACTAATTTTCGCAAGTGATTTGCCCTTCTAGAATTACATCTGTCTTTGGCTGAGCAATGCCTAAGTCTTAAGGCTGAGGTTGCAATTTTAGCCCCAAGATAGTCTTGAGGCTAAACTCTCTCCACAAAAGAAGAGTTGTTGTACTTTGCCTTAACGAGCAACTATGATCACGCGTGAGTCTTCGTCCGATATTGAACAATCTGCTTCAGACTGGCATCATCTTCCTCCTCCTGAAGTGGTGACTCGGTTGGAAACTCATCCGGATCAGGGATTGCATCCTCTAGCAGTAGAACAGCGTCAGCAAAAATATGGTGCGAATCAATTGACGCAGAAAGCCGGAAAAAACCCGCTCATTTTGCTGCTCGAACAGTTTAATCAGCCGCTGATCTATATCTTGTTAGTTTCTGCTGGAATTACTGCCCTATTGCAAGATTGGGTTGAAACGTGGGTGATTTTAGCAGTAGTTGTGATCAATGCTTTGATTGGGTTTGCTCAGGAGTATAAAGCGATCAAAGCGATGCAAGCGCTCGCGCAAACGGCGCAAAGTGATGCCACTGTCATTCGCGGGGGACAAAAGCAACAAATTCCAGCGACTGAATTAGTTCCAGGTGATCTCGTAACACTTCAATCTGGGAATAAAGTACCAGCAGATTTGCGACTCTTGCAATCGCGCAATCTTCAGATTGATGAATCTGCGCTGACGGGTGAATCTGTTCCGGTTGAAAAGAATACGATCGCACAACTCGATCTCGAAACTGCTTTAGCCGATCGCTTAAATCTTGCCTATGCTTCCACCTTGGTTACGTATGGAACAGCAACGGGAGTCGTGATCGCCACTGGAGATCGAACCGAGATCGGACATATTAACGAACTCATTTCTTCAGCCGATGTCCTCACAACTCCCCTGACTCGTAAAATTAACCACTTTAGTCAGACTTTGATGTATGTCGTCTTGGGAGCATCTGCGATCGCATTTGTAGCAGGCGCACTTCGGGGCTACTCTTTGGACGATAATTTTTTAGGCGTCGTTGCGTTAGCAGTCGCCGCAATTCCTGAAGGATTGCCTGCTGCGGTCACGATCACGTTAGCGATCGGGGTCAATCGCATGGCAAAACGCAATGCCATCATTCGCAAACTCCCAACAGTCGAAACCTTGGGTAGCACAACGGTAATCTGTTCTGACAAGACTGGAACCTTGACGCAGAATGCAATGACCGTGCAAGAAATTTATGCAGGAGATCAAGTCATCCGGGTGTCAGGCGTTGGCTATGCGCCCGAAGGAGAGCTTTCGACTTCAGGTGAAAATCAAGCTTTAATCGAATGTTTGAAAGCAGGACTCTTGTGTAATGATTCTCGCATTGTGGAAGAAGATCAAGGCTGGACGATTGTTGGTGATCCGACTGAAGCCGCGCTGATTACCGTTGCTCACAAAGCAGGGTTAGATCGTCATACGCTTGCACAAGAGTTGCCCAGACACGATAGTATTCCGTTCGAGTCACAGTATCAATATATGGCAACCTTACATCCGGTTGCAGATCAGGCATTGATCTATATTAAAGGCTCTGTAGAAAGCCTGCTTCCTCGTTGTACCGGAGAATTGTCTGCATCGGGAGACACGATCGCGTTAGAAGTCGATCGACTTCATCAATGTGTCGAGCAAATGACCACCCAAGGATTAAGAGTCTTAGCATTTGCAAAATTAGACCTGCCAACTGTTCCGCCCTCTCTGACGCATGAAAGTTTAGATCACGGCTTAACCTTTTTAGGATTGCAAGGCATGATTGATCCGCCTCGCGAAGAAGCTGTTCAAGCTGTTCAAGCCTGTCGAAATGCTGGCATTAAAGTGAAAATGATCACCGGAGATCATATTGGCACAGCCGCCGCGATCGGGGAACAAATTGGACTGGCCAAATCGCCGCCCCAAGATCGCACCGGAGCCGCGATGACGGGAACTGAGATTTCCAAGCGATCCGATCAAGAACTTCCAGCGATCGCAGAACATACAGCTGTGTTTGCACGAGTGACTCCAGAACAGAAATTACGCCTAGTCAGAGCTTTGCAATCCCGAGGGCATGTGGTTGCGATGACGGGAGACGGTGTGAATGATGCGCCTGCCTTGCGTCAAGCTGATATTGGCATTGCAATGGGAATTACAGGGACGGAAGTTGCAAAAGAAGCTGCTTCGATGATTTTGACAGATGACAACTTTGCCACAATCGAAGCGGCTGTAGAAGAAGGAAGAGGCGTTTACGATAACATTATCAAGTTTATTGTCTGGGCGTTACCGACCAATCTGAGTGAAGGATTAGTCATTTTTGTCGCGACTTTGTTGGGGATTACTTTACCGATTTTACCGCTGCAAATTTTGTGGATTAACACGACGACCGCCGTTTTACTCGGTACAGGACTAGCAGTTGAACCGAAAGAACCAGAGATTATGACGCGATCGCCGCGTCCACCTCGATCTCCATTACTACGACCATCAATGGTGCGATTTATCGCATTGGCAGGCATCCTCCTTTGTATTTTCGCGTTTGTGGTCTATGAAGTTGCGATTCGCAATCAGGCAAGTATCGAATCGGCTCGTACGGCCGCAGTGAATGCGATCGTATTTGGTCAGATTTTCTTATTGTTTAATTGTCGATCGCTCTCGTACTCGATGTTTCAGTTAGGGATATTCTCGAATCCGATTTTACTGCTAGGAGTTGGGGTGATGATTGCACTCCAAATGCTCTTTACCTATGCTCCGTGGATGAACCAAGTGTTCGGAACGGCTCCAGTACAGCCAAGTGAATGGGGCGTGATTTTGGCAACTTCGCTAGGAGTTTACTTGCTGATTGAGTTGCTGAAGTGGAACCGCCGCCGTTCTAGAGCATAAAGCAGAACATCAGACCTTCTAATCATGACTGGAGGAATTGGGGAATGCTTCAGCAACGACTTGCACTCGTCTAAGTTGCAGCACTAAACGTTGGGCTTGATGGGGGTAAAGGTCAATCGGGAGTGTTGTCGGTAAGGTCTTCAGAGCGTGGGTTGCTGCGTCAATCTCACAGCCCGAAATCCGTGCGATCGCCATTGTTGCTTCAAACTGTGCATCCTGAGTCAGGACTTTTGTGACCCGCACCTGCCAGGTTTTCGCTGTCATTTTTCCCTGTTCTACATTTCGCAATCCTTCCATTGTGGCTAACACGACTAAGCGATCGCCGCTCCCCACTCGAATATCCCCCGAAGGCATCCATTGTTCAGGCTCATGTTGGGCAGATTGATACAAAATAGGAACGATGCCATAGCCGTAGCTCACATCTGAAAGAAGATGTCTGTGTAGCGTGTCGGTTTCGGTGATTTGGTACTCGGTTACTAGAACTGTTTGTTGATTGAGCCGAAATAGACTCAGAATATTTTCCCCAAATGCGGCGGCTGAAAATGCTGCCGCAGACAAGCGATAAGCGCCCAATACTTTTGCATAAGGTAAGAGTTGGGCGATACTCTTGCTAAAGCGAGGATCAAAGACCCGAATCACCAAATTCAGCCCTGGATTTTGTTGGCAAGCTGTTAATGCGATTTCTAAATTTGCGACTTCATCATCGGTACACACAATTACGCTTTTTGCGGTTTGCAAATTTGCTTTTGCTAATGTGCTGGTCAGTTTACCCGTTAATAAAGGCATCGTCGGCAAAATAGTCGGATCGAGATTGGTGCTGTTGAGACCAACCAAGGATTGTCTCATTTCCTGGAGCAGGGTTGCCGTTCGCTGTCCGACTCGTCCAAGACCAACGATGACAATGTGTTCTTCTTTCGGAACTGGAGGACGGCGCTTGAGAAGTTGAAATTTTGCAGTGAGCAAGCGTTCCGTTAAGAGGGCATACAATACACCGACAAAGGCAGTGCCTGCGATCGCAAGCAGCAAACTAAACAGTCTTAGGCTCAACGGAATCGGTAGCTCTAGTTTGACCTGCCCAAATAAGTCACCATAACCGCCGAGTAATAAGACTGCTGTTGTAAAGAATGCGTCTTGTAGCGTAATGTCAGGGTAGTTCAACCAAAACAGTAGCGTGCCTAATAACGCTAATCCACCAATTGTTGCACCTGAAACGATCGTGACTTTCTGAGTTTGATTACTATCTTGCCAGAATTGATATAGGAGTTGCTTTAAATTCTGTTTCTGTAGTGAACTGATCAGTGCCTTTAAAGCAATTGATAGTTTGATTCTCCTCCACGACCTATCAGGTAATCGATGGTGTGGAATTTCATTTATTTCAACGTAAGCGATCGTATCTCCTGAAAAAATTGTCTGTTCTTGCTCCTACTGATAGAAACGAGGTGAGACTTGATTGTGAGCGAGAACCGTTCGAGTTGAGTTGTTTAGCTCATAAATCTTGCGTCGATCGCACCAAGGATGCTCTGGTTCAATTTGCTGTTGAACAACTCGCACCAGTTGATTGCCTAATCGAAATAATCCGATCGTTTCCTGGTGTAATGCTGCCAAAGCAAACGCAGGTGCTGGAAGCTGAGTGGCTTCAAATGCAACAAAGTTACCGAGTTGCTGTCCCAAAAGTTGATTGAGATTTTGCTGGTCAGAACGAATCACCAATCGAATCGCTGGATTGAGCGATCGCGCTGCCAAAGCTGCTTGGATATTGACAGTTTCACTACTCGTCACTAGTAAAATCGCGCGGCATTGAGCAATTTTCGCTCGCTCTAGCACTTCGAGTTGCCGACAATCTCCAATCACGAATTCATCTAGCAGGGTTGGCAGTTCTGGAAGTTCCCAAGTTCTGCTGCTCGCTTCTTCGATCGCAATCACACGCGCATCAAATTCTTTGAGATAGCGTACACATTGCTGACCCAAACTCCCCAAGCCACACACTAAGATGAAGTCAGATGATGGCTGAACGGAATGATCATCGGAACCGAACGACTGTGACAACGACATTGGTTCAATAGAAAATAGGCTAGATGGCGCACCGGAAAACAAAAGCTTGCCAGAGATTCCGAAAGATTTCAAAAATCCTGCTCTGGTAAGCTTGTTTTCAGATTATGGCATCTAGACTCGCGTTGTGAGCTAATCCCATTGATTAATGATGCTGAGTCAGTTCCATCAGCCGTTGTTGGGCACTACACTCTGCCTCATTTTCTTGCGGGCGTAATTGGGTATAGCGACCATCGGCATGAAGCAGCCAAGCTTGGCGAGTATCCGACAGCAGCAGATGCAGAGTGTCTGTTAAGGTTTGCTTAATGGCTGGGTCTTCTATGGGCGTGACAGCTTCCACTCGTCGATCGAGATTGCGTCGCATCCAATCCGCGCTTCCTAGATAGAGTTCAGTCTCCTCATTGTTATGGAAGTAGAAGATTCGAGAGTGTTCGAGAAATCGTCCGACAATACTCACCACTCGAATATTTTCGCTAATTCCTGAAATACCAGGACGTAAACAGCACATCCCGCGCACAATCAAGTCAATCTGCACACCAGCTTGTGATGCTTCGTACAAAGTGCGGATCATCTCAACATCCGTGAGGGAATTCATCTTAGCAATGATGCGACCCGGTTGCCCCTGTTGACAATGTTGGATCTCACGCCGAATCATTGCCGTTATGCGATCGCGCATGGTCATGGGTGAAATCAGCAATTTCCGATACGATCGTTGTTTGGAAAACCCAGTGAGATAGTTAAAGAGATCAGTTAAGTCGGCACCGAGATCCTCACGACAACTCAGCAATCCTAAATCCGTGTAGAGTTTTGCGGTTTTTGGGCTGTAGTTTCCAGTGCCGATATGAACATAGCGACGAATTTGATCCGCTTCTTGGCGAACCACGAGCACGACTTTCGTATGGGTCTTAAATCCAACTAAGCCATAAACAACATGCACCCCTGCGTCTTCTAATCGACGCGCCCAGTTAATGTTGTTTTCTTCATCAAATCGTGCTTTCAGTTCGACTAAGACGACCACTTGTTTACCATTCTCTGCTGCCTGCATGAGCGCTTTGGGTAAGGTATCCCCAGAGGTACGATAAAGAGTCATTTTGATCGCTAGAACATCTGGATCAGTTGCCGCATGGGTAATAAACGTTTCAACCGAAGCGGTAAACGATTCATAGGGATGATGTACCAGTAAGTCCTGCTGTTGAATGACAGAGAAGATATCTAGCCCATCGCCACGATCGTCCGCATCGATTCGAGTGTCTAATTGGGGGGCTAGCCCTTTCAACCGCGCGGGAATCACTGGTGTCCAAGGCGAATCTTTCAGCGATGGGCAAGGAATTGCTGTCAATGCCATTAAGTCTTTTAGCCCAAGCAGTCCCTCGGTTTCGTACACTTCTAGTTCGGTTAGACTCATGCCTTGCATCAATTTTTGGCGGACAAACTCAGAGGTAGAGGTTGGAATTTGCAGTCGTAAGACCGAGCCGCCTCGCAGTCGTTTCCGTAATTCTTGTTCGATCGCGAGCAGCAAATCATCCGCTTCATATTCCTGCACATCCAAGTCAGCATCCCGCGTGACTCGAAAGGGATAGTATTCCTGAATCTCCATTCCTGGAAATAATAGCGATAAGTTATGAGCAATTACTTGTTCTAGGGGAACCCCGAGCCACAAACATGACTCTCCTTTGTATTGCTGTAACTCTTTGGGAAAAGTCACAAATCGAGACAGATTGCTTGGAACTTTGACTCTAGCAAAGTCCTGTTCTCCGGTATCTGGGTCTTTGATAACAACCGCTAGATTGAGGCTGAGGTTCGACATCTGCGGAAAAGGATGGGCAGGATCAACCGCAAGCGGGGTCAGAACTGGAAAAATTCGTTTCTCAAAGTACTGGTGTAAATAAGTCTGCTGGTCTTGACTGAGATCGATGTAATTCAGAATATGAATGCTGTTTTTGGCTAACTGTGGGCGTAAGTCTTGTTCAAATAGCTGATGCTGCTGAACCAGCATAGGACGAAGCTGTTGGCTAATTTCAGCAAGCTGTTGCTCGGGAGTACGACCATCGGGCGTTAACGTGCCAACTTGCGCTTCGACCTGTTCTCTTAAAATGGCGACCCGTACCATGAAAAACTCATCGAGATTGGCACTGAAGATCGCCGTAAATTTAATTCTCTCTAGTAGAGGAGTGCGTATATCGATCGCTTCATGCAGAACGCGGCGATTAAACTCTAGCCAACTCAATTCTCGGTTGAGATAGTACTGGGGGTCGTCGAGGTGGAACTTCGAAGCGGTTTGTTTTGCCCTAGGCATATTTTTTGATTAGAAGTCAGTAACACTTATCCTCCCAAGAACTGTTATAAGTTGGAAGTCGTCCCCAACACATACGACGATCGAAGTGATGACCTACGGAGTTCTTTGACGAATTGGGCAAAGTCCTGAACTGTCAAATGAAGAGAAGTTTGCCTTCTGATGGGTGAACTCGAACCGACAAAACTCATTCTGTTTCAGAGCAAGTTTTAACCTCTTCAGATGCCAAATCATTTAGCCTTTTAACAGTGTTGTTCCGCTTTAATCCGATGCAACCTTATCAGCCTATTCGTTGCGATTTGTATGACGAGCTTGTATTACTGGCAATGCGTCATCAGTCTTGTACGATCGTTTACCAGGATGCTGCCCATCAGAAAATTGTTCTCGAAGCTCAAATCGTCGATGTGTATTCCCAAAACAAGCAAGAATTTTTGCGACTGCAAAGCGGAACCATCCTTCGACTCGATACCTTGGTTCAAGTGAACCAACTGAAGTTTAAGGACGGCTCTGGGGATTTTGGCAATTTTTGAGAATTCAGCGTCATGAATGCAATTTTGTAACGAAACGAACCGATTCACCAAGCCATCTCTGATTCAATTAGATAGAACATTCTATTTAGATGAAATCGCTATGGCTGATACGACTGTCACCGCTCAGGTCAAAACTCCCCTCCGCCCGATTAGCAAAGTCGGACTCGACAAATTAGCCGAAACCGCTAAAGCTGACCCGACGGTTGTGAAAGCGCTCAAAGTGAAGACTGTCTGCGAAGGTCAATTTCGCAATTTGACCTATGTTCGGGATTTGCCCGCGCACGTGATTGACGAACCGCCTGGACTCTTAGGAGAAGACACTGCACCGAACCCTTCTGAAGCAGTGTTAGCATGTCTTGGCTCTTGTCTATCGGTGGGCATCCATGCCAATGCAACCATGCGAGGAATCACTCTGACAAAGCTAGAGCTTGAACTTGAAGGAGACATCAATATTACGGGCGTTTGGGGCATCGGTGACTTATCGGACAAGCGCTTGGGCTTTACCGATATTCGCGTCAAAGTCGATTTAGAAGGCGATGCTAGCCGCGAGGAATTAGACGATTTGGTTGCTCACTCTAATGTTTGGTCGCCTGTTGCGAACACGTTGCGGCTCCCGGTCAATATGGATGTTTCCTTGAAGTAGTGCTTTTGACCGACTCGGTTCCTGATCAGGTTCGATACTAAAAATCCAATCTGATCAGGTCAGAATCCATTATTGAAGTCATCAAGAATATGCAAGCAATTTCCAGGACAATGATCGATTCGACGATCGATCCCATGACTGATTCAATGATCCATTCGAGAGTCGATCCCAGTTGTGAGACATCTGCATCGGTTGATTTGATGCTCGCCCAGTTGCAGAGCGCGATCGCATCAGATCTCGCACCGCAAGTTGAGGCGATCGATCAACAAGGCGTATATCCGCGTGCATTTATGCACCGGGTTGGAGAAGTCGGAGGCTTTGGGCAAGCAGTGTCCCAAAAATATGGCGGAGTTGGGACTGGATTGCGCGGGGCAATTCAAGCGATCGAAGCAATTTCGCAGGAATGTCTCTGCACAGGATTTATGAGTTGGTGCCAAGTTGCTTGCACTTGGTACATGGAAAATAGCGACAACGACTATTTGAAAACGCAAATTCTGCCGTTAGTTGCAACTGGACAAGCCTTGGGAGGCACAGGACTATCGAACCCGATGAAGCACTTTGCCGGGATTGAGAAAATTGCGCTGATAGCAGAACGAGTTGCTGGCGGCTACAAGCTGAATGGCATGTTGCCTTGGGTGTCGAACATTGGGGCAGGACATTACTTTGGCATTGCGGCTCAGATGGCAGACAGCGATGACTATCTGATGGCGATCGTATCGGATGAGCTAGAAGGCTTAACGCTTCGGTGCAATGCTCATTTCATTGCACTAGAAGGAAGTAATACCTTTAGCTGTGTCTTTCGCGATGTGTTTGTGCCTGATGAATGGATTTTGGCAGCACCTTGTGAGAATTATGTTGCTCGGATTCGTCCTGGCTTTGTTTTGACTCAGGTCGGTATGGGATTAGGACTCGTCGAAAGCTGCATTGATTTGATTGAGCGATCGAATCAACGCTATGGACATGTCAATCAATTTTTACCCGATCAAGCTGAGGAATTAACCGCAGAATTAGAAACGGCTCGGCAAACAACCTATGCTTTAGCAGATGAGTTAGTGGGTCAAGAGAAAATTGAGCGATCGCTGTTTAAGGAAGTCATTAAAGCCAGAATTCTTGGCTCAGAATTATCTTTAAGAGCAGCTCAATCAGCGATGTTACATGCTGGCGCAAGAGCCTATCTTCACGGTTCAAAAGTTGAACGAAAACTGAGAGAAGCTTACTTCGTCGCAATTGTCACTCCTGCGCTTAAACAGCTTAAAAAAATGTTGCATGATCTCGACAAGATCAGCTAGAACAGAACTATTTTTTAAGCAAGATGGGTATTTGAAAAGATAAAATTATCTTTTCAAATACCCTATTTTCACAGGTTCTGCGATTTTTTCTGATGAAAATATCGCAAGAATTTTTCAAATTCAGCGCTTCCGAATTAGAAGGCTAGTTTCGGCGATCTGATTTGGAATTTAAGAGATTAAGCCTGCCTATAAAAAATTTATTTATGATAAGAAGACTCCCGTTTTACAGATACATCTAATTTGCTTTTATGAACTATTTCGTATTCATTACTACACTATTTCTTTGATCAAGTTTGTAAGATGTTTCTACTCTGATTCACTATATATTTTTCATACTGTATGCCCACTTCTCTGGATCTTTCTCAATCCGATCGGACTTATTCTCTCGATCCTTTGACAAGCTCAATGTTTTGTCCATGTGGCGGGACTCATGTTGCAGAAGACCATTGGAAATTCATCGAGGGAATGCCTCAAGATCCAGTGGACTTGGTCGATGACTTAGTGCAAATGGGGCATTACTCAGAAGATGCTTTGCAGTTTGGTCAAGCATTGACCCATGCTGAGTTTCGTAAAGCGATTTTATTAAAAGCGATCGATCAAGCTCCTCCAGAACAGCGCCAACTCTGTAATGAACTGATCAAACTCGCTGGTGGACTCGACGAAGCGCTAGCAGCAGCATTTGGTCCCAATGCAACCGAGTTTCTAGGGGATGCGATTCGCTTGAGTCGGTTCCGTCGTCGTGACTTTCTCATTAAAGTTGCTGCTGCTGCTGCGGTTGTGACTGTAACCAGTTGCGCGGGTGGTAATAATCAGCAGAACACGACTTCTTCCACGACAGCAACCACCGGAAATTTAGAGAAGAAAGACTTGACGATCGGCTTTATTCCCATTGCTTGCTCGATTCCCATTTTGGTTGCTGAATCTGCTGAAATCTACAAGAAATACGGCTTAAATGTCACACTAAAGAAAATGCCAAACTGGGCAGCAGTGCGAGAATCGGCGATCGCAGGTGAACTCGATGCCTATCATATGCTTTCTCCGATGCCGATCGCGATGTCATTAGGGCTAGGCTCCTCGGTATTTCCAATCAAACTTGCCAGCATTGAAAACATCAATGGACAATCGATCGCAGTCGCGATGAAGCACAAGGACAGAGTAAAAGGTGCAGCAGACTTTAAGGGAATGACGATCGGGGTGCCGTTCCCCTATTCAATGCACAATCTGCTGATGCGGTACTACCTTGCTTCTGGAGGCTTGAATCCGGATCAAGATGTCAAGCTGGAAATTGTTCCACCGCCTGACTCTGTTGCAAAAATGGCAGCCGGACAAATCGATGCCTTTTTAATGCCCGACAACTTTGGGCAGCGCGCTATTTTTGAGAAAGTCGGCTTCATTCACATGCTGACCAAAGACCTGTGGAATGGTCATCCTTGCTGTGCTTTTGCAGCGAGTCAGAAATGGATTGATGCGAATCCTAACACCTTCCGCACGATCAATAAATCGATCATTGAAGCTGCCGCGTATGCCGATGATGCGAAGAACCGAGAAAGTGTCTCTCAACAGATGGCAGCCCGGAAATATCTCAATCAGCCAGAGCCAGTGCTCAAAGCTGTGATGACCGGGAAATTTGACAATGGTTTGGGTGAATCCTTGGATGTTCCCGATCGCATTAAGTTTGATCCGTATCCTTGGAAGAGCTTCGCGAAGTGGATTTCCAGCCAGATGGTACGTTGGGACTTAATGCCGACCGACAAAGCTAAGTTCCAAGAAATCGCTGACCAAATTTACATGACTGACTTAGCCCGAGACTTGTCAAAAGAGCTAGGACAGACTCCTCCGACAGAACCCACTAGAGTAGAAACGCTCAAGTTTGACACCTTTGATCCTGCCAAGGTCGATAGCTATGTTCAAGATCAAGTGAAGCAATTTGGAGTCTAGTAAGTGCCATGGCAAACTCATCTCTCACAAACTCGCGATCACTCGGATCAAAACAGCAAAAGTCCAAACCTTGGTTTGAAAATCAGAATATTCAGGCATTGATTCTGTTTTTGCTATTGCTCTCTGGGATCTTAATCATCTGGGAACTGGGCGTACAGTATCAAATTTTTTCTCCGGTGATGCCTCCTGCAAGTCGCACGATCTCAGATTTTTTGGGTTGGATTTCCGATCCGTTTTACGATAACGGTCCCAATGACAAAGGCATTGGAACTCATCTATTCGCTAGCCTACAGCGGGTACTGTTGGGATTCCTACTCGGTTCCGCGATCGCGATTCCGCTAGGAATTTTGATTGGATTATCTGACGTTGCTTCTAAAGCCGTTGATCCATTCATCCAACTTCTACGTCCTGTCTCTCCACTTGCATGGCTTCCCCTGGGGTTAGGCATCCTCAAAAGCTCGGAGGGCACAGCGCTGTTTGTAATCGCGATTAGTAGCATTTGGGCGACGCTGATCA
This sequence comes from Leptolyngbya boryana PCC 6306, assembly GCF_000353285.1. Taxonomy (NCBI): domain Bacteria; kingdom Bacillati; phylum Cyanobacteriota; class Cyanophyceae; order Leptolyngbyales; family Leptolyngbyaceae; genus Leptolyngbya; species Leptolyngbya boryana. The sequence goes on from NZ_KB731324.1 coordinate 4,646,954, forward strand.
ATACAAAATTTGGGGTGAGTAACGTCTCAACCGACTATCTCAATGTCGCTCGAACACTTGGGGCTTCCCGCTGGCGTACCATTTGCAAGGTCATTCTGCCTGCCGCTGCGCCCAGTATTGTTTCTGGCTTACGAATTAGTATTGGGATTTCTTGGCTCGTGATTGTAGCAGCCGAGATGATTGTCGGCGGAACAGGGCTAGGAAGCTTTGTTTGGGCAGAGTGGAACAATCTCAATGTCACCAGTATCATTACCGCGATCGTCGTGATTGGACTGGCAGGAGTTTGTCTCGATCGTCTACTCGGGCTACTGCATAACTGGGTGTCATTTGGACAACGAACCCAATAGGCATCTCTCAAGCGCTTCCATGACTTTCTCGAACTACGACTCAACACTGTATTAGGGCACTAGGGGCTATGATTTCTTCGCACACTGATTTATCCACTTCGACAACCGGAATTAGCGCTCAGCTTGTTCTCAAGGATGTATTCAAAGTCTTTCCAGGTCGGCAAACCTGGCAAGACAAGTTACTCAAGCGATCCTCTTCGGATTTCATTGCACTCTCGGAGATTAATCTCACGATTGAACCCAATACATTCGTTTCGATTATTGGTCCATCAGGCTGCGGGAAATCTACCCTGCTCAACATCATCGCTGGATTAACACAGCCCACTCATGGAGAAGTGTTACTCAATGGGGTTCCGGTCGATCGTCCAGGCCCCGATCGCGGAGTTGTGTTTCAGAACTATTCTCTGATGCCTTGGATGACAGTGGCTGAGAACATTCGGTTTGCCATTGAAACGGTGCAGCCGAATTTATCGATCGCGCAGCAAAAAGACATTGTTCGAGAGTACATCGACTTAGTGGGACTTCATGGTGCTGAGCACAAGCATCCGCATGAATTATCGGGTGGGATGAAGCAGCGCGTCGGCATTGCCCGAGCCTTGTCGATCAATCCCCAAATTCTGTTGATGGATGAACCCTTCGGCGCACTTGATGCACTAACGCGAGGCTTTTTACAAGACGAAATCGAACGGATTTGGGAGCAGCACCGCAAAACGGTCGTTCTGATCACGCATAGTATCGAAGAAGCTTTATTGCTGTCTGACAAAATTGTAATGATGAGCCGTGGACCCGCTGCCCAAATTGTTGAAGTTCTGGATGTTCCCTTTCCCCGTCCGCGCAGTCGTGAAGCCTTAGACCAATACCCGCGCTACCATGAACTGAAAGCAGAACTCGAACACCACTTATCTCGTGAAACGCGCGCGATCGAAGAATCCCGGCTCCAAAACCGTAGCTAATCTTGATCTGCTGAAGCGCTTTGAAGTGTAACTAGACGATTGATCTGTGATTTGGAGAAATTGAACTATGTCAAGTACCGAATTTCCGGCAATGACTCAGAAATTGCTTGCAGCTAAAAAAGCAAAAGGCATCAGTTTCACGGATTTAGAAACAATTCTCAACCGTGACGAAGTTTGGATTGCCGCCCTGTTTTATGGGCAAGCGACTGCCTCTGAAGACGAAGCAAGCAAGTTACTCCATGCGTTGGATTTGAGCCAAGATCTCGTACCAGAACTCACAGCTTCTACGTCAAAAGGATTAGGTCCGATCGTTCCCACCGACCCCTTGATTTATCGGTTCTACGAAATCATGCAAGTCTACGGAATGCCGATGAAAGAGATCATCCACGAAAAATTCGGAGATGGAATTATGAGCGCGATCGACTTCACGTTAGACATCGAAAAAATCGAAGATCCAAAAGGCGATCGCGTCAAAGTAATCATGAACGGAAAGTTCTTACCCTATAAGAAGTGGTAAATCAGGAAAGGTAACTCGCTCTTCTCGTTGAAGTCTTAAATAGCTCAAACGAAAGCAGCGAGGCTCGTGTCTGCCATAATATTGGAGAAGCTAACCGTCGTTCAATGACAAGCGCATGGTCAATCTGAAACGTACCCGTGAAGATATTTTGTTTGCTGTTGAGGCTCTGATTCATCATCAAGGTTTTCAGTCAACCGGACTGAAGGAACTGTTCGCAGCGAGCGGCATGTCCTCGGGTAGTTTCTACAACTACTTTGGGTCAAAAGATGAATTGGCTCATGCGCTGATTGACTTTAAATGGAATCAGATCAAAACTGCTGTGCTTGACCCCGCGCAAGCATCCTCGAATGATCCGATCGCTCAAGTCTTTTGGATGATTGATCAACTTGAAGCCAAACATTTAGCTGAACCCGATTGCGCAGGTTGCTTTTTAGGAAATTTAATCGTAGAAGTCGTCAAGCAAGATGTGGCGTTTCAGCATCATCTCATGCAAGTGTTTGACGAATGGCAAGCAACCATTGCTCGATCGCTGAAAGCCGGACAAAATCAGCTCAAGCCGGACATCGACCCCGATAGTTTAGCAGAACAATTACTCGTCATGATCGAAGGTGCGCTATTGCTTGGGCGCTTATACAGTGAGCCTACCCGATTGCAGCGCCATTTTGATGCCGTACGTCAGTTGCTAAGATCGGCATTAACAGCATAGAGTCAATCATGACTGCTATTGGAGAAGCTCATGCAACCTATTCGCATCTCTTACTTCTCAGATGTTCTTTGCGTTTGGGCATATATTGCGCAAGTTCGTTTAGATGAACTGAAAACGAATTTTCAAGACAAGATTGCGATCGAGTATCATTTCGTTCCCATTTTTGGTAATGCTCGGGAAAAGTTAGAGCAACGCTGGCGGGATAAAGGTGGCTTCCAAGGATATAGTCAGCATGTTCAAGATGTGGCGGAAAAGTTCAATCACATTACCGTTCACCCTGAGATTTGGACAGCAGTAGTTCCTCCATCCTCCACCTCTTGTCACTTGTTTCTTCACGCGATTCAGTTACTCGAACTCAAGGGCATCATTCCAAAGTCAGAAAAGGTCTTTGAAAAAGTAATCTGGACGTTCCGAGAACAGTTCTTCACGCACTTGGCAAATGTTGGCGATCGCGCAGTGCAATTAGAAATTGCCGAGAAATTGGGACTGCCGATTGCAGAGATTCAGGCACAAATTGATAGTGGGGAAGCTTATGCCCAACTCTCGAAAGATCTTGACTTAGTAAAAGAGCATACGGTTGCAGTGAGTCCAACGCTGATCTTTAACGAAGGACGGCAAAGGCTCAACGGCAATGTAGGTTATCGGGTGATCGAAGCAAATATCCGAGAACTGCTACACAATCCACCCGACGAACAATCCTGGTGCTAGTTTAACTTTGGCGAAGCAGTCGCGACCATCATTCCCCAGACTAGACCAAACCGAACTTTCGTTGCACGAGTAATGTCAAAGCCTAAAGCCTTCAGGAAACCGTGCAATTCAGCTTGGGTATAGCACTGTTGATGCGCCGGATCAGTGACTTTTAGGATCAGATCACAGATCCGGCACAGTAAATAGTCTTTACACCAATCGAGAATCATGATTTTCCCATTTGGTTTCAGTACCCGTTTCATCTCTGCAAGCGCGATCGCGGGATTCTCGAAATAATGGAAAGCACTTGCAGAAACAATGACATCAAAGCTTTGATCCGCAAAGGGTAAGTGTTCCGCAGATGCTAGAGAAAGCGTGACGTTTGGATAAGCTTGCAGTTTTTGTTGTGCGATCGCTAGCATTTTTTCAGAGATATCTACTCCGACCATATTTTGTTCTGAGTGTTCGGTCAGAATCAACTGCTCAAACTCTCCAGTACCACAGGCGACATCCAGCACTTTTTCAGTTGGGGCAAGCTCTGCCCAAGCTTTCAAAAAATTGAGCGTATTGGAAATATATTGGCTCCAGCGTTGATCATAGATCGCCGACATTTGGTCATACTGCTGCCGGATGACTGGTTCAATCATGCTCATTTCAATTTAAAACAAAGCGATAGTAGCTAACATTCTATCCTAGTAGAGTCTGGAAACGACTGAGTGGACTGAAGTTAGAGAGGGTTGATAGTTCGGCTTGTGAAAGCTGTAGATTGTGCAAATCGGTAGCAGAATTTGTACTAGCTAGCCCGTCCTAGAGAAGATGAGTTGAAGCAACCTGTCGAGGATTTCAAGGATTCCATGAATGCAAAGGCATGAGGAGAAAGGGGACGATTTGCGACGATCGCCATCCGAATGGTTCTAAAAAAGGGGATCGGCAAGCTACGAACTTCAACATTGGGCGGGATGGGTTCAGCCGCTAGACGAGGCAGAATCGCAACGCCTAGACCTTGGGCAACCATATTGACAACAGTTGAGTCAGATTTTGCTTGATAGACAGGTTGAATCGATCTGCAAAATCTCGCACAGTGTTCGTAAGCATACTTGTCAGAGGTGAATCCATTCGTCGCGACGATCAGGGGATAGGATTTTAGGTGCTCCCACCCCAACTTGAAGGGTGGTTCTGTGTAAGACAAGGGAAGTAGCACCACAAACTCATCCTGCAAAAACTCCCAAGTTTCAAACTCATCCGTCATCAAGTCATCTGTAAACCCAATGTCAGCATGTCCTTTACACAAGTCATCCTCAATGCTCTGTTCATCAAACTGCTCGATCACACTCACCGTGATTCCTGGAAACTGTCGTTGAAACTGGGCAATAATTGTTGGAAGCAGGTGAGTTGCAACGCTGCGAATCGAGGTCAGGCGCACCTTGCCTCCTTGAAGACCCCGCAGCAAATTTGCCTCTTTCAAGATTTGTCCTTGCAGATGTACGATCTGTTGAGCATGGGTAAGCACCCTCTCTCCAGCAGGAGTCAGTTCTGCACCATAACGCCCACGAGAAAATAAAACAATCCCGAGATCTGATTCGAGTGCTGCGATCGCATTACTTACGGCTGACTGCGCCACCTCCAACTCAAGAGCCGCCTCACTGAAGCTATTGTGTTCTGCAACTGCAATAAAAGCATGAAGTTGCGCCAGCTTGATCTTGCTTTGACGCTTTCGTTCCATAAGTCCAGGAAAAGGGGTGTGAATGGTAGTAAACAGGATTTTTTCAGACAATGGACAAAGAGAAGGTATCGTATCTATCTATTTTGATGATAGATACGATATCAAAAATGCTTTGACTTCTATTTATTGCTTCAATTAAGCTTTTCGACATTGAGAAATAAAACTTGCAGTCAAATCAGGAGATAAAGTTTTTAAAGAAGGCTTTGTTATCAGAACTGAGAGGAGAAATTATTGTTTCATGATGAATAAAGTTGAATTTTTTGTTCATCTTAGACACAATTTAACCTTCTAATTCTTTTGTCTCAGCCACTACTTTTTTCAACCAGCATTAATGAGATCAATAGGCATAAGATACAGCAAAGCAAAAGGCGCAGTTAGTAAATTCTTTCAAGCCACTTAGTCGTTCAACCGCTCGCAATTATAGGCATTTGTGTATGCTGAGTAGCTCTATTCCCGTTACGATCATTACAGGTTATCTTGGCTCAGGAAAAACGACACTGCTCAATCACATTCTTCACTATGAACATGGCAAAAAGGTTGCTGTGATTGTGAACGAATTTGGAGATGTGGGAATCGATGGTCAGCTTGTCTTGAATGCAGATGAAGAAATCTTAGAAATGAATAATGGCTGCATTTGTTGTACAGTCCGGGGGGATTTAATTCGCATTATCGGCAGCTTGATGGAGAAGCGCGAAAAGTTTGATCATTTGGTGATTGAAACAACTGGGTTAGCTGATCCAGCACCTGTGATTCAGTCATTTTTCGTCGATGAAACCATGCGATTTAAAACTCACTTAGACGCAGTGGTCACGGTTGTCGATGCTAAACACATTGAGGAACATTGGGACAGCAGTGAAGCTCAAGAACAAGTCGCTTTTGCAGATGTTATCTTACTCAACAAGATTGATCTCGTTTCTCCTCAACAAATCGAAACAATAGAAAACCGAATTCGATCGATGAATGCCTTTGCCAAGATCTATCGAACTCACAACTGCGATGTAGAAATTGACTCGATTTTAGGAGTCAAAGCCTTTGACCTCAAGAATGCTTTATCAATTGATCCAGAGTTTCTCAATGAAGCCGCGCATGAGCATGATGACACTGTTTTCTCGATTTCGATCGTTGAACCGGGGGTCGTCAATGGCGATAAGCTCACCACTTGGCTCAATCAACTCATTCAGATGCAAGGGCAAAATATTTTTCGGATGAAAGGCATCTTGAATGTAGACGATGAAGATCGACGGTTTGTGCTGCAAGGGGTTCATATGCTTCTAGAAGGAAGACCGGGACGCCCGTGGAAATTTGACGAACTGCGCCGAAATGAGATGGTTTTCATCGGGCGGGAGTTGCCGGAATCAGAACTGAAAAGTGGATTTCAATCATGTTTGTCCTAAGTTTCGCTTAGGCAAGGTTCTCTAAATCATTCACAAACAGGAAGTAAGGGTATGAAAAAGCTAGATGCGTATAGTGTCAGTATTGGTGCTTTAGGAGCATTGGATACTTATCTCACAGCAACGTTGATTCTTGTCCCCGTGTGGGTGACATTTATTGCTTGGGCATCCTTCTTTATCTTAGGGGGCAAATCTTCTGGCTTAAAGCAGAGCATTGCTTCTAACCTCACCGGAATCGCGATCGCATCTTTGACACTGCTCTCGATTTCAGCCTTGGGAAGCAATCCTTTGATCGCGGCGATCTGCGTTGGTATCGGCAGTGCGGCGATGGTGCAGGCTTCCAAAGTTCCTCTACTTAGGGCGATTCCTGCCATTGTTTGGGGATTTGCCTCGACCGTTGGAACTACGATTGCAACTGGGAAAGCGATTACAACTCCAGGACTAGAAAATCCAGCACTGGTCGCAGCAGCAGCAATGATTTTAGGCGGAATCTTCGGCTATCTCTCCGAAATGTGGGGAGATGCGATGACCACACAACCCATCTCCGCCAGAGAGCAGTCCCGCGTTTAGATAAATCGTGATTCACCTTTGCGTGTTCAATTAGGAGAAACGAAAAAATGAAGCTACAGCACTACCTGGGTGGACTTGAGGGACTTGAACCTTCTAGCTTTGAAAAGCGAGTCTTTGTGCAACCTTGGGAAGAGCGCATCTTTGGCATTCATGTGGCAATGATGGCGTTAAGTAATCATCTAGAAGCAGTCAAGACAGTTCCGACTCAGTTTAAGAGTTTCTGGACGTGGGGACATCTTCGCAAAGGTGCTGAAGGTTTAAACCCCTTCGACTATTTCAAGTACCGCTACTACGAAAAGTGGCTCGGTGGCATCTCTGGTTTCTTTGTTGAATCTGGCTATGTTTCTAAAGAAGAACTGGATTCAAAAACAGCAGCTTACCTAGAACAGCTAGATGCACCGCTCCCTCAAGCAGAAGAACCTGCGATCGACGATCAAGTGATGGAATACTTGCGGGTTGGAGATTCGCCGAAGTGTGACGTTGCCATTCAGCCGAAGTTCAAGGTTGGCGATGTGGTCACGGTCAGAAATCCACCTCCAACCGATCACTGCAAGCTACCAGGCTACCTCCGCACGAAGCAGGGAGTGATTGATGTGGTCTATGAAGGGGCTTATAACTATTACTTCCCAACAGGCGATGGAGTCGGCGATCCGATGCCCATCTACAACGTCAAATTTGATTCTCACGAAATTTGGGGCAATTTGACCGAGCCAAAAACATGGATTTACGTCCAAATTTTTGAAGGCTATCTAGAAGATCCGGCTTAATTTGGGTGCGCTTGATTTTGTTTGATTAAGGATGTGAGACATGGCTGATAGCATTGATCGCGAAACTTATAGTGCTGCTCGTGTGAGAGCGTTAGAGTCGTTGCTAATTGAGAAAGGGGTCATTACCAGTGCAACGGTTGACAAGGTAATCGAGTTTTTTGAGAAAGATATGGGACCGTTTAATGGTGCCAAAATTGTTGCAAAAGCCTGGGTTGATCCAGAGTTTAAGCAGCAATTGCTCGAAGATACGCCGTCTGCGATCGCAGTGATGAATTTTCCGCGTGGCATGGCAGGTGCAGAAGGTGAACACATGAAAGCAGTTGCGAATACTGATGACGTTCACAATCTCATTGTTTGTACGATGTGTTCCTGCTACCCTTGGCCTGTGTTAGGACTGCCGCCCTACTGGTTCAAAGATCCGACGTTTCGAGCGAGAGCAATTCGCGAACCTCGCAAAGTCTTGCAAGAGTTTGGGCTAGACATTCCCGAATCGACTGAAATTCGAGTCTGGGATACGAGCGCCCAAATCCGATGGTTTGTGGTTCCAGAACGCCCAGATGGAACCGAGGATTGGACAGAGGAGCAGCTTGCTGCCATCATTACCCCTGAATCAATGCAAGGGGCAGCTAAAGTTGTTGTTCCCGCTTAGAAAGCGGAGGGAGAGTTAAATGCAGGTCAAATTTGAGCAGTTTGCGGCTGCGAGTATGTTAGTTGATCCGAATGCTCCGCCTCGCAGCAATGGAGAACTTTTATTTGCAAGACCTTGGGAAGGGCGCGCGTTTGGCATGGCGATCGCGCTCTCTAAAAAAGGACACTATGAGTGGGAAGATTTTCGCCAAGGCTTAATTACTTCGATCGCAGAGTGGGAAGCAACACACTGTAAAGACGATCCGGATTGGGACTATTACATGCGTTGGCTATTGGCTTTAGAGCGATTAACGTTAGACTCTGATCTGATTTCGCCAGAAGAACTAGAGCAGCGAACGGCTGAAATGATTGCTCAAGAGAAGACTGCTCTCTCTGCAATTCAATAACATCCTAAGTACGATACATGAGGTCAGAATGATCAATCAAAGCAAGGTTTCTAGACTAGCTTCCTTCAGTCAACTTCTGCAACCAAAGCGAGTCCTTCTTCTAAGCATCGCCAGTGTTTTACTGATCGCATCTCCCGCAATGGCTCACCATGCGATGGACGGAAAAATGCCGAGGAACTTCTTTGAAGGCTTTCTGTCGGGGCTAGCACACCCTCTCATTGGCGTGGATCACTTTGCATTCGTCGTCGCGATCGCACTCTTAGCTGTCGCGAAACGACAGGGGATTATGATTCCAATCGCGTTTATCTTGTCGGCAATGCTAGGAGCAGGACTACACCTGATTGGACTGAGTTTGCCAGGGGTTGAACTCCTGATCGCTGCATCCATTCTCATTGTAGGCATCTTGCTGACTCGAAAAGACGACCTAAATAGTACAACAGTCTTTGGACTGAGTACGATCGCAGGAGTCTGTCATGGCTATGCTTATGGCGAGGCAATTTTTGGAGCACAGATGACTCCGATGCTCGCCTATTTGCTCGGCTTTACTTGTATTCAGTTGGGGGTAGTCCTGGTTGTCTTTAAGTTAGGGAAACGTTTGCTTGAGCAATCACAGGTTTCTGCTAGCTTACGCTCTACTGGATTTGTAATTTGTGGAATTGGTATCACGTTTCTGTTTTCCCAAATTATCGATGTCCTTGTCCCATTACCCAAAGGGTAACTCAGCGAAATCCTTGTAAAACGACTTTCAGAAATAAGAGCGCAGCACCTCCACTCAATCTCATCATTGAGTGGAGTATGATTGTTGACTAATCCGCTAGCAATTTCCGTTCAAGTTGCAGAGATAAAATCATGCGAATTGCCGATGATGTCACTGATCTTATTGGTCGGACTCCCCTCGTCCGACTCAAGCGCATTCCTCAAACAGAAGGGTGCATCGCACAGATTGTGGCGAAGCTAGAAGGGATGAATCCCGCCGCTTCTATCAAAGATCGCATTGGGATCAGCATGGTTGAAGCGGCAGAAGCCGCAGGTCTGATTGAACCCGGTAAAACGGTTTTAGTCGAGCCAACGACGGGCAATACTGGAATTGCGCTTGCAATGGTTGCCGCTGCTAAAGGATATCGCTTGATTGTTGCCATGCCAGACACAATGAGCATGGAACGGCGGGCAATGTTAAAAGCTTACGGAGCGGAGTTAGAACTTACACCCGGTCATCTATTTAGCCAGGGAGCCGTCGATCGAGCCATGGAATTAGTTGCGACGATTCCCAATGCGTTTATGTTGAATCAATTTAAAAACCCGGCGAATCCTAAAATTCATCGAGAAACAACTGCCGAGGAGATTTGGGCAGATACCGATGGACAGGTTGATATCGTGGTTGCAGGTGTCGGAACAGGCGGCACGATTACGGGATTAGCAGAAACCCTCAAACAGAAGAAACCAGAAATTCAAGCGATCGCAGTCGAGCCGCAAAATAGTCCTGTGCTATCCGGTGGGCAAGCAGGAATGCATAAGATTCAAGGCATTGGAGCAGGATTTGTGCCGGATGTGATGCGACTTGAACTGGTTGATGAAGTCATACAAATTAAGGATGAGGATGCAATCTACTATAGTCGTCGCTTAGCTCGCGAAGAAGGATTATTGTCAGGCATTTCTGCGGGGGCGAACTTGAGTGCAGCAATTCAGCTAGCAAAACGTCCGGAGAATGTTGGAAAGTTAATTGTCTTTATTCAGCCAAGCTTTGGAGAGCGATATCTGAGTACAGTGCTATTTCAGGAGGGGTAACTCATCGAACAGATCGCTCTAACCTAAAGTCATCAAAAGTAGGAAGGTGAGATAAATTGGAAGATTACCGCTCTGGTTTGCGTCCCGCCCCGGAATGAAATTCCAGAGCTAACTGTACGAAGTGGGTTGAAACCCACTGAAGAAGGTGTGATCATTGGCTGTTAGTCCCTTGAGTGGACTTCGTTCAACTAGCCCCGAATTCATTCCGGGGTGGGTCAGTAACGAAGCAAGAGAACTCACCGAACTGATGTTTAATTATGCCTATCTATTTATGGTGTCTAGAACAATGTACTTAAAACGAGATTTACATTCCCTAAAGCTGTTTTGGAATGGACTCGCTATCTTTTATACATTGAGCAGTTATAGTACAGGAATTGGGCTTCTCTTACTGCCTGCTAGTTGGCTGAACATTGTTGGCGTGTTACTTCTCACTCACAGTTTAACGTTAGCAACATATCTTGCACATGAGTTTATGCACGCTAACGTTTTCTCGCATCTGCGCTGGAATGCGTTTGGAGGCAATGTGATGCTGTGGCTGAATGGAAGTTGCTATGTGCGATTCTCTGAGTTAATGAAGATGCACATTGCTCATCATACCGATCGCATTGACTATTGCCGATTCAATCTCGTTGCGTTTCTTGACTCGCTACCATCGCTCCTCAGATTTACTTTTTTGGCAAGCGAGTGGCTCTACATTCCCTCGCTCGCATTCTTCTTGCGAATTCGTTTGATGCTTGCTCCTTTTAGGCAACTTGAGCGCAGACACGATCGCATTCGGGTTGTCTCGATTTTTTTGATTCGCAGCGCTCTCTTTGCTGTACTCGGGGCGATTTCTCTCAAAGCGCTACTTCTATATTTAGTTGCTTATATCAGCATGATTCACATCCTACGGTTAATGGATGCGTTTCAACATACTTATGAATCGCTACCTGTAGGAGTTCCCTTACCTCAAAAGTTTCAAAACATTTCTCGCGAGGAAGCCAATATCTATGAGCAAGCGAACACTTTTTCTAATATCATTTCTCATCAATATCCCTGGCTGAATTTAATTCTGCTCAATTTTGGGTATCACAATGCTCATCATGCAGATATGACGTGTCCCTGGTATTCTTTGCCCAAGCTCGATCGACAACTTTATCCAGATAGTCAGAGCCATTACCTCATTTTGCGATCGCTCCTCAGGAACTATCATCGCTTTCGCGTCTCGCGCATCTACAGTGGACAAGGAGAAGTCTTGACACAACACGGCAATCTTCAGTTCGACAAATTTTATGGAGCAACAGAAGTCTCTTTTTTAGTCGTTCCGTCCTAAGTTTGGATTTCAACAGCACAGTACTTTTTTACGGGATTTTATAACCTGTCACTCTTACAGTTAATTCTCCCAAACGCGGATCGCGCTGAAACACAAATGCGCCTTCTTCCTTCTCATCTTTCGACAAAAAATCAATCTGTTGATCCCCTGCTTCAACAATCTGATTGTTCACTCTCAATTCTGCAATCACTTGCAGCGACTCTACAGTTTCTCCACCTGTATTCGTCACCGCAAACGGAACATAGAACTTACCCTGAGTTTGCCGAATCTCTTGAGTCTGTTCGATTGAAATCGCAGGCGGCTCGTGGCGCTCAGAAGCCCAAACATAGATCACAAGTCCCGCGATCGCGCTCAATATCGAACTGGCAATCCCAAATGTCACCCACTCCGCGATCGTTCTAGGTTTCCGGTCTGTCATCTCATCCTCCTAAGCTGCTAACCGTCCTGCTGCTCCCCCCACCGCAGCAGGCAGTCCTAATAAGATCGTGTATCTCAACCAAAGCTGCCACGGATCATCGAAGTGCAGCTTTTGGAAAAATACTAGCATTAACATGGCAGCAAACAGAGAGACTAAATAAGCGGCGATCGTTTCTCCGAACGGGCGCTGAAACACCCCCTGATGCTGATATCGTTGAGCTTGCCGACCAAATCCTGCTGCGAACACAATGCAATAGGAAATCACCAAAGAAGCTGCCATCATTGCGAGTAACCAACCGCCTGTTGCTGCCGAAGCGAGCATCGGAATTTCATCGGTCGGCGCAATGTTAAATGCAATAATCAGCGCACCAATCAAAGTAGCTGAAATATCTGATAAAGTTGCACTGCCTTTTTTCGGGTTGGTATGGGTTTCCGATCGCGATTGATCTTTGCCCAAAAACTGATTTGCCAATGCGACCCCAAGCGTAAAAGGCACACTTTCATAAATCAGCTTTCCTAACGCTCCTGAAAGCGAGACATTGAAGGTAATTTCTTGCAAGAGAACTAGTGTCAAACCACTACACACAATCCCGATCGCCAAAGCTTCAACCGAATCTTTCAAAGCATCAGAAGTGCGTGTCGTCGTATCATTCCTGAATCCTGATGTTTGGTTGAGAAGAAAGACAATTAAAAAGGTGAATCCCAGCGCAAAGAGCATTCTCAAAGGGCTAACATATGAGCCAATCCACCAAACTTCCATCGTATAAAGTAATGGAATTCCGAATAAGAAGCCGCCCGATGCACCCCGTACTAAATCTGTAAGCTCGGTTTTCCACTGCTTCTCAACTTGCATCTTCAGCATGAGCCTTTTATCCGAAAGCGTTAGAATCTAAGCTAGTCGATTGAGCAGTTTAGTGTCATTCCTCTGCGGGTAGAACTATGGTGATTGAATGGTTGAAAGTGAAAGTTCCGATCGAGCTAAGAGAAACTTATATTCAAAAAGATGCCGAGATTTGGACAGCGACACTTTCAAAGTATCCAGGCTATGTTGGAAAAGAAATCTGGTTGAATCCGCAGGATGAATCGGAATTAACCATGGTCATTCATTGGGAAACAAAAGATGCGTGGAAGAATGTTCCGGCTTCGGTCTTAGAAGAGACTGAACAACGGTTTGTCAAAGCGATGGGACAAAGCTTCCCATTTTTAGAGCAAAAAGAATATCAGGTTCGTAAATTTAACGCACATTCCGTGAAGTAAAGCTACCGATAGTCATGCCAAATTGTCCTCGTTGTGGTCAATCGATGCCCTCTAACGCGATCGCCTGTTCACGCTGTCGCACACCGCTCAAAGCCTATGGACATCCCGGTATTGTCCTACACCGTGCTACCGGAACTGAATCGCTGTGTAAAACCTGCATTTATGACGCAGATGATTCTTGTAACTATCCACAGCGCCCAGAGGCACGGGAATGTACCATGTACCACAACATTACCGTGCCGCTCCTGAGTACACCCACTCGATATGAGATGCAGCCCGGAGTCTGGCTTCGTCGTAATGCGGGTTGGATCGCATTAATTGCGTTAATCGTTTTAAGTCTCGGTTTGGTTTTGGCAAAACGTTAGACAGGTTAGACAAAGTGATAAGGCGGTAACGCCTCACCTAAACCCAATTCCCAATGCGGATACTGCTGCTGCCATTCATCCAAATGCTGATATAACTCCATCTCTTCTTGCTTATTTACTAATAAATAGAGTTTCTCCACTCCATCAGACCCCGCCTTCAGCATCGTATCGGGATAAATCTGTTCGATCTCAGTCAGAATTCGTTGAAATTCCTGCCGCTGCAATTCCTGCTGATCGAGTTGTAACTGGAAATGCTGTCGCTTCGCCTCAAAATACTCTCGTCCCTTTAGTTTGCCGTTCATCTCTGGATCATTCGGTAACTCGATCTCGATCGGCGTTAATTTCAATCGATACTCTGCTTTTCCTTCAAGCTGATTCAGCTTGTCTAAATATTGGGTTGCATTCTTTGATAAGTGTTTGAGTAAGCGATCGCGCGATAAAAACTGCGTCCCAAATCGCAGCGGGAGAATTGTCACCTGCCAAAACAAATCGCAGATCACGCGATCGTGCGTCAAAACAGCTTGGACTAATTGCGTATCATCCTTCTCGATCGTCTCAAACTCGAAATCTGGTTCTACTAAAGCAGACAAACCCTGAATCGTAATGATTTCCAGTCTTCCGGCGATCCCTTCACTCAACTGTAGGGACGAACTTGGTGTTTTAAAGAAAGCGTAGGTATACATTGCGAGGCTTGATCGATGCTCCATCCTGAGTCTATGCGATCGACAAAGAATCCCACGGAAGTGCATACGAAAATTTGAAAATTAGGATGCGGCTTGAAATTTACAAAAGATGCTACAACTCTAAAATTAAAAATTCCGTAAAGATACGGATGTAGATCGGCAGAGCCACCCTTTCTCAGTGTTGAATGAATTGGATAAACAGGAAAATCGTACCTGTGGCAGATAAAGCGGGACGGAGAAATATGCGGTATGTTCTTTTGATCGGGCTAGCATCAGCTGTTTTTTTGCTCAGTGCACCATTTGCCGGAGCAAGTACCCGCTCTAACGCACCCATTGAGGATGAAACGCGTGATTATTGGCGAGAAGCGCATCGATTGACCCAAGACCAAGTCAGATTGCTCGATCGTGTGGAACGCTCTGCAGCGACTCCCGAAGCAACGCGTCTCAAAACGATCGGTGGACAAATTTTGCTCCATATTTCTGCGGTTGAGCGCTTTCTCAAATCCAATTATCCCAAGCCGGATTTCCTTTGCTCACCCCCTGCAGAACTTGGAGAAGTCGCAGGAACCGACGGCGCAAGCTTAGAACAAGTGCAAGTATATTGCGCGCTGCACCAATCGACGCATGACTTCACGACAATGCGATCGCAAGTCGATCGTCAAGCAAAGCTCATGAGCGCTCCCGTCGTCACCGCGAAAGTGACTCAACCTCTCAATCCTCGGACGATGAAGACCGGGCTATCTCCATCTGCACCCAGTCCTTCCACAGGATCAGTCACGACAAAGGGCGAAGTTCTCAGTCTAGTGCACTCGTCGCGGCAGCGATTAGCCCAAGTGCAGCCCGCATTCCCCGAGGCATTACAGTTCTCGATCGTGCCTAGCCCGGCAAATTTCTCCCCTCAATCTGCCGATTCGCGATCGCGCTAATGTTTCAGAATGTTTCAACCTGTGAAGCCAATCGCTGAACCGTTCAGATAGCGTAGTAAATTGGGGAAAATTGACCATCGTGTGGCAAATCTGGCATCATCCGCTCTTGCATTTGATCGCCACACTGAGTCCGTTAATTTTCAAAATAAAGGGAAAAGAACAATCATGGTTCAACGTGGTTCTAAAGTCCGCATTTTGCGCAAAGAGTCCTACTGGTATCGCGACATCGGCACAGTTGCGTCGATCGACCAAAGCGGTATCAAATATCCAGTGATCGTCCGTTTTGACAAGGTGAACTATACCGGATACAGCGGTACTGCCAGCGGTGTCAATACCAACAACTTCGCCCTTAGCGAACTTGAAGAAGTCGAAGCACCCAAGAAAGCTCCTAAAGCTGCGGCAAAATAAGCAAAGGGCGAGAAATCGCGGCTTTGTAATTGATACAATAAATCGGGCAAGAACGTTTCTTCTGTTTGTTCTTGCCCGATTTTTTATTCCCCGTGAGTTTTCTGTGCCAGAACTGCCTGAAGTCGAAACTGTGCGATTAGGACTCAATCAGGTGACGCTCCATCAACCGATCCAAGGCGGAGCCGTTTTACTCGATCGCACGATCGCTCATCCTTCATCGTCTGAATTCATCGACGGTCTGATCGGATTATCCATCCGAGAATGGCATCGCTACGGAAAATATCTGCTTGCCAAACTCGATCCGGTCGGTTGGTTAGGCGTGCATTTGCGAATGACCGGGCAGCTTTTGTGGATGAATCAAGCTGAACCGTTACAGAAACACACGCGCGTGAGATTCTTTTTTGAGCACGATCGAGAATTACGCTTTGTCGATCAGCGCACGTTTGGGCAAATCTGGCATGTCATCGGGGAACAAGACCCCAAAACCATCATCACAGGCTTGCAACGATTGGGTCACGAACCCTTTTCGGCGGAATTTTCAGACGAGTACTTTTACGCGCAGTTGCAGGGACGAAAACGCTCAATTAAAACAGCTCTACTCGATCAAATGCTTGTCGCAGGAGTCGGCAATATCTACGCCGATGAAGCCTTATTTTTAAGTGGAATTCACCCAGAAACGCTCTGTGCTGATCTCGATCCTGAGCAAGCCCAACGACTGCGAGCCAACGTGATCCGAGTGCTCACAGATAGCATTGCCGCGCGCGGCACGAGTTTTAGTGACTTTCGAGATGTATCGGGTGTGAATGGTAACTATGGCGGCATCGCTTGGGTATATGGGCGAGAGGGCGATCGCTGCCGAACCTGTGAAACCCCAATCGAGCGAGTCAAATTAGCCGGGAGATCGGCACATTTTTGTCCGAACTGCCAGCCGCCGTTTTCTCAGGCGGTTCGCAAACCGTAACGATGATTCACAAAAGCGGTAAATCTTTGTAGAGAAGCGATGTTGCTTTTTTGGCTTGCGCTATGCTGAAGCGATCGTAAAATCGGAAAGATTTTCTATTTTGCGATGAATTTAGAATTCGAGCTTAGAAAAATGCCGAATTCTGATATCCTATAAAACCTGTAATCGGCAAACTCCGTTCCTTTCAAAAGCTGATCTTAATTAATGGCGCGTATCATCGTAATTACCTCCGGAAAAGGTGGAGTCGGCAAAACCACCACAACTGCCAATCTCGGCATGGCACTTGCAAAACGGCGACGCAAAGTGGCGGTCATTGATGCTGACTTTGGGTTGAGAAATCTAGACTTGTTACTGGGACTGGAAAATCGGGTTGTCTATACTGCGGTCGAAGTTTTGGCAGGTCAATGCCGCCTCGAACAAGCCTTAGTCAAAGATAAACGCTTTCAGAATTTGGTCTTACTTCCGGCGGCTCAAAACCGCACCAAAGAAGCCGTGACTCCGGATCAAATGCGGCAACTGGTGAATGCATTAGCACGGGTGTATGAATATATCTTGATCGACTGTCCCGCTGGGATTGAAATGGGATTCCAAAACGCGATCGCGGCTGCGCGTGAAGCAATTATTGTTACGACCCCGGAAATTGCGGCGGTTCGAGATGGCGATCGCGTGATTGGACTGCTCGAAGCGAGTGGCATCAAACGGATTAACCTCATTGTCAACCGGATCAGACCAGGCATGGTACAAGCCAACGACATGATGTCAGTCGAAGACGTGCAGGAAATTCTGGCAGTGCAATTGTTAGGCGTCGTCCCAGATGATGAAAAAGTGATCGTCTCAACGAATAAAGGTGAGCCGCTGGTATTATCAGAAACACCCTCACAGGCAGCGACTGCTTTTGACAATATTGTGCGTCGTCTGGAGGGAGAACGAGTACCCTTGATGAGTCTCGAAGCTCCACCCGAAGGCTTCTTTTCACGTCTCTTCGGTAAATTTAAGAAAAAATAGTGCCTGTGTTTTGGGCCGTCCTTGTTCGCTTATCCCGTTTGCATCTTTAGCCAATGATCACCGAATTTCTAGAACGAATATTTCCTCGCGGGTTCGACAATAGCCGCAATGATGTCAAACGGCGATTGAAGCTAGTCCTCGCCCACGATCGAGCAGATTTGCCGCCGCATTTAGTTGAAGAATTACGTAAGGAAATTCTAGATGTCGTTTCGCGATATGTGGAATTGGATGAGGGTACGGAGTTCCAACTCGAAAATCATCAGCGATCGACTTCGCTAATCGCAAATTTGCCGATTCGTCGAATTCGTCCTATTCCAGATCCGACTCCCGAAGAAATGGCAATGGCTGTTCCAGATTTGACGCTGACTGAAGCAACGTTAACTGAAGAAGACTCTGATCATAAGCAACTCGATTTGCTCAAGCCTGAGAATGAAGCAAATAACGGGTAAAACGAAACTTCTGGGGGTGATTGGCGATCCGATCGAGCATTCTCTCTCCCCAATCATGCACAATGCTGCGATCGAGAAGATGGGCTTAGATTTTATCTATGTTCCATTTCGAGTTCGAGATTTGAAACCTGCGATCGCAGGTTTTGCCGCGATCGATTTGCAAGGGTTTAGTATTACGATTCCGCACAAGCAGGCAATCATTCCTCTGCTGTCTGAAATTACGGATGCAGCCAAAGCCATTGGTGCAGTCAATACCGTGTGGAAAGGGGAATCGGGCTGGATTGGAACGAATACCGATATCACGGGGTTTCTTGCGCCATTGCGATCTCACGCCCCCTCGGTTGCAGTTGTCCTAGGAAATGGAGGTGCGGCGCGGGCAGTTGTTGCCGGATGTGCTGAGTTAGGATGTTCTGAAATTCATGTAGTGGGACGCAGTAAACTTCAGGAATTTCAGGCAGCTTGGAACTTAAGCGCTTTGAAGACGCACACTTGGGATCAGCTTTCTGATCTGTTGCCTCATGCCGATTTGATTGTCAATACAACGCCGATCGGCATGTCGCCGAATTTTGATGATTCTCCCATCACGGATCACCAAGCAGAACGGATTCAAGAAAATGCGATCGCATATGATCTCATCTATGTGCCGAATCCGACGCGATTTTTAAAACAGGCACAGCAACAGGGAGCAACCGCGATCGACGGATTAGAGATGCTCGTTCAGCAAGGTGCAGCAGCATTGAAAATCTGGACTCAGCAAGAGGTTCCAGTCGAGGTGATGCGACAAGCTTTACAGAACCATTTGGGGTTAGCTCATTCAAGCTAGAGACTGCGATTAACGCGCTCAATCCGTGAATTGAGCGCAGTTGAATCCCCAACTAAGCTTCTTCTAGCTGGCTCACACGTCGCATATTCAGCACGTCTGTCATTTTCTTAATCTGAGCAAACGTGCGTTCAAGCTGAGCATGATCACAAATATCAATACCCAAATCAATTACCGCCGTTTGATCCGGGAAGGTTTTGACTTGGGCATTGCGGACGTTGATATTGTTATCCGTTAAGCGAGACAGAATATCTTTGAGGACTCCAACGCGATCGATGACTTCAATTTGAATATCAATCGGATAAGTTTGAGCGCGTCCTTTCGCAGGTTCGACTGGATTCCAACTCAGCGGCACTAAGCGATCACCCGGAATCGAATCCACGTTCGGACAGCCTTGACGGTGAATGGAAATCCCGCGATTACTACGAGTGACCACGCCAATAATCGGCTCTCCAGGAATTGGGTTACAACATCCCGCCATATGGTGCAGTAGATCTTCAACACCTGCGATCGGATGTTTTGTCGTGGGAGCCGGAAGCGATCGCGGCGCAGACGGGAGCGGAATCACACCACTATTCAAGCTATCCGAGGGGGCAGGAGCGGGATTAGCCAGAGACTGCTGAGCTTTGACGGCATCGCGAATCCGGTTGAGTGCCAGGTTGAGAGTGATTTCGCCATAACCGACTGCGGCAACGAAATCCTCAACATTGTGATAGTTACATCGCTCAGCCGCTGTCAGCATCGGAGCCGATTTCATTAAAGCTTCAAAGCCATTTTTGCCGAGTTCTTTCTCCAGCATTTCTCGACCGCGCAAGACATTCTCATCATGATGCGATCGCTTATAAGCCTGCCGAATTCGATTTCTTGCGCCTGCTGTCACGACAAAATTCAACCAATCCAAACTAGGACGGGCATTCTTTTGCGTGATGATTTCAACAATATCGCCCATTTGCAGCGGGGTATCGAGTTGAACCATCCGACCATTGACTCTTGCACCTGCACAGTGATTTCCCACTTCGGTGTGAATCCGATACGCAAAATCTACCGGAGTCGATCGTGGACTGAGTGAAACAACCTCACCTTTGGGCGTGAAGACAAAGACATCGCCATCAAATAAATTGTCTTTGATGCCATCGAGATATTCTTGAGCGTCTTTGAGGTCTTTTTGCCAATCGAGTAGCTGACGCAGCCAGGTAAACTTCTCGTCGGTTTTCGTCAGTTGGGACGTAGAGCCACCCGACTCTTTATATTTCCAGTGAGCCGCGATCCCATATTCCGCAACATGATGCATTTCTAGGGTGCGGATCTGAACTTCTAAAGGCTGACCCGTTTCACCAATCACAACCGTATGCAACGATTGATATCGGTTCGGTTTGGGTAGACCAATGTAATCTTTGAAGCGTCCAGGAATCGGACGAAATGTGTCATGTACGATCGCGAGGGCACGATAACATTCATCATTGCTCTCGACAATGATCCGAATTGCAGCGACATCATAAATTTCGTCATAGCCTTTTTGCTGACGCTGCATCTTTTGATAAATGCCGTACAAGTGTTTCGGTCGTCCGCTCACTTCGACACAGCGCACACCCACTTCTTCCAGTCGTTTCTTAAATGCGGCTGCAACTTCACTCAGGCGAGATTCACGATCGGCTCGTTTCTCGGATACTAATTGCTGGATTTCTCGATAGCCCTCAGTTTCAAGATACTTAAAGGCGAGATCTTCGAGTTCCCACTTGATGTTCCCAATCCCCAATCGATTCGCGAGCGGTGCAAAGATTTCGCGAGTTTCGAGGGAGATGCGGCGTTGCTTCTCCGGAGCAAGATGTTCGAGCGTCCGCATATTGTGTAAGCGATCGGCAAGCTTCACCACAATCACGCGAATGTCTTGCGCCATAGCTAAGAACATGCGGCGGAAATTTTCAGCTTGTCGCTCTGTTTTACTAGAAATATTGAGTTTTGAAAGCTTGGTTACGCCTTCGACCAAACATCGCACTTCTGAGCCAAAGCGTTCTTCAATTTCTTCGACGGTAACGTCTGTGTCTTCAACGACATCATGAAGAAAGCCCGCTGCAATCATGACGCCACTGCCACCGAGATCCCGGAGAATCCCTGCTACCGCAACTGGATGAGCAATATAAGGTTCTCCAGAAGCGCGGGTTTGCCCTTCGTGTAGTTTGTAGGCAAACTCGAACGCGCGGCAAACTAGACTCGGATCGTCGTCTGAAGGGTCGAGAAAACACTCCCGTAACCAATCCGGTAAAGCAAAATCAATGGTGGGTAGAGATGCCGCTACATTCATGTGTTTCGCGTGACTAGAGTGCAGTTTCAGATTGTGAATTTATGAAATTGAATAAAACGTATCGTCCTATACAAAGTTTAGAAGTAATAGAGAAAGAGTCTAGCATGAGGAACCTGCCCATCTGCTAGACAACAAAGTTAAAATGAGCAATCGATAAACTGTAAAACAGCCTGTTCAAGTCACTTGGACTTGAAGAAGTTGTTCAGAGATCGATGCCGGAGGAAGATTGAGAGTCTGCCTTAAACTTGGTTAAGACGATCGCACGTACCGTTCATTTTATCAATGGCGATACGTTTCTTCCCAAAGATCCTCGCTAGAATTGAAAATTTTTGATCGAATCTAACCCAGTGAATTCTCACGGTTATGAGTCTGTACTCTACACGATGTCTCCGGTTTTAGCTCGAATTTACACTGAGGTTTATCGCATTCTACGAAAACAAGATTTTGCGTAAGTCTTGTGGGGTCAGTGATCCCCGTTTTTATACTGAATTGAAAAAGTTTAGATATGTTAACAGAGAACCAAGTACATTTATTTCGTGCGTTTCACACTGGATTAGGATCGCTCAATCAATTGTTAAACTCTCCCGAATTCGATCGACAAATCTTTGCTCAAACGTGGCAGTCACTTCAAAAAATCTTTTCAGAAGAAATTCAATCCATCCAATCGGATGTCTACCGAATCCATTCAGTTTTGGTTGAAATCAATAAACAGATGAGGCTGTTAGGAATGGATGCGATGTTTCTCAAGACAGCACGACAGCCAGAGACGGTGCAAGGTCGGGTTGGACAGATTCGCGATCGAGTGACTTTACTAATGAACTACTGCACTGTACTTTTGGAGTCGGATGGAATTTGAGGTCGCGTGATGCAGTGTCCTAAAGAACGGAAAATTACGCTAAACGATGGGCGATTGGCTGAGTCGTTAGAGGTGAAGGAATGCCCAGAGTGTCAGGGAGCGTGGATTCCACTGGAAAATTATCAGGTGTGGCAAGCAGAACGCGAACGACCGAAAACGGTTGCAGACTTGATCCCAAAAACATTAGATGTCGAATTTACTCCATCGCCTCATGATGCGAAGGCGGCTTTTTGTCCTGAGTGTGGCTGTTATTTGGCGCGGGTCAAAGTGGGGATGAAAAATCCGTTTTATGTAGAGCGGTGTTTGAGTTGTGGAGGAATTTGGTGCGATCGCGGAGAATGGGCTGCACTGGAAACGATGGGCTTGAATATTGCGATCGAGCAACTATTTTCAAGCGAGTGGCAGGTTTTGTCGAGAGAGCGAGAGCATTTGGCGATCGAGAAGCAGGCGACTATCGATCGCTTGGGAGAGGATTTAGCACACCGAGTGTTTGCGTTGGCAGAAGAGTTGGAGAAGCATTCGCACGGGGATTTTGGGGTTGCATATTTGATGCGACGATTTGAGAATTTTACCCAGGAATTAGAGCGGGCGAAGAGAAAGAGTTGACCATAAGGGATGATGGCTCTAGTCGTCAATTGCATTTATGTTGTGGAGCGGGTAGAGAGGGGAGAGAGATGCTAGAAATGATAGTTCTTGCTCCCCTCATCTAAAACTTGAGAGAAATCTAAACTATGAGATCGACTACTTTAGATCGACATTAATTAGTGTTCTTACAATTAGCACTTGCATAGTTAGAATAAAGCATGCTTCTTTTCAAGCTAAAGCATATTAAAGTCGATTCAATTTGAAATTTCACAAGTTTTAGAAATTTAAAATTAAAGAATTTCATCTATTAACTCAAGTGAAAAGCCTCAAACAAAATCAAAGCAGGAAGTGCTACTAGCACTAAAAGAAATGCATCTTAATTAAGATAGTGGCATTTTACTTAATTAGCGCAGATTGTTAAGTAGAAAAAATGCATAAGTTGATCACTATCTTTAAGTCAGGCTCTGAATATTCGCTGAAAAGAAGACCTTGAATTATACAGATTCTTTAAGTATCAGCCTTGATTTTACCTAAGTGCTTCAATTATCCATGCGGTGTACCGTATCTCTGAGTTGAGCGTATCTTCCTCTGTCTGTTCAGTATTCTTAGCTGCCCTACTCAGCTTTGCTTCTGAGTACATTTCCTAATTTTAGATATCCCTGACTAATTATTCTATGGGCTGGGAAATATATAGTTTAGAGCCTATCCAAAATCTGCAGAGGCAGATTTTGACACAACCCAGTTTAATATCTCCCAGCCTCAAGTAAATTCCGGAAAACTGAGTGATTTTTATATTTTTTTGATCTATGACTTGATTCTATAAATCTCAAAGAGTTGAGTCTTTATTAATTTGAGTTCGGGAATTCTCGTTGTAGGAAAGATGCGATAGTCTCCCTACTTTCTTCAACTTTACAGAAAACATATGCGCACTGCTCTTCAAGATTGTCTCATTCACCAATTGGTTGAATCTCAAGTCATTCGATCTCCGCATGAGATCGCTGCCATCTTTGATGAAGAAACAATCACTTACCAAGAACTGAATCAGCGTGCCAACCAACTCGCACATTACTTAAGGTCAGTTGGGGTAGCGTCAGAAACATTCGTGGGTATTTGTGTTGAGCGATCGCTGAAAATGCTGATCGTCATGCTCGGCATTCTCAAGGCTGGCGGAACCTACATCCCCCTTGATCCGAACTATCCTGCTGAACGTCTGACGTTTATTGTAGAGAACTCAGAACTCTCGATCGTCATTACCCAATCTCATCTGGCATCTTTCTCAAACTGCCAAACTCTCGATATTGACGCAGACTGGGCAACTATCTCGCAGCAACCAACTCACAACCTAGAAATCACAGGTCATTCTGATCACCTTGCTTATGTGATCTATACTTCTGGCTCTACAGGCAAACCGAAAGGGGTACAGATTACTCATCGAGGAGTTGTAAATTTTCTGCTTTCGATGCAGCAAGAGCCAGGGATTTCATCTGACGATCGTTTGCTTGCGGTTACGACGATCTCCTTCGACATCGCAGTTTTAGAACTCTTTTTGCCGCTAATCGTTGGAGCTTGCGTCAATATTGTCCCGGCTCAGATCACAGCAGATGGGCAACGTCTGATTCAACTCCTCGATACTTTCGAGGCAACCATCATGCAGGCAACTCCAGCAACTTGGCGACTTCTCTTGCAATCCGGTTGGCAAGGTCGTCCAACCCTGAAGATGCTCTGTGGCGGCGAAGCAATGACTCGATCGCTTGCCAATCAACTCTTAGACAAAGGTGCGTCGCTTTGGAACCTGTACGGTCCAACTGAGACAACGATCTGGTCTGCACTACATCGAGTAGAACCTGGCACTGAGTCCGTTCCCATTGGACACCCCATTGCCAACACGCAAATCTATCTCATCGAGACGAAATCGCGACGAAAAACTGATCCAATTATTCCAGTCCCGGTCGGTGTGGCGGGCGAATTGTGTATCGGTGGTGAGGGAGTTGCAAGAGGTTACTATAAGCGTCCAGAACTCAATGACGAAAAATTCATTGCTGATCCATTTAGCACCAGAACCGGAGATCGATTGTATCGAACTGGAGACTTAGCGCGGTATCGAGCAGATGGCACAATCGAGTTTATTGGTCGCATTGACCATCAAGCAAAAATCCGGGGCTACCGAGTTGAACTCGGCGAGGTCGAAGCTGCCATTAGTCAATCCTCGATCGTGCAAGAAACAGCAGTCATCGCAAAAGAAGATAGTTCTGGAAATCAGCGCTTAATTGCTTACATCGTCTCAAAAGAAAGCGAAGAAAAAACACTGCAATTTCAGCAAGTTGAGCACTGGAAAACCGTATGGGATCATGCCTATCAACAGACGACTCCAGTCGAAGATAGTACGTTTAATCTCCAAGGCTGGATAGATAGCTACACGGGATTACGAACAGACGCACAAGTCATGCAGGAATGGCTTAATTTGACGATCGATCGCATTTTGGCACTCCGTCCAAAACGAATTCTAGAAATTGGGTGTGGAACAGGTCTACTTTTATTCCGCTTAGCTCAGCACTGCGATCGCTATCACGGAATTGATGTGACTTCAGAAGCCGTGAAGTATATTCAACGCCAAGAACTCAACCAATTGGGCAGACGGTCACATGTGACCGTTGCTCAATGTGCTGCTCATGAAATTGACGATTTAGAAAGCTTTGACACCATTATTATCAATTCTGTTGTGCAGTATTTTCCAAATGCACAATACTTGACAACAGTGATTGAGAAAGCAGTAAAACTTCTGCAACCTGGGGGACGCATCTTTATTGGCGATGTGCGTAGTTTGCCTTTACTCGAAACATTCCACACGTCAGTTCAGCTTAGGCAACCTGTTGACTCGGTGACGCAACTTCGATCGAGAGTATACGATCGCATCATTCAAGAAAAAGAATTAGTCATTGATCCTGCATTTTTCCAGAATCTTGTTCAGCGTATTCCCCACCTCAAGACTGCTGAAATCGAGCTAAAACGAGGTCGATCTGACTCTGAACTGAACCGATTTCGGTATGATGTCACCTTACACCTTGAGTCCGAACAGCCTAGTATCTCTCAATTTCATCAATTGGATTGGGTGCGAGATCGAGTCAGCTTAGCAACGCTGCGATCGCATTTTGGAAAAATGCCGCTCAGGATTACTGGAATTCCAGATGCTCGCCTACAAGCAGACTTACAAGCAGTAGAACTGCTCAAAAATGCACAGGATTCTGCCACGATTGAGCAGTTGCTTACAGCCCCCCAAACATATTCTGGGATTCATCCGGAAGACTTAATCAGCCGAGCATTCGGCTACAAAGTTAAGCTGATGTGTTCAGACCAGCCTGGATTCTACGAGGCTTGGATTTATCAATCTGAAGTCTGTCAATTTCCAAGTGCAGTATTTCCGATTCCAGAAGCTTATACGAATTCTCCACTTCAGGTCATTGAGAAACCTCAACTCACGCTACAACTTCGCCAATTTCTTCGCGATAAACTGCCCAGCTACATGATTCCGTCAGTATTTGTGTGGCTAGAAAAACTTCCACTCACGCCAAATGGAAAAATTGACCGTCGTGCGTTGCCAGAACCCAAAACTGTGCACGCAGAACGCAGTTCATCTGCTCCCAAAACTCCTCAAGAGCAGCAAATGGCAGCAATTTGGGCAGAGGTGCTAGAAACCGAAGCAATTGGCATTGAGGACAATTTCTTTGAAGTTGGTGGACATTCGCTGTTGGCAGTTCAGCTTCTAGCACAGGTCAAAGCAACTTTTGATGTTGAAATTCCGTTGTTTTATTTATTCAAAGATCCAACTATCAAAGGATTGCTCAATGCGATCGCCCAAATTCAGTCCTTGGATATCAGCCTGCCCCACAGTCTACTCGACTTAGAAGCTGAAACTCAGCTAGATCCCAAAATCAAGCCTGAAACAGAATTCATCCCAACGACTCCAACTGGAATCTTTCTCACAGGTGCAACAGGCTTTCTAGGCGCATTCTTGCTCTATGAACTCCTCCAGCAAACTTCTGCTAAGCTCTACTGTTTAGTTCGCGCTTCCAATGCCAGAGATGGATTCGCTCGAATTCAGGCGAATCTAGAACGGTACTTAATTTGGAATCAGGAACTCAGTGATCGCATTATTCCAGTCATCGGCGATTTGACCCAGCCCTATCTTGGACTCTCAGAATCTGAGTTTCTGACCCTAGCAAGTCAAACAGAAGTTATCTATCACAGCGGTGCGTTAATTAATCTTGCTTATCCATACTCTGCACTGCGAGCCAGCAATGTTGGAGGGACAGAAGAGATTTTGAGACTGGCAAGCTGGGTCAAACTCAAATCTGTTCACTTTGTTTCCACGTTGGATGTGTTCCAATCGCCAGCCTATTTCCAGGATCAGCCTATCTTTGAACAGACTCCCCTCACTCACGGTCATGAACTTTATCGCGGCTACGCTCAAACAAAATGGGTCGCAGAAAGACTGCTACAGACAGCCCGCGATCGCGGAATTCCAGTAAATATCTATCGTCCAGGAATGATCTCTGGACATAGCGAAACGGGCGTATCACCCGTCACTGATTTACTATGTCGGTTCTTAAAAGGCATCATTCAACTGAAAACTGCCCCGATTCTTGACCGACCCATTTCAATGGTTCCAGTCGATTATGTGAGTAAGGCGATCGTGCATCTCGCACAACAATCGACCGAATGCGGACAAGTTTTTCACCTGACCAATCCCAATTCTTCACAGCTTGGGCAACTCGTTCATGACCTCCAGCAATTCGGCTACGAGATTGAAGAAATCCCCTACGATCGCTGGCTGTCTCTTCTGAGAGATCTCTCAGAAGAGAATGCGCTAGCTCCACTCGCTGCCCTTTTCAATGAACGCTCAGACGTCCATCAAACTTATTTAGAAACGTCGCTGTTGAGTAACCAGCATTTCGATTGTCAATCTACTCTCCAAGGCTTGCGAGGGACTTCCATTGTCTGCCCTGCTAGTAACACTCAGTTGTTGAAAACTTACTTTGACTATTTCGATCGGACTAAATTCCTAACTCAAAACCAGTCCCACTCCTCAGTGCGCTGGATTCCAAACCTCGCAACTGAATCGCCATCATTTTCGAAAACACCTACTAGGTAGGTGTTCCCGACTCCGGAATGTTTATGAGTTGAATTAGGGAACATTGTGGTAAGCATTCTCACCTTGACTATGAAAAAAGCATTGCGACACTCAATTGGATCGAACTTATTTATCTATGTTTTGAGCGGTGCATTGATTGGACTGGGCGGCATGTCCTACTTCTTTTATAGGACTTTGGAGAAGAATGCTGAAAGCGAGATTCAAAGCCGTCTCAAAACACAAGTTCGATCGATTGAATCCCAGTTAGCCAAAGTTGAACAATCGACTGAAGATTTAGAAGCTAGTGTTCGCACGCTTCACAATCTTGGAGTAAAAGACGCAGATGCCTATAAGCAGCTTGTCTTTGAGCTCTTCCAACGACGTTCACCCTTAACAATGGCTTTCGGGTTTGGGCAACTTTCTAATCAGGTTGTGCCTGATCGTCAATGGTACTGGCCTTACTTCTACGTTGATCAGAAAGCACCCGGTCAAATTGGTCAATTACTTCCCGCTCCAAATCAACACATCCGGTTTGCCGATCTCTTTCAAGATGACGACTATCCCAACAAAGCTTACTACAAAGATGTCATTCGGGCTGGGCAGGACATTTGGCTAGAACCCTACCTTTGGTATGGTCAAACGCTAACGACATTTTCGAGCTTCATCTTTGATGACCAAAATCGGGCAATCGGGGTCACGGGGCTGGACATTAACGTATCTGTGCTGAGTGAACAGCTATATACTTCAGTCAAGAGTGGTGGAGGCTACTTCGCGATTTTAAGTGAGAAAGGTAATCTTCTGACTTATCCACCCGATCAAGCGAAAGCAAAAAAACTGGCATCCCATAAAGATGTGCCAGAACTCGATCGAGTCTGGCAACAAATTCAGGGGCAACAAGCTGGGATTTTACAAGCTGAAGGTTCGTATTGGGCGTATGAGCGGGTACGCGGCACAAACTGGACGATGCTCGCTTCTGTTCCTCGATCAATTATCTTACTGCCTGTTTTATCAATTACAGTCGGTGGGGCAGTCGGTGCAGGAACTGTTTTAGCGATCGTCGTTTTTCTGTTTGTGCGCCGTCTTAATTCCCGATTAGAACCCATTCTAGTAGGGTGTAACCAACTTGCAGAAGCCGATGCTCAGCGCCTTTCGCGCTTAAATAGAGAGCTGACAGAAACTGAGACTTCAACTTCGAGCATCCAGCATGCGGACGAACTGGAAGTTCTAGAATCTGCGTTTCAACGAATGGCGGCTCAGATCAACGAATCATTTGAAGAATTAGAACTCCGAGTTGAGGCAAGAACGTCTGAATTAAAGCACGCCAAAGAACTTGCAGATAGTGCGAATCGCGCCAAGAGCGAATTTTTGGCAAATATGAGCCACGAACTGCGAACGCCGCTCAACGGGATTTTGGGATATACCCAGATTTTGCAGCGATCAACGCGTCTCGATATTAAAGAGCAACGTGGAATTGGCGTGATTCACCAATGTGCAACTCATTTGCTCACCCTCATCAATGATGTGTTAGATCTGTCAAAGATCGAAGCGCGCAAAATGGAGTTGAACTCAGTTGACTTTTCACTCTCTTCTTTCTTGCAGAGTGTAGTCGAGATGTGCAGCATTCGGGCAGAACAACGTGGCATTGAGTTTCGATATCAGTTTCAAAGTACACTGCCCAAGTATGTTCATGCAGACGAAAAGCGACTTCGACAAGTCTTAATCAATTTATTAGGCAACGCGATCAAGTTTACCGAACAAGGGAAAGTGACATTTTCAGTCCTTACCTGCTCTGAAGGTAGCCCTTATAATTTGAGGTTTGAAGTAGAAGATACCGGATCAGGCATGACTCCTGAGCAATTGCAAAAAATCTTCCTGCCTTTCGAGCAGGTTGGAGGCGTTGAGAAACGCTCAGAAGGAACTGGGCTAGGTCTAACCATCAGTCAGACGATCGTGCAATTGATGGGCGGAACTATCCAAGTTGAAAGCCAATTGGGTCAGGGTAGCCGATTCTGGTTTGAAATTCCACTCGCCGCTGCGATCGACAATGTTCCACAGACTCCTGACTTTAACGCGAGTCGGATTATCGGTATGATTGGCAGCCGACGCAAAATTCTCATCGTTGACGATCGGGAAGAAAATCGATTGGTTCTGCGAAGTCTACTAGAACCGATTGGATTTGAGATTTTTGAGGCAGAGACCGGAAGAGCTGGACTCAATGAAGTACTGCGAATTCATCCTGATCTCCTCATTACAGACCTGATGATGCCTGAGATGCAAGGTGACGAACTGCTCATACAGATTCGGAAAATGTCAGAATTTCAGGATTTAAGAGCGATTATGTCTTCGGCCAGTGTGTTTGAAGAAGATCGCCAAATCAGCGTAGATGCAGGCGCAGATGCTTTTCTGCCGAAGCCGATCGAAGCTTATGTGCTGTTTGATTTACTTCAGCAACTGCTTCAGCTTGAATGGATTTACGACGACTCTAAATCAGAAAGTGAACTTGCTCAGCCGCCTGAATCACCGACTTCAGATGCAGTGGAACTGCCTGATCCATCTGTATTATCCGGACTCTACGACCTTGCTCGCAAGGGCTTGCTGAATGATCTCACTCAACAGCTTGAGACCTTAGAGAGCGCTAATCCAATGCTGAAACCGTTCTGTCACTTGATCAGCACTTGGGCAGAAGATTTCCAGTTAAAAAAGATTCGTACATTTTTAGAACAGCACTTAGTAGATAAGGAGAGATCATGAAGTCTGCCGATCAAAGTATTCTTATCGTGGATGATAATCCGACGAATCTCAAGGTACTATCCGAAGCGATCACCAGTGAGGGATTCCAAGTTTCGGTTGCTTTAGATGGCGAGAGTGCCTTAGAGCAAATGGCGTATCATCAACCTGCTTTAGTCTTATTAGATGTCATGATGCCGGGAATTGATGGGTTTGAAACTTGCCGCCGAATGCAGGCGAATCCGATTTTCCAAGATATTCCTGTGATTTTCATGACCGCTTTATCTGAGACTGAACATAAAGTAAAAGGGCTAGCCGTTGGAGCAGTCGATTATATTACCAAACCTTTTCAGCATGAGGAAGTATTGGCGCGCGTAAAAGTGCATCTACGATTGCGCCATCTGAGCCAACAACTCGAAGTTCAAAATGAGGTGCTGAAACAATTTAATGAAACACTAGAAGAGAAAGTTGAGCAGCGTACAGCTGAGCTACAGCAGGCTCAGATACAACTCATTCAACAAGAAAAACTATCATCTTTAGGGCAAATGGTTGCAGGTGTTGCGCATGAGATTAACAATCCTGTGAACTTTATTTATGGCAATGTTGTTCCGGCTCAACAGTATGTGGAAGACTTGCTAAGTCTTGTAAATCTCTATCGCTCTCAGTATCCTGAACCGAATTCTGTGATTCAGTCTGCACTCGAAGATCTCGATTTTGATTTCATTGCCGTGGATCTCCCGAAGCTGCTCAATTCGATGCAAGTTGGAGCAGATCGGATTCACGACATTGTGCGATCGCTCCGTAATTTTTCCCGACTAGATGAGGCAGAACGCAAATGCGTCGATCTGCATGAAGGAATCGAAAATACGTTAATGATTTTGAGCCATCGTTTGAAGGTTCAGACAACACAACCCGAGATTAAATTGTTGCGAGAATACGGTGAGATACCCAAAGTCGTTTGTTTTCCGGGACAGCTCAACCAAGTCGTAATGAATCTTCTAGCGAATGCGATCGATGAGTTAGAAAGTAAACGTATTGCCCAGCCTGAGATTCGGATTCAGACTGAACTTGCTGGTGCAGATTCGGTTAGAATTCGCATTATTGATAATGGTGCAGGTATTCCAGAAACAATTCAACAAAAGATTTTTAATCCATTTTTCACAACGAAAGAAGTTGGCAAAGGGACAGGATTAGGTTTATCGATTAGCCATCAGATTGTTGTTGGCAAGCATGGCGGAAATTTGTATTGTCGATCGAGTCTGGGGCAGGGAACTGAATTTGGGATTGAAATTCCGATCCATCAGCCCGAATCGGACTCCGAACGCTTATTGAGTTGTGGAATGCAGGATTCTGCCGCATAGAGCGGGAACACAGTGAGATTACAATGATCACAGGTGTTTTAATCGGTTGATGAATTTGTGTATGATTGGCTATGTCTGCTCGAAAGCTGCGAAAGTACGAATACTTGGGCATTAGAACAACTTTCTCAGTTAAAACATGGGGATGTAGTATTTACCCGTGAGCAGACCGCAGGACGGGGACAGTTTGATCGCGTCTGGCATTCACAGCCTGGAATACTCACAGCCAGCTTTGTACTAGATTTACCAGTCACGCAATTATCTGGATTCAGCCTCATTGCTGGTCTTGCTGTGATTCAAGCCATTGAATCCCTACTGCCCATTAAGCTTCAACTCAAATGGACAAATGATGTGTTTGCAGCAGGTCAAAAGCTAGCAGGAATTTTATGCGAATCACGCCTGCAAGCAGATCAAGCGCGCCTCGTCGTCGGAGTTGGATTAAATCGCATCAGTGTTCCAGAATTCGTCACTCAAGCCATTAGTCTCAGCCAGCTTTCAGCAACCGTGCCAGACGAGGAAGAATTACTCACTCACTTGCGCGACTCTCTCTTGCGATTCAGTCAGTACTCTTTAGCAGAATTACTTCCAGAACTTCGAGCTAAAGATTTTCTATATCGACAAATCATTGAATTTCAAACCTCAAGTGAAATCTTAATTGGAGAAGCAGCAGGAATTGATGAAGAAGGACGGCTCCTGATGCGATTACCAAACGGGATAGAAGCCTTTCGATCGGGGCGAGTTTTGAGAATTCACAAGTCCGAATGGGAAAACCAAAGGAAATAAAAAGCTCGCTGGAAAGACACAATGTCTAGGCACGTCAAAAGCTTCAGCCATAAGATTAACAGGACATTGATCACTCTCAATTCCCAGAGGGAACAGAATTCATCATTTACATCCCCTCACAACTGTAAGAATTGATAAGCCATCACTCAGGATTCTTCTCATTCCAAGGCGCAAAAAACGGGAGCAGCA
Source organism: Leptolyngbya boryana PCC 6306 (assembly GCF_000353285.1). Taxonomy (NCBI): domain Bacteria; kingdom Bacillati; phylum Cyanobacteriota; class Cyanophyceae; order Leptolyngbyales; family Leptolyngbyaceae; genus Leptolyngbya; species Leptolyngbya boryana. The sequence continues at coordinate 4,679,965 of NZ_KB731324.1, forward strand.
ACAACCCCGGAATCGCCGCCAAAATTGTAGCCAAGAAGAAATTGCTCCAGCCCATCGACTTCGAGAAAGCCCCCGCCGGAGAAGCCATAATATCGCGGCTCACTGCCATCAAACTCGACAACAGCGCAAATTGCGTCGCCGAAAACTGCGGATTACAAACCGTCATCATAAAACCAAGGAATCCTGCTGTCCCTAAGCCTGTACAGAAATTTTCAATAAAAATCGTCGCTAACAGCCCCAAATCCGTTTGATACCAACCGATCGACATTGACTGATCAAAAATCAACATCGGAATCCACACCATGATTCCACTCTTGCCCAACATTGCCAGCAGCCAATAAGCCACATTGCTCAACGCTTGCAGAATCCCAAAAATCCACAGCGACTTATTCACCCCAATCTTGCTAAAAATTCCACCCCCCACGATCGTCCCCCCGATCGTCGCCAAAATTCCCAAAAATCCCTGAATCGCTCCAATATCACTCTGGCTATACTTTGCTCCCAACAAAAACGGCACAACCATCACACTGAGTAAAGCATCGCCATACCGATACAGCACCACAAATGCCAAAACGGCCAACAACCGTCCCCAACCCAACCGCCGAATAAAATCCTGAAAAGGCTGAATAATGGCTGCCTGCATTGTTGTGGGTGGCGCGTAGTTTTTCGGTTCCGGCGCGAACACTGTAGCTATAATCCCGATCGCCATCAATCCTGCCATCAACAGATAAACCTGCGACCATGCCCAATGCCCAGGATTCTTCGGATCTGCAATCATCAGCGCAATCCCACCCGCAATCACCAGCGCAATCCGATACCCTGTCACAAAAAAAGCCGCACCGCTTCCCATCTGGGCTGGATTGAGCACATCCGTGCGGTACGCATCGGCACTAATATCCTGCGTTGCACTCAAAAACGCGACCAATAAAGCAATCTGAAAAAATGCACTGGGAATCAGCGTCTTAAACGATTGTCCAAACTCACACAAACCTTTGACCGCTGAACTTGCACAAACCTCAGTCGAAGCGACCCCCAGTTGTGTCAGGCTCATCGGATCTTGCCGACTCAACAGCAAAATCGCTGCCACCAGTGCAATCTGCGTCAAAATTAACCAACCCCGTCTTCTGCCGAACAGCGGTGGTATGGAGCGATCGAGAAACGGTGCCCAAAACACCTTCAATGAATAAGGCAATGCCGCCAGCCCGAACAGCCCAATCATCGTATCCGAAACCCCCGCCGTCTTTAGCCAAGCCTGCAACGCTCGTCCCGTCCCCGTCAACAGAAATGGCAGACCAGATGAGAAGCCCAACAAACTCAGAGCCGCCATTTTTCGACTCCGAAACACTTTAAGATACGGTTGAATATTCACAACATGCAGCGGATTGCGAGAACGTTAGTCATCATCTCACAGTCTTTCTTCTGCGTCATTTTCTGACTGTGCCAGTTCAAACTCAAAGAAATCGTTTGTGTAGTAAATCAACTTTTGTTAAGTTAAACTAATCTTTAAAGCAGCAATCCCCCAGCTATAGCTGAGGGATTGCTTGTAATCAAGGGTTATGCCGTGGGGTTGTTGATTCAACCCTACTTTTTTGATTAGCCGTTGATTGCAGGTGCTTGAACAGCAACCGGAGTTGCATCACTTGCAGCCAAGTCGAGCGGGAAGTTGTGAGCGTTACGCTCGTGCATCACTTCCATACCCAGGTTCGCACGGTTGATCAAGTCTGCCCAAGTCGAAACCACACGACCTTGAGAATCCAAGATCGATTGGTTGAAGTTGAATCCGTTCAGGTTGAACGCCATCGTGGACACGCCCAATGCGGTGAACCAGATACAAACGACCGGCCATGCACCCAAGAAGAAGTGCAGTGCGCGAGAGTTGTTGAACGATGCGTATTGGAAGATCAACCGTCCGAAGTAGCCGTGTGCTGCAACGATGTTGTAGGTCTCTTCTTCTTGTCCGAACTTGTAACCGTAGTTTTGGCTCTCAACTTCAGTGGTCTCACGTACCAACGAAGAAGTGACCAACGAACCGTGCATTGCCGAGAACAAGCTACCACCGAATACACCAGCTACGCCCAACATGTGGAAGGGGTGCATCAAGATGTTGTGCTCTGCTTGGAACACGATCATGAAGTTGAAGGTTCCAGAGATTCCGAGGGGCATACCGTCGGAGAACGATCCTTGCCCAATCGGGTAGATCAAGAAGACTGCGGTTGCTGCAGACACCGGAGCGCTATAAGCAACACAGATCCAAGGACGCATGCCGAGACGGTAGGAAAGTTCCCACTGACGTCCCAAGTAAGAGAAGACACCGATCAAGAAGTGGAATACAACGAGTTGGTAAGGACCACCGTTGTACAACCACTCATCTAAGGATGCTGCTTCCCAAATTGGGTAGAAGTGCAAGCCAATTGCGTTCGAGGAAGGAACAACTGCACCAGAGATGATGTTGTTGCCGTAGAGCAAGGAACCTGCAACAGGTTCACGGATGCCGTCGATGTCCACAGGAGGAGCAGCGACGAAGGCGATGATGTAGCAGATGGTTGCAGAGAGCAAGGTAGGGATCATCAATACGCCGAACCAACCTACATAAATGCGGTTGTCGGTCGAAGTGACCCAGTTACAGAAGCGCTCCCACACATTGCCGCTTTCGCGTCTTTGTAATGTTGTGGTCATGGTTTTAATAATTACTGGAGGTACAAGAAATGAATTTTGGTAAATTTTGAAATCCGCAATTTACCTGACCTCATCTTATGGAAATCTATCTTCATTTTTCTAGTGTTTAAGTGTGAAATTTTATGGCAAAAAATTTCATGTTTGTTCATGACTTAAAACAAAAGTTTGTTTAGTCAGGATTGTTGCCCTCGGATTTGATTAAGGAAAGTAAATCCGATGAGATTGATGCCTTTTAATCCGTTAGTCTAGTATTATTACAGCAGTGATAGAAATATAAATTTACAGATTTAGTTTAAATATCTTCATGAACCTCAAGTTACAGAAATTGGATCAAATTATTAAATTTAATTCGAGTAATACTGTTAGTTTGCTTAGGGTTTTTAAGCAAAGCTGATTTGTGAAGGGTTTTAAGGCTTATCCATAAAAAAGAAGGCAAGATTCTGCCTTCCAGTAGAACGTCACAATTCGTTTGAAAAGGGTTAGACAAGAGTCGGCACTGCTTTCAAAATTCCTTCAAACAATGCAAGTCCGTCTACTTGTCCTAATGCTTGGTCTGAAGCGCGCTCTGGGTGTGGCATCATGCCCAAAACGTTACCCTGCTGATTGCAAATGCCTGCAATATTATTCAGCGAACCATTTGGATTGCCCTCAGTTGTAATATTGCCCGTTGCATCCGAGTAACGGAATAGAACTTGCCCATTGTCTTCGAGTGCTTTCAGCGTATCGGGATCTGCATAGTAACTTCCTTCTCCATGCGCGATCGGCAATTCAATCACTTGCCCCGATTCATATCCCTGTGTCCAAGGTAAATCTGTTCGCTCGACTCGTACCGGAACGCGATCGCAAATAAAATGCAAATCCCGATTTCGCACTAATGCACCCGGCAGTAATCCCGCTTCGGTTAACACTTGAAATCCGTTACAAATCCCCAAGACGAGTTTTCCAGCCTTGGCATGATCGATCGTCGCTCGCATCACGGGAGAGAACCGAGCGATCGCGCCACATCTTAAATAGTCTCCGTAACTAAATCCACCCGGAACGACGACCACATCAATATCAGACAGATCACTTTCTTCATGCCAAATCATCCGAGTCGGCTGATTCAACAATCCTTGAGTCACCCAGAGAATATCGCGATCGCAATTCGATCCTGGGAACACCAAAACTCCAAACTTCATCGCTTTCTCCTAGACGGTTGCAAGAGCTTGCAATTCGATGCGGTAATTTTCGATTACCGGATTTGCCAATAGCTGGTCACAAATCGTATCGAGTTGCGATCGCGCTGCCGATTCACTTTCGGCAGTCAACGATAATTCGACATATTTACCAATTCGGATCTGCTCCACATTGGTATATCCCATGTGGGCGAGTCCTGACTGTACCGCTGTTCCCGCCGGATCTAAGACCGACGGACGGAGAGTAACATAGATCTGAGCCTGAAATTTTTGAGTCACAGTCGTTGTCCTGAACGTGAAGAAGGTTCCAAAGCTCATCTATTCTAAGACTGCGACGGCTCAAAACGTACAATGTTAAAGGTCTGATCTTCTTTCTTTGCTATGAAATCCCACCGAACCCGCAGCCAAGATCGCATTCTCGATATTTTGAAGCATTTAAACCGACCGATTTCTGCTCAGGATCTTTATGTTGAGTTGCGAAATCGCGATCAGAGTTTGGGTTTGGCAACGGTGTACCGAGCATTAGAGGCATTGAAACTCGAAGGAATGGTACAGGTGAGAACGTTGGCGAATGGAGAAGCGCTCTATAGCTTGATTCAAGAGGATCGCCATCATTTGACTTGTTTACAATGTGGCAACTCAATTGCGATCGACGAGTGTCCGGTTCACGATTTAGAAAAGCAGTTGAATCAATCACATCGGTTTAAGATTTACTATCACATGTTGGAATTTTTTGGCATGTGCGATCGCTGTCAGGCGAAAGAGAGTTGAACACTTGAATGAAATATGTGGAAATCGAGATTCAGGCTCAGTGCGATTTCTCAAAAACGATTAGCCATCTTCGAGGCATGTCTAATCGGATTAGTGTCAGGGGTGGCAGCGGTTGTTTTAAAACAAGGTGTGAACTGGCTCGGCAAGTGGCGACTGTCAGCCGCAACCGATCATCCAGATTGGATGGTACTCCCTTTTGTGGGACTCGTAGGCGGATTGCTCGCCGGATGGTTGATCGAGCAGTTTGCCCCAGAAGCAGCGGGCAGCGGCATTCCGCAAGTGAAGGCTGCCTTGGGTGGCGTTTCAAGCGCGCTGACAATAAGAGTTGCGATCGCGAAACTGGTTACAACCTTACTGTCATTAGGATCGGGATTAAATTTGGGACGGCAAGGTCCGACCGTTCAGATTGGAGCCGCGATCGCTGCCCAGTTGAGTGACTGGGTTCCGACTTCGCCTGTGCATCGTAGGCAATTAATTGCCGCCGGAGCCGCCGCGGGATTAGCCGCTGGATTTAATGCCCCGATCGCGGGTGTGTTATTTGTCGTCGAAGAATTGCTACAAGATGTGTCTGGACTGACGTTAGGGACTGCAATTTTAGCGTCATTTGTCGGGGCAGTGGTTTCGAGGTTGTTAGGAGGCAATGGATTTAATGGTGCATCTTCCTCGCTAGAGTTGATGACGAGCTTTAATGTTCAGGCAATTCCAATTCTGTTGATTGTTGGAATATCGGCAGGCGTGCTGGGATCGCTGTTTATGCGCGGCATTCTTTTGAGTGTAAGGATGAATCGCAAAGTGCTGAAGTGGAGTTTGCCGCTGCGGATTGCTTTTGCCGGAGGAGTGTCAGGACTTGTGATCGCCATCCTTCCTGATGCACTGCGGAGCACAGCCAGTCTTCAAGAAGTTTGGCTCACAAGCGAATTAGGCTGGAGGATTACGGCAGTTCTTTTTATGACTAAATTTGTGCTCACGTTATTGGCTTTTGGGTCAGGCGCACCCGGAGGACTATTTGCACCCTCACTCATTTTGGGATCTGCCTTGGGCTTTTTGATTAGCTTTGGCGCGCAAAGTCTAGAAACGATGGGAGTTCCACTCGGTTTAGATCTGACTCAAGCGTTTACAACAACGGCTGCTCTAACTGGGATGGCAGCATTTTTTAGTGCGGTCACTCGTGGACCCATTACGGCAATCGTCATTGTCTTTGAGATAACCACAGATTTTACGATTGTATTGCCGCTGATGATCGGCTCTGTGAGTGCGTATCTGGTCGCAGAAAGTCTTTTTAGTGGATCAATTTATAAACACTTACTGGCTTCTAATGGCATTCACCTGAGTGCAAATTTAGAAATCGAAAATCGATTATCCGGTTTGACAGCAAAAGATTTAATGCAGCCACGAGTCGAAACGTTGTCGAGCCAGATTAGTTTAGATGAAGCGATGCAAGCATTTTCGCGATCGCATCATCGCGGCTTTCCAGTGATCGAAGACGGCGTTTTAGTTGGAATTGTCACACAAACAGATTTAGCGAATATCGCAGATAAGCAGCAACGGCTGAGTGAGTTTATGACAGCGCGCCCGGTCACAGTTCATCCTGACGATCCACTCAGCCAAGTTCTCTATCTTCTCAATCGCTATAAAATTAGCCGCTTGCCTGTTGTTGATCGTAAAAAATTAGTCGGCATCATTACTCGCGCCGATATTATTCGAGCGGAGTCGGATAAGCTAACCAATCTCGGATCTCAAAAAGAGCGATCGTATGTGGTTTATCAAACCCGTGCGCCGGAAACCGGAAAGGGTCGAGTTTTAGTGCCGATCGCGAATCCTCAAACTGCCGGAAGTTTACTGCAAATGGCGGCTGCCATTGCTCAAGAGCGAGGATATGAATTGGAATGTTTACAGGCAATTCCGATCGCGCGTCATTACACACCTGCCGAAACGCCTGTCTCAACTGCAATCAGTCGAAAATTATTAAAGAAAGCAGGTCGGCTTGGCAAACAATGGAACATTCCCGTTCATACCCAAGTGCGGGTGACGCATGACATCTCAGAAGCAATTCTAGAAACAATTAAAGAACGTCATATCGACCTCTTAATCATGGGCTGGAATGGCGAAACTTCTACACCAGGTCGAATTTTTGGCAATGTTGTCGATACGATGATTCGCCAAGCGAGCTGCAATGTCGTTCTTGTCAAGTTTGGAAAACGCCCTGCCCTCGATCGCTGGTTAGTTCCGACTGCGGGTGGTCCAAATTCTCGGCAAGCCATTCGGCTGTTACCTGCGCTGACAAAACTAGCAGAACAGCCTGAAATTTGTTTATGCCAAGTGCATCACCCGCAACGCGAACTACCCGATCTCAATGTCTTGAATGAAGCGATGGAATTTTTGGGCGATCGCTTAACTTGCCCGATCGCATTAATGCCTGTCTGCGCCAATGCGGTTTCAACCGCACTAATCGATTTGGCACAGAAAGATCAGTGTGATGTGATTGTGCTGGGAGCAACGCGTGAAGGGCTATTACAGCAAGCGATCCAAGGAAATATTCCAGAAGCGATCGCCAAACGCTGTGACTGCACCGTCATTCTCGTCCGGGGGGCAAGCTCTTAAACAAAACGAGTGAGTTGTACTCGGTAACGGTCTTTCTTGGTGACCATTACATCTCCAACCTCAACACGCCCTTTCCCTCGAATCGCAATCAGATCCCCTGCTTTGACTGAGTAACTAGACGATGTGATTTCTTTCCAATTGACACGCACATCGCCTGCTGTGATCAAGTCTGCCATCTTACTGCGGGACATTCCAAAGCCAGCCGACGCGATCGCATCTAATCGCATCGAAGCTTCAACCGTTGTGATTTCTTTCTTTTTCGGCTCCCGGATCTTCAATTCCTCAAACGGAATGGGTTGAGTTTTCACCGGAACCGATCGCACTTGGGTTAAAGCAGTTTGCAAGAATTCTCCGAGTTCAGGAGTGACGATCGCTTGTGCTCCTCGTTCTCCGAGCACAATAATGTCCCCAACTTTATCGCGGACAATTCCGGTTCCTAAGATTGCACCGAGAAAGTCGCGATGCGTTGCCGGATCGAAGAGGAAGTTTCCAGCAATGTCTAGGGCAACCAGTTCAACTTGAGACGGATCTAAGGGAATTTCAGATCGAGCGATCGCGAGTCTTTGCCGTTCTGCCTGGGGATATCCACCCCATGCGAGAAGCTGAACTTCGGTCAGCCGACTAAACGATCGTTGAATCTCTGCGAGTTCTGGAGGCGAAAGAAAGTCACTGGTGACCACTTCCCAAGTCTTGATCGCTTGTTCAGCCTGATCAATCACTCGCGCGATCGCCTCTCGATTTTCTACCCCTTTCAGAAGGTCTTCCCTTGGTAACATAACAATATCGACTTAGAAAATCCCATTTTATCGAACTTAGACCTGACAATCAGACTCATGTAAATTTGGGCAATTGAGCGGAGTGACTCAAAATCCTTCGCCCATGATGTCAGTCTTAGAATGAACCGCAGAAGCAATCTTAAAAGGTAGAAAATGACTTATCTCGTTGCAGTTTTGAAAGATCGTATACAAGCCGAAGCAGCCTACTCAGCCTTAGAAACAGAAGGCTTACCGATGGACAAAGTGGCAATTTTGGGTCGAGGCTATCAGAGTGCTGATGAATATGGATTGATCGATCCAAATGAACAAGCAAGAAAGCAAGTTCGATTGATGGCATCTTGGCTTGTGCCGTTTGGGTTTGTCGGCGGGAGTGCATTCAATCTGATTACCGGATTAGATACATTTGCTTGGGCAGGTGAGATTGGTAGTCCTTTGATTGCTGGCGTTTTAGGTGCGCTGTCAGGACTGATGGGCAGTGTCTTTGTCGGAGGCGGAGTTGGTTTAGTCATCGGTGGCGGAGATGCTTTGCCGTATCGAAATCGCATCAATGCTGGAAAGTATCTGATTGTTGTGAATGGGTCAGATGTGTTAGTGCGGCAAGCTACTCGAAGTCTCAGAGCATTTGATCCTGAAAGTCTGCAAGGCTATGCAGAGCCGGGGGTTGTATGATGCATGGGTTTATCCCGAGCGATCGCTATTTTCCTTATCTCACTTGGACAGATATCCAAGCAATGCCTAATAAGGAGAATGTCGTGATTGTGCAGCCGATGGGTGCGATCGAACAACACGGGGCACATCTGCCTTTAGCCGTTGATTCTGCGATCAGTGTCGCCGTTCTTGGCAAAGCATTAGCGCAGTTAGATCCAAGCATTCCAGCCTATGCTTTGCCGCCGTTGTACTATGGCAAATCGAATGAGCATTGGCACTTTCCAGGAACGGTTACGCTGAGTACACAGACCTTACTCGCAATTTTGATGGAAGTTGCAGAAAGCATCTATCGAGCTGGATTTCGTAAGCTCGTGTTCATGAATTCTCATGGAGGACAGCCCCAAATTCTCGAAATTGCTGCACGGGATTTGCATCAGCAGTACGAGGATTTTGCAGTTTTCCCGTTGTTCACCTGGAAAGTTCCGACCATTAGCGCGATCGCGACCGAGCTGCTCACGCCGAAAGAATTAGAGCTAGGAATTCATGCGGGTGATGCCGAGACGAGCTTGCTGCTCTCGATTTTGCCGGATCAGGTCAAAATGGATCGCGCCGCCGCAGAATATCCGCTCGGTGAACCACAAAACGGTGTGCTGAGTATGGAGGGGGCGCTTCCGTTTGCTTGGATGACTCGCGATCTGAGTAAAAGTGGCGTTTTAGGAGATCCCACAACTGCATCTAAAGAAAAAGGCGATCGTCTTTTAGCGGCACTGGTAACGGGATGGATACAAGTCATCACGGATATTTATGAATTTTCGTTACCGAATGCGTACAAACTTCAATAAGTTGGAGAATTTGTAGCGCATGTCACATCGTTTTTTCTAAGACGAGTAAAATGGTGTCAAACCCAAATCTCTAGAACACATAGAGGTGTTGTATGGCAGATGCACAGGTCAGACCCGTTCTCCACACGCTACAGGAAGTCGATGAAGCGGTAAGACGCTACAACGCAACAGATTGGCAAACTGAAGAAGAATCCCTCCCCCTCTGGCAAGCGATTCGAGACGCTTCTCTCGAACAACTGCCCAGTCAGAAAGATCCCTTCAAAGTGCCCGGAGAAGATAGCTATTAAATCTACTCAACTACGTAAAGCGCGATCTTCTCAGTGAGAAGATCGCGCTTTCTCTCAATTGCATCGTGCTAGACTGCCATATCACCGGAGTCAGGAGAAGATCCGGTTGAAATGCCAAGCTGCTTACGGCTTTTCTTCAACTGTTTCCACAGCGATCGAATTTCTTGATAAGACTCTTCTGGCGTCATCTTACCGCCTGTCTCTAGACAGCAGATATACGACACTCGCTGAGAAAATTCTTGCAAGTTCGCATTAAACACCAAGTTCTCCGGTTTAACTTGACCCCGGTAGCGACTGCGGGGGTAAAAGAAATTGTGTTGGTCTGCCATCGTTCTTATCTCCAAATGCCAAAATTTAAACTTGCGCTTCAATGGGCGATTCAGCTCATTGGGTTGCACGGTGCGAGTAACTCCTACAACAGAGGAAGAAAGGATCTCTGAATCTATCAAGATTTTCAGTTTAACCTCTCTTAATCAGATGTTAACCTAATCATTTATGAAGATTCTGTAACTCAGATCACGACTGAGATTAATCCTAGTCAATCCCAGACTCGATTTACATCTGCCGTTTAGGTTAGCGTTGAGGTTAAGTAGAAGTTAACGAGGAATTTCGCGGACGGCAGCTTGTGCTTCTCGACGCAATCCTTCTGCAATCCGAAACAGTTCGCGCCCATTGCGAAGATGATGATCGTCATAATTATTCGTAAAGTAGAATAATTCATCAATACCATCGCTGAGTTGATTCAAGCAGTAATAGAGATTGGCTGCAGCAGCGGCGGCATTCGGGGGATTAGGAGTAGACTGAAATGTTTTTTGCGCTTTGCCTAGCAACTCTTGACATTCTTCTAAGTACGTTTGAAAGTTTTCCATCAACTCGTCATCAAATGGATCGGCTGCGAGTTCATTAATTTGAGACTTTAAAGGACGAATAATCTGATTCAGAACACGATTGATCGATGTGTGCGCTTTTAACCACAGTTTTAACTGATTGTCTTCGTGCTGCTCGGCTTGTCTTTGCTTGCGATAGTGAGCTTGCGCAGCTTCGGTGCGTTCTTTTCGCGATCGCACACCTGCTTCTGAGTAGCCGACCTCTGCATACTGAAGCTGCTGATCGTAAGAACGCCGTCTTTGGGGATCGCCTAAAACTTCGTAGGCTGCATTGATCCGAGAAATTTTTTCATGACTTGAACTGACCCGATTGGTATCGGGGTGAAATTCCTTTGCCAACCGCCGATAGGCTTGCTTAATCTCCGCTTGCGTCGCGGTTGGTTGGAGGTCAAGAACTTGGTAGTGAGTAAGAGTGATAGCCATATCGTTATTATGCGACACCGAGCTATCTCTCTAGCTGTCGATCACGAGATCGATTGAGATCAAAATTGCTGGAAATGCAATTGCCTCAATCGTTCCAGTTGTAGCTGCCATTCTCAGAAATCCGAAACTCCATTGGCAGTTACAGTTTTTACACTCATTTTGCGATCGCTAGACTCATAAGACTTGCAGCGATAATCTAAGACTCAAATTACAGCTTTTGGATTTTAATAGTAAACTCGTTCTTACTGCTCATGGATGGATGCAATGCCGCGATTTTTACATTTGGCTGATGTTCATTTGGGGTTCGATCGCTACGACAGCAAAGAACGCACGAAGGATTTTTACTTGGCGTTCGAGGATGCACTACAAAAATATGCGATCGACACTCAAGTTGATTTTGTGATCATTGCAGGCGATTTGTTTGAGCATCGGGTGATTCAGCCGAATATTCTCAATCAGGCGAAGATTTGTTTTCAGATGTTGAAAGCGGCTGGAATTCCAGCGATTGCGATCGAAGGAAATCACGATAATCGCCCCTATGGAACTGTGACCAGTTGGCTGAAATATCTAGCTGAAGATGAATTGGTCATTTTGCTAGAACCTGACCGAGTAGACGATCGCATTGTTTACGAACCGTGGGATGGCATTGCGGGTGGATATTATGATTTGCCTTGTGGCGTGAGAGTTTTAGGCTCGCGTTGGTATGGAGCATCTGCGCCGAGAGCAATTTTGCAATTGTCAGAAGCAATGCAAGCGCTTCCGCCGAGTCCAGGGCATACCGTAATGCTGTTTCATCAAGGGCTAGAAGGTCAGATTGCGCGATATCAAGGCGCATTAAAGTATAACGATTTGCTGCCGTTGAAAGAGGCAGGCGTAGATTATCTGGCTTTAGGACATATTCATAAAAGCTACATTGAGCAGGGATGGATTTTTAACCCTGGATCAACTGAGACAAATAGCGTCGAAGAAGCAAAATACGATCGCGGTGTTTTCCTTGTTGAACTGAGCGAACAAGGCATTGATGCTCAACTGAAACAAGATTATCAGCAGCGGCGATGGGTGCGATTGAAATTGAAAGCACGCGGGCAGGAAAGTTTAGAGCAGATTCAGGAAAATGCGATCGAACTCGTCCAATCGGCAATTCGATCCAAAGAACTGAATCCCGATGTGCGTCCAATGGTGGAATTGCGAATTGAAGGACAGGTTGGATTCGATCGCTTAGATCTCGATGTGCGTAAACTTCAGCAAGAGCTACAGCAACTGAGTAACGCACTCATTTTCTTATTGAAATATGAGGCAGAGTCCGTGGAGTTTGCTTCTCCGATTCCAGAAGATGCAAGTCGGACTCAGATCGAGCAAGAGATTTTCACAGATTTGCTGACAGCGCATAATCACTATAAAAATCGTGCGCCCGAATTAGCAAAGGGATTGATCGGACTGAAAGAAATGCAATTAGAAGAGCGATCGACCTCTGAACTGTATCAGTTTGTCGAAGAACTATTAGAGACTTCAAGCAATTCAGGGTAATAGCAGGGCAAGAGTGCAACTGCTCAAATCGAGATTTGCAAGAAATCTTCTGGCATCATTGCCGGAATGATACTTTGGCGAAAATCCTTCGTATTGCGAGTGACAATAATTTCAATCGATGCTGCCTGAGCCGCAGCATCAGTTACTGCATCTTCAAAATCAGAAATTGGACTCGCGATCGCAATCTGAATCACTTCGTGTGTTACTGAAGCTACTCTCACTTTCTCCAACAAGATCGAGAGTAATTCTCGGCTTCTCTCGCTTCCTAAAGGCTTCCTCATGAGGTAGAAGAGGTTCGTGATGGCATGTCCAGATACAAATCCTTCAACGTTTCCTCGCCCAACCCGATCTAATGCTGAAGCAGAATTTATGAAGAAGGGTTGTCGGTGTAGAAAGACATCCAGCAGCACATCACTATCAAAAATCACCCGCTTCACTTATATTTTTCCTCTAAATAGTCAAGGTACTGCTGCCGCAACGTTTCATCGTCCAGCACTTCAGTTTCCTTGCCAGAAGTCCCAACCAAGCTTTGAGTCCACGGAGACAGTTCTAGGGATGAATCTTGATTCGGAATCTGACCAATTAAAGCTGCGATCGCTTCATTCACAGACATTCCTCGACTCTCTGCCCAGCGATTCACTTTCTGGAGCAGTGCTGGATCTAATTGCAGTGTGAGTTCTGCCATATTTCTGTATCGATTGAATTGCTTCTATTTTAAGCGCGATCGACAAACACCCTCTCCAAAAAATCCGCCAATCTCAAACAACTCCATTACAATGATCTGACTCGAAAACCATCGGGACGGTGAATGATAAGCCTGTCTTTTTTGGAGTCAACATATGAGAAAGATTGGCGTAATCTTGAGTGGAATATTGCTGATGGCGGCTCCGGCTCAAGCCATTCCAGGACAAACCCTCGACGAAGCTGCCGTATGGATGAAATCAAATTCCACGGTGCGACCGAACCAAAATGAGAAATTTTTAGTGCGGCGCATTAATTCGTCCGCGCAGCAGTTTACATTTCATGCGTCGTTAAATCCTCCGGGACAATTGGCGCGCTTTGCCCCCGGAAGACGTATCATTCGCAGTGAAACTCTCTCTCTGTTTGATATGCGAAATGGCGTAACCCTAGCTCGACTCAGAGAATCCGTGCGATCGATCTACGGATTTGAAATCGCCCGTGACTTTGAGCAAGCAAAGATCGTCAAATCTTATCCCACAGACTCCCGAATTCAAGAAGCGGTGCAAAAACAAAACCCTCAAATTGCCGCTTTGCAAGGAGAATTACGGCAGGGAGAACAATTTGCCTACTGGCTTGAGATTGCTCAAACCGATGTCGGCAAAGCTTACTCAGGACAATTGACGGTGTTTCTACTCGATGACTTGGAAAAATTGCGATCGGAGTTAGCAAATCGATGAACTGGCGGCACTTCATTCCGTTTTTTGACACAACTGCAATGGACTGGGCAGTCACGCCTCGCTTGTTGCGCTGGCTGACCTTTGTGTGGTTGTTTGTAGGATTGGCGGTAATGTTTAGTGCCTCATATCCTGTCGGAGACGCGATCGGCGATGGGTTGTACTACTTCAAACGGCAACTAATCGCGATCGCGTTAGGTATGATTCTGTTTAACGTCCTAATTCACGCTCCCTTGCGCTACATTCAGGGCGTTTCAAGTTTAGGATTTATCTCGCTGCTCGGCGGAATTTTTCTGACAACTGTGATCGGGCGAGAAGTAAACGGAGGACAGCGTTGGTTTGAAGTCGGTCCATTTTTGATTCAGCCTTCGGAGTTGATTAAGCCATTTCTGGTCTTGCAGAGCGCTCGAATTTTTGGACAATGGGAACGACTGACTTGGCGAGTGCGACTGACTTGGATTGGACTGTTTGGACTGATGCTGATCGGAATTCTCCTTCAGCCGAATCTCAGTACTACTGCTCTTTGTGGAATGGCATTATGGCTCGTTGCTTTGGCTGCCGGATTACCCTATCTCTATTTAGGCGGAACAGCGGTTGGAGGGCTATTTTTGGCGACCTTGAGTATTAGTATTCGAGAGTATCAACGCCGCAGAGTCATGTCATTTCTCAATCCTTGGTCTGATCCCTTGCAAGATGGCTATCAGCTCATCCAAAGTTTGTTAGCGATCGGCTCAGGAGGATTCGCCGGAACAGGATTTGGGCTTTCTCAACAGAAATTATTTTATTTGCCGATTCAGTATACCGACTTCATTTTTGCAGTCTTTGCTGAGGAGTTTGGTTTAATCGGGTGTTTTGCATTTATGGTGATGCTAATTGCTTATGCGACCTTGGCATTAGTTGTGGCAAAACAGGCGCGAAATGCCATTCATCGATTGGTCGCGATCGGGGTCATGGTGATTATGGTTGGTCAGTCTTTGCTGAATATTGGTGTAGCAACAGGTGCATTGCCGACGACTGGATTACCTCTGCCGTTGTTTAGTTACGGTGGGAGTTCAATGATTTCTAGTCTCGTCTGTGCAGCATTGTTGATTCGGGTCGCACGAGAAAGCAGTGAAGCAAGCGTATCTCCGATCTCCGAAAATCCCAAAATTGTTTCATTTGCAGAAGCGAGAACCCGACGAATGAAACCCAGACCGTCGCGCTAAATCGGTAGAATGGGAAAGGCGCTTCGGATTGCTTAACCATGTTTGATACGTTCCAGACTCAACTTTATGAGCTTTCGCAATTTGCCGATCGCTTAGTTTCTAGCCAATTGACGCATATTACTCCGGTCAGTATTGGGGTAATTTTTGCGGCAGGATTGCTGACGAGTTTAACGCCTTGTACGCTGTCGATGTTGCCGATTACGGTGGGCTATATCGGCGGGTATGAAGCAAAATCTCGGGTACAGGCTGCGGCGCAATCCACCTGGTTTGCCCTAGGATTGGCGACGACCTTAGCAGGACTGGGCATTGCAGCAACGCTATTTGGCAGAGTGTATGGGCAGGTTGGGACAGGTTTACCGATCGTGATTAGCGTTGTCGCGATCATCATGGGATTGAATTTATTAGAAGCGTTGCCGTTACAGATGCCGACGATTGGAGGAACAGATTGGATCTCTGAAGAATTGCCGACAGGTGTGCGATCGTATCTATTAGGAGTGATGTTCGGTTTAGTCGCGTCGCCTTGTAGCACCCCGGTTTTGGCGACAATTTTAGCTTGGATTAGTACGACAAAAGATCCGATTCTGGGTGGATCGCTTTTACTGTGTTACACGGCTGGATATGTTGCGCCGTTGATTATTGCTGGAACGTTCACCGCAGCGATTAAGAAATTATTGGAGTTGCGGCGTTGGTCGGGTTGGATTACGCCAACAAGTGGTGTGTTGCTTGTGGGATTTGGTGTGTTTTCGTTAATGTCGCGATTTGTGTTTTAGAAGATGACTTTTACAGAATTAGTGAACGCTCCCAAGCGGTATTTGAAAAAAGAATTGCTGCCCGTTTTAGCCGATTTGAGATTAGCGATCGTGCTTTTACTCGCGATCGCGGTTTTTAGTATCGCTGGAACAATCATTGAGCAAGGACAATCCGTTCAGTTTTATCAAGCGAATTACCCTGAAAAGCCTGCTCTCTTCGGCTTTCTCACTTGGAAAGTTCTGCTGACAGCCGGACTTGATCATGTGTATCGAACTTGGTGGTATTTAGCGTTACTGATTCTGTTTGGAGCGAGTTTGACCGCTTGTACATTTACGCGCCAATTGCCTGCGCTGCGCTGGTTTTCGCGAACTTGGAATTTCTACAGTCAGCCGCGTCAGTTTCGCAAATTTGCGTTAAGTGCCGAGTTCCCCAAAGCTGGAATTGATCAGCTTTTACCGCTGCTGGAACAGCGCAAGTACAAAATTTTTCAAGACGGTGACAAGCTTTACGCGCACAAAGGAATTGTTGGGCGAATTGGTCCGATCGTGGTTCATGCCGCGATGTTGCTAATTCTGCTAGGCGGCATTATCGGTGCGATGACGGGCTTTATTGCTCAAGAAATGGTTCCCAGTGGAGCCACATTTCAGATTGACAACGTAACGGATGCGGGAATTTGGGCGGCTCCGCAGATTCCGAAAGATTGGTCTGTGAAAGTCAATCGATTTTGGATTGATTACTTGCCGACTGGAGAGATCGATCAGTTTTACTCGGATCTTTCTGTGCTCGATCAAAACGGAAAAGAAGTCGATCGTAAAACCATTCACGTCAATGAACCCCTGAAACACAAAGGGGTGACGCTCTATCAGGCAGATTGGTCGATCGCGGCAATTCAAGTGCGACTCAACAACAGCCCAGTCCTGCAATCGCCGATGGCAAGAATTGACCAGGGCAGCGGGCGAATTTGGGGAACCTGGCTGCCGTTGAAGCCCGATATGAGTGATGGCGTGTCTCTCGTTGCCAAAGATTTACAAGGCTTGCTACTGGTCTACGACATGGATGGCAAGCTGATCGCAACCGTGCGTAAAGGCATGGCGGTTGATGTGAAAGGGTTGAAATTATCGATCGTGGATCTGATCGGCAGTACTGGACTGCAAATCAAAGCTGATCCAGGAATTCCCATTGTCTATCTCGGCTTCGGCTTACTGATGCTCGGTGTGATTATGAGCTATGTTTCTCACTCGCAGATTTGGGGATTAGAGAAAGATGGAGCCATCTACATTGGAGGCAGAACCAATCGTGCTCAAGTCACCTTTGAACGAGAATTTTTGGGCATTCTGGAAGCGATCGATCAGGGTAAATCTGAATCGACTCCAACCCAACTCGCCCAAACTTAAACTTTATGCCTTACCGTCTTGCGGTGCTGCTGACCATTATCGTAATTGTTCCACTGGGGTACTTCGCGCGATTCACAGCGGCGTTGCCTGGGTGGATAACGGATATTGCAGGCAGTTTGGCTTATCAAATTTTTTGGATGGCGTTGGTGCAGTTTTGTTTTCCAAAACTCTCGATCGCCAAAACTGCGATCGCAGTGTTCTGTTTTTCTTGTGCGATTGAGTTTCTGCAACTTTGGCAACCTCCTTTTCTGCAAGCGATGCGTGCTACATTGCCAGGTCGTTTAGTCCTCGGAAATACCTTTGTGTGGTCGGATTTTCCGCCTTATGCGATCGGGTGTTTTTTAGGATGGCTTTTGCTGAGTGGAGTGCGGCAATTGCGATCAGAACCTGCGCGATCGCGAGTCTAGATTACGATCATCGCCACTCTGGGGAACTCTGGCTATGATGAACAGGTTCTAATGGAGCTTCCCCTATGCGCGATCGAATTGAGCAACTCACACAACACTTAGCAACCGCGATCGTCGGTAAAGAAGAAGCGATTCAACTCGTTTTAGTTGCGCTGCTTTCTGGAGGTCACGCGCTGCTTGAAGATGTGCCTGGAGTTGGAAAAACTTTACTGGCAAAGTCTTTAGCGAAATCGATTCAAGGCAAGTTCCAACGGTTGCAATGTACTCCCGATTTACTACCAACCGATGTGACTGGGACAAACGTTTGGAATCCGCGCACGGGCGAATTTGAATTCATGGCAGGTCCGATTTTTGCCAATGTTTTGTTAGCCGATGAAATTAACCGAGCCACGCCCAGAACTCAATCGGCATTGCTCGAAGTAATGGAAGAACATCAAGTGACGATCGATGGAACCTCGCGCAAAGTTCCAGAACCGTTTTTCGTCATTGCAACTCAGAATCCGGTGGAATATCAGGGCACGTTTCCGCTCCCCGAAGCGCAAATGGATCGATTTGCGTTGTCACTTTCTCTGGGTTATCCGACGGAAGCAGAAGAACTGAAAATGCTGGAGCGGTTGCAATCAGGACGGCGCGTTGAAGAGTTGCCGCCTTGCATTACGCTGGATGAGATTCGAGAACTGCAACAGCAGTGTGCTTTAGTTCGAGTGGAATCTTCGCTTCAGCAGTATTTATTGAACATTGTGCGATCGACGAGACACGATGAAGAAATCCTTCTCGGAGTCAGCCCCCGTGGAACAGTTGCGCTTCAGAAAGCAGTTCAAGCCTTTGCATTTCTAGAAGGCAGAGATTACGCCATTCCAGATGATGTCAAAGCGATCGCACCGCATGTGTTAGCCCATCGGATGATTGCAGCGAGCGGCAGACGATCACATGAGATTGTGGCGCGGCTGTTGGGGTCGATCGCGATCGGATAAGAGCCGTTTGGATTTGCTCAATGACTCGTGTCTCCAAGCACACGAAGCAGTGGTATGAGAGTTCAACACTCGTAGCCAAGAAAGTGTAGCCTGAAACATTTGGGATTGAGCGATCGCAATCTGCAACGAATCATTTGAACCGGGAAAGAGCATCTATGATAATGGTCATCACCTGATAGAGACAATGTGTGATTCATGGCGATGCTCCCCGGATTAAGCGATCGAGAAGTTCGAGATCAACAGTTAGCAGGCAATACGAACGACGTAAAACTGCCAACCAGTCGATCGTATGCACGCATCCTGCAAGAAAACCTGTTTACCTTTGTTAACGCCGTCTTTTTTGCGATTAGCGGCGTTTTCATTCTGCTACAACGCCCGAGTGATGCCGTCTTCGTAGCGGTGATTATTTTTAGCGGCGTTGTAATTGGAATCGTGCAAGAAATTTGGGCAAAGCAAAAGTTAGACGAAATCGCCTTGCTGAATCGACCTCATGCAACCGTGATTCGCAACGGGCAGGAGGTGAATATCGATCCCTGTGCAATCGTTCTCGGCGATGTACTGGTGCTGCGCCCAGGTGATCAAGTCCTCGTCGATGGACAAATTGTTGGAGAGGGGCGAGTCGAAATTGATGAATCTTTGTTGACTGGAGAATCAGATCTGATCGTAAAAGTCGCAGAGAAACCTGTCTATTCGGGCAGCTTTTGTGTCAGTGGAACGGCTTGCTATGAGGCGCAGAAAGTTGGAGCGGATACGGTTGCCTATCAGCTTACAGTGGGAGCGCGAGAATTTCGCCAAGTGTATACGCCGCTGCAAGCTGAGATTAATCTCATCATTCGGATTCTGCTACTCTTAGCATCGTTCTTATGGTTGCTCGTTGGCATTAGTTTTATTAGTCGATCGCAAACTCTCAATGAAGTTGTGCAGCGTGCTGCCGTGATCGCTGGATTGATTCCAGCCGGATTGTTATTAGCAATCACGCTTGCATATGCCATGGGTGCAATTCGGATGTTAGGACAAAATGTTTTGATTCAGCAAACGAATGCCGTCGAGTCACTCAGTAATATTGATGTCTTGTGTTTAGATAAGACGGGCACATTGACCACGAATCAGATTGAACTTCATTCTCTCCATCCATTAGGAATTCCTGAGGAAGAACTGAAATGGTTGATTGGGGATTTTGCGGCGAGTACTGCGTCTGGAAATCGGACGAGTGAAGCTGTTTTAATTGCCTGTTCTGGATATGCAAAGCCGATTCGGAATGAGATTCCCTTTTCATCAGCGCGGAAATGGAGCGCGATCGCATTTGAAAATCTCCCTGGAACCTACGTGATGGGCGCGCCAGAAATCCTCATGAAGTCGATCGCGGTCACAGATGAAATTCTGAACTATATCGATGAACAGGTAAATCAGGGATTTCGAGTCGTTTTGTTTGCCCATACGGAATTTGAAATCGAGACAACTCTTCCGCCGCTCAACCCGCTAGGAATTCTCTGTTTTTCGGATCAACTTCGCCCTTCTGCACAGGAAACTCTACAAGGCTTTGTCAAAGCAGGCATCACGCTCAAAATCATTTCAGGAGACAATCCCCAAACCGTTGCAGCATTAGCAAAACAGGCGGGCTTCACCGACGAGGTTCGAGTCATCTCCGGGGCAGAACTGGCTCAAATGGATGACGCTCAATTTGTGCAGGCGGCAAGAAATTACAACGTATTTGGGCGCATTACACCTCAGCAAAAAGCACAACTCGTTCGCAGCCTGAGACGCAGCGGTTCTTATGTCGCGATGACTGGAGACGGTGTGAATGATGTGCTGTCGCTGAAACAGGCAAATCTCGGAATCGCAATGGAGAGCGGGAGTAAAGCGACTCGCAGCATTGCGGACATTGTGTTGCTCAAAGATACATTTGAAGCGTTACCGCATACTTTTTTGGAAGGACAACGGATTCAGAATGGCATTCGAGATGTCGTTAAGCTCTTTATGGTGCGATTGAGTTGTGTCGCGTTGTTGATTTTTGCGATCGCGATTGTCTCAGATAGCTTCCCCTTATTAAACAAACATAGTGCGATCGTCACGTTGATTGGAGTTGGCATTCCAACCACTTTTATTCCAATCTGGGCGCAACCGGGAGAATGCCAGAAACGGAGTTTAGTCCGATCAATGCTCCATTTTGTGATTCCTGCGACAATTACCATCACTTTAGTGTCACTGACAGTGTATCTATTTTATTTAGTCAGCGCTGCTTTAGACTTACCTCCGAATATTGGTCTAACTAAGATCGAATTCAATATTCCTCGGACTGCACTTGTAACCATTTTAGTATTTTGTGAACTGCTGTTAATCCCATTCTTAAAACCACCGACAACCGCTTGGGTGGGAGGAGAACCGCTGAGCGGAGATTGGCGCTATACCTGGGTTGCGTTAGCGCTGCTGGTTGTTTATTTACTCATTTTATTTATTCCGCCGCTCCGAACGTTTTTTGAGCTTTCTCAAATTAGTGTGCAGGACTGTCTCTTCCTAGGATTAGTTGCGCTAGAGTGGGGATTGATCGTGCGACTCGCTTGGCGAACTCGGTTTCTCGATCGCTTTTTAGGCGTGGATTTGGAGTAGCCCTCATGAGAGAAGTACCATCTAGAATTCCGCAGTACAAAGTCTCGATTTGGGAAACGGTCGCGATCGTACTCGGCGCGATCGCCACATTAGGAGTTGGTTTAACAGGGTTAGCGCTCAAGTTTTTGAGCAATGCGGCAACCCCCCAACGGGCAGAAGCGATCGCCAGCAATATTATGAGTTATTCACTGCCAGGAGCATCACAGGGCTTATTGGGCGTGAATCTTGCAGGGGCGAAAGTGGCATTGATCGCCAGTGAAGGAGATGAACCGGACATTCAGCTCTTAGTCGCACGGGTTCCCATCGAACAAGAATCGGGACGCAAGCAAGTCGATCGCATTTTAGATAGCATTGCCTTGGGTGCGGATGAGGAAGAACTGAAGATTAAATCCGTGCGGGTGGAGAACAAAAATCTCTGTGGCACGTCTACCTCAGTTGTGATTCGCGAAGGGCAGTTGAAGTACCCCGATTCTCCTGAGCAAGCTACCGTGATTTATCGCGCTAGTGTGAATTTAGAAGATAGTCGGTATGTTGTGAATTTGCTGACGAATGGACAGGATCTCAAAACGGCAGCAGAAAAAGCCTCGACTGTATTTGATTCGCTTCAGTGTAAACAGTAGCGCGCTTAGATTTTAGAGGTTGATTTTAGATTGTGAAGATTATTCGTCGTGTCGTGCGAGTCTCACGTAAAACAGTGTTATGGTTGGCGATCGCGACTTTTGTCTTTGCGATCATGTCTCATTCGGTCGTTGATGCGATCGCATCTGCACAACCCGATTGGATCAAGCGTAGCAACGAGAATACAAATTTATTGACCGAAGCCGAATCAGCCAAACAATGTAGCGATTTAGCCCTGAGCAAATCCCTGCTGCAACTGGATTCAAACTATGGACAGTGCCGTGAGAAAGGCATCAATACTCTCCTTCAAAGGTTTCAGACGAAGCTCAAACAAGAACGCGATCCTGCCGTAAAACTCGATTTAGAAATTCTGATCCAGTCTGCAACTGAATCATTGAAATCAGATAAATTCCATCGCCAACTTCGCCTACCTTATGTCGATTTAGCTAAAGAGATTCACAATAGCTTAGATGATTTGAGCAGACCGGATCTCGTGAAACTATTGCAGCAATTGAATGGAGACGAAACGGGAAAACCAGCGATCGCGACTTTAGCCATTCAAAATCTGCGCGGATCTGTGTCTCGTCCCAATATTTTCTTTCCCTCTAAGTCGCAAATCGAGAAGGATTTATCGAATACATCCTTTCAACTAGAGCGAATTCAGAAACGCTTAGAGCAACAGAAAATCGATCAAGAAAGTTATACAAAGCTGAAAGCTCAAATCACAGAATATACAACTTTTGTCCGACAAGAAATTTTACCGAAATCAAGATTAGATTTTCGATTGTCACCAGAACTTTACGCACTGGAATTACAAGAACGAGGTGTTGAAATCTCGATCGATGAACTGCTCAAGCAAGCTCACACTGCATTTGAATCCATCCAACAAGAAATGGATGTCCTCGCGGCTAAAGTTGCGAAACAAAAAGGCTTACAAACCACAGGATATCGAGAAGTTATTCGCAGTTTGAAAAAAGAACAATTACCCGCAGACAAGATTCTGCCTCAATATGAACAACGCCAAAAGGATCTTGAAGCGATCATTCGACGAGAAAAGCTTGTCACATTGCCAAAACGAAATCTGACCATTCGCTTAACCAACGATCGAGAAAACACCAATTTCCCAGTTCCCCAATATTTCCCGCCCAAATCCTCGCAAAAAACTGCGGGTGTGTTCATTGTTCCACTGCTAAAACCTGACAAACAGCCGCGAGCTTACGATGACTTTACCTATCCCGCCGTTGCCTGGACACTGACCGCACATGAAGGTAGACCCGGACACGATTTACAATTCACGACGATTCAGGACAAAGGCACGTCAGAAGCGAGATCGCGCTTTGGTTACAATCCTGCAAATCATGAAGGATGGGCACTATATGCAGAAGCAATTACGTTGCCATTTATGCCGATCGAGGGGCAATTTATTTCGCTCCAGTTTCAGTTACTCCGAGCAGCACGAGCATTTCTGGAGCCAGAACTGCATCTCGGAAAAGTCTCGATCGACGAAGCCATGCGAATTCTGACTGAAGATGTTGGATTCTCAAAGTTCTTTGCTCAGCAAGAAATTAATCGTTACACGGTGAAACTTCCGGGTCATGCGCCTTCTTATTTCTACGGCTATCAGAGGCTCATGCAGCTTCGTCAAGAAGTCGAAAAACAGATGGGTCAGCAGTTTGATCAAACTGCTTTTCACGATTTTATTTTGGCTCAAGGTTTTATGCCGCAACAGTTACTCCGCCAAACCGTGTTAGAGCAATTTGTAGCCGCAAAAACCAAATCATTTCCTTCTTATCTCAGATAGTGAACTTTTCTGAAGCATTTGTCAGGATCAGCCCCCCGTCATACTTACAATGGTCTCGAATTCTTTTTGTTCTCTTCAGAATCATTAGGAAATATTAAGATATGGCTGACGAGCTTATTAAACCTTACAACGGCGATCCGTTCACAGGACATCTCTCGACCCCTATCAGTGATTCTGGCTTCACCCGCGCTTTCATCGGTAACCTCCCGGCTTACCGGAAAGGCTTATCGCCCCTGTTGCGCGGTCTTGAAATCGGAATGGCACATGGGTACTTTTTGGTCGGTCCTTGGACGCTCCTAGGTCCTCTGCGTGACTCTGATCATGCAGCAGTTGGCGGATTAATTTCTGCAATTGCTTTGATCTTGATCGCAACGGCTTGCCTATCAACCTATGGCTTAGCTACTTTCCAAGGAGATAATGACTCCGCTACAGATTCGCTACAAACCTCTGAAGGTTGGAGCCAATTTGCAGGTGGATTCTTCGTCGGAGCAACCGGTGGCGCAGCCGTTGCCTTCTTGCTGCTATCGAATTTCCCGATCATCGATAAAATCTTCACGGGCGCATTTAACTAGAGTTTAACTAGAGTTCTACCCGTACTGAAATATCTTGCCAATTTAGCTCGATCGCCTTTGTCGATCGAGCTTTTTTGTGCTGCCTTACCTACAGCCCTGAAAAGATAAGCGCTTGCTCTTTCTCCCCACTCCCCACTCTCTCACTTAAAATCAATGCAATAAATTCGCCAAAATCCGCCAGACATGGTATACCCTGTTAACTGCAAATTCTGGTGAACGCCTCTTTACCGACCTATGCCTGACATGCAACCCTGGGAATTTTTAATTCAGCAAGATGGCGATCGCGCTTGGCTACCGCTCGACACCGCCGATGTCGAGATTCTCGAAGGTCGGTATCGCATCGCCGCAAAATCTCCACTCAAAAACACCTCGGTTTCAGTCCGAGTCCGCTACGATGCGATCGACGAAATTCCTCCCAAACGCCGGACTCAGACTCGCACTCAGCAGACCAATCAGAAAGGACTGATGGTAGTCATTCCCTACACAACCCTCCTTCCCGGTTTCTGGGAGTTTCAATGCACCTCTGAAACAGGAACCGTGCAGTCAATGCAGTTGAAAGTTTTATCGATCGCGGCTGATCTCGTCGAAGATTGGAACCCTGACTGGGAAGACGCAGAGCACGCCACGCTCGAATTTGTCGCCCCTGCTTTAGAATCCGACCTGTTAGAACCCAAAGAAACGTCTGCTGATTTACTTTCTATCGATGATATTCTGCAGGATGCCGAATCCGAATCCGGCACGATCGCAGACGAGATTTTACGAGAATATGGCTTAGTTTCAGAATCGCCTTATGAAGATTTCAGAGTGCCACAGAATCCGATGTTGCCGGATTCTGTTGTGGCGATCGCGCTCGTGCAAGACACCTTTATTGCTAATCGCGGTGAACCGTTAACGATCTCGGGGCAAATTGCGTCTGAAGAATTGACCGAAATCGCTCATGCAGAACTGCGAATCTGTCTGCGTGATCCCCAAAGCTCGAAAATGCTTCTAGAAACCCGCGAAATGCTTCAAAACGAAGCTTTACCCTTTCAGTTGAAGTATCGCGTCACCTTGCCGATTGAACTCAAGACTCAGGTCATTTTGGGCGAGATCACCCTGCACGATCTCAGAGTGGAAGGTCATCCTGCGTTAGCAACCCAATCTTTTAGTTTGATGTCTGCTGTAGATGAGCTAGTCGATGCGATGCACGAAGCGAAGCGAAGCGATCGCAACATGGCAGAAGACATGCTCGATCTCCCGACAACTCGCCCCACTGCTGCACATCCCCCGCTCAATCTCACGTTTCTGAATTTCGTCACAACTGCCAAAGAATCTGAAGGCACAAACTTTACGGTCAAAGAATCTTCCAGTTTGCCGCCGCAACTGCGCCAACCCAATCCGTATGTCCGCCGCAAACTCGACCTTCCTACTTTTGGCATTCAGCCTGATGTCGCGAACCCGGAATACACCGATGGAACTCAGCTAGAAATTCCGCTCTCTGGCGCATTTGTCCCACTTGAAGTCACACCAGACCCAATTCAAGAGCCAGAACCGATTCAAGAGCCAGAACCGCCTAAGGTAGAAGATCTCTATCTCGCGCCGCTCGAAGAATCTGCACCTGCCAGCGACCTCAAAGTTCAAGCAGACGATCGAGATTCTATCCCCGAAACTGCCACACTCAATCTTCAGCCTAGTTCTGATGAGGTCGTCAATGAGTTTGTGGTTGATGACGAGCCGATTTTACCTCTGAATGATCTGATTATCTCGCGTCGTAATCACTCGATCGCATCTGAACGTGCCCGTAATCCACTGCTGCTGCCTGAAACGGAGCCTGTCCCCGATCCAATTGTTCTGATTGCTGAACCAGAACTCATCGGTGGAAAATCAACGACTGTCCGCCTCAAACTCCCAGACATTGTGCCGAAAATTTATGCCAAGCTCTGGGTGAGCGATCGCCAAAATCGCAGCTTAATCGAACCCTCACGCTGGATCATCGACTTCAAACCGGACGGACATGGCAACCTTGAAGCCACCACCGAAATCAAAGTCCCCTTTGAGTGTGTTGAAATTCAAATCGAAGCGATCGCCGTTGAAGTGATGACGAATCGAGAAAGCCACAAGGTTATTGTGACTCGCCAAGTTGTCCCGGAAGAACTGCCGGACTTATGGCTCGACGATCTCGATACGGACTCGATTTCCTTATAGCTCAGCCCAAGTCTGACAAACCTAACCTGAAACCATTGAGCTTTTCCAAAAGCAGTTGTCCCTGTCAGAACGTCTTCTAATGTTAAGAATTCTAAGAGCAACGCGCTCAGCGTTACCCAAGGCATGTAAATTCACAAATGGAATCATCTAACGAATAGGAAACTTTTCTTATGACAGGTTCATATGCAGCTTCATATCTGCCTTGGATTCTCATTCCCGTTGTGACCTGGTTACTTCCCACGGTTGTCATGGGCTTGTTGTTCTTGTACATCGAACGTGAAGATCCAAGCGGCATCTAAGCCTCTTGGTTCCAAACGCATTAGCAAAACAAAGCCGCCTAGTACTAGGCGGCTTTTTCTTATCTTTGAATGAACTTACAGCGAAGAGCCAATGCTGGTATAAGAACCATAGAAAAACAAGCTCATTACACCGATCACGCCCAAGCCTGCAACAGTTGCTACAAGCCACAGGGGAATTCTTCCACCAGTCTGCACGGTCTTACCTCCTAACTAAAACAGCAATCTGAACAATCAAACACTAATTGAAGAAATAGCTAGAGAACAAAATTCCCAGCGTAAAAATCAACAAAAGCCCCAAATACAGAGAAGTCCGGTTAAGTTCAACGGGCTGCTTGTTAGGGTTGGGAGCGCCTTTAATTCCTGCCACGGTTCAAACTCCTATCGTTGAATAAATTGCATCGACGCGATCGCGCCAATGAAGAAGATCGCTGGCACAGCCAAAGTATGAACTGCCAACCAGCGGACTGTAAAAATCGGATATGAAATAGGTTCGTTCGGGGTGTTGCCTGTCATAATTTTCTCAACCTTTTTGACTCAAAACTACTTTCCAACTTGCGAAGCAAATTTATCCACTTGCTGTTTTGCAGCCGAGCGGTTGCTGACGATCGGAAGCTGCTCTTGACGTGCAGTTGGATAGTATTCGTTCGGGCGAGGCGTGCCAAACACGTCATACGCCAATCCCGTACTGACAAACAACCATCCCGCAATGAACAATGCCGGAATCGTGATGCTGTGAATAATCCAGTAGCGAATGCTAGTTACAATGTCGCCAAACGGGCGCTCACCAGTAGTACCTGCCATGTTTGCTCTCTCCAGAAGTCAACGAACAAAAGCCTTATCTGTATCATACGGGACGGGAGATGCCCTCACAAGTCGATCGTTAAAATTTGATCCCGTGTTTCTCATAATTGGGGAGATAGGGAGTGGGGGAGTTTATAAAATAGTCACCCTTCACTCCTTCCCCTATTCCCCTAATTTCTAAGCCACCGGCTCATATTTCAACAACGTGCCGCGTTGCCCCATAATGAAACCTGTCTTCGAGTCAAAGAACATAATCCTGTAGAGGTTCGCTGGAATGTTCTCAACATCGCGATCCTTTTGCCAAGATTTACCGCCATCGAAGCTAGCTAACAGGTTGCCACTGCCACCGACGACCCAGAGTTCATTCGGTGTGCGATAGCCGAGATCCAATAAACCCCAACTGGTTGAGAATTCAGGATTCTGTGCTTCTGACCAGTCTTCAGGACTCGCTGAATTTGTGAATTGAATCTGCCCGCCTCTTGCCAACATCCACAGCCGACCATCTGGCGCAAATCCCATATTTTGTAATTTGCGTGAGCTATTCCGGTTGAAAGGCTGCCAAATGTCTTGACCGGGTTCCCAAGTTGAGAAGAAGTTTCCGGTCGAAGATACTGCAAGGTATTTTCCGTCGGGAGTGCGATCGATACTCCGCATCACCCCAAACGCTTCTTTCACCAAAGCTTTCCAGTTTTTACCACCGTCCGTTGTGCGATACACTGCTCCAACGTCCGTGGTCATCTCAGCCGTATCTTTGCCCAATGCAACGATCTTCTCAGGAGAGCCAGGAAGCTTGCTGCTCAATGGCAGACGTGCCCAAGACTTACCGCCATCACCCGTATGCAGCAGAATCGAAGGCTGTCCAGCAATCCAACCATCATCTCCAGAAAAATTTACTGAAGTCAGACGATAGGACTGCTCACCTAAATTCAGAATCTTTTGCTTCCAGGATTTTCCGCCATTTGTAGTTTCGAGCAATGCCGTATTGGTGCCGACCATCCAGCCATGCTGCTTGTCACCGGTGAAGCTAATATCGAGCATATTTTCTTCGATCGGTAACGGAACCACCTGCCAGGGATTATTCACAACCGCTGGCAAAAACCCTTTACATCCAGTCGCCAGGAAGACAACTGCCAATAATATTACAAACTGTTTCCAGGCTCTCAAAATCCGATACATTGCACTTGATCTCAATAAATAAAAGGGTTCGTTACTGTAAGCCATAAAGACTTAAAAAGAAAATAAATCCAACAATCAGCGCACCGAAAATTAGCAGGTTTTTCTGCCCCGGTGTTAAGGTATTCACCCCAAACCCATATCCCAAATTTTGCTTAAATCCAGACGGAGCATTGAGCGGACCAATATTCTGAAAGCGTTTCTTAGGAGCGCCACAGACTGGGCATTTCCAGGTAATTGGCAATTCCTCAAATGCAACACCTGCAGCGATGCCTGAGCGATCGTCGCCTTTGGTCGGCTGATAGATATATCCACAAGCCGCACACTCATGTTGATCCATATCTTTTGGCTCAAGCGGTGCAGGCGTTTCGACGGCATTCTCTTGGGGTTCAACAGATTCGGTACTCATGGCAAACGTCAGGGAGTTACCCAAACCTTAAAATGTACGTTAATTATTATGACATTTTGCGATCATTCTGAACGTCGATCGAGGGATTGCGTATCACATATACTGATCTGGGAGTTGAATCTGATTCTGATAGATTTTTCTTGATGGCTTCGATTTAGAAGCGATCTCTGAAAGTTCTTGATTTAGTAAGTATTTCAGCGCACCATGAGAAATTGCAGCACACTATAATAATGAGAGTGTAAAGCGCGAAGTCCATTTTTGTAGAACGAGAGGCGGCGAATACCTGTGTATGTCCTAAGTGGTTATGAATATCTTTTAGGCTTTTTGCTGATTTGCAGCTTAGTTCCGGTTCTGGCTCTTCTGGCTTCTAAGCTAGTTCGCCCTAGCCGTCGAGGTCCTGAACGCCGTACGACGTACGAATCCGGAATGGAGCCAATGGGCGGAGCCTGGATTCAGTTTAATATCCGTTATTACATGTTTGCCTTGGTCTTTGTGATCTTCGACGTGGAAACGGTGTTTTTGTATCCCTGGGCGGTCGCTTTCAATCGTTTAGGCTTGTTAGCGTTTATTGAAGCCCTAATTTTCATTGCAATTCTAGTTGTTGGACTCGTCTACGCTTGGCGCAAAGGAGCATTGGAATGGTCATGAATCCAGAAGCGGCTTCGCTCAATGGCGGGTCGATTATTAATCCGATCGAGCGTCCTAGTGTGACGCAAGAATTGTCGGAAAATGTCATTTTGACGACGGTAGACGATTTGTATAACTGGGCAAGACTTTCGAGTTTGTGGCCTTTGTTGTTTGGAACCGCTTGCTGCTTTATCGAATTTGCAGCTTTGATTGGTTCAAGATTTGACTTCGATCGCTTTGGATTGGTTCCGCGATCAACCCCTCGCCAAGCAGATTTGATTATTACGGCTGGCACGATCACGATGAAAATGGCTCCGGCGTTGGTTCGTCTTTATGAACAAATGCCTGAACCAAAGTATGTGATTGCAATGGGAGCTTGCACGATCACGGGTGGAATGTTCAGCGTAGACTCACCGACCGCAGTGCGAGGCGTTGACAAACTGATTCCGGTGGATATTTATTTACCGGGTTGTCCTCCTCGTCCTGAAGCGATCGTGGATGCGATCATCAAATTGCGCAAAAAAGTTTCTAACGAATCGATTCAAGAACGTGCCCAGTTGCGTCAAACTCATCGCTACTACAGCACGACTCACAGCATGATTCCTGCTGAGGTAATTCACGATGGGAAATATCTCCAAGCTGAAAGCCGGATTGCGCCGCCGCGTGAATTGGCTGAAGCAATGGGTCTAGAAGTCCCGGCAGTCTTGCAAGAAGCAAAGGAGGGTGTCGATCGTGGCTGAAGAACAACAATCAACGATCGTTGAAGCGGGTAAAACCTCAAAGTGGCTGACTGAGAACGGGTTTGATCATGAATTCATCGGCTTGGATGCAAGCGGTGTAGAAATGATCAAAGTTGAGCCAGAATTGCTGATTCCTTTTGCAACAGCACTTCAAGCGTATGGGTTTAACTGTCTTCAGTGTCAAGGTGCTTATGATGTCGGTCCTGGCGATCAGTTGGTGAGTTTCTACCATCTGATTAAGGTGAGCGACAATGTGGTCAAGCCGGATGAAGTTCGGTTGAAAGTCTTTTTGCCGCGTGAAGATCCGAAAGTGCCTTCGGTCTTCTGGATTTGGAAAGGAGCAGATTGGCAAGAACGTGAATCTTACGATATGTATGGGATTGTCTACGAAGGACATCCGAATCTGAAGCGATTGCTGATGCCAGAAGATTGGGTCGGCTATCCACTTCGCAAAGACTACATCGCGCACGATTTCTACGAACTTCAAGACGCCTACTAAGCTTCTCGAATTCGACTTTAAAAGCTCTCTTGAATACTCAGGAGAGCTTTTATGTTTCAGAAGTCTTCTACACAGATCAGGTTTTCACTCTCTGAAAACTCCTTCAAAATCCATTGAGGTGAAGTATTTATGATCCGATTTTTTTTAGCGTCAGGAGCGATTCTGGCAGGCTTGTCAGTGGCTTTCGGTGCTTTTGCAACTCATGCTTTACGAGCCAAATTAGACGATCGAGCTTTAAGCATTTTTGAAACTGGGGCGCGCTATCAGATGTATCACGCGATCGCACTGATTCTCATCGCCCTATTCATGAGCCGCGTTGAACTAAGTGAAACCCTCCTCACAACTTCAGGCATTGCATTTATCAGCGGCATTATTCTTTTTTCTGGCAGTCTTTACGCGCTTTCTTTGTCCGGTGTGAAAATTTTGGGAGCTGTTGCACCTTTGGGGGGAGCAGGATTTTTGATTGGATGGGCATGTCTTGTGATCGCGGCTTTTCAGTGGAAACCATAATTAAAAGGTTTGTGTCACCATGAGAAAGTTCGATCGATGAGTTTCATATGTGTCGATTACTTGGCTATTTCGGACAGCCTGTCTTGCTGGATCGCTTGATTTCTCAGCCTGATCATTCTCTCGTTGTCCAAAGCTATCAGCCCAAAGAAATGACCGCAGGATTGTTGAATGCGGATGGATTTGGAGTCGGTTGGTATCATGCGACGCGCAAAGCAGAGCCTTTTACTTACCGAAATACGCTACCCATTTGGAATGACTTGAATTTGCAGAGTTTGAGTCGATATGTCGAATCAGGCTGTGTCCTAGCAAATGTTCGTAGTGCAACCGCAGGATTAGCGACCGATTTGAGTAATTGCCAACCCTTTCAACATGCATCGCTTCTAGGCATTCACAACGGATTCATCAAAGACTTTCGGCAGACTCTATATCGTCCGATGCGCGATCGCTTAAGTGATCTGGCATATCAATTCATTCAGGGATTGACGGATTCAGAGCATATCTTTGCAACCGTAATTGATGAACTAGAAACCAGCGCAAATCTCACTGAAGCACTGCATCGCACTTTGAAGGTGTTGATGGAATTGGGTGAAGCCCATCAAACTCCGTTTTCTGCCAATCTGATTTTGAGCGATGGCAATCAGCTTGTCGCATCTCGATATGCTCAGGGTGTACCAACTCCAACGCTCTATTACTTGCAAGATTCTGGCTCAGTCTTAGTTGTTTCTGAACCAATGTTTGATGGAAACTGGAAAGCATTGCCCGATCGCTGTTTGTTGACTGTTCATCATGACCTCAAGCTTGATATCACTCCAATCTGAAATTCGTTCTGACATGCAGCAGTGTCGATCGCGAACCTTAGAGCGAATTCGATCAATTGATTACGACACGTTCTGCACCCAGGCACATGCTGATTTCAGCCCGATCGGATGGCATGTGGGACATATTGCTTATACGGAAGCACTTTGGATTTTGCAGCGTTTAGCAGGGTATCCGCCTTTGATGCCGGAATATCATCGCTTATTTGCTCAAGATGGATTGCCGAAATCTCAACGGGTGAAATTACCAGAGATTGCGACTGTTTTAGAGTATTTGGAACTTGTGAGATCGCAAGTATTTGAGTATTTAGCGATCGCGCCCCTCGAACAGCAAGAACGACTGTGGAAATGGTTGATCCAACATGAATGTCAACATGCAGAGACAATTGCGATCGTACTGGCGTTAATTGAGAGTTCCTCGCTGCGATTTGGGCAGATTCAGCCCCCTAAGTCCCCCATGTATGGGGGACTTCAAGCCGGATGCTCTAGTTTCAAAGTTCCCCAGAATGGGGGATTTAGGGGGCATTCCCAAGCGAGTCATACCTCAGAGAAATTCAACAACATGATCCTGATTCCAGCAGGAAATTTTATCCAGGGCAGTCATGAGATCGAAGCCCAAGACAATGAGCGTCCAGCACATTCAGTCTATTTAGATGACTATTGGATCGATCGCCATCCTGTCACCTATGGAGAATATCGAGCGTTCATTGAAGCGGGCGGATATCAGCAGCCCGAATATTGGACAGCAGAAGGGTGGGACTGGGTGAAATCCAACGAAATCACGCAGCCGCTTTACTCTGGCAAAGCAGACCAGCCCGTTTGTGGCGTAAGTTGGTACGAAGCAGACGCCTATGCGCGATTCGTCGGCAAGCGTTTGCCCAGCGAGGCAGAATGGGAAAAAGCAGCCAGATCTCAAAATATGCTAGGTGAAGTTTGGCAATGGACATCAACCTGGTTTGCGGGCTATGCCAACTTTGAGAGCTATCCTTACCCAGGCTATTCCCAGCAGTACTTTGATGGAAAACATCGAGTCTTAAAAGGAGGAAGTTGGGCAACTTTCCCTTGGGCGATGCGCAATTCCTTCCGAAACTGGTATTATCCCCAAGTTCGCGAAATTTTCGCTGGATTTCGCTGTGTTGTGGTGAAAGGAGCTTAGTTCGGATGTCTGCGTCTTATACGTCTCAATTGTCTGATCGGATTCATCTTGCTTATCTCGTCGATCGCTCAACCCCGTCTGAAGATGAATTACATCCGGGGAGTGATGTGGTTCGCGGACTCAGCCAGACTCCGAAAACACTACCACCTCGATATTTTTATGACGATCGCGGTTCTCTGCTGTTTGAACAAATTACTGAACTCCCCGAATATTATTTAACCCGCACCGAAACTGAGATTCTGAATACTTGTGCGCCCGAAATCGTTGACATTACAGGTGCGTGTGAGTTGATCGAATTAGGCAGCGGAAATTCAACCAAGACGAGAATTTTGCTTGATGCTTATCGATCTGCGGGACATCCTTTAATTTATTGTCCGATCGATATTAGTGCAGGAATTTTAGAAAGCAGTGCCCAAAGTCTTTTAATCGATTATCCAGACCTAGAAGTGTATGGATTAGTTGGAACTTATGAACTGGCATTGAAAAAGCTCCCTTATGCTCAACTGCCGACGAGACTGATCGGATTTATTGGCAGCACGCTTGGTAATTTGAGTCCTGCCGAATGTGATCTCTTTCTCAGCCAAATCACGGCGGCTTTAAATCCTAAAGAATATTTTCTGTTAGGAATTGATCTACACAAATCCAGCGCTCAATTAGAAGCGGCATATAACGATCGACAAAGCATCACTGCCGAATTCAACTTAAATATGTTGCGCCATTTGAATCAGCGATTTCAAGGAGATTTTGATCTCGCACAGTTTGCGCATGTGGCAATTTATAACGAGCGCGATCGCCAAATCGAAATGCATTTACAGAGTTTGAGCGCGCAAACTGTCCATCTCCAATCGTTAAATTTAACGGTAGAATTTCGCGAGGGTGAAACAATTTTGAGTGAAATCTCACGCAAATTCGATTTAGAAGAAATGAAAGAATTACTCTCTGCAAAAAACCTTGATTGTGTGCAAGTTTGGACTGATCCGAATCAGTGGTTTGCCGTTCTCCTCTGCCAACGGGCATAACTTCAAAAAGTAGAGTTTCTTCAATGAAAGGGCACTCTAGTCTCCAGCGAAAATGATGCAAATTCAATCAACCTAATCATTAAATTTGTTAGGAAATGCAACTTTTTATCGAGATCTGGATAAACTGATATAGACAAATTGGAGATTCTGTCCTTGAATAGGTAGAGGAATTACTGAATGAGGTGGCAAAGTCACCCATTAATTCATCCGAAAATCCTGGATTGAGTCACAATACGCAGAATACTGTTTAGGAGATCGCACCGGAGCATCGCAATCCAGTATGAGAAAGGTGAAGGGGAGATGAGTGAAACGACATCATTTTTAGGAGGAGCGGCACTCGCAGGTCTTGCGGCTGTCGTTTTGTTGAAAGGAGGCGTGAGTACAAACTCACCCACACTTGCCCCAACTCAACCCCTTCCCAATTACGGCTATCCAGGTGTTGCGCCAGGTGCGCCCGTTGGTGTAGCTCCAACTGCGCCGCCCGCTCCTGTGGATACTGAAAAGCAGCGAATTGAAACTGAGCAATTAAAGGCTTTGGTCGAGCAGCAACGAGTTCAGACTGAGCAACTGAAGACTCAACTTCAAAGCCAGCAAGCCCTGATCGATACGATGAATGCTCAAAGCAAGTCGAACTTGACTTTGCAAAAGCCTGGAGCTGCGAATCCAAATTCGTCGATCGAAGAGAACCCCGTGTTCTCGAATTTACTTTGGATGCTTGGGGGCGTGATTCTCGCATTTGGAGGCGGAATTGCTTTAGTGGGGATGTTCGTTTTATTTGCGAAACAGCAACGTCCGTCTCGAACGATCGAAGTGATTCACGATGAATATCCGGGATATTTGAATCGTCGCCGGACGCAAGTTTTACCAGCTCGACGGGCGATTAGACGAGTTGAAGCAGAAGAAATCGATTAGAGGTAAAGTGTGAGTTGGCTTTTCGCAAACTCATACCCGATGAATAAGATATTTCTCGAAAGCTGGTATCCGATTCAGAGGCGACTCACGCCTTATTTGTTTCTGTTGCCTGCTTTGATTGTGTTGGGGCTAACGGTTTTTTATCCAGCACTGCAAGCGTTTTATCTCAGTTTTACCCGGTACGATCTGATTGCGCCGCCGGAGTGGATCGGGTGGGAAAATTTTAAGCGGTTGAGTGGCGATCGAGTGTTTTGGCAAACGCTCCGCAATACGATTTTGTATTTGGTTTGTGTCGTTCCAGTTTTGGCGATCGCACCTTTAGCTTTAGCGATTTTAGTCAATCAGAAACTCAAAGGGATTCGCTGGTTTCGGGTGGCTTACTACACTCCGGTGATTATTTCGATGGTCGTCGCTGGAATCGCTTGGAAATGGCTCTATGCGGACAATGGCTTATTGAATCAATTTCTGCGATCGCTGGGGCTTTCTGGAGTTCCCTGGCTGACTGATCCAAATTTGGCACTTTTTAGCGTCATGGCAGTCACCATCTGGAAGGGATTGGGCTACTACATGGTGATCTATTTGGCAGGATTGCAGTCGATTCCAGAAGAACTCTATGAAGCGGGAGCGATCGACGGTTCGGATGGGATTCGGAAGCATTGGGATATCACTGTGCCATTGATGCAGCCTTACTTGCTCTTAGTTGCAGTGATCAGTGCGATTTCTGCAACGAAGGTCTTTGAAGAGATTTTTATCATGACCAAAGGAGGGCCGCTGAATAGCTCTAAGACGATCGTGTATTACGTTTATGATCAAGCCTTTGGGGAATTGCAGATTAGTTATGCTTGCACGATCGGACTGGTCATGTTTTTGATCATTTTAGTGTTGTCGATCGTGCGGCTTGCAGCACAGCGATTGACCGAAACAGAAAATTTCTAGCCAAAGCTGTCCGCTCCATAAACGCTGCTACTCGACGTATCCGTCATCAAGAAGAAATCGCCTCCAGAATCGCTTCCCAAATCGCTGCTCTGGCTGGTGGCAATTCCATGATTGAGAACTTGGAGCAATCGTTGAGGCATCAATGAGTCGAGTTCGACTAGATTGCCTGCTTCTAGCCACTGCACTTCTTGAGGTGCTAAAGATTGGCGTGCCTCACTAGAGAGGGTTTGAGAGGGAGAAGATTGGATGACTCGGAATCGTTTGCCTTTCAGTACTTGATAAGGTGAAAGTCCTAAATCAAAAATTTGAATTGGTTGATCCCCAAACCAATTCGGCTCAGTTCGCAGTTGATGGACTAAGTTCACGCCTTTTGCATCAGCATTGTGAATGGCATACACTTTTAGCTCCGGATTGCGTTTGAGCATTTCCATCACAGTTGAGAAAATATCTTGTGGATAGCCATCAATGCTAAGAACAGCACAGTTGTTTTCAAAGTGGAAATTGTTTGCAATGAGAAATTGAGCAATCTCATCGCGATCGCAGATCACGGCGCGATCGAAACTATAAGCACTGACATCGGGACTAATCGATCGCGGTTGAGCGGACTGTGCAAGAGGTGGTAAAAGCAACGTCGTATCGCCGTTAATCGTTTGCCAGCGACGCAGCCATTCTCGAACTTGAGGCAGCGTAATCAGTTCGGGGCGGGGGTTTCTTCTTTCTTGAAAGCTTTTCCAGGCTCCAGATAGTAGGGAAGCTGAAACGAATATTCCAATGATAGTAATCACCGGATTTGCGAGGAACAAAAAGATAGAAATAACAATAACAATGAAACTGAAAATGAGTAAAACAATGGGATGAAAGCTAGTCAGTTTGTTTAATCGTCGATCGAGTAAGTATTGAAGCTGTCTAGGGGTGAAATGGATCGTTCCGTTATTTGAGATATCTTGTAGTGCTTTTTGGAAGAAGGCATCGGTAAACTTTAAGCGGGGATTACTTTCGGCACTTGGCTCGAAGACAAATGGATGATTGCATTTTTTGCAGCGACCGGAGTTTCTTGTGCGATCGCGCAGATCATTATCGGTATTACATTGTATGCATTTCATGCCCATAGCTATTGCTCCTAGTATCGATCTCGCTTTGTTGTTAGCGGCTTGTGTTTCCTGAATCGCCCAAATTTAGGGGATTTGGAATGATTGACATACTTTGATTTGATGAAATCATCTGAAGCTAACCAAAACTATCTGCATAATAGGTAGAACTATTGCTCCAATCATTTTCTTCAAACTCAACTAGAGTATCAGAATTGTTTGGCTCGAAACTTTTTGCAATTCCTTGGGT
The DNA here is from genome assembly GCF_000353285.1 of Leptolyngbya boryana PCC 6306. Taxonomy (NCBI): domain Bacteria; kingdom Bacillati; phylum Cyanobacteriota; class Cyanophyceae; order Leptolyngbyales; family Leptolyngbyaceae; genus Leptolyngbya; species Leptolyngbya boryana. The sequence continues at coordinate 4,717,739 of NZ_KB731324.1, forward strand.
GACAACTCGAATAATGCGGCGAGGTGAGAAAGATTCAAGTTCGACGTAATATCCTCGATCGAGCCATTCCAATTCTGCTTTTGATAAAGATTGGCGAACTGATTCCGGAAGTAATTCTGCTTCTTGAACAAAGACAGCTGATTGATTGACAATCATTTGTCGTTTTCCGATCGCTTGTCGAGGTAAAAGCCCTAATTCAAAATATCGTAGGGTCTGATTTTCAAACCATTCAGAACTGGTCTTTAAGGTATGAATTAAACTGATTCCTTGCGGTGTTGCGTCATGTAAAACATAAACTGTTAAATCTGAATTTCTTCTCAACATTTGCATCACTGTGTCAAAAATTGCAGCAGGATAACCATTTAGGCTGAGAATCGCACAGCTATTTTCAAAGTGGACATTATTTGCAATTAAAAGTTGTGCGATCGTAGCGCGATCACAAATAATCACTCGATCAAAGCTATACGCACTCACCTCGTCGCTGATTGTTGCTGCTGCTGCTGTAAGCTGAGGTGGATCTAAAAGCTTATCGATCGAATTGCCCACAAATTTCCAGCGTTCAATCCAGCCATGCAATTCTGCCTCCGTTACTGAAAATTGCTTCTGTCTTCTATTTCCAAACAATAAATCAGCAGCATATATCAAAGGTGAAGCAAATAGACTGAACACAAAAGATAAAACCAGAATTGCAATAAGATTATCAGAAAATGGAAGCTCACGAATTTCAGAACTTGTAAAACTAATAACACTTAAAATTATAAAAATTACTCCAAATGTATTGATTGAAGTCGGAATTTTATCTTCTGCGTCAGTGATTTTATAACGAGCTAATCTACGATTTATTGCATATAAAAACTGTTTCTCTGTAAAGAAAAGAATATCACCACTAGAGATTGAAGAAATTGTCTCCTTAAAATACTGATCTGTCATTTTCGAGCCTTCCATATGCACAGGCTCAAATGCAAATTGATGTTGACATTTTTTACAAAAACCTTGATTTTTTGTGCGATCGCTTAACCAATTATTTGTTCCACATTCAATACATTTCATCTCTGTCCCCCTAGCAAAACCGAATAATCTTCTCGATCTCGAATCAATCGATGTATCTGATTTTCCAGTAAAACTTCCGCAGGTCTAAACCGATGTAAGAAATGCGAAGACATTGCATAACCGTATGCTCCAGTGTCTAAAATCGCAACACAATCGCCAACGCTAAGTGCAGGCAATTGACAACTCTTTCCCAAATAGTCCCGCGAATAAGTTGTATTCCCACAAATATCGGTTAAGTAATACGCTCCCTCCTTCCAGCTCACAATCTCGCGATAGCCACCATGCACAGCTAAAACTGCTAAATTCGCGATCGACGTATCGACTCCAACAATCTGCTTTTCTCCCTGCCATTTCACTGAAACGACTTTTGCAAGAAGACAACCTGATTCCGCGATCGCGGCTCTCCCCGGTTCAATAATCAATTCCACATCGCTCAACTTCTCACTCAGCACTGTGCCAAATTCTTGCCAATCAAATCGCGCGCCGTCTTTGCGATAGGGATATCCAAATCCTCCGCCAAAATCTAGCACCCGCCAATCTGGAAGCTGTTGAGCCACATTAATGACAGTATCAATCACTTGAGTAAATGCCTCAGTCGCATTCGTGCCTGTGCCGCGATAGAAATGCAATCCGGTAATCGGAAATTTAGAAACTGCGATCGCATCTCGAAACTCATCAGGATGCACCCCAATCCGGCTTTCTCCCGTAATTTCAGGTAAATTCAAGCGGAGTCCTAGCTCGATCGGAACTTGAGCAAGCTCACAACAGTGCTGAACTTGCGAAACACTATCGAGATTAATCCGCCTTATCCCCCAGTCAAAAACCTGCTCAAAATCCTCACGGCTCAAGTTACTGCCGCTATACACAATCTGATGCGGCTCAAATCCAGCATGAAGCCCTAAATACACATCTCCAGGCGTATTTGCGTGTAGCCCCCAACCCGCTTTCAGAAATCGCTTGAGGAGCGCGAGATTTCCATTCGTAACGCTGGCAAAATGAAACTTTGTTTTTGGATAAGGAATCGCTTGGGTAATTTCAGCGATCGTCGTATCTAATCGCTCTGCCTGATAAACATATAACGGCGAACCATAAGTTTCTAATAATTCCTGCGCCAATGCGTTTGAGAATGGAATCGCCATTATCATTGCCTTCAATTGATGCGATCGACATTCTAACGGAGCGAATATGTTCTACTCTCAAATCTTTTTAATCTCTTTGGAGTTGCTTTTAGGGTTGATAGTCGTACTCTTGTTTCAACCTCGTTGGCTGTTGAGAATCATTGAGAAGCTGTCTCCAGGAGTGACCTACTTTTTTAAAACCCAGGAACGAATCGTAGCTTTATCGATCGATGATGGACTCGATCCAGCAACCACTCCGAAAATCCTCAGCGTGCTAGAAAAGTATCAAGTTCATGCCACATTTTTCTTGATTAGTAGCAGAGTCGAACCCAATCCAGAGTTGATAACTGAACTACTCGATCGAGGACATGAAGTTGGCAATCATCTCACCCAAGACGAACCGAGCGTTTTGCTGTCAGAAATAGAGTTTGAAGCAGCAGTCATCGAAGCTGAGAATATTCTGTCCAAGTATACACGCCCAAAGTGGCTTCGCCCGGGTGGAGGTTGGTACAAGAAATCTACGATCGACATCGCTCAGAAGCATGGATATCGGGTGGTTTTAGGTGATATCTTTCCCTACGACACGCATATCCCTTCCTCCTGGTTTGCAAGCTTGTTTATTCTCTGCAATATTCGTCCTGGGTCGATCATCATTTTGCACGATACCGGAATGTGGGGAAAAAGAACTGCTACGACTCTAGAAAAGATTTTACCGATGCTCGATCGTCAAGGCTATCGAGTTGTCCCACTTTCAGAACTCGCGCATTCTCCCTGAAAGTGCTGAGCCAAACTTGTTTGTATTGATGCTAGATGAATTGGCTGGAAGTAAAAAGGCAAGACTGATTCACCTCAGTGTCAGCGTCCGTAGAAAATAGAATATCTGAGTAATCTCTATCACTTCTCCTCACAACTTCCTCACAGTCTTATTCAAGAATGCAGTTGGATTGAAAGAGGAGGTTATATGAGCCACGATTTAGTGCGCGACTACTTAAAAACAATTGGCAAGGTGCCTCTGCTCAGTCGATCAGAAGAACAACAATTCGCCCAACAAATTCAGGTCATGCAGTCTTTGTCGGAGATTCCTGAAGACCAGCGGACTCATGAACAAAGGGAACTCATCCGAGTTGGCAATCGAGCAAAGCAAGCAATGATTAAGGCAAACCTACGATTGGTTGTGAGTATTGCAAAGCACTACACCTATCGCGGACTCGATATGATGGATTTGGTTCAAGAAGGCAGTCTGGGACTGACCCGAGCAACCGAGAAGTTTGATCCGACGCGAGGATATAAGTTTTCAACTTATGCTTACTGGTGGATTCGCCAAACAATTAGCCGAGCAATCGCAACTCAATCGCGATCGATTTGTCTGCCGACCTCGGTGATCGAACGCTTGAACTGCCTAAAAAAGACTTATCGATCGCTGAGCCAGACTTTAAAGCGGCAACCAACTCAGCAAGAAATAGCAGATGCGATGGACATAGACAGGAAAGCCTTCGAGGAACTGCTCGCTTACTCTCATCATGTTGCTTCGCTCGATCAACTGGTTGGATTTGAGGAAGATACATCGTTAGGGGATTTACTAGCCGATGATGTCGCTCCGCTCGAAGAGCAAGTCGAGGAGAGAATTTTTAATCAACAGCTCAAAGATTTGCTCTATTGTTTAACGCCTCGCGAGCGAGCAGTGATTCAGACTCGATATGGATTAGAAGATGGCAATCCCTTGAATCGTGCTGCTACTGCACGAAAATTAGGAGGACTCAGCCGGGAACGGGTACGTCAACTCGAAACCTCTGGACTGCGAAAACTCAAAGCCGCTTTAGCTCGGCATAATCCTCTCAAGAAAGCACGAGCAAGCTAACCTAATCAAGCCGCCTTCTAAGTTCAGAAGGCGGCTTGAGCATTTGCGCTTCAGATAACAGGTGCTCCTAGTACAACTAACCAAACAAGCAAGACTAAAATTAGCAGGATGATATTGCTCCAAACATGCACCTGCTCATGCGAGAGATGGAAAAATCGATGAAGCATACGTCACCTCCATTAGCACGGCTCACCTATGAACATCACCAGATTGGCACTTCAGTCCTCCCAAAATCAATTAGAACACAGTGAAGATGTTCTACCTTGAAGGTAACTGAAGCTTGTGAGGATTTCGTGAGTTTTTTACAGTGGACAGGTTTATTCGTAAGGTATGTCAGTACCTATCAACTACAACTGGCTAGACTTTAGCGATCGCTCAAAATTCCAATTGCACAATTGCTGAGGGGCAGTCATTTCAGGCTTGGGATAAAGATAAAATGACTGAAAATTTAAGGTTGCTTGCTGAAATAAAATCCAGTGTGCTTCAGATTGACCATCCTGCTCATGCCGAACTACTCTTCCTTGTGCAAGCTGAAGCTGTTGTTCCTCATCCCAGAAAAATGCTTTCTTTTCAGGAGTTCCCCATTGGCTCCCTTCCCAGGAGACGAGATAACCCTGTCCAACAATGCGGCGATCAAGATTCAGTTGCCCCCGCAGACAAACAAACGCATCCGAGTGCGGATAGCCATAATAGCCCTCAATCTGCTGGTTCTGCTTCCGAAACACAAAACAGACTCCTTCGCCTTGTTGCCACCCTTTAGGCGGCGGTTGAGTGCAAATCTGATAGTCTCCATCGCGGAGTTGCGCCAAAGTTGGGGATCGAGCTTGACTCATTTGAAGCATCGAAAATATAGCAATGCAGGAGAGTAATGCAACTGCACCGTTTAAGAATCCTTTCATTGTCTCGATTCCCGTATGAATCAAACTTCAGTCAAAGCGCGATCGCGAATCTCAGTCGATTCTTGTTTTTGCGCAGCAGACACCAAGAAGACTGAACAAGAGGCGTGTTGAGTCACATAAGCACTGACGCTTCCCATCATCCAGCCCGGAAGTTGGCTTTGTCCTTGTCGCCCCATCACAACGAGATCAGCCTTCCATGCCCAGACCCAATCGCAAATCACATGCCCAGGATTGCCATAGCTTTGGGATGCTTCAGCGGGGACACCAAGGGCGCTTGCTTGCTGTACGTAAGATTGCAATCGCGTTTCCCATTCAGTTTGATAGGTTTGCCACGCCTGCTGAAACTTTTGCCCTACTTGAAAGCTCATTGACTGATCAGCCTTCAAGAATTTTTCTAGTGGAAGCCCTGCTTCATCCACTGCTAGAACGTGAAGAATCATCAGGTGAGCATTCATCGCCCGTGCGATCGCCAACGCTTGTTCTAATACGATCGCGCTCATTGCAGAGTCATCTAAAGCAACTAAAATCTTTTTCAGCATTTGTCCACTCCTAGCTGTCAGTACTGCCGGATAAAAGCTGAAATTCGTAGTTATTCTGAAGGGTCGATTCAGCTCCTATAATTCTTGTTATACAGCGAAATGTTGAAGAAGGTGTGAGGGTGAAATATTACGTTTCAAAGTGTTTTACAACGCAGAGGGGATCAATCACAATCGATTAATCCCCTCTACCAACTGAACTATTCAAGATTAGGTTCCTCCGTAACCTTGGATGTCGGATCTCGTACTTCCCCTGAACCTTCGCAGTCAGAACTTGACTTTGGGCTAGCTAACACACCAATGCTCGCTATCAATGGTTGAGCTATTTGCTTTTAGGTTGGAGACTCTTTACGAGTCCACCTATATAATAGCACTTTGGATTGCAATGGATTTGTATTTTTGTTGCATGATTACTGGTTTAGGGATTGATTTCTAAAACGGCTGCACCTTGAATTTGTCCATTGCGTAATGCTTGTAGAGCTTCATTTGCCTGAATCAGTGGAAAAGCTTGCACTTGCGTCTGGATAGGGATTTTGGGAGCCAGTGCTAAAAATGCTTCTCCATCTCGGCGCGTTAGATTCGCAACCGATCGCAAGACTCGCTCTCCCCACAATAAGTCATAAGAAAAAGCAGGAATCTCGCTCATATGAATTCCGGCACAGACGACAACTCCGCCTTTTGCAACGGCTCGAAGTGCCGCTGGAACCAGAGAACCAGTCGGCGCAAAAATAATCGCTGCATCGAGTAATTCTGGAGGAACTTGATCAGAAGCACCAGCCCAAACTGCTCCTAGCTTCTTTGCGAACTGTTGACCTGCCTCATCGCCGCTACGGGTAAACGCGAAGACTTGACGACCTTCGTAGCGGGCTACTTGAATTAAAATGTGAGCCGCTGCTCCAAATCCATAGAATCCAATCCGCTGGGCATCTCCAATCATTTGATAAGCTCGATATCCAATCAATCCGGCACACAGCAATGGAGCAGCCTGTAAAGCAGGATAAGTGTCAGGAATCGCAAAGCAGAAGCGGTGATCTGCGACGGTGTACTCTGCATATCCACCATCAATCTGATAGCCAGTAAATTCAGCTGTATCACATAAATTTTCTCGTTGGCTTTGACAGTAGCGACAGTGATTGCAGGTATGACCAAGCCAAGGTACACCAATGCGATCGCCGACCCGAAACTGCGTCACCTGACTTCCCAGTGCTGCAATCGTTCCAACAATCTGATGCCCTGGAATCAGAGGTAGCTTAGGCTGCGTTAGCTCTCCATCTAGAATATGCAAGTCTGTGCGACAGATCCCACAAGCATTCACGTGAATGAGTACTTGCTCAGGATTAGGGGTTGGAATCGGGCAGTCGGTGAGCTTGAGCAAGGTATTAGGCGTATGTAAAACCATTGCACGCATAAGTTATCCTCAGATTTTTTTCACAGTTATGATTGACAGCAGAGAAGACAGAGATTAGAAGTTCACGATTAAGGAGTAGGCAAGAGCACCACTTCACACTTGGATTCTAGAGTTCTGAATAGCCTTGCTCACAAGTTCCTCAACTTTGTTATCTATAACTTGAAGTGTAGAAAATTCCTGAGACTCAAGACGAGTAAGTGAGATTAAACTATGTTTCGCAAAATTCTAGCCGCGATCGATGATTCTGACCTCAGCCAGGCGATTTTTGAGCAGGCTTTATCACTGGCAAAGACCAACCAGGCAGAATTGATGCTCCTGCATGTACTCGAACCCTTTATGGAGAGTTATCCGGGTGACCCATATGTGGGAGTCTCCGAGTCGGCAATGCAAGCGTATTGGAAACACTGGCATGAACGCGAGCAAGCAGGGTTGAACCGATTGAAGCTACTAGAAGAACAGGCGAGACCAGCAGAGGTTGCTCTAGAGTTCTCGCAAAATGTAGGCAATCCTGGCAAGGTCATTTGTGCTACTGCAAAAACTTGGAATGCCGATCTGATTATCGTCGGACGACGAGGATTCAGGGGTCTCCAAGAGTTTTGGATGGGGAGTGTCAGTAATTATGTATTGCATCATGCACCTTGTCACGTCCTGACGATTCAAGGCGTTCCTCAGTCTCAAAGCCAATCAGAAATGGCGAACGCTGTGAGTGCAACGTAGAAAAACCTGAATGTCGGATGAGTTTCGTGATTCGGCTGCTTTGAACATAGATTTTAATTGGGGTGTAGACGGCATGATTGAACCGTCTACACCATCAATGCTTTCCAAATGAGAGGTGAGGCGATACGATCCTAGTCCACTAAAGTGCACTAGAAATTTGAAAATGGTGAGGATTACGAATCCGCCTCTCTGCTCGTCATCCGTCCCGTCATTTCGGTCGGCTGAACCCGATAGACCTTAATGGCTTCAGCCCTACCTTGAGCATCGATCCAAGTGCGATTGATTGCAGGCGATAGGCTAGAATTCCGTGCCTTGGCGAGATGCATAACCTGATCGATATCGGATTGCTCTGTCAGACGCTCCGCTTCACCTGTGACGATCGCACTTCGCCAATGTTCTAGATCCTGAACTTCTTCAACCTGCAAACATAGCGCAGGATTGGCATCTAGATCATGCGTCTTCATACCTTCGGTTGTAAACAGGTAAATCGCTGAGTCTTTGAGATAATACTGCATCGGAAGAACGTAGGGTCTTCCTTCATGAATACAGCCTAAATGACCATATCCGACTTTTTCTAAAAGTTCAAAAATGTCTTTTGAATTCATTTCATCAATATCTATCATCGTAATTATCCTCGTGTAATCAACAAAGCTCCGTCTGAATCTTGAGGCGCTACTTTTAGAATTTGCGCACACTATTCAGACTAGATGGCAAACTTGAGGAACTTGTGAAGATGCTATGGCTTGGGCGGTGCAAGCATTTTTTCATCCTCGAAATTTTGTCGATTGGGTCGCTTGTTTCCCCCATTTTGCCTGACCTAGCTGTTAGCGCTCTAGGTTAGAGTTGATCTGCCAAATACGTTCTAGAAATTCTCGATCGGCTTCTAGCTGTTCTACTTCACGCTGATCTCGACGATGGACAACACTCGCAATTAAGAAAAACATGAAAAATACTAAGAAAAAGCTCCCTGCAACTGCGGTAGAATCAACCGGGGTAGGAAGTTGCGATACAAATCGAGCTTCTGCTTGGATAGTAGGGTAAAAATGAGTCATTGTATATACAGCCCCTTCTTGTTCTAGTTTAACGAATCGAGAAAAATAAGTCACCAATCGGGATCGAGGCAGAAGTCGCAGCTTGAGTGAGGAGAGCCAACAAAACGACAAATTGTCACGATTTTTGAACTTCTTCAAGCACAGATCAGATTCCTCGAAACACTTCTTTTCATCGAGCTTCTACAGAGTTCACTTTAATCCAGCAAGTTGAGGAACTCGTGAGGATGAATAATAAATCGTTTGCACAAGTTCCTCATTTTTTGAACCCTCGACATCCAGTTTTGCTGACTTCTTCCCAAGCCCGAGTGAGATGGATTGCTCAATTTATCTGCATTGCAAGCATCTAGAGGTTTTCTGATTCTGATGGTGCAGATGGTGCAGTTAAATGACTCGCTAAGGATTGGATCTCGGTTCGTAGCGCTGCAATCTCCACGTGTAAAGCTTGAATTGATTTTGTCCCGGCAATCTCGGCGGCATCATCTTCAGCATCTCGATCGACAAAAAAAGTTGCGATCGTAGCTGTGACATATCCAAACACTGCAAAACCATAGACTGCTAGGACAAAGCACAGAATTCGTCCTTCTGGCGATCGCGGAAAGTAATCTGATCCCATGGTCGTTAAGAGCATTGCCGTCCACCATAAGGCAGTTCCGTAATTCTGTAATCCATTTGGCACTTCTCGCTCAAATGCGTACATTCCCGCAGCACCTACTAAGATTACGATCGCGGTTGAAGCAATAACATAACCAAATCCGCGTCGTTGAAAGCTAGTACTCAGTGATTTCATGCCGCGATTAGTGCGTGTCATAATGCCTAGCAATCGGATTCCCCGCGCTGCTCGTACTACTCGAAAGACTCGCAAAATGCGTAGCGCTGGCAATGCGAGTGAGCAGACGGTTAACCAATTCTGTCGAAGATAGACGCGCTTATACGGTGCGATCGCAAACTCTAATAGAAAATTGAAGATAAAGAGCAGCCAAATCGTAGTCCCCGCGACATCTAGGAATGGATTCAGTCCCACAATAAGTTCTACAACAAACAAGGCTAGCCAAACAAAGCTCAGGACTAACATTGGAATATCGAGCCATTCTTCGAGTTGTTGTAAAATCTCGTTCCGGGCTTGAGAGAGGGAGTGTTGATGATGATTCATACGACTGCCAATGTTACTGGTACGCTGCTTGCAACTTTGCTCTCACTGATGAGAGAGGCTTACTACTCTATGTTGCAATGATAGGTCTTTCATCTGGCGTAGGCAGTAACATGCCAAACCACAAGAACACCCAAACTTTCTACAAAATAACTCCCGGCGGCAATGGCACAATCCCCGGTACTTCTCCTCCTAGCATTGCTGACTGATAATCAATCATCGTTGCCCCATGCTCTCGAAACACCGCTAACAACGATCGCTCAGCCCGGCGAGGTAACATCGTCCGCCAAGTTCTCAACGCTTCCAATACATTCCCCAGCCCATTAAAGCGATCGCGATCTTGCACTGCCACTCGATCATTCTCACCCCGCCAACTCCGAGGCACATATCCCATCGGAAATAGCACATTGTTTTCAACCCGTTCTAAGAGCGATCGCAACCCTGCAAACCGCCGCGCATGATAGTCATTCGGATTGGCAACGAGCCAAGCACTTACCGTCGGATCATTAACGACCTGATCGCGAAACTTGCGAATTGCACCAAACAACGCCTGATTAGAATCTCGCACACAAGAAGTCGAAGGAGTCACAACCGAAGCTCCGTTTCCATCTCCCGATCGATATCTTGCCTCCATATAAGCTAACTCTCGCTTAATCAAATTCAATGGATTAAACGTATAACTTCCCATCTTGTATGCAACCAATTCCGGCATTCTCACCAACACATCCGACACCGGAATCGTATACATCCAACCCCGCTGCAAACTGCCCATATAACAATGCCAACTCTGTGCTCCAGACACGATCGACAATGGACTATGTGCATAAACCTGTCGATAAATTAACCGAAACCGCAACGCCCCAGTAAACTCATCCGGCAGCAGCTTCGCAAACCCAAACGAGAAGTGCCCTGTCACGATCGGTATCTTATTCGCCCGCGCCCCTCCTCGCCACCCAAACGTATGCAGCACCAAAGCTTCATCCCCACGCTGCCATAACTCTCTCGTTCGCCGCTCAAGTAAACTCACTGTTCTCTGAGTCGGTGGAACGACCTGTCCATTATTGTCTACTAGCGTCGAATTCACTTGATGTAGTGGCATCTGCTTCCACTTGTCTCGATCGACATAGTTCTGTGTTTCCTCCCGTCCAATCACCATCTGCTCTGGTGGCAATCGCAGAATCTCAGCAGGTTCCAATGCCTGCACCATAAACTTTCCATCACGACCTCTTGCACCATAGATGTACCAGCCATTTGCATTCAGAGGCAACTTCTCAATATTCACGATCGAGCTTTGCTCCAAATTAAACTTCGGATTCAGAGTCCCGGATGCAGGCAAACTCACAATCTCTTCCGCACCTTCAAACCGACGACTCGTACGATCGTAATGTCGCACCCGATAGTCTTTCCCACCCACAGGCGCAACAAACTGCACAAACCCGCGTGCGATCCCCTCAATCTGAATCGGTTCATCATTAATCCGAATAATCCAACTTTCTGCTTCTCGATCGACAGACACCACATCCAGTTCGACCTGCATATCATCTTCTGCCCTTGCTCCAATCAGCGACTCCAAAGGGCTAACTTGCTGCCATCCATCTAATCGAACCGGATGGATATTGCCTTTCGCCTGACTATCGCGCGTAATTTGATCAAATCGCAGATCACGCGTTGCTTTCGCGAGCCAAGGCTGATGAATCGAATCTCGATGCCACGTCAACCAAACTTGCTGACCTTTCAGGTGAGCCTGGCTCGCTGGCACATTTTGAATTTCAATAAACACGCCTCCATCCTGCCGCCGTTGCTGAGTTTGCGGCAAAATCAGTCGTCCAGTCCAAGGCGCGATCGGCAAATAATAACCATCTAGATTCGAGATCGTGAGCTTTTCCATGTTGAGTTACTTCTGATTCTGAAATGATTCGGACAATTCAAGACAATGCAGCCTATCTCAACGTCTAAAAAGTTAGGCTATCAAATCGCCCAGAATTGCGACATCGGAAGCAACAAAGCGTTCTGACAAAACAAGAAAGCCCATCACGTCCAGGTTGGACAACAGCTTCACTCCTCTCAATTACGGCAACTGAGTTGCAATCGTCTCTCTTCTTCAACGCTAATTGGAACAGAAAGTCAATCGAGCAGTCTTCAGCTCTAGTACCTCTTAAACCCTGGACGCTTACATATTTCAAAATTTCCTCTCCGGAAAAATTAGATTAAATCTATAGGGAGATATCTCAATACTGGTCAATCATTAGCATTACAATGCTTTGGACATATACACAGATTGAATCGTGAGTGAATCGTGTCGATTCAGTCTCAATTGACGAATTTTTCCAGTCTTGAGCTTGCGCGATCGCATTGTCTAGCCTCTGCGATCGTGGCTAAGACGACCTGCTTATCTTTACAAGAGTATTGTGCCGAATGGAACCCGTGATCGAAAAGTCTGAATTTGTGCTGACCCCGTACATGAAAAGCAACGACTGGCGAGCAACCTTCCAGATTCTCAACACCGTTGTTCCTTATTGCCTGCTGTGGTTTCTCACGGTCAAAGCTGCTGCCATTTCCGTCTGGCTTCTTCCACCACTCATCATCCTGATGACGCTATTTTCGCTGCGCTGCTTCTCTTTGATGCACGACTGCGGACATTACTCACTGTTTCGATCGAAACAAATCAACCGCATTGTCGGATTCCTGCTGGGGATCATCAATGCGATCCCGCAATATGCCTGGTCAAGAGATCATGCCTACCATCACAAAACCAATGGCGATTGGGAACGCTACCGTGGCGTAGCAGACTTCCTCTCTACCACCGAATTCGCCCAACTCACGCCATCACAGCAAAAGACTTACGAAATTCTTCGCCATCCCCTCATGGCTTTGCCCGGCGGTTTCTTCTACCTGGCTCTCCAACCTCGCCTATCCCTAATCGCCGGAATCTACGGCTTTATTGTCCATGCTGCTACCTGCTTAAGCACAAATCCGCGCATCCATCTATCAGAGATTCTCTCAACTCATCAATCAAAGCATTGGAAGTCATCTACCGAATTTTGGGATCTCTTGCTGAACAATGTTTGTGTGATCAGCAGTTGGATCATTCTTAGCTCTCTACTCGGAGCAAGCTTCTTTTTTAGTATCTACTCCAGTGTTCTCACCTTATCGGCGATGATTTTCATCTGGATTTTCTTCATGCAGCACATCTTTGAAGGCTCCTATGCGCATACAACAGAAGGCTGGAACTATATTACTGGAGCGATCGAAGGCAGTAGCTACTTACAACTTCACCCCATTCTCAAATGGTTCACAGCCAATATTGGTTACCACAACATCCATCATCTTTCCGAGCGGATCCCAAACTATCATCTAGAAGCTTGCCACAATCAAAATATTCACCTGCTCTCCAAGGTCAAAACGCTAACCATCGGTAAGATGTTTACCTGTGCAAAGTTTATTCTCTGGGATCCCGATTCAAACTCTTTAGTTTCGATCGCATCTTTCCGCCAATCTCAGGCAATCCGCTTAGTCCAGACTGGCATCCCATCTCAACTCAAGTCTTAGTTCCAAGTCTCACTCCTCACACTCTATCTTCTAATTCTGCCGACGGGATCAAGCCACTGTAAAACCACCTGCTCTAACTGTCGTAACTCTCGATATACCTCTTGTCTCATCCACTGCCCGATCGCATCAATTGGCGTAAATGATCCCCCAACCTGCCACTTGACATCCGGTCCGAGCGGGGTCACATGCGTCCCTTTCAACCGCCGTGTCGCAATCATGCCTGGAAAACTCTCTTCTAACAACTGCGCCAACCCCAACGATTGATCGATCGAATCATCCGCAAACTTAATCAACAAATTTCGTCGAACTGCGTAGCGATCGCGAATCAGTGCATTCGTCTCGACAGGTGACGGAGTAAACTCGACGGCTACTCCTTGCGGCTTGAAAAACTGTGAAAACTGCTCAACCAAGGGCACTGCATCCCGTGCCGCATAGTTATTAAACGAAATCAGCACATTCCCTGCTCGTTCTACCGCAAACAGACTGCCAATCAACAGATGCAATTTGCACCCCATACTGTGCCCAATCCCATAAATGGGTAAATATCGCACTGAGACACGCGATCGCACATTTTCCATTGCCCGTTCAAAACTGACTAAAACTGACTTGGCAATCTCCGTATGATCAAACGTATTCACAAACGGAGTTGCCACGACCAAGTATCCCTGCTCGCCTAAAAACTCTAACAATCGCCGATACGTTAACTGCGGAGCCGTCGCCACAAACGCCCCACCTAAAAAATGAACGATCGCGATCGGACGATCCGGAATCAAAACCCAATTCCCCGAAATTTCCTGCCAATCCATGAGCAATCTGCACGCGCGAAGGGTATCTATAAGTCAATTCTATTGGATTCGTAGAGAGGAGGGAGCGAGGAATAAAGGAGTCTTCCCACTTCCTCAGCGGCAATTGCGTCCATTTAGGTTCGGTTCTACGATCTACCCTAAGTCCGAAAAACCGATACTCTCTAAATAAGTCGCCGTCAACAGTCGTGATATGTCTGAGTGGATCTTCCCAACGTTAAGCGAACTTCTGTCTCGTGAAGTTCCAGAATCGTCTCACCCTCCCAGTGCAGCCCTGCGACAAATCAAAGCAGAGCGCGAATGGTTTAGCGCGATCGCGGCTCTAGAATCCCTTCTCTCATCTACTGAAGGCGTACTCTTCTCCGCCCCTCTACCAATTCTCAGCCAGCCAGAAAGCTTTCCCAATATCACCACCTACTCCTTCACCCCGAACGCCCTATTTTCAGGTTTTTCCTTTCAGCTTCCCTCTGCAAACGGTGAAACTTCAGAGTGTGAAACCAATACCCTCGGTCTTTTCCCCGGCGATGCACTTGCCGCCGAAGCCTTTTGCCTTGCCCTGACCTCAAAATTCAGTCTTCTCATGGTGCTCGGCGAAGACCGTGCCAAAAATCCTGCCTTTTTCTTCTCATTTGACCCCGAAGAGATCACTAAAGCTTGGCAAGTTCTGCGCCTGCGTGTTGTCTTGATGAATCCTGGACATTTGCAAAAGCTCGATCGTCTTTACGCAACCTTCCCCCCGATCGCACCTAACTACAAACTGATTACTCAATTCAGCCATGCGTTGCTCAGTCATCTGCCTGACCCGATCGCTGAATCTGAGAAACGTACCATTCGCGATCCTAGACCCTTACAAACGCCGACTGCTGATGTCCTAAAAAGCGCGGATGTAGAACTGCTGCAAGCGATCGCGCATGAAGTCCGCACGCCTCTGACAACAATCCGGACGCTAACTCGCCTCCTGCTCAAACGCCGCGATCTGCCAGCGGATGCCGTCAAACGGCTTGAAATGATCGATCGCGAATGCAGTGAACAGATTGATCGCTTTGGCTTAATCTTTCGCGCCGTCGAGCTTGAAACCTCAGCTACAAAAGTCTCCTCGCTCGCCACAACTTCTCTCGAAGAAGTCTTAGAGCAGAGCATTCCACGCTGGCAAAAACAGGCAAACCAGCGCAACCTCACACTGGATGTCATCTTGCCGCAGCACATTCCATCGGTCATGAGCGATCCGACGATGCTCGATCAAGCATTATCGAGTCTGATTGAGCGATCGGCACGTAGTCTGCCCGCAGGCAGTTCAATTCAAGTCGAAGTTTCGCTCGCCGGACATCAACTCAAACTTCAACTTCAGGCGCAAAAAGATGATCTCCCCCATGACACGCACCAGATGCCACTGCTCAAATCTCTCGGTCAAGTGCTTGTCTTTCAACCTGAAACCGGAAGTCTCAGTCTCAATCTCAATGTAACTAAGAATATTTTTCAGGCATTAGGCGGAAAGCTGATCGTTCGAGAACGACCCGAACAAGGCGAAATTTACACGCTCTTTCTCCCGCTAGAACCGAGCAAAAATGCGTCTGGAATGATCGTTTAACTCAACCCGTTTGCGTTTCAAAATTGGTAATCTCGTTCTGAACAGCAGCGTTGAGTGACTAAGCTAAGCGATATCTTACGCTTCTCAATGCTTATGCTGCAACATCTTGTCAATTCAACGCTGCTTGGGTGTCTCATGCTGACGAGTTCTGGCGTTGCGATGCACTCCACAGTGGCATCAGCACCCATCATCGATTCATCATTCAATTCACCCGACCCGAAGACGATCGCCGAACAAGTTCGCCAAGATGCGATCGCGAAAGAGAAACTCGATCAAACTGCAAAAGCCAGGATTGAGCGAGTCGGACGAGAAATCTGGATGTACAATCCTGTGCCCTATTGGAAGGTGACGATCGCAGATCAGCGTCAAACGCTCGCTTATCTCACAACTCAGGAAGGTAGGTTCAGAGTCTTAATGTCTCGAAATGGACAACCCACCCATCCCGTTGGAAAACCGGCTCAAGAAATTGCTCCTGCTGAGATGAGGACTACAGCCTTAAACAGCGCGATCGCGCAGTGGGACTATCCAGCAAAACACCTACCTCAAATTCTTTCAGAGAAAGTGACTTGGACAAGTGGTTGTGAAAATGTTTCGGCTCCCTTTGCCTGTGATCCAGTCTTACACCAAGGCTGGAAAATCACGATGCTACGACAAAACGCTCGATGGGTGTTTCGGGGCGAAACTGCACAAGATCTGCAACTCATCGAACGCACGTCAGGAGTTGAACAACGCTTACCCGCTAACGTGCGGGATGAGATCAAGCGCATTGCAGGCAATCACTTTCAACTTTCACCCTCTGTCGTGTTGATTACAAACATTGATCTCCAAACTTTTTCAGATAGCTGCCTCGGTCTAGGAGATTTAGCAGAAACCTGTGTGCGTCAAGATCTCAAAGGATATCGCGTGACCGTCACAGGTCAAAAAAATCAACAGCAAATTTATCGCATTAGCAATAATGCAAAATTTCGCAGGACTGAAGCGATCGCAGGTTTGCCTACTCGCACCGATGAATTACCCACAGCGATCGCTCACAAAGTGTTCAGCACTGCTCAGAAAGACTTGCAGCGACCTATTGCAAGCCTCAAAATCACGCAAGTTGCTCCTACTTTCAACTGTTTCCGCTCTCCGACCGATCCCCCAAACACACCCTGCCTGCCCACAAAATCGATGAATGGCTGGAAAGTCACTGTGACAAACAACCAGAAATCACTCACCTACACGCTTAGTCTCAACGGCAGCATTCTCGGCAAGCACTAAATCTTTCTCGCTCGCTTAATCCATTTTTAATGAGAAGTATTTGCAAATAATATGCAATTCGGGTATGTTTGATTTCAGGAGCTATTGCATATTATTAGCAATAACCTAGGACGCATTCTCCGTAAAACCATGACTCAAGACCAGCGATCGACAGAATTTTGCTTTTCGGGTAAGTTTCTCGGCTACGTCTTCAAAGATGGCTACAAAATCAAGCGCCTCAACCTTGCCACTGAAAATGGTGAATATTCCATCAAAATGACTAAACTTGCCCGAGCAACCCTCGGTCAAACGCTCTTACCCGGTGATCAAATTCAAGTCGGCGGCTGGCAAAAATACGATCGCTCCGAAAACGCCTTCAAGTTCAAAGCCTATTGGATCAAACCTGTAAACTCGGTCGCTCAACTCGAACTTCCGGCTCCTCAAGCCTCAAGCCCCAAACCCAAAAAACAATCGATTCTCGTCTGCCAGAAATCAAGCTGTATGAAACGAGGCGGCAAAGCGATCTGCGGCGCGATCGAGCAAGCTTTAAGCGATCGAGGTCTCGAAGATCAAGTCACCCTCAAAGGGACGGGCTGCATGAAAGCCTGCGGCAAAGTCCCCGTCGTACTCGACAAAACTCGCTACACCAAACTCAATCCCAAAGATGTGGCGACGCTCATCGATGAACATTTCGCCCCGGCAATTGAACCCACACAGCCTGAAATTAACCCGATCGCTCCTCAACGAGAGATTGAAGTCCTGCCAATTTCAGCCTAAAAATACTCGTTTTATCTTTAACCGGATTCGCTGCCTCACATTTAGCGAATCCGGTTTTTTACAGATCTCAAGGCTCGACAATCACCGGAGTCCCGATCGACACTTTCTCAAACAGCGCAACCACATCTTTATTCTTCATCCGAATACATCCATGCGACACTGCCTGTCCAATCAACTCAGGCTGATTCGTTCCATGAAATCCTAGCTGCGTCTTGCCATCCGTCCAAAACCCAATCCATCTCACACCTAATGGATTGTCCGCACCCGGCCGAATCACATTTCCCGTCTTAAAGTTCTTAAAAACCGGATTCACTTCCTTAGAAAACACCTGATACTGTCCGGGCGGAGTCTCCCATCCTTTTTTGCCAACCGCGATCGCAAAACTCGCAGTAATCACATTTCCCTCATAGACATAAACCCGGCGCGCTTTCGTCCGCACGACCACTCGCATCAAACTCGGCTGCGGCTCAGACAGCACAATCTCTGCCGTCTCTCTCCAATCCGCCCGTACTGGAGTCATATCGGCAATTGCGCCACCGATTGTTAGGGAACTGACTAACACCAAAATCCATTTCATATCACACTACTTTCACGCTTCTTAAGATAATTCCTGCAAACTTCACTAAAATAATCAAGCTGCGATCGCACTGCATCTCATCATCAGCCGGAAACCCCGATGGATGAGTAGCAAGATAGAATAAATCCAGCAAACCTTCTTTTGCAGTGAAAGGTTAGAGAAACGAATGGGTAGAGTCGTTGGAATTGACCTCGGTACAACTAATTCAGTCGTGGCAGTCATGGAAGGCGGAAAACCCGTCGTCATTGCCAACGCCGAAGGAATGCGAACCACCCCCTCCGTTGTGGGTGTCAGCAAAGAAGGGGAACGCCTCGTCGGTCAACTTGCCCGTCGCCAAGCCGTTCTCGACCCCCAAAACACCTTTTTTGGGGTCAAACGCTTTATGGGACGAAGATATGCCGAACTCAACCCCGAATCCAAACGAGTTCCCTACACCATTCGCAAAGACGAATCGGGCAACATTAAGCTGAAATGTCCCAGACTGGAGCGCGATTTCGCCCCTGAAGAAATCTCTGCCCAAATCCTCAAAAAACTTGCCGACGAAGCAGGGCGCTACCTGGGCGAAAAAGTCACCGGCGCAGTCATCACCGTTCCCGCCTATTTCAACGACTCCCAACGTCAAGCGACCCGCGATGCCGGAAGAATTGCAGGCTTAGAAGTCAAACGAATTCTCAACGAACCGACCGCTGCTTCTCTCGCTTACGGTCTCGATCGCGTTCAAAGTGAAACGATTCTCGTCTTTGATCTCGGCGGCGGAACGTTTGACGTATCGATTCTCGATGTGGGCGATGGTGTATTTGAAGTCAAATCGACCAGTGGCGACACCGAACTCGGCGGCGGCGAATTCGACAAAAAGATCGTCGATTGGCTCGCCGAACAATTTTTAGAACAAGAAGGCATCGATCTCCGTAAAGAACGTCAATCCTTGCAGCGTCTGACTGAAGCAGCCGAAAAAGCAAAAATCGAGCTTTCGGGTGTAGGCGTCACAGAAATCAACCTCCCCTTCATTGCAGCCGATCAAAACGGACCCAAACACTTAGAAACTCGCTTAACGCGATCGCAATTTGAAAGCCTCTGCGGCGATCTGCTCTCTCGTCTGAGAGAACCGCTCCGCAATGCCTTCCGCGACGCAGGACTGTCTCCTCGCGACATTGATGAAGTCGTGCTGGTCGGTGGCGCAACGCGAATGCCGATGGTTCAAGAAGTTGTACGATCGCTGATTAACCTCGAACCGAATCAAAACGTCAACCCCGATGAAGTCGTTGCAGTTGGCGCAGCAATTCAAGCTGGAATTCTCGCAGGCGAACTCAAAGATATCCTGCTCTTAGATGTCACTCCGCTCTCGGTTGGTTTAGAAACGATCGGCGGAATTATGAAAAAACTCATTCCCCGTGGCACAACAATTCCGACTCGTCGATCGGATACGTTTTCAACCTCTGAGGACAATCAAACGGTCGTTGAAGTTCACGTGCTTCAAGGTGAACGCGACATGGCATCCGGCAATAAATCGCTGGGTCGCTTTAAACTCATGGGCATTCCCCCCGCACCTCGTGGGATACCGCAAATTCAAGTTGCTTTCGATATCGATGCCAACGGAATTCTTCAAGTGACTGCGATGGATCGCACCACTGGACGCGAACAAAGCATCACGATTCAAGGCGCTTCCACTTTAAGCGATGAAGAGATCAAGCAAATGATCCGCAACGCTGAAGAATTTGCCCAAGTTGATGAACTTCGCAAACAAAAAGTGGAAAAGCGCAACCGCGCCGAGGCGATGACTTTCCAAGCCGAGCGGCAACTGCGAGAAGCCACACTCGATTTCGGCTATCAATTTGTCACGCCATATCGCAACCGGATCGAACCCCTAGTGCAACGTCTACGGCAAGCTCTCGCCAATAATGACGATCGCGGAGTCGATATTGCAGAAGCCGATCTCAAAGATGCCATCTACGATCTCAACCGCGAAATTTACCAGCAAAACAAAATCGAAGAAGGCGAAGGCGGCATTCTGCAATCGATCAAAGACTTCTTCCTCGAAGACGATGACGACTATTACTACGACAATCGCCGCGACTACTACGATTCTTCTCGTCGAGATGACTATTGGAGCGGTGGACGCAGCGGCTATGCCCTAAATCCGTCGCGCGAACCTGAAATCTATCCCCGCCGAGACGATTATCGCGATCCGTACAGCGCAAATCCACCGCGCAACAATGCCGATTTCACCACTCCACCCCGTCGTAATCCTGACGCATATGGCAGTGGTTCTGATTACAATCCGCCACGCCGTAAACCAGATCCTTACAGCGGGTCTGACGATTACAACCCACCGCGTCGTAAACCAGATCCTTATGGCGGCTCCGACGATTACAATCCACCGCGCCGCAATCCAGATCCTTATAGCGATCGCACATCCACCCCGCCGCCGCGTCGTAACCCAGATCCTTACGGTAGCCCAAGCTCTGGCGATTCTGAGTATTACGATTATGGAACTCCGCCCCGACGCGAGAATTACGACAAACCAACGAATCCGCCGCGTCGTGATGATTACGAAGACGATTATTACAACGATCGTCAATCTCGTCGTGACGATACCCCGCGCAAACGTCCCAACCGCCCTGATTATCGCCAAGATAACTGGGACGATGAAGACGACTGGCTGTAAGAGAAAACTAGAGGAGAGCCAGACTGCTCTGATTTCTCAAAACAGTGTTACACTCTACTCCCTAAGCCGCTTTCCTAGCCGTTCTTTTCTATGCAAAGTTTCCGCAATTATTACGAGATTTTGGGCGTTAACAATAGCGCACCTGCTGAAGACATCAAACGTGCTTACCGTCGCTTAGCACGCCAGTATCACCCTGATCTCAATCCCGGAAACAAGACAGCAGAAGAGAAATTTAAAGCCCTCAGCGAAGCGTATGGTGTGCTTTCTGATCCTCAAAAGCGCGCCAAGTACGACGAGTTTGGCGGCTTCTGGAAACAGCGGGGGTTCCAAAACGGGCAAAAAGGACGGAGCAATGAATCGAGCTACAGCAAATGGAAAGATTTCCATGAATTCTTTGATGAAGTCTTGAGCCAGCGCACGCCAAACCCTGAACCGATGTTTGAGGAGATTCCCATTCAGCGACCTCCTCGTACGGCTTCTCCACCTCCCCGAAGAGAACCCGACCCATTCCGCCCGGGTACGGTGAAAGAAAGCTATACCGTTAAAAAACCAACTCCACGAGATGCAGAGGCGCGTTTGACAGTTCCGCTCGAAAAAGCCTATGCCGGAGGACGAGAGCGAATTCGACTCGAAGATGGTCGATCGTTAGAAGTCAACATGCCCAAACATATGGTGACCGGTCAAAAAATCCGCCTGCGTGACCAAGGCGTGAATGGCGGCGATCTGTATCTCAAAATCGAAGTGCTTCCCCATCCATTTTTCAAAATCGATGGCTCAGATATTAGTTGCCTTCTTCCCATTACGCCCAGTGAGGCGGTGTTAGGCGCACCTGTGGAAGTTCCAACCTTAGACGGCCTAGTGAAAATGAATATTCCTCCAGGAGTCCGCTCCGGTCAAAAACTTCGTTTAGCCAATAAAGGATATCCAGATTTGAACGGCGATCGCGGTGATCAGATCGTTGAACTCACGATCGTCATTCCCAAAGAACTCAGCGATCAAGAACGCGAACTCTACGAAAAGCTCCGTCAAATCGAGCAATTCAATCCTCGAAAAAATCTTCCTGTATAACTCAAGAACTCCGAGTTTTTTGAAAAACTCGGAGTTCTCACCTTACAACAATCTTGTTCTACTCTTCTGGAATAACCCATTGCGGCGGCGCAGACATCCGCTCCATCGCTTTTTTCCGTACTGCCTCTTCCGCAATTTCCAACATCTTATCCAACGGAGTATCACTAATAAACTGACTCGCTTGCTGTGTATACTCGCGATTCGGACATTTATCTCCTAAAACGCAGCCGTTTTGGCACATCTCGGCACAATTAATTTCTGTACTTTCCGTCATAGTCTCTCCAGAGTCTTGTTATATGAGTTCTCCTAGGACACATCTAGCCCTTTGTTATTCTAACGAGCATCTGCAACCTCTTCCTCTAACTCCCCAGCTTAAATGCCTCGAGAAATAGGCTATACATTACCCCAATCTTTAGGGAATTCAGAACATCCGCAATCAACGATCGCCGATACCGTTCACTCCCGCCATAAGCAAGCCAGCTAATCACTTCTATCACGAGCACAATAACAGCGGCTGCAACAATATCCAACTCAGCCTGCTGCCCTGCAGTCGTTGAGATTGCGCTTCCCAGAAAAAATCCCAACAGCCAACTAATCAACAGCAGCGAAATCCGTCGCCAAGGATTTTGAAAGGTTTGATTTAGCTGTGCGGCGGTTGTATTGACGATCGTACTAAGTCGAGTATTCTGCATCGCATCTGCCCAAAATTTAGCGTGAAAGATATTAGACCGATCTCCGAATCAAGCGATCGACCTCGATTTCTACATCCAAAAAAGCCAATGGTCGAATCTTGCCTGCAATCAATTTTTGCTCGGATCGATAATCACCCTCGACTGGATCGCGGTAAACAATCAATTCCATCTGCTGCAAGTTCACCACCCAATACTCTCGAATTTCGGCTGCTGCATAGATTTTCCGCTTGGATTCCGTATCTTTATTCAAGCTTGAATTTGAGTATTCAATCACCCAAAAGATATTTTCTGGATAGGGATGATGCTGAAAATAAATCTCTTCATCCGCATCTACGATCGCAATATCGGGTTCGGGTTCGGACGCACTTTCAGGAATTGTGATCGGCTTGCCTTCTCGAATAAAGGCGCGTTCTCCCAGCAGCTTTCTAATGTAGTTCGCTCCACTACTGCTCAAACTTGCATGAGGCAATCCCTCTGGCGACATCGTCACTAATTCTCCATTCAACAGCTCCACAGGCTGATCGTCGAAAATGCCTGCTTCTACGGCTTGATGATAGCGATCGAGCGTCCAGCGATAAGTAGTAACCGTCATCGAGATCAGTCTCCTGCCTTGACCTACTGCAATTTTACCGTCCAAACCCCGCAGATTCCCCACCTTCGACTTTCCCAACTTTCAAGGCTCACCGTAAACGCACGGAGGTACATCTAGATCTTGCAGGCATATTGGTTGAAGTTTTCAGCTTCAGTCGCATCCTAGGAGAACCACCAATGACGAGCAGCGCCGCATCCCCAGACCAACTTGAGAAGATTCGGCAGCAGTTTGAATTTGAACCTTATCCGCGCATCCCGATCGAAACTTCGCCCCAAGGCAATGCAAATCTGCTGTTTATTCACAATCTAATGACAGCATTCTATCGAAGAGATCGAATGATGATCGATCCCTCAACGGCTTGCATTTTAGATGCAGGATGTGGAAGTGGCAGTAAATGCCTGTCTCTAGCGTTAGCAAATCCAGGAGCAAAGATTGTTGGAGTCGATCTCTCTGAGAAATCGATCGAGCTTGCCCGGAAGCGCCTCGCGTATCACGGCATTGAAAACGCCGAATTTCATGTCCTCTCGATTGAGGAACTTCCCCAGCTTGGCATGGAATTTGATTACATCAACTGTGATGAAGTCCTCTACTTATTTCCAGATATTGCAGATGGACTCAGAGCAATGAAGTCTGTGCTGAAACCACGCGGCATCATTCGCAGCAATCTCCATAGCGAGCTTCAACGGTTTATGTACTTTCGAGCGCAAAAGCTATTTAAATTAATGGGGCTAATGGAAAACAACCCAGAAGATTTAGAGATTGAAATTGCACTCGAAACCCTAAAAGCTCTCAAACCAGAGGTTTCACTCAAGACAACGCTTCGCCATAACCCAGAGGGCGACGGGCGGAACGAATGGGTGTTAATGAATCTGCTTTTCCAAGAAGACAAGGGTTACACCATTCCAGACTTATTTGATGGATTGCAGCGCGCTGATCTCGGCTTCATTAGCATGGTGAACTGGCAGCAATGGAATTTGACCACTCTTTTTCAAGAACCAGATAATCTTCCCCCTTTCTTAGCAATGGGGTTGCCGGGATGCTCTATTGAACAACAACTTCATCTATATGAGCTTTTTCATGCAAGACATCGATTATTAGACTTCTGGTGTGGTCATTCCAATTCAACAACACCCAAACTTCCGATCGCAGAATGGGACATCACTCACTGGAAAGAATCGACCCTTCACCTTCACCCCCAACTCAAAACTTCAGAAGTTCGCGAAAGCTTAGAACAATGCATCGAGCAACAAGCTCCATTTTTAATCACACGCTACCTGACTGCCTCAGTACCCGACGGAGAGAGCTTATTTATTGATGGTGCGATCGTTGCTGCATTATTACCCCTTTGGGACAGCCCTCAGCCCTTTACAGCCGTGCTCGATCGCTATTTGAAAGTTAGACCCGTTCATCCTGTCACGCTAGAAGCAACTTCAGTAGAAACTGCAATTGAACAGCTGCAACAGATTATTCAGCAACTTGAATCCTATCTATACCTGCTATTGGACTCGCCCAATTGAAATAGAAGATCTTTTTGGCAGGTGATATGAAACTTGAAACTGTTGGGCAAGTTAGATTCAGGCGTTAGAAGTTCAAACAAACCGCACCTTAAAAGGAGAAACCTTTCTCATGAAATCCGAACTCAAAGCAAAATTCTTGACCCACTTGCTCTCCAAAAAGAAAGACGGTGGTTTCACCCTGATTGAATTGCTCGTTGTTATTATCATCATCGGCATTCTCTCAGCGATCGCGCTTCCTTCCTTCTTGAACCAAGCAAACAAAGGTAAGCAATCCGAAGCTAAAACCTACGTTGGTACTCTGGTTCGGACTCAGCAGGCATTCTACTTGGAGAAAAGCGCATTTGCAACTGACTTAACCAAGCTGTCGAAGCCCATTGCTTCCGAAACTGAAAACTATCTCTACGCAACTGGCGGCGGCACTACCACCACCAGCTTGAGCACTGGAACTTCCAAAAAAGATCCGCTCCGCTCCTATGGTGGCACCGTATTTGTAGAAACTGATGCTACCACCAGCGAAACTAACACGACCGCAGTACTCTGTGAAAGCGACGCGCCTACCAAAACCGCTTTGGCAGCCGCTACTAACGTAACAACTTGTGCAGCTGGCTCTTCCGTCATCAAGTAATTTAGCTTAGCGCTGAAATTACTCAAATGCAAAGTGGGTAGATTCTCTCTATCCACTTTGCATTTTTTAGATCATGATCTGCCTGATTCCCCATCACTGTTAAATAGACTGAGAGACAACTTATGACAATCTTTATGCCCCCCGCTAGTTTGTCGCAAGATTGGCAGCAGCAAGCCAAGTTTTACATTGAGCAAGGCAGATTTGCTCAAGCCGCAGAGCTGTATGAGAAAGCGATAGAAATAGAGCCTGCTCAATATTCATACTACTGGCAATTAGGATTGCTGCTGCTGCTACAAGAGCAAGAGCAAGAAGCACAAACGATTTGGTTATTCGCACTATCAGAGATCGATGCAAACCAAATCGATGCAGCGATTGCAGAATTAAGTGAGATTTTACACCTTGAAGCGGAGCGACGTGTAGAGAAGCAAGAACAGACTACAGCTTGGGCAATTCGACAGCACTTACGAGAAATCTGCCCAACCAATATCACTAACCTACTAAGCCTTGTTTCACTCTCGATCGATCTCGAACTTCTCACCGATTCAACCTTTGAGGAAATTGGACTGATTCAGCAACTGACAGATCCGACAGAAGAAATTCCACTTCAATATCTTCTCAATGTCTTTCAGAAGTTGCTACAGACTGCCCCTGCCTCTCCATCACTGATCAAATTTGCTGAGGTTGCGACCGTTCTTTTGCAAGATACGATTGGTCTAGTCGATGCTATCTTATCGGGAATACTCCGATTTGGCTTTAGTCATCGTAATAGTAAATTCGCGATCGAACTTGCCGAATGCGCGTTAAAAATTAATCCCGATCACACTGAAATTCTAGGATTAGTTGCCTCTCTACATCAAATCGCGGGCAATTATGACAAAGGAATTGAGATTGCACGGCGGCGATACGAGCTTTCCCACACTCTCCCTGAACAGATCTACTCCAACAACTTGCTTCTGCGGGGATTTCTTGAAACAGGAGGGCGATGGCAAGAAGCTGTAGAAACCGCTCAGCATCACAGAGAATTACTTGCAGCCATTGTCAAACAGCAGCCAGAAAACCTCGGATCAACTTATCTAACACGATTGCTGAATTCAGGATACTATCTTGTCTACCTTCAGGATCAACCGAAACAGTGGCGAACTCTCGAAAATCAAGTTCTAGAATTTGCCCAGACAGAACTTCAACGTCACGCAACGGAAAACGGAAAGCAATACATCCATCACAAACGAGATCGAACAAACAAGCCTCTCAAAATTGGTTATCTCTCTCACTGCATGGCAACCCACTCAGTCGGATGGCTAGCCCGCTGGCTATTTCAACATCATGATCATAACCAGTTTGAAATCTATGGCTATTTTCTCGGCTATCGAGAAGTATATGATCCATTACAAACCTGGTATGTTGATGCCGTTGACCACGCGTATAAATTCAATGCAGGCGGTGCTGATACTCATCTAGAAATTGCTGATCAGATTTACCGTGATGAGATTGACATTCTCATTGATCTCGATAGCATCACTCTAGATATTAGCTGCCAAGTCTTATGTCTCAAGCCTGCTCCTATTCAAGTCACTTGGCTCGGTTGGGATGCGTCTGGGCTTCCAGCGATCGATTATTTCATTGCTGACCCCTATGTCCTCCCGAATGATGCACAGAGCTACTACAGTGAGAAAATCTGGCGCTTACCTCAAACCTATATTGCAGTCGATGGCTTTGAAGTCGATCCCCCGACTTTGCGCCGCGAAGATTTAGATATTCCTGAAGATGCAATTGTCTATCTCAGT
Source organism: Leptolyngbya boryana PCC 6306 (assembly GCF_000353285.1). NCBI lineage: Bacteria > Bacillati > Cyanobacteriota > Cyanophyceae > Leptolyngbyales > Leptolyngbyaceae > Leptolyngbya > Leptolyngbya boryana. The sequence goes on from NZ_KB731324.1 coordinate 4,744,997, forward strand.
GCTCAACGCGGCTATAAACGGCATCAAGATCATGCTAGAACTCAGTTACAGATCATCAAGCAAGTTCCCAATAGCTATTTCTTAATCAAAGGAATCGCTGATACGGCTTCAGTTCAAGACTTTTTCTATAAACTTGCTGAAGAAGAGGGTGTATCGCGAGACCAGCTTCGGTTCTTAGAAGGTGATCCGTCTTGCCAATCGCATCGGGCGAATTTGCAAATCGCGGATATTGTTCTTGATACGTTTCCCTACAACGGCGCAACGACAACTCTAGAAACGCTTTGGATGGGCATTCCAATCGTAACTCGCGTGGGTGAGCAATTTGCCGCTCGCAATAGCTACGGCATGATGATGAATGTTGGAGTCACTGAAGGCATCGCTTTTAGCGATCGCGAGTATATTGAATGGGGAATTCGCTTAGGCACAGATGCCGCTTTGAGACAAAGTGTCATCTCTAAGCTACATCAAGCGAAACGAACTGCTCCTTTGTGGAATGGTAAGCAGTTTGCCCGCGAAATGGAAGGCGCTTATCAAGCGATGTGGAGAACTTATCTAGAAAGCTAGTCTTTCTGGATGAACCACTGGCAACGGAGCATCCCGTTCTTTGTTTTCCCACCCGAAAAAACAAGATACCGCTTGTTTACGTGACGAAACCTTTCAAGATTAGAAGGCAACGCTCAAATTGATAGCATAACGATTTGAGCGTTGCCTTCAGCTAAACGAAGGCTTCCGTTTAAATTACTAATTTTGCGCCTTGACACAAAACTATTTATAAACTCTGAACTTTTACAAAAGGCTTCAGTTCGGCAATCAGAGTTCTTGCCTCTTCCGTCTGCTCTAATCCTGAAATTTGCTCCAAGCTTTCAAGCATATCAGTTGCAAAGTTGTAGCCGCTGCCATGCTGCAAGGTTAGAGTTTTTAAAAGTTCCAATGAATAATCTACTAACTCAAGCGCATCCGCAATGCAAGCTAGCTTAAAAGCTTGTTCAGGAAATTGAAAGCTATCATCTGCATTTTGCTGAAGATCACGTAAATAGATTGCATCTCCCCAAAGCGGCTGTCCAGGGCGATTTACCGATTGAATCATCGATCGAGGACGACGAGCAACCGTGACATCAAATAGCGAAAATCCTTGTTCTCTAAGGTAGAGATCAACATCCGCGAACAGAGGTTGTCCAATGTACAAAGGCGCATACTCAATCTCAACCTGAATCGCTAAAACACTGCTGCTTAAAAGATGCTTCGCTCCTTTAAGAACCTGAAGATCTGCTCCTTGAACATCAATTTGTAAAAAATCAATGCCACCGATTTCTTCTGAAGCACAGAACTCGTCCAGGCTCACAGTTTCTACTTGAGCCGTGCGATTCAATGCCATCACCGATAAACTTGCGAATTTTTTTAGAAAAGCCTCGTTTGGTGGATAAAGCGAACTACACATTGGATGCTGAGTAATATACAAAGTTGCCGCTTCAGATTTTTCAGCGATCGCAACTGGGAGATGGAACTCGTTCCAATCCGCATTTTTCGCTTCAAATTGCTGATTCGCAGCATCACAAGCATCTGGATCTGCATCAAACCCATAGATCGTTAATTCTGGGGCAAAAATCTGCCAAGCCTCACCATAATCATCTGCCATGGAAATTTTACGCGAACCAACATTGCAGATCGTCATATCAAGGCGCGCTAAGTGACCGCTTTCTTTCAGTTTCGGTAGAAAAAATGGCATGTTGGACTCCTTCCGTATTTGTATCAGCCTTTTCAAAAAAGTGATTCTACTGGCTGACTTAGCGATATAAAGAATTAGCGTTTAGCGATTTCTCAAACTGAAACTGATTTACCGCGACATTCTTCGTTTTTATTAAAGCTTGCTTCCTCTAATTTGCACCACAAGTTTAAACAGAAGCAGAGAGACAATTGAAATAATGTGTAGGAGACCCATCGTATGGATTCGATTAAATTACATCTTGGCGGAAAAGAGGTTCATTCAGACTGGAAAATTTTTGATATCGAAGCTCGCCCAGAAGTTGATTTTATTGGAGACGCAGGCGATCTGAGCCAGTTTGCAGACAACTCGATCGAAGCAATTTATGCAAGCCACATCCTAGAGCATTTTCACCATAGCTTGAACAATGAATTGATTAGAACATTGACAGAATGGCATCGTGTGCTCAAACCCGGTGGACAACTGATGGTCAGTGTTCCGAACCTACAGATTCTTTGCTGGTTATATCTCAATCCAAATCTTTCTATCTACGATCGCCATCATCTGATGAGAATCATGTATGGTGGGCAGACCAATCCGTATGATATTCATCGAGCCGGATTTGATCCAGACACATTAGCAGCATTTCTACAAGAAGTCGGGTTTGTCGATTGTACTTGTGTTGAAGAGTTTGGCTTGTTCAATGACTGTAGTACGATACGTTTACTTGGCACTCTCATCAGTGTCAACATGATGGCAACGAAATCCGTTAAGCCAAATGAGCAGAGAGAAGCAATCTAAACTGTTTTGAAGCGATCTCACTACGTTAGATCGCTTCAAGCTTAACAACTACAAACTTGCTGTTTTCCCCGTTTCCGCTTGTGATTGTACCGGCTTCACATCGGTGTAACCCATCTCGCTTGCTAGCTCTCTCAATAGCGAGATCTGCTGCTCAAACTCAAACGATTCGAGTCGTCTCAACAAGTTTGTAATCTTGTCCGACGCAGAATACTCAGCAGGCATTCCCACAACAGATTCTCCCATCGCGACCGCCCACACATACCAAACGAGTAACTGATTATTCTCCTTCAGAGCACCATAAGCGCGCGAATATTCACTATCTGTACGATTAGCAATATCGCGCATCACTTGCAGTTGATCCTGATGGGACAAATTATAAAAATCTCCCAGCAGCATTGGTGCTAATTCAGGCTCAGCCGCTTGTGGAGCCGCAGGTGTAATTGAGTCACCCATCTTTTCATAAACGTAATAAAGCAACGCCAATTTATCATCCACTTGAAGCTGGTTAAAGTCTGAAATGGCGCTGGTAATTGCATCTCCTAAATACTCAGACGGATCAACGTTCTGACTTGCTGACTGAGGCATTCAATACTCTCCTATAGTAATTCGATCTACAACAAGAGGTATCAGGCTTTACGATTCCAAGTCTCCCCTCTAAAGACCGACTTTCAAGATCTGCCTTTCGATCGTTTAAGCGGTAGCCAAAATTGCGTAAGTTATCAGCATTGCAACTGCAATCCTGATAGGAGAATTTTTATGTCCGAACTCAATACAGAAAACCAAACACATGACGCTCAACTCGCAGCTGAAGAAGTTGCTAGCGGCGATCGTCCTGAGCCGAAAATTAATGTTTCTGCTGACTACGAAGCGGCTCAAGAATTTAGCACCAGCAGCATTGACGGCACTGAAGCAGGTAAAGAAGCTGCAGAAGAAGCAACTGCACCACAGTTTGAAGTTCATCGCCCCGAAGAAGTCGAAATCCCAACTTCAACGCTTGACTCAACAGGTGATCCAAACGATTTCAAAGACCTTGCAAAAGAAGTCAATCCGATGTCTGGAACCGCTGGAAACGTTGACGATGATCTCGTAAAGAAAGCGATCGAACTCGGCAAGCCCGGTGACAAATAGAGACTGCTAAAACAAATAGCGCTGGTTGTATTGAGGCAGATTTTCAGTCTTAACTGGAACAATCAGCGCCTTCAATTGCGATAAATTATGCTGACTAAACGCGATCGCAGTTTTCTCCCCCAAGTCAGTCCGTAAATCTAACGCCTGTTTCAGCAAATCATATCCGAGCGTCACTTGTTCTTGGCAAAACGCTAATGTTCCTAGCTGGTGTAGTGCCCAAGCTTCTGCCCCCTCATCTTCCAACGCCCAGGCAGCCTGTAATCCCAAGTTCAAGAGTTGCTCCCAGGCTCCCCAAAACTTCGCGATCGCAAACACCTTCTCCGTCGATTTCACCATTCTCAGCACTTCCGCCCATCGCTTCTGCTTCACATAGGCTTGCAAGGTTTCCCTCAGCAATCTGCTCTCTGCAAAAATCGCTTCAGGGTCACGATCAGCACGAATCTGCGGTTGGCATGATCCCTCATCCAGCCCGGAAACCTCGATCGCACAATCCGCCTGAAAAAATCTTCGTTTACTCGAAGCCACCACGAACAGACTTTCCGGCAAGATTTGATTGATTTGATTGAGTTGTTCAAGCTCAGATCCCGTTAAAGTTGGATGATTCAGCAAAACTAGAACCTGTCGGTCACGCAATCCCGCCCGAATCTCTGCTCTAGAAGCCTTGACATCGGCAGGAACTCGATACAACTGCTCAAATATCCACTGCAACACATCTTCGAGCACATCGGCTTGCTCAACATACAAAACAACATGTTCCATCTCAAACTGATGTGCCAGCGATCGTAATAAAAACGATGACTCAGCGTTGGAGCATCCAAAAATCTCGATCGACTGATGCGCGTCTAATGCCCCTAAAACCTGTTGTACGATAGCGTCATCCTGTCCAAAACTTGCATACACTTCCATTGTTGGCAGAATTGGCTCAAACGATCTGAGCGCCATCTGCAATGGCAACAAAATGACACCATAATCTGAACCAATCAGCAACTCGCCTTGCTCAAGAACGAATCGAGCAACAACTTTGCCTGCCAATGCCATCTCAATTGTGCTGGAAAGGGCAGAACTGGACATCAGTCGCAATAGATTTCAAAGCAACAGCATACTAAGCGAATCGCGAGAACCACGTCAACACTGAGACAAAAAACTTAGTTCAGTGACGGCGTTTGTGTCGCAGCCATTTCAGGATCTTCACGTTCCGGCAAACGATTGACCCGTTCTAGGGTTGCCAAAAATTCATGCACATTTTCAAATTCACAGTATACCGAGGCATAGCGAATGCAAGCCGCCTCACTCATTGCCCGTAGCTGCTGCAGCACCAACTCACTAATCTCACGACTAAAGATCTCACGATTCGTTCGCTGCTGCAACATTCCCTCGATCGAACTGACTAATGTTTCAATCTGCACTTCTGAAATTGCAGTCCGTTCGCAAACTCGCATCAGCGATCGCACTAACTTTTCTCGATCAAACGACTCGCGATTTCCGTTCTCCTTCACCACCACAAGCGGCGCAAACTCAACTCGCTCGTACGTCGTAAACCGATGATTACACTTCAAACATTCCCGCCGTCGTCGTACACTCTGACCACTTTCCGCAGAGCGCGACTCCAGCACCCGGTTTTCGAGATGATGACAAGCAGGACAACGCATAAATTTTGTCAATGGATGATCAGACACATCATACCGCTAGTGTAGCAAGTCTGATTATTTTTTTCAGATCCGCTACGGGCAGGGGGCAACTTTATTATTCGCGGATAGGACTCTTCACAATTCCTTTGTATTTCTGCTGATCACCAACACCACAAGCCCTGATCACGATCCCCATCTTTTGCGATTTAAATCACACGGATTATGAGCAAAGACGTTAGAAATTCCCTGATCGAGGGCAACTTTACTAAAGCGAACTGCGTTAGAACGTTCCCTGAACTGACGTAGTTCCAGCCCAATCGTAAAGTCTTTTACTGGGCGCACTCCATAGCAGGTTGGCAGCTGGCACATGAAATCTCGTGACATTCAAAAGCAGAAATTGCTCGTCGTCGATGATGAACCGGATAATCTCGATCTTCTCTACCGAACATTTTATCGAGAATTTAAAGTTTTGCGGGCAGAAAATGGTCCCACAGCACTTGATATTCTTGAGAAAGAAGGCGATGTCGCGGTGATCATTTCAGATCAACGAATGCCCATGATGAGTGGGACAGAGTTCCTGAGCCTCACTGCTACTAAGTATCCGGACATTATCCGGATTATTCTCACAGGCTATACCGATGTTGAAGATCTCGTCGAAGCCATCAACTCCGGCAAAGTCTTCAAATACGTCACGAAGCCTTGGAGCGATATGGAGCTGCGCGACGTTGTTAAAAGCGCGATCGATACGCATACCCTATTAAGAACCCGCACCGAAGAACTCCGGCGCACCCTTCAGCGTGAATCGCTACTCAATGCAGTCACTAGCACCATTCGGAGCGCATTGAGTTATGACGAAATTCTGCAAACGATCGTCGAGACCATTGGCAAAAATTTTGGTGTAAGTGGTGCGATCGTCTGTCCCTTTCAAGACGGCGAAATTCAGGAAAATAGCTTCACCTACTGGAATCATCCGGAACTGCCACAGCCCAATCTCGTCCCCACAATTTGGGAAACTTACGAAGTCGAAGTCATTCCAGATGTTCAAGTCTGCGATCGGATCGAGGAAGATCCCACTCGTCATGCAGCTTACGCAGACGCAGACATTCACTCAACTCTCATGGTTCCGCTGATCTGCCAACAGAAACTCATCGCCGTGCTCGCACTGCATGAATCTGGAAAAAGCCGCATTTGGCAACCTGAAGAAGTCGATCTAATTCACGCGGTTGCCGATCAAGCCGCACTCGCACTCTCGCAAGCCCATGCATACGAGCAAGTTCGCGCTTTAGCCAAGCGCGAAGCCTTGATCAATACCATTACAACCGCTATTCGATCGAGCCTCGATCCCCAAGAAATCTTTGCCGCCATTACTCAACAACTGGGGCAAGGCTTACAAGTCGATGGTTGCGCGCTTTCACTGTGGAAAGAAGGCGACGAATTTGTGCAATGTGTGGGACTCCATGATTCAAGTTGGGAACACAAGACTCCCCCAGAATCTCACCTGCCGCAATCTTCGGTTCCTATTGAAGGCAATCCCGTTCTGAAGCAATTGATCGTCACGCAGCAGCCGATCGTTCTCAGCGATTTGAAGCAGCATCCACAATTCAATATTTCAGAATTTCGGACTCCTGCCCGGGCCTTGCTCGTTGTGCCCTTAATTGCAGATGGCAAAATTATCGGCAGTATTTCACTCCGCCAAAACCATCGCACCCGCAACTGGCAATCCTCTGAAATTCAGCTCGCTCAATCCGTTGCATCACAAGCCGCGATCGCAGTTCAACAATCTCGGCTCTACCAAACCACACGTCAGCAAGCCGAAAAACTCCTGCAACTCGACCAGCAAAAGACCGAGTTTTTCCAAAACATTTCGCACGAATTTCGCACTCCTTTGACTTTAATGGTCGGTCCACTGGAAAGCGCAGTCGCCACAGGTCAAGGACTGTCTGCCGAACAATCGGCGATCGCATTGCGAAACTCTCGCCGACTCCTGCGATTGGTCAATCAACTGCTCGATCTCCAGCGCTTAGATGCAGGACGGATGCAGCCGAAATTCCAGGCATGTGACTTAGTAGAATTTGTCAGCCAAATCGTAGACACGTTCCGTCCTTACTGCGAAAAGAAAGGGCTGAGCCTGATCACTCAATTAGAGCCTTGTGCTCCTGTGTATCTCGATTTAGAGAAGTTTGACAAAGTGCTGTACAACCTGCTCTCGAATGCGATGAAATTTACGCCCGCAGGACAGAGCATTAGTGTATCGCTAGAAATGATCGACGATCGCTGTCGCTTAAAAGTGCGCGATACCGGCATCGGTATTCGAGAAGACCAAATCCCCCATCTATTTGAGCGATTCCGTCAGGCTGAAGGTTCAGAAAACCGCAGCTTTGAAGGGACAGGTCTAGGATTAGCTCTCGTCAAAGAATTAGTCGAACTGCATAGCGGTCAGATCAACGTGGATTCGACCTATGGACAAGGCACGACATTCACGATCGACTTACACTCCGGTGCAGAGCATTTGCCTCCAGAGCAAGTCAGCCATGCTCAGCACGAACTTCAGGCAAATCGAGCAGCGGTCGAACTAGCGGATATTGAAGTCGAACTTCAAGAAGATTACGAACCTGAACCCATTCTTGAGGTCGGTGAAAACCATGCGAGAGTGCTCGTTGTGGATGATAATCCAGATCTACGCTCGTATGTCTCTGGCATTCTCAGGGGTCAAGGCTATACCGTTTTGACTGCCCGGAATGGGGCAGAAGGATTTGAACAGGTCAAGACCCATCGTCCATCGTTGATTGTGACTGATTTAATGATGCCGATTGTGTCAGGTCTAGACATGATTCGGATGATCCGTGCTCAAGACGATCTCAAAGGCACTCCCATCGTTTTGCTAACTGCCAAAGCGGATGAAGACACGCGACTTGAAGGAGTCGAACGCGGTGCAGATGCCTATTTGTCGAAGCCATTCAACGATCGAGAATTGTTAGCGGAAGTGCGAAATTTACTAGCACTCAAAGAAAACGAGCAGCGCGTCTCGCGCATCAATTCTTATCTGACAGATTCGGTCTTGAGTCGTTTCTTGCCGCAAACCTTAGTCAAACGGGCGGCTCAGGGTGAATTAACCCTCGATTTGCGTCCTGAACCTCGCATGATCACGGTTCTATTTAGCGATATTGTCGGTTTCACGCAACTCTCGAACACATTGCGATCGCGGCGAGTTGCAGAACTCCTGAATGAGTATCTAACCGCAATGACTCGCTGCGTGTTTAACAACGGCGGGACAGTCGATAAATTTATGGGCGATGCAATTTTGGCGATTTTTGGTGCGCCAGAAGAACTCACCCCTAATGAACAGGTTCGACGTGCGATCGCAACGGCTCGAGAAATGTACAGTATTCTGGACAATCTGAATAACCAGTGGATGGCACAAGGGATCGATCGCGTTCAGTTCCGCTGTGGAATTCACCAAGGAACGGCTGTGGTGGGAATGTTTGGCGGCGAAGAGCGATCGGACTATACGGCAATTGGTCCAAGTGTCAATATTGCAGCTCGACTGCAAGAAGCAGCGGCTCCGGGTGCGATTCTCATTTCCGCAGCAGTAGCAGATTACGTTGATGAAGATAACATCACCAAAGAAAGTCCGCTCAAGCTGAAGGGAGTAGATGAAACAGTTCTAACCTTCTCGGTCAGCCCTTACCCTGACGCAGTTCCGACACATCACTAAAATCGCCGGAAAAATGAGCCATGTTCGGAACTAATTCCTCCCGATTCCAGACGAAAAGCTAGGATATTAGGAGTGATCCCCGTGGCTCTTTGTGTGGGTAAGTGTTCAGCATGGCGTTTTCTCTTTCCAATTCTCGATCGCGATCGCAAGAGTCTCCGATGCTATGGCTTTCGGTTTTAGCAGGTTCGCTTGCGCTGCATCTTGTTTTGCTTTTAGTCGGACGCTGGTATCTGAGCCAATCCGCAGAAAGCCGTGCGGGGGGTGGTTCTCAAGCACCTCTCGATTTTATTGAAATCGATCCGAATGCACCCCCTTTGAAACGAGCGATCTCACCTTCTACAACTGGCGCGGAAAATGGCACTGTTACGAAAGCTGCTCCTGACGCAGCAAATTCTGAGCAGTCTGGGTCATCTTCAATTCAGAATTTCACTCGTCAGACTGCGCCAACGCCAACACAACCCGAAAATTTACCCCAACCTGATCCAGTTCAATCAACACAGCTAGATCAGCGTCCTGCTGCTAATAATTCGTCCTTAAATTCACCCCGAGCGAATCGCAATCCTACAACACGCCCCAAGTCAAATTCTTCAAATCCCACATCTGGCTCCTCTAATCCTGAAACAAATCCAACTGCCCCTAACAACTCTCCTACGACCACAAGAAACGCTTCTGATCCAAACCCTCCAAACTCTTCAAATCCACAGCCTTCCAACCCAGCATTACCTGACAACAATCCTAAGCCTCCGTCTGATCCAGTCAGATCTAATAATCCTCTTCCTGCCCCTAATCCGGGAGACAATAGAAATGCGACTGGGGTAGAAGGTGCTATCTCTGGTGTGATATCAAATATTGAGCCTGATCGAAGTGAATTACAGGATGACAGTAAGAATAATGTTGTTACCTTTAGACAGTCACAGATTCCCCAAATCTCGCTAATACTAGAGCCTGAAATGAGGAGAGCGTTAAGCCCTGAGCTAGTTTTTACAGTCGCAGTCGAGATTCGCAATGTAGATGGTACAGTGCTGAATGCCAAGAATATGCCAGACAGTCCTGCTCTCGCAAAACTTCCACGGGAAGAAGCAGATGGTCTTGTTCTAGCGCTACTCACGTCTCCAGATCTTGTGAATCCGGACAAAGCAATTAGTCTATTTAATGTAGAGGTAAGACCCTCTGCTCCCGGTAAACCAACTACTGAAGGAACATCTAGAATAGTTACGCTTCGCATTGCAATTAATAATTAAAGCAGCAATACTTATCGCTTAGAGAAGAAAGGTGGCAATTTGCTCGCCATCTTTCTATCCCGAACAGCTACTCATTCTCTATTTTTGCTCTTCGAGTCCGTCTACGTCGCGGACGACCTGAATCTCTTTGGCTTAAAGCCAGGTAACGCTTCAATGTAGACGGACTGATCTCTATTCCTTGTTTTGCTAGGACTTCAGCAAGTTCTTCATAGCTATATCCTTTATCGAGTGAAGTCCGAAGATCGTCTTGTAAAAGTTCGATCGCTTGTCGGAGAGAAACTGTCGCTTCAGGTTTTTCGGGCAGTTCATCCAGTAAGGATGCCGCTTGATCAAGCATCGTTGTTTTTACTTTGACTGCCGCATTAGATTTTCTATCTACCATATGCGTCTCAAGATTATTACTTCGTTAATTCATTCATATTGTAAGGGCTGAGTTTCTGATTTATCGCTTAAATGTAACAAGTTCTGTTAATTATTTTGCGTATTGCTCAATCATTCAATGATGCTTCTAAGCTAATAGATACAAATGTGCGCAAATAATCACTCCGCAGAATGATGACAAAAAATTGCCCTAAACTTCAATCAAAGTTTAGGGCAGTATTCTTATTTGCAATTCAACAAGCGCAGTTCAGAAATTAATAGCTTACTAAGTGCAAAATATCGCGGACAACACTAAAACCTGCAATATCCCACAACAGATAAGCTAAAAATCCAATCATGGCAAGGCGACCATTCCAAAGTTCAGCTTGAGGATTCCAGCCAAATAGAAAGGCATTCCGGTCTTTGCCGTTGTACTCGGTAGCAACAGGCGGTAAATCAGTGCTATTTCGTGTTTGCATTGTAGTAGCTCCAAATTTCGTTTCTCTATACTTCTAAGATAAAGGCGCGATCGCAGTTTGCCTTACATCTATGGGTCGAAGCTAGTAGTCCGACCGATGATAGAGCTTTTCTAGAGCTACTCTGTACCTTGTGCTGACGCAGTAAGTTCTACACGCCTCGATTTGAACTGGGAAGTGCAGATTGCAAATTCTGAGTAGGAGCTTGAGCGTTGAGTTGACGCGCCTGCACTAATCGAACTCGTGCTGCTTCTAGTTGCCCACCTGGATCAACTGGAGTCCAGCCAGAATTGGTCTTCTGGCGTGCTTCATAATGCAGATGAGGTCCCGTAGAAAGCCCAGTACTTCCAACACGCCCAATCACAGTTCCAGCCTCAATCCGTTGACCTGGACGAACTAAGATTTGCGACATATGGGCGTAGAGCGTGTCTTGCGATCCGTTTGGCTGTTCCATCACCACAGCTAGCCCATAGCCCCCCATGCGATCGGCGGCTGTGACTCGTCCTGAATGCGAGGCAATAATCGGTGTTCCTTGACCTGCACCGAGATCGACTCCAGCATGGAAACGACGCACGCCTGTGACCGGATGCCGTCTCCATCCAAATCTAGAGGTGACAGAAACCGGGTCAGGCAGCGGATAAACCAGCTGATCGCGCGACGTAGGCTTCGGTAAATTGCGATTGAATGCTTGGAGATCTTTCGCAGTGTTCATTTGATCCACAGAACTGCTAGTTCGATCGACAGAGCTGCCAATTTGATCAATATAGGATGAGTCAGAACTCTCTTTGGCAATGGGCTTAGCAGGGAGATTGTTCGCTGCGATCGCGCGCCGCTGAACTGGCAAAGACTTAACAACTTGTGGAACTCGAATCGTAATCGTTTGTTGTGAAGGTCCAGTAATCGATGGAACTCCTCTAAAGATGGCGGGTGGTTTTTGTGCAGTCACAGTTCGAGCAGGCGGAACTGGCTTGGCGACTGTTGACGGTTTTACAGGCGGAAGACTAACTGCGCGGTTTGCAGCTTCTAACGCATTGATATTATTCAGAATCTGCGATCGCACATCTGCCGAAATCGTCGGATTTTGTAGCAGCTTTCTTGCTTGTGCATACTGGCGCTGCGCTGCATAGTCATAAGCACGCGAAACAAGCTTATCTCTTTGTTGAGTTTGTGCTTGCGCTTGTTGAGCTTGTTTTGCAGCTCGATCTTTTGCCACGATATCGGCAAGACGTTGTTCTAAGAGCTGGCGCTGAAGATTTGAGGCGGTAGATTTTGGAAACACTTTTGGAACGGGAATGTCGATCGCAGATGCCGCAGAAGAATTCGCTTCAGGTTGGGCTGATGTAGAATTCAGCGCTGAATTCTGCTGTGAGAGCTGCGGTAGTCCTGAAGGGGCTTTCGCGCTAGGTTTGTCAACTGGTTTTGGAGTTGTTGGTTTTTTAACGGCTGTAGATGGGGTTTGGATCTGAGAAATTGCAGGTTGGGGGGCAAGTTGTCGTTTGAGGGGAACTGGAGGGAGTGGAATCGGGGAAGTCGCAACTTGAGGAGCAGCAGAATCCGCTTGAACAGAACCAGAATTTGATGGGGCAGGTTGCGGAATCTCAAGCGGTTTCGGTGAAGTTACCAACGCAGCAGGAACAACGATAGGTTCTGGAGTCGCTACTGCAGGAGTCACCTCTACAGGAGCAGCAGAGGCAGCTTTTGTTTGCGTCTGAGCAGGGGTCTCGATCGGTTGTGCCGGGGGCGCTACTTGCTTTGATTGTTGAGCAAGTAGCGTAGGGATGAGTTCTAACATACAGAAATCAGCCGATGGAGGGACATCCAGCTAGTACGCATTTCTGCGGAGGTTTCAGGAAAAAAAGAACAATTTCGATGAAGAATGCGTATTTCTTCACTTCGTCTTCATACGATCTTTGACAAAATTACGGAAATTCATCATATGAATTGAGTAACCTTTGTTATCGGTTGCAAACTTATTCAGCCGATCGACGATGAGAATTAGTTTGGCTCACTGAGTCATAAACCGTATCGTGATTAGACGGAATACAGAAGTTATTCAAGTTTCAAAATTCATCATGGATCTCTGTCTGTAGCTAGAGCGATGTCTTCTAGAAAACCCATATATGTAAGATGGGTTCCCATCTATATCAACCACTTTTCTTTAAAAAGCCGCCTTTTAAGATCATGCTAACCAGTCACCACCGTATTCTTGTCGTAGACGATGTTGCAGATAATGTATTTCTGCTCCAGACTGTCTTGGAGTCTGAAGGATATACTGTTGAAACTGCTTTGAACGGCAAGAGTGCACTTGAGAAGATTAACGATACCGATCCTGATTTAGTTTTGCTAGATATTATGATGCCAGAGCTAAATGGGTATGAGGTGACGCAACGGGTTCGTCAAAATGAACGCTTTGCTGAATTGCCGATCGTGTTTTTGACAGCACACGATGAGTGTGAACAAATGCCGTATATAGAGATCGGTGCGAACGATTTAATTCGTAAGCCCGTTGACTTTGATGAGCTGTTAGATAAAGTTGCAAAATACACTCATGCTTATCCATCTTCAGCGCATTCCTACTCAAGTGTGAGTTAATCGAATCTCTGCAGGTTGATGAGCGATCGCACCAGCTTCTGCAAGTTGAGCAACCGCACTTCCACCCCAGGTCACACCGATTGAAAGCCGGGTCAACCGGACATCAGCAAGCGTGTCTCCAATCATTAGCGTCCTGTGAGGCTCAACTTTCAGCGATCGACAAGCAAGAGTCAGGAGGGCTGGATTCGGTTTACTGATTCCTACTTGCGCTCCGATGATCGTCTGGAAATAGTTGGAGAGTTTGTAGTGATCTACAAACTCTTGAATATTGTCGGTACTATCGCTGGAAAGAACTCCAAGTTTGAGTGATGTGAGCGATTCTAGTAATTCCACAATGCCTTCAAACGGGGGAGTTAGCGGTGCTTTTCGTGGAAGCTGCTGATCGGCAAGTTGAAAGCTCGATTGGGCGATCGCTTTTGCTGCGATCCAGTCATAGCCCGTTTGAGCAATCAGAGCCGCGATCCCGATTTCATTTTCTTCGCGAGTTCCGACGGCAAGTAGTCCCGAGGGATTGAGATTATGTTGCTCGAATCCGAAGGTAGTCAGGATTGAAGGCTTGAGATTGGGAACGATCGCTGTAATACAATCTGCGCGTTTTTCACCGAGATACTGTAGAAATTGGTAAGAATTTGACAGAGTGCCATCTTTGTCAAAGAGAATGGCATTGATTCCATCAAACTGCACACCATTACAGAAAATTGTCGCCATAACTGTGTAATAAAAAAGAGGGATTTCTCCCTCTCTACAGGTTTCAATTCAACTGAAATTATTCGACATCTTCCGTCGCGTCAGGAATTTCCTCGACTTCTTCCAGTGCAACCGGAACTTCTTCAGCGACTGGGAGTTCCAGCGCAGCCGGAGCGCCTTGCTGTTGCTGCTTCATGTTCTCGCGATACTTCGCTGCCATTTCTTCAGCCTTGTCATACACGACTTGCGGGTTCTTCACCATATCGCCGGGTTCTGGCTCAAGTTGCTTGGTCGAAAGCGAAATCCGACCGCGCTCAGCGTCCAGATCAATGATCATCACTTTCACTTCATCATTGACGTTAAACACGCTATGCGGCGTATCAATGTGATCGTGAGAGATTTCGGAAATGTGCAGCAGACCGCTGACTCCACCGATATCGATGAATGCACCATACGGCTTGATGCCGCGTACTGTTCCGATGACGACTTCGCCCACTTCTAGGCGGTTCATCTTGCGTTCAACTAACGCACGACGATGGCTGAGAACTAGACGGTTGCGCTCTTCGTCCACTTCTAAGAATTTCAGGGGCAATTCTTCACCCACTAAATCTTCTTTGGGTTTGCGGGTACTGATGTGAGATCCGGGAATAAATCCACGCAAGCCCTCAATCCGAACCAGCGCACCGCCTCGATTCGTGGCAAATACCAGCGATCGCACAGTCGCGTCTTCTGCTTGAAGTTGGCGAACCCGTTCCCATGCCCGCATATACTCTATGCGGCGGATCGAGAGGGTCAACTGCCCATCCTCATTTTCATCAGCCAAGATGAAAAACTCGCGAGTCTCGTTAGACTGTAAGACTTCTTCAGGAGCATCAATCCGGTTAATTGACATCTCCTGAATGGGAATATAAGCTGCCGTTTTCGCACCGATATCAATCAGAGCGCCTCTCGGCTCCAGACTGAATACGGTTCCTGCAACTACATCTCCAGGACTGAAGTGATAGTCATACTTATCCAGTAGAGCCGCAAAATCTTCGTGGGTAAAACCAACATCCATTGCTAAAGTGTTCTGATTGGTCATGCTAAACGTTTCCCAGTTGTCTCCGCTAAAATTTGCCTCCTCTCGATGCAACGCACATATCGAATGATGTGCAGCCTACACCTTCGACCAAGTTGCGACTTGATCGATTTAGACGCATTTACTAAGTGTACAGAAGCAACATCATAACTCAATTTGAGAACAACCGGATCGCTGTTTCTCAAGTTCTTGCCATCGATTTTTTGTGTGCTTTGGCAGTTGAAATCAGATTTTTTCGCAAAATTCCCCGAAAAGGTATGGACAATTTCATACTACGCTTGTAGTAGTTGAAGCAATTCTAAAACCCTTGATTTACCGGGCTTCTTGGAATCATCTTGCAGAATATAGACAAAATCTAGACAAGTTCCAAATCGGTCGCGCTGTCCGAAATTACGGGTGGAACCCGACATCAAGCCGCGTGTAACCGCTCGGAACTGGGAACACTTTCGTTTTCCGTGTTGAGGTGTCCCCCGACGGGAGCGATATTTTTGTTATCGTCGCTGTTTTTCCCTCGGTTAGGCAGGAATAGAGCGTGTCTTTGATAAATGTTGGCGCACCGAGCGGAAACGACTCCAAAAGCGGAACTTCCGTCTCAGTCGCGCCATCCCAAAAGAGAACCTGAATATCTAGTCCAATGGATCGGGTGTAAATCGCCGTACCAGCCTTGGGATCAACAAAATCGGGTCGCCCGTTGATGTAATTAAGCGGGCTTTCGCCGAGGCTACCGTAAACCTCCCCCGCATAAATAAAGGTAGTGTCATCGCCGCTACCGCTGAAGAGAGTCCACAATCCCGTCTGAGTCCACAAGACTGGTCGTGGACCAGCCAAGGAACTCAGTCGCGGATCATCCATCCAGATCTCCCAAAGCGTACCAACCCCGGATTGAAGAACCACGATCCCTGTGCGATCGTTACCGATTAAAACAAAAGTCACGATCCACTTATCCCCGTCCCCTTTGTTGACGATGCGACTCAGATCAAAATCAAGTCGCGCCCCTTCGGGAATCGTGTAGATGCGTTTCGGATTTGGACGATCGCCACCAATCCAAAGCCCTCCATCTTTAAAGCAGAGAATCTTCACTTTTCCGGGTTCGACCGGACTCGATTGGGTTCGCGTCTGAACATGCGGCATCGCGTCCGCAAATCCGCCCTGGTTGCGAACGCGATCGCCTTTTGCAATTCCCCCGTTCGTGATTGGGTCAACCGTTGTTTCTCCCTGTCCCACTGTCACAACGCGAATCTTTCCATCCTGGCTGCCCACAGCAAACGACGGCGGTGGCAGTAAATTGCGCTGCTCAGCTTCTTGAATCAGCTTGTCAATTCGGTCAGCACTCGCCTGGTTAATGCGTTGTTTGTTGCGGCTTTCTAGACTCATCTCGGCATGGTGTCAATTTGTGGAACTCCACCCGCTGTCAAACTCAGCCCGATCTTGTCGCCGATTGCGGTCGCTCCATTTGAGAGCGAAACGCCGTGATACACGTCGCCGGCGACGGTTTTAACGATGTGCCGACCATCCCGAAACCCCTGATAAAAGGCACTTGTGGGCGGCGGCTGTGTTTGGGAAACAGCGGCATCGTAATTCGCTTTATTCGTGAGGACGCGATCGCGATTTCGTTGCTGTAGACTCATGGGTTCGTCAAATTAGCGGTACTTCTGCCCAAGGTTGGGAATAGGGTGATTGTCCGGCTCTCACCGGGCAAGATTTGTTGAGCGGATAGCTGCTCAGCATAAACAAGCCGTCCTTGGCAGTTACGAACTCGGACGGGTAAAATTCCAGTTCCGCCGAAATCAATTACTCCGTCTTCATCGCTGAGCTGAAAATCATTCGTCGTCGCGTTCGTGACAGTCAGCAATAGTCCAACAAGTTCTGTGGGAACAGTCCCACCCGTGTCGGCGGTGAGGCTTACAAGATCCCCGTCGCTCAGCCCATGACTCGAGAGCGTAATTCGATTCATTGCCGCGTTCAGGCTGTCAATTAATTTGTTCGCCCAGGTTGAGGTGTCTGCCAGAAGTGCGATCGCGTTAAACGTCAAGGTCGGCTGGTTGCTTGCCACAGTAAATGTTGCGGATAGACCGGGAACTTCAGCGCGGTCTTGTCCTGAATCAAATGTCGCGGTTGGCGATGCGATCGTCTTGCGGCTATATGCCCCGGTTTCAGGTCTTTCGAGATTGACAATCTCTTGGACTCCGGGATTACTTTCGATCGACGGCGCATCGAGCAAAATCATGCGGCAGTCTTGCCCAATCATTGCTTCGAGTCCAATTTCTAAACTACTGCCAAAGAATTCGCCCATAAATTAATCCCTCACCGGATGTGTAACTGCAAAATTGCCTGATGGGATTGGATCACGCCACTCGATTCGCACATCGTCCCAATCAGAAAGCGTGAGCCTGAGTCGCTTTGCAACGTGACCTAAAACCGAATCCTCACAGTGGATTAGAGTCGAGTCGCGTTCCTCCCACGGAAACGCAAAATCCCGATATCGATAGTAACGATATCGGGAGTGTTTATAAGTCTCGTCTTCTAGGAAACCTGAGTCTAGGATTCGTCGAATCGTTTCGATGGGGAAGAACACGCAGCCGCCCCGAACGATCGGCAAACCTTGCCGATTCTGATAAGTGATCGTCCCAGCGATGTCGCCCTTTGGGAAACTCTGAAACGCCCGCCACATCCGCGCATCGGCATCGAATTTCACAATATGCGATGCCCCAGAGTCGATCGCCATCTGCATCCATCGCTGTGTCCAATAGGTTCCAGCTAAATGCTTGAGTCGTTCCCCTTCAAATGTCTGTATCCCGTTAATTTGCGGGACAGGGACACCATCCCCGATCGCTAAAATTGGCACTCGCGGGTAGAACGATCTGAGCGATCGGATTAATTGCTCGAATGCCAGATCATCCTTATAAAGGTGAGCCACGAAGAGTAGGTTAACTTCCCCCACCTGCGCCTCCCCCAATGGGATACCATTCCGTTGTGGTGTTACCCACGCGAGCGTAATAGAGCATATCGGTAACGGTATCAATACACTGATCGCCTGGGCAGCGCGAGGTTACGAACCCAGTTGGATCTCCTGAGTACAGGAACGGGACAAACGCAACGACGATAAATTCTGTTTCTGTCCCTACTCGGACGCAGCGACTAGCAGGGAGTCCGCCACTTTCGGGAGCATCTTCAAACCACGTCTCTCCCTCAAACTCAGGATCAACGGTTGGCGCAGCAGTGCGGTACTGCACTCTCGTATCTTCTAATGTTCTATGGCGGACTTCAGACATATCTACTCCGTTACGAAGTTATCAAGTTCATCGACGATCGCATTCCCCAGTTCGTCTATGACAGGGGCGCGATAAATCACAACGAAATTGCCGAATTCATCGACTACTGGATTGTCAAATTCATCGACAACCAAACCATCAGGGAAATTTGTATCAGAGATCGTAGTTCTTCCCCCTGATTTCGCGCCCCCACGATAAGAATTGCTGTAAGTTTGGGGACTGTAAGGCAACAGCGAGAAGGTTCCGCCGCCTCTCGCACCCCCGCGATAGTTGGTGTTAAGAATTGGCGGAGTCGAGATCGCTAAATCCCCTTCGACCGTGACTGAATAATAAGGAGCCTCAAATCGGTCAGGCTGTCCGATTTTCCCAGTGCCAAGCCAGATGCCCGTAAACCCGACGATCGCTTGATTGGGATCGTGACTGATTTGAATTCCGTTGGTCAGAACTCTCAGAGCCGTTCCATCTGGCTCAATCACGTCCAATACGATAAACGGACTCCAATTAGACAGGAATAAATCGAGCAGCGGGAGTTGCAATGTGATCCCCTGTGCCTGCCCAATCAGTTCAACTCCCTTGATTTGGGCGATTTCGCCTAACTGTTGTTTGGAGACAACACCCACATCAAGCTGAATCACTCGCTCACGCTCTTGGTGCAGCGCATCTAAAGGTGCGATCGCGAATCTTGTTTCAGCTTCGATTGGTTCTTCTTCCTCACTCCACCGCTCCGGTTTGCGTTCCGCTTGCGGCGGGTTGCATTGCCCCGAGTCTGATCCTCTGACCTTGCGCGATTTGGTGATCAGTGCCAACTTCTGAAAGAGTCTGTCGAGTGCCGATGCGCCTTCATCCGGCTCAAGATTGGGAAACGCCCGCGCAACGACCTGGATCAGCGTCTCAATAATCTTGCCGACACGGGGATTTTTGCGCTGATATTCAACGGTTTCGATTTCACTGATATCGAGATTAATCGGGAATTGAGTTTCTTCAGCTCCTACGATCGCGGATCGCGGCTCGCGAGTGGTGCGCGTCGTTTTCTCAACTAATTCATCCTTGGTGTATTTGTACTCAAATACAGCGGCGTTAGCGATAATGACTTCTCTCCGCCAGAACGCTTGGCTTGGAGCGCTGAGGGCTTCAAAGTATTCGGGTGCAGCCACCGAGAAAAAGCGCCGAATCGTTGTCAAAATCTGCCAGAGTTTCGGTGCGTCTTTATCCGAATCTTCGCCTGCTGGTCCATCGATTGGGGAAGTAGTGCGCTGTCCGAAATCCTCATAGCGGTGTTCTTCTTCGGTATAGCTATCGAGGACAATTTCAAGGCTTCTCGGAAATACATCGGGAGAAACAATGCCCGCAGGTGCAACAATTAACTCTGTTCGCTGCTTACCGTCCTCATTCCGGGTTTCTTTGGTTTCGACTCGTCTAAGTAGGATGATATCGCTTCCCGCACTGGGATTAACAACTGAGGCGGGTCCATACTCCTCAGAGAAGTTTTCCTCTGTTCCCCAGTTGTCGGTCAGTTTCTTTAGAACGCCGACGCACTTAATCACTTCGCAAGGAGTTTCACTTCCCTCACTCGCTTCGTAGCTGACTTCATCGTGACCAATCTCGATCGCAGTAGACGATCCCCCATAATTCAGCCGATTCGAGACAGCGCGAATGAGTCCGTTGCCGTCTTGGTACAAACTCTTCAGCCCACCAAACGCAATCTGCCCTGCCTGATCAACATAGGAGCCGCCCTGTTTTGGTTGTCGCGTCCTTAATGGGTAATCGTCGATCGCGTCCACACAGTTCGGGCATCCTGCTGCTGACAGTAATGAATTGACGATCGCGGTTCGATTCGTGACGTTCCCCGGCACAACTCCCGACTTATCATCATCCGGCTGAGCGAAATTTCTCAGGCTCAAAATACAGCCAAGCTCTAGCCTCAAGATTCCATTCTGCGGCGGTAGAGGGGCTTTGAGAATGTAGAGGTGTCCGTGTCGGTGCTTTACCTCGGTTCCCGTTGAATCCGTTACCCAAATCTCAACAAGTTGACCGCGCCACCAACGATTTCGCCCGTCTGCACTTCTAGGATTGAGAGATCCGGGAATTCCGATCACATTGCCAAGCTCTAATGTTCCTGTGGTCAGAATCAGCCCGCTATTGCTGCGCTGATCCTGGCCCGCGTCAAACGAAACAAGAGATCGGCTCCAATCTTCAGAGCCGATCTCAATTCGTAGTTTATGGGCCGAAGCATTAGCTGCCATATCAAACGGTCATGGGACAATCCGGGATTGACTCAGCACAAACAGGCTGACCCTCTGCGTCCGTGTGGAGCTGTGAGCCGCAGCGATCGCAATAAGGAATCCCGTTTTTCTTGAAGTACTCCGTCGCGTAAGTTCCTTGAGGTTGCTGATCCAAGACCTCGGAGACAACCTCAAGTAATTCAGGAAGCGTCTCCGTTGGCTCTGCGAGTTCAACTAACTCTGACAAGGCGGAACTATCCGAACTTTCAGGAGTAGATTCTGGCTCTGTAAGTAATTCAGGAAGCGTCTCCGTTGGCTCCGCAAGATCAGCTAACTCTGGCAGTGCAGAGCCTGAGCGATCCAAGCTTTCGGGGGTAGGTTCCGTCTCTGTCTCTTGCTTCTTTCTTGTTGCCATAAGATTCTCCGGATACTCCACCCGGCTTACGGGTGGAGGGTTCAAGGATTTACACCGCCGTCAATGTCGTCCGCAGTTTCATGATCTTCGCGGTTTCGCCAGAGTCAACCAAGGAGCCAAAGCCCTCATCCGAAGTCCAGATATAGCTCTCGCCCATATTGAAAGGGTTGACCCCAGACGGGCGAATCTCAACCGGAGAAGATATACCCCGACCGATCGCGCCCGGAGCAAGCAAGAATCCGTCGATCGTGCGAGTCGCACCCACACCTAAAGTTGAGTCCTGCACCGTTGGGTTAGACGCTCCCGGCGCGCCTTTGCCGAAGCTGTTACCCATGAAGACGTGAACATTCTCGATCATGCCGAGGTATGTACTAGCTCGAATTGCAGGCGTAATCCCCGTCGCAAGCCTCAGCATGTTGGTGATTTCCATCCGCTCGTCCGCAGTCGGAGTTGCAAGATCATCGCCCATCTCAGCCTTGAGCTGCTTAACCTGAACGGCGTTGAAGTAGCCGAGGTAGCAGCCATCCGGTAGAGACTGATGCCCAGCGTTTACAAACTCGGTATAAGCATCGCGCAAGAAAGCGCGAGACATTGTACCGTCATCGCCCGCATCCACATCACCAGCGGTTGCTGAAACGTTTCCATTGTCGTTATAGCGGATTGCGGTAGAAGCAATCATCAGACCGAGTAAGCGACGCTCCTCATAGCGGTAGTAACTCGCCATCAGGCGGGTTTCTAGTGCCGTCATCAAATCAACCAGCGCGTGAGCTTGATGGAACTCAGGAATCATCACTGGGCGAGAACCCTCGGACACCCCACGGCCCAAGCCACGACGCTCTACAGTCAGCGAAACAGTTTGCATTCTCAACGCTTGAGAATCACTGTTCGTTCCGATCGAATAGCCAATCGGATTGTAAACACCTGTTCCCGCAATCAAAAGCTCATCGTCGCTATCCGGATCAGGAAGGAAGTCGAAGCGAGGAACCAGAATGTTTTTCGAGGGGGCTGAGGTTGGATCAAAAACAGTCGTAGCAAACTGCCACGCAGCATTAAACTGGGCGGAAGTCGATCGCATCATGTCAGACAGAACATCCAAAAAGGCGTTCGGCGCTGATCCGGATGCTCCGGTTGTTGGCCCCGCCGCTTTGTTTGATCCGCCCAAAAATCCGAGGGATTTCCCGAATTCTTCAATCTGATAGTAAAGCTCAGTCTGCTCAAGCGCTTTGCCCTCAGCCTGAAGGTAAGAGCGAATCCAATCAATCGGACCTTGACGCACCAAGAAGGTTTGAGTGCTGTTATCGAAGTGGTAGCCGCCAGCTTTTGCAGAGTCGCGGATACCAAGCAGTTTTTGCAGTAAGTCTCCGGGTGAATCATTCGAGCGGGTTTGGGTGTTCACCATCGGCGCTTCAACAATTGATTTACCCATTAACCGCCCCAAGTCTTCTAGAGTTTTCGCGTCTTTCTGCGCTTTGGTCAGTTCCTGAGTGCTTTGCGCGGCTTGTTGAGCTAACTGCTCGTTCTGCGATCGCAGTTGCTCGTTCTCTTGCCGAATCTGCTCTGCCTCAGCGTCTTTTGCTTGTAGTTCCTGCTGATGCCGCTCATCAAGCACGGTGAACATTTCCTTCATCTGGTCAACCGGAATTAGCTCTTTCGCCTGAGCAATCGTAAATGTTGCGGGTTGTGGCAGGGTGATAGGCTCCGCAAGTTCCTGTAATTGTTCTGGGGACTTAACCTCTACCTGCTCTAGGGGTTCGTCCAAAGACTTTTCGACCTTGACCGTTGCGGTTGCGGTCTTTGCAAATCCAACAGGCGTTTTTTGCTTCTTCGCCTGCACCAATTCCTTGAGTTCGGCCTCACTGGTAATGCCAGCCGAAGTAAGTTCAACGATCGCCTTTTTCATTGCTTTTGTGAGTTCAAAATTCTCGTTTCAGCGTAGAAGCGATACTCGATTTCAGATAAAAAAAGCTGTTGCAAAAACAAGTAAAAACCCATTCTTGCAACAGCCTCCAAGCTACTCAGACCTCAAATCTAAAAACCGCGCATGACCCTCGCCGCAGGGAGGCAGCCTGCGTTAACGATGCTTAGCTCGATCGCGTCATACTGCCCATCGTTAATGATGTAATCGGCAAAGTTTGCGTCCTCATCATCACCGAGCCACATAAGCAAGAAGGGGTAAGGCGGTAAGTGCGGGCAAACATAGCGATCTTCTTTGTCCGTGTCCCAGAAACCAACCTCGTACCCCTTCTCACGGGAGCAGTTCGGGCAGATTTCCCGCCAGTTACGAATAATCCCGCCCGTTGAGCAGTTATCCAGCGATCTCTTTCTTAAGCCTTCAATCACTGGGCTGTCTGAGCTAATTGCTGTCCAAACAATCAGCCGAACTAATCCCATCTCGTCCACGATTTCTGCGTTGTAGTCCGCGTAGAGCGAATTGACAATTTCTGGATCGGGATTGTCTTCTAGAATTAGCGCAGTTTCAAACGCAAATCCAACCGCAGATTTAACTTCACGCTGATTGTGATCGGTCATCAAGACGCGCCCAGCCTGCCCCCGCGTCATCTGCTGCAAGATATTGAGATGCCAGCGCTCGCGAGAGCGATCGACTAAATTATCCGAAGCGTGCCACGCGCAAACAAACCATTCCGAAGCTTCCCAAGTTTCGCCCGTGTATTGATTAATCTTCTCAAGCTGCTGCGGAGTTGGCTCGCCCATGTGCAAATCAAGTCCGCTCGTATCTGTCGCCTGGGCGATTCTAAGCGGGATCTCTTTCTGAACAGGGGTTTGTTTTAGGTAGTTCCCGACGAGCGCTTTCACGTCCTCGAATAGTTGCTCTTCTGTGATGGCTTCCATAGTTACAGCTCTACTAAGTGAATTGAAATCGGACAGGCTGTCCGTTTTAGACGGGGACTTTGATTTGATTGCGGACAGAACGAAGCTCGACTGCTGCATCCCACAGCCGCCGAAAATCTTGATCTGATACTCCGTCTGACATTCTGAGATTGAGTGTGAGCAGTGCCGCATCGATCGCGGGTAAGTCCTCCACCGATGGATCTCTCAGGATCAGCGAAGCATTAAGCAGCGCCTGCTCTGTTGGAGTCGGTTGAGACGATTGCTGCATCTGCTCAAACCCTGTTACAAACCAATCGCCCCAAGCAATATCAAAGTACTGCCCATCAGATATGTAAAAATCCCATCCTTTTTTGAGGACGATTTCAACGCTAACCGACCATTTAATCTGCTCTGAAAGGTGCGATCGCAGATTGGCAATCATACGGGCGTAAGCAAGTGCGGGCTGATTCGCAATCTCCTTGCCTGAGTTTGACTCTAACCCCAGCCCAGGGAACAGATAGTGCGGCAATCCCGGCGGGAGCATTTGATAGCGCAGGCTCAAATAGTAATCAACTAAAGGCTTAAGAACATTCACCCCGCTCATTGCTTTGCGGACATCTGCCCCGCTCAGCAGATAGAGATTCGTAACAATTCCATCATTCAAAAGTGACTCATGGCGCTGCTGATACTGCTCTCGGTAACGCTCATCTTTATCGGGCGGCATGACGTGAAGCCACGGCGCGATCGCAACTTCTCGCGCCGCGTCTTCGAGATCTGGCGAAGCCGCCTTAATCTTGCGCCACGGTTCTGAGCTTTGGAAGCTAATCGGATTGCCATAGAGCCGATCTTTCTCGTAAGAGAACTGAAGCATTTTAACGGGGTGAATTAAACGATCTGTATCGCTCGGCGTTATTCTCTCCTGCTGGCGGTACATCCCAGGCTCCTCATGCTCGTCTTCATCGACAAACATCGAGAGCGAGGGTAGATAGAGCGATCTTGAAATTCCCCAGTCGTTCGGCCCGATCCCTTCCCGCTCGATCGCAAATTCTAAAAAGCCGTCCCCATAGCTCATCATGTCCCGCGCGGCCCGCTGTAAGCGATCTCCGCCAAGAACTAAGGTTTTCCCATTCCGCCGAGCAGCTATATCTCGCCCGATCGCAATCACATCCGGGTGGACCTTCCGCCCGTCTTCTAACGTCTCAGCAATTCGCCATGAAGCGGATCGCCCGTCGATTTGCTGAAAGCAGTCTCGCGACAGAATTGAAATCGAGTGGCGCATCTCATAGCTCCACGTCCGCATTTCAACTAATTCTTGGGAAATACTCAAATCACCATAAATCGGGCGAATTGGTTGCTCTGGTAGCGGCAGAGTTGATCGCCTGCGCTGCCGATTGCCGATCGGGTACTGTGATCCTTGCAGCGAACTGTTATCCGCTGATGTGAGTGTGCCTGCCGTAAAGAAGCTCCACAGGCGTTGAATAAGGTTGCGTCTAGTGGGTGTTGCCATCCCAGTATTTTGAGTTGGGATAATGAGATCGCATCTCTAACGCCCGTTGCAAAGATTTTTACAAAATTTCAGCCGCAACTGAAATTTCTTGGACGGATTTGGGTTTGATAGCAAAAGGCGAGATCGTGGAGCAAACACAAATGATCAGTTTTGTTCGCAATCTAATCTACTCAGTTCAAGTTGATCGCGAGTTCCAGCAGCTCGTAGAGTCGCAGCCCCAAGAAACCCAAGAGCGTCTTCGCATTCAGAATCAACTCATTCGGCAGGGTTACACGATCGTAGAAGCTCAGCATGCCTACGATGAAATGATGGGCAATGGAAAAATCTGGCAGTACTGGGCGGAAGACTAGCTTGCAACCTGACCACCGAGCAGGCATGAAACGATCATCCTTTGCCGATGTGCGATCGACGATTGCAATTCCGAAACCTTCCCCTGATACTCTTCGATCCGCTTCAAATCCGCCTCAATGCTGGCTAGCTCCGCGAGTACTTTCTGATTAAAGTCGGGGTCGATTTCAACCGGAGAAACAGAAAGGCTTTTCGCTACCTGAGCAATCGTGTAGCTACTGCACCTCGTTTTCCCCTGCTCTAATCGGCTGAGGGTAGAGGCATTAACAAAGGCGCTACCACCTAAGCGGCGGAGTGATAGACCCTGCTGAATCCGAAGCTCTTTAATGCGAGAACCGGGGAGTTGACTACGCTGCATAAGATCGCGGTCTGTACTGGTGAAAGAAGGTGAGTAGATTGTCGAGCTGAATACTGCCAGTCGTTCGCTGGTTTTCCAAATTTAGCAGGAGTACCGGATTTTGATACTCGACTTCGTATTCTCCATCCACCTTACGCCGCTTAACACCGTTTCCTGCGTCTGTTTGAGTCAGGATCAGAACCTGCCCGAACATCTGTTTAATCCGAATTACCTCGGCCTCTTCACTCGTAAAATCGAACCCCGCCCAGTAATCAATTTGAATTGCAGGAGTTTGGGGCCGCTGTGTGGGCCGGGTGCGACGTGGGCTTGAAGAATAAATCCCCGCTGGCGCGGCTGAGTAAAGCGAGGGCTGTAGTAACCCGTACCCTAAAATCTGCAGTTCCCCCGTCTTAGAATCAATCTCAGCTTGTTCAGGATCAAGGTCAACCCACCCAGCAACAGGCGCGTCTAGGCTGTAGCTCGGCAGTGTTCCGCCTCGAATCTTGACGCGGATCGGAGTCTCTTCAGCGATCGGTAAAATCGGCAGGTTTGCGAGGTACGCTCTGCCGTCACCGGAGAGATTTAGTGTTTCAGTAAACTTTGTAGGACTCAGAGGGCGATTCGCGCCAAGGACGCTTTCGATTAAGAACTGTGTTGAGACGATCGCGCTTTCGAGCGCCGCCCCGTATAGGCTCAGCGCAGGCGCGTAGGTTAATGCTTCCGATGCTTCAATAATTGTTTTCACAAGCTTCGCTGTCCTGCTCTCAAGTATTGCGCTGTGGCGCAAGCAATGGAATTCATATTACTCGCGGAAGCTTGAAATCGGTCACGCTGTCCGATTTGGGAAGATCAGCGATCATAGCTTTCACCGTTACTTCCCAAAGTACAGCAGGAACCCATTACGCCAGCTTTTACAGGGGCTTCCAAAGTAGCCACTAAGCGGTACAAGCCCAACGATTCCCCACCCCAAAAACTTGCCGCCGTCACTTTCATCACTTTGTACGCGGCACAGGCGGATGAACAGCCATTGCAAGACATAGAAGTTTAGAAAATGCATCACGTTACGCTTACCTCAAAAAAGCTCGAATACCCCGTGAATCAAGAATCGCCTTAGACGAATAACGTAAACCTTGCAAACCAAAGATAAGACCGATCGCTCCTAATCCAAAGCTCAGGCTCTTCTAACAAGAACTCATGGCCAGAGTCAGCCTTAATCCTGATGGGGGATAGCGCCTTGATTTCGCTCTCTAACTGAAGCCTGTCAGAAGTGTAACCGCCCATTGCTGGCAGCGCCTGCTTAGGATCAAAAGTGAGAGTGAATTTTGTCTCCGCCGAGGCATCAGCATCGCACAAAAGCAGGAAATCTTTAATAATCTGCTTGCGATCGTCGGGAACCGCCGCGTCACTAAACTCAACTTCTCTAATCTCGACGTAAGCCATAATTTCTCTAGTAAATCAGCAATCGGTGAGGAAAGCCCGGAAGCGTAGGGCTAAGAGTATTCTCGAAGATAAGCGCCCTAACTCGAACATCTATCGATCTATCCTCTATCGCATTCCGATCTCGCTCAACCCGCTCTTTGTTAATTGCTAGGCAAATCTGATCGAGGGTTGGCAACTCACTCCAGACTCCTAAAGTTACTCGATTAATGTGGTCATAAAGCTCGGCTTTTTGAATCACTGGAAGTTGCCTTCTGACCTCAGTTAGATGTCGATCGTAGTTTTCGGCAATCTCGATCACACTTTCCCCGCTAAACAGGACAGTGAGTTTAATTTCTTGACTCATAATGCGATCCTCCGGCTTTGGGAAGCGATAGCGCAAGTCGGACAGCGTGACCGATTTGCGCGGATTTGTAGACACCACAAAATTCAGTAATTACGCCCAACTATCTTGGAGCGGTGGACACTACAATAAAAGCATGAGGGAAAACAGTTTATCCCCCTCAAAGGAGAGGTTAACAACATAGTTCAGTCCAATGGAAACGGGAACGGTTCTCAAGACTACAACCCGTCGAAAACTTTCCACCACATCTACGAAGATACCTGGCTGGAAGATAACGACGAGGAACCGGGTCAAGAGAAAATCGTGAGTACAGACGACCTGTTAAAGGAAGTCGGTGACGACGATGACTCTGAAACGCGGGATCTTAAGAACCGTAACTAGACCGTAAACAAGGCTCCCCAACTCGCACTTGGGGGGCTTTCCTAACCGGAGAATACCTCAGATGACACGAATTATCTACCCTAGTTATTTTCGAGTTGTGAAGCGAGATCGAGAGGGGTGGCATTTTCGCCACGGCAAAGTGTTCTACGGCCCATCTGATCGATCTAGCGACTGGGTTGAAAATCGAGAGCAGCTTTTTGGGCTGAGTGACGAGACGATCGCGGTAGAGCTATTCCGCCTCAAGCTCGGCGCGGAAGGTTACTATCTCGCAAATTTGCGCGATCGACAGTATTACTACTGCGGCAGTGATCTCTCAGATGTTGCCGCCACTTTACGTCAATTTGGAATTGGTCGGGGTGAGCCGACGGGAGATACGCATGAGTGAGGAGCCAAAGCGGGGGCGTGGTAGACCTCGCAAATATGAGAACTCCAACGATCGCCAAGTGGAGTGGAAAAAGCGCACCGACTTTGAGAAGTCAGAGAAACGGCGCAAGTATAAAGCAGAATGGGCCGCTCGTAAGCGAAGGCAGCAAGCTGGGGAGCAGTGACTCAAATCGGTCAGCGTGACCGATTTCGAGATCTTACAGATCCAATCGGCGCGGACATCTCATGACTGACCTCAGAGATCGGCATCACCTTCGATATGAAATAGCCCGAAGAATCATTAAGGTGATCAAACCCCTGTGTCTTATCCGGCTGCCCATCTTTCCAAACCTGCTGCTCTAGGCACTGCACATACTCAGGACACCGCAGCGCGTTCACTCGATAGCGGCGCTGCCCCTTCGCATTGCAGAAGGCCGCGTTCATTGCATTAATGCGATCGCGCACTGACGGATTTGTCTTATCTACAATGACCTCGAAGCCCGCCTGCTTCAATAGCGCGATATCAGACTCAGAAGCGTTCTTAGTGCTGCGATTATTCCCGCTCGCGTCTGGATAAACCTTGATTAATCCTTGCTTCGCGTGGTCTGGGTAGCGCTCCTTAATCGCGACAATCATCGCAGGTGTGTCTTGAAGATTCACAAATTCATCCACGGCCCGCGGCTCCTGCATCCGAAAAACATGAACGACCGCCGCCATTTTGCCCACGTTGAAATCCATGCCGAGATGTAGGTATTCGAGATCCGGTTCATCCAGGCAATTGTTCAGCGCGCGATCGAAGCTGGTATAAATCGCGCCTTGGGTCAGGTTTACAAATTCCCCATTCAGGTAAGCGCGAATCAGTTGCGGCGGATAGTTTTCGAGCAGCGACTCGATAAAGTCCTCCGGCAGAAACGGATTATCGGTTGATTTGGCATGAATAAGTCTGCGATCGCTTTTTCCCGCCGCCTCTTTCACAAAGAACTCCCACAGCAGCCCGAAACCTTCGGGCGTACTGACGACAGCCACTTGCCGCACCTTACCGACGCGAATCCGCCCCATTAGCAACTTGAACGCGGGTTTACTAATACGCGGCTCAACCACGTCAATTTCATCAACACAAGCAAAGCTGAGGTTATTGGCCCGAATCCGCCGCCAGTTCTCAAAGCTGCGAACTAAAACGCGAGTTTTACCATTCGGGAAAAACAGGGTGTAGGACGGCAAGGGAGACGCACGAAATTTGTAGGGGATACCCAAAGCCTCAAGCTGATCATCCATCTCAGGAATCAGCGTGTCATTTGCGAGGGTATGCGTTGGACTGTAGAGCGCTCCATCCGTTCCGACATTTTTTGAGGCTAATAGAATCGTTTTCAGGATTAGGCTTTTGGTCTTTCCTGCTCCAAACCCTGCGACCAACGCGAGATATTTACTCGTGAAATCGTTGCAGAAACTAAGCTGATGCTTCAGAACTTGCGTCTTCGCTATCGTCATCGGGTGTAATTAGTTCTAACTCAATACCATCGGGGGCAGATTCTTCGACTTGTTCTTTGAATATTCCGAAGCGATCGGCAAGTTTTTCTAAAGCTCTCAATTTATCGTGCATCGCGATCGTCGTTGTTACTTTTTCGATTGGATTCCCGTCCTTTACTGGAATCGTCATCGTCGTTACGCTAATCGATTTAATCGCGGCAGTGACATCTTTACCAAGTGTTGCTGAGTCTTTCAGCTTGACCCCGCTTTCGTTAAAACTAATCACATCAGTGATGTCACACAAGGCAATGCGGATAAACTCTGTGAGGACACGATCGCTGTCAATTTGCAGTCTTTCCGCTTGTCTTGCCTGCAATTCGGCAAGATAAGCCTGAACGTTAACATTCGCCAACAGCCTAGAAGCCGCAGACCGCCCCGCTTTGTCGTTTTTGGGTTGGTATCCTGCCCGTCGATACGCAGCAGCGGCATTGAAATCGATCGCGAATTGTTCTGTAAATCGTTTCTGTCTCGGGGTCAGCATTACTAAAGGGTCTATTCTTCGGTGCTTCCGTTATACGTTAGATCATTGTTTTCTGAGACATGCAGCAAGCCATCTTCGATTAACTGGCGTTTTACTGCATTACGAATGTAGGTTTGTCGATCGTTGATCTTCGACTTATCCCTCAGAATTTGTGTGACTTCACTTGGAAACCGCACGGTAATAGGATCTTCCTTGCGAGAGGTTCCAACCCCGAAACCTTGGAACTGATGATCTTCGATCGGCATTTTTCAGGTCTATTAAACTTCTTGTCTAGGGTAGCGTGTATACACGTGGATAAGCTCAGTGTTTGTACGTTACTCAGCTTTGATTAAGTTCCGTAGTTCTATCGCTCTCATTTAGCGTGTGTACACGGCAAGATGGGCATATCAGCAACTAGGAAAAACGATATGTTCACCAAATCCGCAGCAAAAAGAATCCTCGCAAGCCTCGCTACTAAAATCGAAGCAGTTCGCGAACTGAAGAACGTCGTTCAAGTTACCTACAGAACCCGCAAAGGTCGCTGCTCTACCTTCATCAGCAAGAAAGCATTCGAGCGGGATTTCGTTGAGTTTCGCAAGGCTGGCGCAAAATCACTCATTGTTGAGACTGTTAAATTTCAGTCTGGCGTTTTCAATGTCTACAACACGGAAAAGAAATCCCAGTACGTTGTGAATACCCAGTTTGCTTGCACCTGCGAAGATTACCAGCAACATCAAAAGCCCTGCAAGCATGTGTATGCGGTTCTTGGAGTGGGTTCTCTTGCTGATGCGATCGCGGCTTAAGGAGTACAAATCATGACAACTAAGCAACAGCAACTTTTAGACTTACAAATCAGCATCGCTCGTGAAGAATGCCAAAAGCAATTACGGGAACTCGTCAAAGACGCAGTAGTTGAACCGGTTGAAAACGGCTTTGTGGTTCACAACTATCGCGATCGTAAAAAAGGAAAACCTAAAGATGCTTGGATTCCAAGTGCTCAAACATTGATTAGTCAGGATTTCTGGGTATGTCACCCCTTCCCTGAGAATCTTTACCAGTTTGTAGGCGAATGGCTTAAAGAGAATTGAAATCGGACAGGCTGACCGTTTTCAAATATCCAAACTCAGCACAACTCTGTGAAACCCTTCAGAAGATTCTGTGCTGCTCGACTTAGCTCAGGTTGCACCCAGACGGGAAGTTCTAGATTATTCGCGATCGCGTATTGCTTGGCTTCTTTCAACACTGCATATCGTTGCGACGGAACCGCGCCGCGAACATAACCTCTCAGGATTTCAGCCAATCTCTTCTTGACTTGTACTTGGGTTGGTTCGGGAGCAATCTGGCGAAGGTGGGGCAACATTTTTCGGTCTTGTTTTGTGAGGTTCTCTTATACCTCACGATTCTCTGTTCGGTTTGGATTTTGCAAAGCCGCACGAATCTCCAAGAACGGAACATTGTCCGAACTGCCCCAACCGTAGTTTCTATCCCAGTAAATGAAGCTTGACCAACCGCTTAGACGATCGACTAAAATCCAAGTCGGAACTTTCCGGCGCTTGCGAACACTCCATCCGCGCGATCGTAAATAGCTCATCACGCGCGGATCAAGTCCGTACTGTGGCAAGTAGCAGTAATTTGACATACTTTCGACTACACAATGACAACACAAACGAGGCGGGAAATTCAGCGCATCGCTGAACAAAACCTTAACTTGGTTCGCAAAATTGCCAGCAGGTTTAGCAGTGAGGCTGAGACGTTTGATGATTTTGTAAGTATTGGGACGATCGGCTTAATGAAAGCTGTCGAGCGATTCGATGAATCGAAAGGGTTTGCGTTTAGTACCTTTGCAGTCCCGTACATCAAAGGCGAAATCCTCCACTACATCAGAAGCGCTAAAGGAGAGTTGATCCGACATCGCCGAGGTGAACGACGGCAATATATTCAGAGCCTTGATGCTCCGCTTAGCTCGGATTCAGAAACAACTCGACTAGACATCGTTGCTGACGATCTTATTGTTGTAGAACCCGATGACGAGCAAGTTCAACTCAAGGCAATTCTGAATCAATTAACTTACCCGTCACGTGAAGTCCTTCTCCTAACTCAATTAAACGGACTCCGAAAGAAAGAAGCTGCTGCATGGTTTGAAGTTGATCCGACGACAATTCAGCGCTGGTTAAGCAAAGCACAGGTCGAAATTGAAGCAGCCAAACAAGATCATCGGTTCAAGACTCAGACCTACAAGCGAGAGCGTAATGCACTGCCTTATCGTGACGACATTAGCAAAGAACTTGTGTTCCCTGAATTCAAATCACGCTGTCAGGTTTGCGATCGCATATTTGCGCTCTGGAAGAAACCAAGTCGCATTCCCCAAACCTGCTCTAGTGTTTGCGCCCGCAAGCTCTCTGCACAAGCGAATTCTATAAACATATGGAGCGATGCCGAACTAGATTTTCTTAAATCAAGAATCGGCAAGATGCCCACAGCAAAAATCTATGAGTCATTCCACGTCGCGGCTGCTCACCACGGATGGACAGATCGCACTGATGTTGCTCTAAAAGTTAAAATTACGCGCCTTGCAAAATCCGTGAAGTGTGTTGATGACGGATGGAGCATGACCGATCTCGCTAAACGGTTAGATGTCCCAGTAGATCGTATTCGTGTCTGGAAAAAGCGCGGACTCAAAACAGAGATGGTTGCGCGAGGCATAACAGGTCAATGTGTCATTTATCGAGTTGCGCTACATGAATTCTGCACTGAGCATTTTTGGCGGTTCTCAGGCATTGATATCGATAGGTTGAGCGAGATTTTAGGAGATCGCGCTCTTGCTGAGAAATGCGCGGCTCAACCCCTGAAAAAGAAGCGTGTTGAGGTACAAGATCTTAGATCGAAGAAGATTTACCGGAGTGCCCGCGAAGCTGCGAGAGTATTAGGGGTTGAACGTCAGTTTGTGCTGCGTGAGATTAAGCGAGAGGAGAACGCACTGCTTAAACAAAGCCACGTCGAAACGATTGGTCATTCTGAGCTTGTTCCATCGATCGATGAACTGAAAAGGCGAACCTCGCTGATTGATCCATCTCTACCAATGAAAGTGCGCGTGTTCCGTTCTCCTGACGGCAAACTATACGAAACCAATAATCTCAACTGGTTTGCACAGGTACATGGTTTACAATCTCCTTTACTGTCATCGCTTGCAAACGGGTTTCAGGATTCTCATCTCGGTTGGACACGTCCTTTTGGTTCCTATCAACTGCGGCTAATTACTCCATCCAAACGAGAGGATGTGGTGGTGCAGGAAGGTACAACAATTTTTGATCTAAATGATCCGGGTGATCGGCTGCGAGCTTATCTTACTCCAGATGAAGGGATGCAAGTTTTCGTGATGCCAGAAAGTACGATCTTGAAAGATCCCGAAACCAAGCTACGGGAATACGCGAAGCTGCACAGACTTGAAATTATTTGTTGCAAAAAGAGAGGCTGAAATCGGTCACGCTGTCTGATTTGATGAGTTTCCAGGTTGCAAGCTCCAACCCTGCTTCCAATGGTTTTCGATTACGACACCTTTCGCTCTGAGTCGATAGATATATTGCTTTGCATCATCAATTGTCGAGACTCCTAGAAACTCGCGAATCTCTGAAGCAGTTAAAATTCGCTGTGAATTATCAACAAAGAATTGATACAACTGCCTTTGTCTCTCAGATCTGAAACGGTTCTTTTCTTCCGGGATTTCTTCGACTTCTAAAAGATGCCCTAATGCAGCGTTGATCCTGAGCATCACCTCACAAAAATCAAACGGCTTTTTGATATATTCGATCGCTCCATTACGAAACGCCTTTGCAATCTCGTAATCGCACTCATCACCAATTACAATTTTGGGGGTTTTCCGAGAAATACTTTTGATCTTTGGAGCATCTATTAACGCTGCAACGATCGAATCTTTATCGAATCTCGAATTCCAATCAACAAACTGAAAGTCAAGACAATATCGACTCAGATACTTCACCAGCTTGTTGTAATCCGTGAGAACAAGAATGTCTCCGCTCTTAGCCACGATCTCTTTCACTTGATAATCCATCGCCAGCGCTCCGAGTTTGGATTTCTCGGAGCCGCCGGACGCTGAAGAGATTTACTCTTGCTTTTCTATTCCTGGCAGCCCATTTACCGCCAGTACAACCTTGCTCAAGTCCAGTTCCTTCACCTGCTGAGTGAAAATCTCCCCAGTTTGAACTTTAACTTCTGTGCGGCGGGGCTGATAGCCGTAGTTCTTTTTCCCGTCCTCCTCGGACACTACTGCCCAGTCAGAGGTTTCATACTCGACTTCGCAGACCTCTTCGATCGTGACTTTGTAATGCAGTGTCTTTCTGTTCATTGTTGATATCCTTGATTCTTAATCCACACCCCGATCGCTTCCTTGTTCGCAATCCACCCGCGCAAAACAGTAGACATATCTAAGCCGTGTCGATCGCACCATTGCTCAAAGTCCTCTTTTCCAGCCTGCTCAATGTAAAAGCTCAGCTTAGCTTGATTTTCACGCTTCTGTGAGTTTGTGTTGCTCATTTCAGGAGCATTTCGGGATTAGTTCGTGAACATTTTGAACTATAGCCGCTAAATCGCCATTAGAAAGGGTCAACAACTTTTGAACCCCAACCTATTATGACGATTCGCAACTTTGAAGCAAAAGGCTTCTTTACCGACAACCCAGTCATCGGACCTGGTTCCACTCCAACACAGAAAGCATTAATCGACCTACCGATTATCAGTACTACCATCTCGAAAGAAGTCGAAGAAACCGAAGTCGAGGGAACCGTGGACGGAACCTGTGAGGTACAAATCCTCGATACCATCATCACGAGATCGACTTGGAACGTTTCGTTTGAAGTTCAGAAACTTCGCTCTGATGCGATCGCTCTATTGATGGGCGAAACTTGGGCGGCTGCTCCAAACAGCAAAATCTCTAACTTCAAAATGACCTCAGTGCCCGTGATCGGAGATCCTGAAATCACTGACACGAAGCTGGTAGACGCTGAAGTTGATGATGTCAAAGTCTCTGTTTATGCAGGTGGCACTTGGGGTTTACCTCGCTATTTAGAAGTCGTCACGACTGGAACTCCGACCGTCAATCAGGTTCTACTTGACGACACCGCTGGGACACTCACCTTTAACGCAGGACTCGCAGGCGCGCCGATTAAGTACTCGGTCGATGAAATTGTCGCATCGGGTCTAGAATCCCTCGGCATTGCTGATTCGCCACGGCGGTTGAATAACCTGTTATTCCGCGGTGTTCTTTGCTCGACTGAGCCTGAAATCGTCATGGTTGAGATGGACTTATCTCCCTCCGGTGGCTTCGAGCTTCCGATCGGTGGAGATCCCGGAGTGACACTCGAATATCGCGCTGTGGTCAAAGGCGCAAATCGTTCACCTGTCCGCATGTTCCGAAAGGCTGCATAATTCCTAGACGGTGGCGCACAGCATTCCTCGCCACCGCCTGAACTATGGCTATTCGAGAATTCTTTAAAGACGAAATCCACTGGCGCGATCGCACGGGTAAACTCCGCATTATTGAGGGTCTGTCTCTGCCCAACCGACTGCGGTTTTTAGAATACCGGGCGATCGCTTGGGGCATCATTCAAGCCAGCCCCGATTTACCAGGGTCAGTGCTGTATGACTCGAACCGTGAGTTTCGCGATCGCGCAAATTCAATGCTGTTACTTGCAGGCGTTGATCCGGAGTGGTGCAACTGGGAATTACTCGAAGGACTGCTATTTCGGCATGAGGGCAATGATGGTCTGATTGTTCAGATGGAGTTTCCCGCCACTGATCCAGAAGCAAAAATTGTCGAAGATCCCTCGAATCAGTATCACCGCGCGATCGCGGCTTTGATGCTGCTAGAGATGGACTTTGCCAAAGCGAAACAAACTGTTGATTCAACCCCGTGGAATGAATTGCAGGGCGTTTTAGAGCAATTCTCAGCAATGCGATCTGGAAAGCCGAAACAGGCAGAAATCAAAGATGAAGATGTCCTGAAAGCCTGGGGAATGACCAGACCAACCGAGCAGCAAGCAGAACCCATTACCTCATTCGAGCAGATGGGATTTCAAGAAATCACAATTTGAAAACGGACACGCTGTCCGATTTGAAGTATGGAGATTCGATACAGGCGGACGGACTATGTGGCAAATCGATTTAAATCGTTACTGCCGCAGATTCAAGACGCGATCGAAACTCGTTTTATTGATGCTGCGGCAACCCTGCAATCTGACACCCCGCAAGATACGGGGAAAGCGGCAGGGGCGTGGGATATCAACACGCGCTTAAAAGGCAAAGATATTGAACTCACGATCGTCAATGACGCTAAAACCGAAACCGGACAGCCTTACGGATTACTGGCTTTAGAGGGTCGCGCACCGGGTAAATTCCCGCCCTATGGCGACACTTCGCATTTAGCAAGGTGGGCAAAAGTTCGCGGGATTCCGCCTTTTCTCGTCGCTCGTAAAATTGCTCGCGAAGGAACTGAGCGTTTCAAAGATGGACCGCATCACTTTAGTCAGGATGGTCAGCCCGTTGAAGACGGGGCGATCTCAACCGCGATAAAACTGGTAAAACAGGACATTCAACGGATTAAGGAAAAATCATGACCGAGCATTTAGAGCAACTGACAACCATCAAAGCCTATCTTGCTGATGCCCTACTCACCGAGCGCCCAGCGATTCCGCCCAGTATTGATGAATCCCTCGCGATTTTGCAGCAAGCGCAGGAGCAGACCGATCCCAACATCGCGACCTTAATGACCACGATCGCTTCTTTACTATCTGCTAATGCGGTACTCAATGCGACAAACGCTTCCCTTCAGCAGCAGGTGAATCAAAAGGATTCATTCATCGCTCAAGGTCTGCAAATCCTGGAAGAGTTGGTTCCGACCGATGTTTGATGCAGAGTTCCCCAAGTTTCGATTCACCGATCGCGACGGGTGGAGCCGCATTATCCCAGGCATCAAAGCAACCCAATTCGATGAGTTCCGCGAACTCTATCGATTGTTCTGGCGGCGCTGTCCTCAAGGGGTGAACTTTATCGAAGCAATCTCGCGGGATGAAGAACTTTATAAAATCGCGCTCCATCTCTGTGAACTCGCAAACATTAAGCCCGAATGGTTAAGCCCACATATTGTGGCGGGCTTAGTTCACTCCTACACCGACTCAACTGGAGCGCAGCATTTCGGGGTGCTGCAAAAGCTCTATTTTCCGAACCCTGACGATGTGATCCCTAAAGGTTAAGAGCAATGGCAGTTTCAGAAGAAATTTTCGAGTTTAAGACCACTGGCTTAGGCGACATCATTAGCGCTTACCGCCAGATTGAGCAGGCTCAGAAATCAATTGAAACTGCCACAAAGCAGGCGACCGCAGTACTAGAGCGGCAGGAAGCGGCAATCTCGCAATTAGTTCGAGGCGGGCAGGAACTAACAAGGTCGAACAGCGCAGTTACACGATCGCTCAAAGATGTCCAGTCTGGATTATCTGACCAGCTTGCGCTTGAACGCCAACTGGCCCAACAAATTCGAGCCACGAATGGAGCCTACCGCGATCGCTCTGCCGCGTCAAACAATCCTGATCCGCTCGGAATTAGCGGGGCATTGACTGATTCGATTACCAGCTCGATTCAAAAGGGCTTTGAGAATCTAAAGCAGGGCAACATCTTAGGGACACTGGGCAATATTGCCGCCGCGCCGTTTAGCGCGATCGGATCAGTAGCCTCGACTGCTCTATCAGGGATTGGGTTTGGTCTAGTTCAGTCGATTACGAACCCAATCGGTGCTAAGTTCGGGCAGGGGTTATCGAACGCTTTAGAAAACTCACTTTCTCAGAGTGTGGGGAGTTCTGAACTACTGGCTGAGAAAGTAGGAGGCGCGATCGGATCAGCGATTACGGGCGCGGTTTCATCTCGGCTGCAAGGACTGCCGGATATTCTTGAGGCGCAAATTGCCAAAATTGACGACAAAGAACTTCGTAAAAAACTAGAGAACGTCTTAGCGCAAGTTCGGGAAGCGCCGGGGCAGTTACGGCAAAGTGTCACCGATACGATCGGGCAAGACAACATTTTGCGAGAAGGGCTTGCGGTGCGCGGCACTCAGCAGCAATCACGCGAAGCTCGAACCCCGCAAATTCGGGAGCAGGCGGTACAAGAATGGCGGCAAGCTATCGAGCAATTAAGCCGCATCGAAACCGCCGCAACTCAAAGACTCGCTGCGCTAGAACAGCAGATTCAAGAGCGCCAGTCTGAATTTAATCAGGCGCAGAAACGCTATCAGAAAATCAATCAGAAACTAGATGAGGCGCAGAAGTCCGGGCAGTCAACCGAGGCAATTAGCGCGATCGCAGAAGATCTGAGATTTGCCGGGGCTGATTTACAAAGCCTCTCGCAGACGATTACCGCGCTGTCTAAGTCTCGTCAAATTGCAACTCGCGCAGTTGAGGAGGCGCGCCAAGCGAGTATCACAGCGAGGGGACGCGTTGAGCAGGTTTTACCAGAGCGACAATCCCAAGCGTTTCTAGATGTTGCTCAAGCCACGCTTGGAAACATTAACCCTGAAAAGCTTCCCCGCTTAGTCGTGAATGATGCGTTACTGAAGCGCGAGAACGCAGCGTCACTCTACCAACCTGCGCTAAACGCGATCGTTGTTACTGGGGAGATGTTTGAGGCGATTCAAAAAAATAGCCTCACCGAAAAACAGATCCGGGTCTTATCCGAGGAACTCGCGCACGCTCAAGATTTTGACTTTGGCTCAGCCCGTGGAATTGATGCGGCAAGACAAAACCGTGTCGTTACAGAGCGTCAGGTGCAGGCGACTCAGCAAGAGCTTTCACAGATTGCGCCTGAGCTAGGAAGATACGCGGCGGAGCGGCGCGCAGTAGAACTTAACGCAAAAGTTCAGGCGAGTCGCGGAACTGAGCGGGTCTTGCAGCAACGTCAACAACAGCAGAATTTACAGGCAATCACCGATATTGCTGCGCAGCAAGATATCGCGCCCGTAAAACAGCAGTTTTTGACCGCGATTAAACTTCTACAAAGAACCGCGGCGGAGCAAGGAGCAGACTTAGGGCAAACAATCGCTCAGTACATCCAAATCTACGAACAGCAATTCTCAAAAGTTCGCGCAGTTTCAGAAAAAGCAGCTCAGCAGGCGGGAACCGCAACTGAGGCGGAGATCGCCCAGTTGCAGGCGGAGTTACAGCAGGCGAACACCGCCGTCAAAGCCGTCATCACTTCGATTATCGGCAAAATCGAGAAACTAAAAACCCCAGAACCCCTACAAATCCCTCTCGATCTCAAACAGAATGAGCGCGAACTTGTCCCAGTTGAGCCTCGCGCCCAGGCGGAGAAACGCACTCTCAGACAAGATCAGCCCACAATTCGAGAGCGG
Source organism: Leptolyngbya boryana PCC 6306 (assembly GCF_000353285.1). NCBI lineage: Bacteria > Bacillati > Cyanobacteriota > Cyanophyceae > Leptolyngbyales > Leptolyngbyaceae > Leptolyngbya > Leptolyngbya boryana. The sequence goes on from NZ_KB731324.1 coordinate 4,785,255, forward strand.
GCTGCATCCGTTGCGGAAGGGGCCGGGCAAGCTGCTCGCGCCGTAGCGGAGGGAGCGCAGAAAACCGTCTCTACAATTCGTCAGGTCGGGGAAACGCTTCAAGCTCCAGCAGCGGCTTTAGCTCAGGGCGCGGGGGCAGCGGCCAAGGCGACAGTTGCGATCGCGAAAACAGGGTACAAAGTCGCGGAAGCGATGGAAGGCTTGGCGCTGGATATTATCCCCGCTGGTCGCACCATTAAATCAGTCGGTAAAAATGTCGCCCTTCCCGCCGCCGCATTCGGAGCGGCAACCGCTCTTTTACCCGGCGGCGCTGCAACAGTCGGAGCAGCTACACAACTTGCATCATCCGCGCTAGTTCCGCTCGGAAACGCAGCAAGTGCGTCTGCCGCAAGTGCGATCGCGGGAGCAGTGCCGAATGTTCTCGGATTACAAGGCGCGATCGCGGGATCTGTTACCGCCGGGATTGATGTTGCCGTTGCAGGCGCATCCGTGGTTTTAGCAAAAACAGGTGTAGCTGTAGTGGGCGGGCGCACTGTTGCCGCTCTTGCAGGGCGAACAGCGCGAGTGATTACCGACGCGGTAAGTGATGCGATCGACAAAGCGGCGGTCGCAACTGATGCGGTTAAGGTCAAAGCTGATACCGCAGAATCAAGAGTGCAGAACCGCGGGGCGATTGATGTCGCCGCAACCTCTGTTCAAACCGGACAGGCTGACCGAATTGAGCCGAAAGCAACTCGCCGAGAAATTGACGGCGCGATCGCACAAGCGAAGAAGTTAGACCAAGAATTTGCCGCAGCCTATCAAAAACTGAAAGAAGCGATTAAGTCTGGAGACGCTCGATTAGTCAATGCTTACGAAGAAACGATTCAGAAACTTGCGCTCAACGCAAAGCGCGACATTGACGGGCTGATTGAGCAACTGAAATCAGCGGGGGATAACTCTGGGGCGATTGGTCAACTCGGGGGCGTGAAAGGTCGGCTCTCCCGAAAAGAAGGATTAGTCGCCAAAGAAGTTGGCAAGTTCCGCAAGGAACAGGCTGCAAGAGGCGAAGACCTCAACGCCCAGGCGTTAGATCTCTCGGTCGGACTGGGCAATCTAGATGAAGGGCTGTTGGTACTCAAACGGGCGGCGGCTCGAACCGCTGATGCCCTCAATAGCGCGATCGCATCTTTCGCAGAAATTGAGAAGCAGAGCAAGCTCAGCGACACCGTTAGAAACGCCGCTCAAACTCCCAAGGTTCAAGCCGTAGCCAAAGACTTAGCGGTGAATACAGCAGGCTTCGCCGCCTCATCACTTGCCGCGAATCAAGGGAGTGTTGCAGGGCTGGCAGCGGACGCGATCGGAGCATTAGCCGCTCGAACCGCAATCAACACCCTCAGCCCGCTCGCGCAGGCATACATAGAACTTCGCAAATCTGTCGAGTTTCGCGAGAAGTCGAACGCGGAAAAGATTGACGCGATTCGCAATTTAGTCGAAAAGTATCGCGTCTCAGAAAAACAGCAGGCGGATGAACTGTTCGGGGATATTGCCGGATTTGGAGTCGGGAATTTAGCGGCCCAGCTTCCGATCCCTGTTCCGCTCAAGGGCGCGATCGCAGCGTCTGCCGCTGTTCCCAAACTGCAGGCCCTTCGCGATCGCATCTCCGCCCAAACCCGACAACCGGATATCGCAAGAGGCGAGGATCTTAACGCTCAGGCTCTAGATCCGGGTCAGGTGTTTTCGTCGATTGATGGAAAACGTAGACGGCTGCTTGAGACACTGGAATTACAGCTTTCAATCGCGATCGACAAATTACAAGATCGCTTCAGAAAAGTAGGAGACACGCCGGAGCTAGACGAGAACCTAGTCAATGCGGCGGTTAATAATTACACGAAGCTGATCGATAAACTGACTAAAGCAAAAGTAGATCAAATCGATCGGATTGACGAGCAGCTCTTTAAGCGGTTTATCGAGGCAACGCAGAAGCAAATTACATCAACGCAAGGAGTCATCGATCGGCAAACGACACGGGGAACAGGCGGTGTCGATGTCACAAGCGTTCTCGACGATTTGGTTCAGAAAGAGTCTCAGGATTTAATTCGTCAGAACCAAGAAAACCTGAGAAAAGCGCAGCGCCAAGCCTTTGAAAATGAGCGCAAAGGTCTTGCCGCAGTCGAGGGAGATTTAGCACTGTTGCGGGTCGATGATCCGGTTGAAGGTCAAAGCCTCGTCAGGCAGTTGAAACTCTTCTACGGGCGGCTCACAGCGGACATTCAGGAGAACGTTCGTAAACGACTGGATTCGCTTCTCACTGAGTCGCAAACCCTTGGCGCTGATATCGGTACAAGTCAGGCTGTATTCACCCAAAGGGGTGATACAGCGCAAGCCCAAAAACTAGGGCAGGTACAGCAAAGATTGAGTGCGGCGCAATCTGAAGCGCAACAAATACTGATCAAGCCGAGAGTTGAAGTCACTGACAAAGATTTAAATCGGCTCAAAGATTTAGAGCGCGAGATTCGAGACGTTTACAAAGCGGTCAACCTTCCCCCGCCTCCGGGGGGTGGGTTCTTAGGCGGCATTGGTGAAGACGCGGCGCTTTCAGGCGGGAAACTGTCCGGTATTGCCGGGTTGGGCGCGGCGGCTGTGGGCTTGGGCGCGGGTCAGTTTGCTCAGCAGGCTCTCGGTGCTACCGCGCGACAGGCGACCGAAACGTTCAAGGAATTTGCGAATTTTGACCAACAGCTAAGAACGTTTGGGGTGGTTTCGCAGGCGAGTCAAGAGCAGGTTGGAAAATTAAGAGCAGAAGTTGATCGACTTGCTGGTTCGACCACCTTCGGGAACAAGGAAATAGCGGCGGCTTCGATTAATTTGGCAAAACAGGGTTTCAACGCAGATCAAACAACTAAAGCCTTGAAAGGCGTAACGCTGTCAGCAAGCGCGTCTGGTGAGTCCCTAGAAACTACGGCGCAGGTAATTGGCGTTGCTCTGAACCAGTTCCAGCTAAACGCCACTGAATCCACAAAGGTTGCTGACTTACTCACTCAGGCTTCTAACGCTTCCGCCACCGGAACCGCTCAAATTGGCGAATCACTGAAATACGTGGGTGGGCAAGCGAAAGCTTCCGGTCAAAGTATTGAAGAGACGATCACTGTCCTCGCGTTAATGGCGGCTTCTGGGTTAGACGCTTCCAGCGCGGGCACAGGGCTTGCAGAGGCGCTGAAACGAATTAACCTTGCCTCCGCAAGTGCGACAACCGAGATGGAGGAGCTGAAGTCTCGCGGGTCAAAACAAGCGATCGCCGCGTTCCAACTCCTAAACCAGGAAGTGCGCGGGGCTGACGGCAAACTCCTCCCGTTCACTCAGGTTCTACAAAAGCTAAAAGCGAATCTACAAAACTTCCCGAAACCAGAGCAGGAGTTAATTTTAAGCGCTTTGTTTGGCGTTCAAGGATCACGCGCTGTGCTTTCAGTGATTGGTCAAACCGACGAGAAAATCAAGTCTACGATCGGGACAATGCAGGAGTTTCAGGGAGCGTCCGAGAAAGCTGCGACCGCGTTAACCCAAGGGGCGCAAGGAGCGATCGAGAAATTCACGGGCGGTTTAGAAAAAGTAAGAATCCAAGCTGGTGAAACAGCGGCGATTGCGTTTGTCCCCCTATTAAACGCGGCTTCAGCCCTGATTGACGGATTTACGTCTCTTCCCGCCCCGGTTCAGCAAATTGTGATTGCGGTCGGCGGACTCGGAACCTCAATCACTGCTGCAACAATTGCGATCGCTGCATTCAACATTGCCAACAATTCAATTATCGGAACTGCGGTTAGATCTGCGGCAGCGTTAGTTGCTGACACGGCGGCGACAGTAACAAGTGCTGTTGCAACAAAAAGCTTAACGAGCGCGAAAACCGCACTCGCGATCGCGACCGGAACAGCAACTCAAGCCCAACTTGCGAGCGCCGCCGCGTTTGGAAAAATGGCACTGAGCGCTGGCCTAGCGGTTGCGGCAGTGGCGGCGGTTGCGGCAGTGGCCGACACCTACTCTTCGATTCGCAGCGGGGCGGAGGACGCGGTAAAAGGGCAAGAAAAGCTAACTGAAGCTCTCCGCGTATACAACTTGGAGAACGGCAAAACCAAGCCACCAAAGAACACAGTTACACCCCAAACTGAGCAGCAAGGTGTTGAGCAGGCAGGCAAGGAGTTAAACCCGTTCCAGCAGGGTTTAGATGCCGTTCGAGGCGGACTTCGCGATCTAACTGGAATTCAAGCAATTTCGACTGCCGCTCAAGAGCGCTACAACAATAAGTTGGTTGAGTTTGGAGATTTGCTAACTCAATCGGACTCGATTATCCGAACAGTTCAAGATTCACAGCGTAAGCTCGCAGCACTTCAGAAAAAAGTTGCTGAGGGGACAGCAACCCCAGAGGAGCAGAAACAGCTCAACGCTGAAATTGAGCGTAATAAGGAGCTTGTGAACGCTGCTGTAGAGTCTGTCAAAGGTGCTAAAGCTCCAAACGCTCAACTTGAAGCTATCCAGAAAAATCAGCTTGAAACACTGAAGGGTCTAAGCGAAAGCTTAGATAAGGCTGGGCAATCCACCCAGAAAGGGACAGTTGCTATTCAGGGGCAAACCAAGGCGAACAAAGACCTTGTGGACTCAATTAAAGACCGCCTGGACTTAGGTGAGCTAACGCAGCAGCAGGCTTTAGCAGAGCTTGAAGCGGTTCAGGCGAACACAAAGAACAGTCTTGACCAACGCCAGAAGGCTAAAGCCGCGATCGACAAAATTCGCAAGGACGAGGTTGAAGGGGCTAAGAAGGCTCAAGAAGAACAGCTAAAATCTCGACAGTCCGCAATTGAAGCTGAAATTACTGCTATTCAAGCAGGACAGGCTCAGATTGAAGCACAGCAAATCGCAGGGAACCTCTCGGAAGCCGAAGCGGACAAGCAGTTAACTGCGCTAAAAGTTCAAGAAATCCAGAAACGGATTGAGGCTGCTCGCGCAGTCCAAGAACTGGGAACCGACGAAGAAAGGCAGAAAGCTGTATCTGAAGAAATTAAGTTGCAAGCCGAAATCGCTAAGGTGCAAGCTGAGGCGCGTAAACGCGAGCAGGAACGCCGACTCAAAGATATCTTGGAGGCAAACGCCAAGGTTGAGGCTGCAATCAAACAGTCTCAAACCGCTCGAATTACGGCAACCCGCGAGGCTGAGTTAGCCGCACTTCGGCAAGGTGGGGCGAATCGCGAACAAATTGAGCGCGATACCCAGAAGCAAATTGCCGCGATTCAGCTCGAAGGAACAAGCCAAGAACTCGACGCGAAGAAGAACGCCCTCGCGCAGATTCAGAAAGCTCGCGCCGCTGGAACTGTTGACCAGAAAGCAGCTGCTGATCAGGAAAAACAACTGATTAATGAGATTTCGCAGCTCAATCTACAGCGGCTCGACGCTGAGAAAGCTGCATTGCAAGCGCTTATTGCTGAACGGGTTCGAGGAATTGAAGTTGAACTCCAGCGCGCCAAACTTCCACTCGAAGCTCAAGCCGCTGGACTTGGAAACGTCAACACACTACTTCAGCAGCAATCGAACCTATTGGCCGCGCAGCAAGGCTTAGAATCCGCAATTTCTAACTTGAGATTGCAGCGGTTAAACTACGCCTTAGAAGATGCGAAAGCCGCGGGTAAGTCCGCGGACGCGGCTGCAATTCAAGCCTCAATCTTTGCTGAACAAAACGCTCAATTAGAACTGCAATATCAGCAAAAACTCGCACAGTTAGAACTAAGTGAAAAAATTAAGGCGAACGAACTTGAAATCGCCAAACTTCAGGCGGATATCGCTGTTTTAGATGCGAAAGCGGCAGTTCAAAAAGCCGAGGCTGAAGGTAAATCTAGAGAGGAAATTGCGGCATTACAGCAGCAGCTAGATCTCAAGCAAAAGATTCAAAGTCTGAGTCAAAAAGCTATTGATAATCAATCAGAAATTAACGCCCAGGCTCGTGAGCAGTTAGCCGTTGAGCAGCAAGCGGCGAGAGAGCGCCAGTCTCGCGAGCAGCAGAAAGCGGCTCAGGAAGCACAGAAAGCCTCCATCTCTCAAGGCGGGGGAGGTTCAGCGGGTGGGGGATCTGTAAAACGGGCGTTCAATCTATCCGGAGAACAGGTTGGGCAGTACGATCGTGCTGGTCAAGCTTTCTCTCAAATCCTTGCGAACAATCAAGCCAGGGATGATCAGCAAATCGCGCTACTTAGACAACTGACAAGTGGAGCGCTAGGTAGTAACGAGAAGGCGTTTCTATCTGCGAGGGCAGAGGACGCTGGATTTAAGGGGGTTTCTGAGCTAGCTCAACAACTGCAAAAGATTGATCCGTTTAAACTGGATGCCACAATTCGGAAAACTCAAGAAGCGGGCGGCAATGTTATCGAGGCGCTGCAGGCTTTGACCAAAGGGGCAGACGAGGCTTCTGGAAAGTTGGGCGGGTTACCCAGTCTCAAAGCGCGCCGTGATGGCGGTTCAGTTCAGGCAGGGCAACCGTACCTTGTCGGTGAGGAAGGGCCAGAGCTGATCACTCCAACCCGTAGCGGCTGGGTTCACACCGCGCCTGAAACCTCTCGGCTACTGTCTGGATTTATGCCCCGCGACATTGCCGCGAGCCACAGCCTGCCTGTTGCGACGGTGGGGGATAAGTCGCTACTGAAAGAAATGCAGCGAATGAACGGTTTTATTGAATCGCTTGCGAATCGGGCCTCATACCCGCGCACGTTGGTTGTGCAGTCTGAAGCCGCTCCAATTAGCAGCGCCGCTAAAGTTTGGTCGGATATCTCTAAACACAACTTGCAACGGAAAGGGTTTTGATTTCGGACACGCTGACCGATTTCTATTTTCGAGTTTGACCTTGTCTGTCGATTTCATCACCAATTGCTTTGCAAGCACGGACATTTTCTACAGACATGCGGTTCGTCTCGCGCAAACCCTTTGTGCATTTATCGAAAGCCTCTTGCCCTGGTGTTGATTTGAAAACACCAAGACCATACAGCGCAAGGCAAAGTACCGTCGAAAAGCCAAATATGATCGCGATCGCCGAAAGAAAGTTTGGTTTTTGTTCCGAGGAGGAGTTGGTTGTCATTGAGTTTAAGAGATCTGGGTGATTTCAGAATTCCCGAGATCGCGCTAACCACAACTCCCGCAAAAGGGTGATCACCGCCCTGCCCTCAAAATCTGTCCAGCCGTCAGTTGCAGGCCCGGAAACACGGGAGACACAACCACCTCATCGCCTCGAAATTCTCTCGTTCGATAAGTTCCATCCTCAAGTTTCAGCACCGTCACCACTGCTCTAGTGGGGTCAACTTGCCAAAACTCAGGGATTCCCCGCGCGGCATACTCACGCGGTTTCTCGACATAATCACGATCGTAATTATCACTTCCAGGATTGCCCGGTGAAACGACCTCAACCACCAATGCTGGGGCGGGCATTTCTGGCATGATAATGTCGCTTCTGGCTCCCTCCAACGCGATCGCACACTCTTCGGTTAACACAACAAAGTCGGGTTCCCTTGCCGTTACCTTACGGCTTGTAATGGCAATTTGCGTTCCAATCGCAAGCAAATCCGTTGGAATGCCAAATCTGACGAATGCGCCAAATAGAAATGAGGCAATTCTGCGATTAATCGGTCTTTCTGGAGGCATCTCTACCAGCACCCCATCAACCAATTCATAGCGGGTGTCGGTTCCGTCTTCATAGTCAAGATATTCTTCGATGGTTCTGAATCGCGGCTTCGCTTGAGTCATGGCGTTTTATTTTTAGATTAGCGCGCTGTCAACTTGTGCGATCGGAAGTTGAGGAAACACATGAAAGAGCAAGAAGATTGACGATATCGATCAACCGTCAAATTTCACCCCAAAATCAGTGTCTAGCGCCCGTTCGATCCCCCTTAAAACGTCCTCCGTAATGTACTGGCGCTTACCTTTCTCGATCTCGTACCAATAGGCGGTTGAAATTCCCGCCTCAGTAGCCAACGCCTGAGCGGATCTACCACTAGCCTCTCTAAGCTCTTTGATCCGCTTCTCTAAGTCGGGAACCGTTACTCGAATCTGTCTCACAACATCCACTAGCATTTCTTGAATTCTCCTTGTTGATTCTACGCTTCTATTTTATATCATTTATCTACTGGTGTTGACAACTGTAGTATTAAACTCTAGTATAGAAGACAAGCAAAGAGAAAGCGCCCCGGTCTGGACAACTGAAAGCGCTTCCCTAAACCCCTATTAAGGATTTCAACTATTATGGCTCAACTAATTGGTAATCTCCAAACCCTGAATCGCGATCGCCGCGTCGAAGTCAGTCACACACTAGGCAAGATCACAGCCATCCAGCATGGTTACGCGACAACCTACACACTAGAGTGGAGCGGTCACTATCTCGGCGAAACAGTTCAAGGTGCTGACAAGCTCTTCTACGTTGGCACTGGTCAAGGCTACACGTTACCCGAAGTCGCTCACTATCTTCTGATTCAGTTCCTCGACAAAATTCGCCTCAGCAATGAGTGGGCGTTCAATCAGCTTATGCAGCAAGAATCTCTGCCTGTTGCTGCTTAACCTATCCGGGGCGATTAATCATCGCCCCGCACTCACCATACCAATTCGGACAGCGTGTCCGATTTCAAAAAGGAGCATCATGGCGAAATACAAGTTTTTGGAAGAACTAGAAGCGGTCGAAACGAAGTACAAGCGGTTAATCGAGATGCCGCCGAGCAAGCCTAAATATCGTTTGTGGCAGGTTGTTGAGCACGATCGCGGATACGGCAAAAATAAGGAAACGTCTCTCGGTCGAATTTGCGGGTTTCATTTTGTGCGAGTTGCGATCGCGCTTTTGGAAGGAGAAGGCTGCGAACCCGGCTGGCGCTATCACGTCGAGACTAACGAGGACATCCTAATTCTGCAAGAGTCCAATATCAAAAGAGTGGTGGAAGAACCGACTCAGCTTGAGAGGGAGGCTGAAGATGAGCAACCCGAATAATGCTGTCTACGTTTGGAACAATCCGATTTATCGATGGGGTTCCGGTTTTGTGTACCGAGGTTATTTCATTTGTCCTGTCGATAGTGGTTTTGATTGCCTACTTGGAGTTGCAGTGTTTGACCCTTTCGGGCAGGAGCTTGCTGACGAAACGACACATCAGCTTGTTTCTTCGATCGAAGAGGTTTGGCAAGTTGGGAAAACCTTTGTTGATTCAGAATTGCGGCGGCTCACTGAAGAGTCTCCCAATCTTGCCAAAACAATTTTGCTTGCATCTGAGAGGGAGGTTTGCTATGTCTAACTTTCCAGACTGCCGATTTCAGATTGGACAACGGGTGAGAGTGAGTGACCAGGGTGAAGAACTTTCCGGTGAAATCAAGGCGATTCTTTACGCTGAAACTGTTCCAAGTTGGAGTGAAGGTTGCGCGTGGTCGCGTCCTGGGTTCACTTACTTTGTTGAGTTTGATAGACCGAGGGCGATTCACGATATCGCGCATGAAAGCGAGTTAAACGAGGTGGAATGATGGCTCAAAGAACTGTCACAGTTACAACTGAATTACCTGTAGAACTGTGGCAGTTCGCGATCGACGTTTCTAAGCTAGTCGAACCAGCCAGAGTCGAGTATCTCAATCGGAAGCTAGCTGGTGACGACGAAAACAGTATTGTTCGAGAGCTACAACCAAAGTACGGAATTAACAAGCGCCAGGTAAACGCGATTCGCTCCGAGGTCAGAGGCGCGATTTCATGCGCAAAAGAAAGTCGGAAACTCCACATCAACACACTGGAGCTGCAAATTAAGTCTACAAAAGGGTGGCTAAAAACCGCGGCGAAATCACTTGCAAAACTGCCCGATGCTGTTGGGTTGCAGCATGGTCAACATCTTAGAGTTCAGAAGCGCTTCGCGATTCACCACAAGAAACGCCGGCTCCATCTGCTAGAGAAAAAGCTAGAACATTTGAAAAGCAAGCCGCTGCGTGTGTCGCTAGGTAACAAGGGTACGCAGTACCTTACGATTGGTACAACCAAGGAAAGCTTTGGTAATCATATTGCCCAGTACGACGGCGGCACAATCAAGTTTCGGGTTCCCTATGCGTTAGAAGCTAAGTACGGCAAAGCGATCTCATCCCCACTTAGATTTGAGCATGAACAAGGTCGGCGGTGGATTAATGATGCCATTCAAGCAAATCGCGCCCTGTCTTACCATATTTACTGTAAGGGCTTTCGTTGGTTCATCGCCTGTTGGATCAGTGTCCCAGAGCCACCCAGCCAATCACTTCCTCGGCAGTACGGCTGCATTGGAATTGATATCAATCCGGGCGTGATTGGTTGGGCTTACGTTGACTCGGATGGCAATCTCAAGCGCCACGGACAATTTAAGTTGAATCTACACAGCCGCAGGCGTGGTCAAATTGAGGCGGTACTTCATGACGTTACAAGGCGAATCGTGACAATCGCAAAATCACTCTCATGCCCCGTTGTCATCGAGGCCCTCGACTTTACTGCAAAGAGGTCACAGCTAAGAGAGCGAGGTAGGAAGTACGCTCGAATGCTTTCGGGGTTTGCCTACAGCAAGTTTGCTAAATTTCTTGATCAGAAGTGTCAACTAGCAGGTATTGAGTTAATCAGTGTAAAGCCCGCCTATAGCTCGACTATTGGACTCGTCAAGTTCATGCGGCAGTATGGGCTAAGCTCCGATACCGCCGCGGCCATCGTTCTAGCGCGTAGAGCGATGCGATTATCAGAGCGTATTCCTGACCACAACGCCTATCCGTCCGTGAAGGCTGGAAAGCACGTATGGTCCGCATGGAACGCGCTAAATAACACGCTGAAGTCTCTTCCAAGGCATCAGCACTTTACGCGACCTAACAGGTCACTAGAGGCCACGCCAGTTTGTGGGTCGCAAGACGGGCTTGCTGGCAAGCGAAATCGCACTTCTAGACGCGGTGAAACTCCGCAGCGGAATCGTAAAGCTGCCGTTAGCGATACGTGCCTAGACGTACACGGTTTTATCCAGCTACGTATAGGCTTTAATTAACGGAGTTAGTTTTTAGTCTTTGAAATCGGACACGCTGTCCGTTTTGACCCATGCCAGCAATTGTTCCGCCTCACTCTAAAACAGTCGCCTTTCAACTTGCGATCGCTGACTATCTCCAACAGCAAACCGGAATTGACTGGCGAGAGTTTAGCGATATTCTGCCTGTGCAGAAGTCAGGCGGACTGAACTACTCCGCGCTGGTTAGCTTTACTCAAAAAGAAAGCGATCGGGGGGATGAATATCTAACAAATAAATATCGCGTTCAAACGCGGTTCCGCTGCTCTGGTAACGATAAACGAGTGGTAGACGAGTCTTTGGGTGATTGGTGTGATTTTCTGGACGGTCTACTGCTTCGGTGCGTTGATATTCGCGGCACATTTCGCAGCGTCAATCTCTACGCAAAGATTCGGCTAGAGCCGCGATCTCCGTGGATTTTGAATATTAAAGAGAACCAAGACGAGGGAGCAGCGGGTACGATTTACCGCACTTGGGAACTAGAAATTTAGGAGTTGATCGTGGGCTATATTGCAATTTCTCTCGGAACCCGCACTGTTACTTTTCGCGGAATTATTGGCGGGTTTAAACCGCCGCGAGTCAGATCGGCTATGCCCGAAATCGAGAGATCGGCATCGGGGAATACGATTGTCAGAGGCGCTGTCACAGAGCTTCCGCACTTGTGGGAGTTTCAATCTGTGCTATCAAAACCTGACTGGCTGATCTTGGAAGCGATCGCGTTTGACTATGATGAGCGGCGGCGCAATTTCCAAGATTTCAAAATGCTGCTGACCGATACTTTTTTCGAGCATATTGAACGTGCCCCACGCACTCGCGCCACTGCTCCGGCTCCGCTAAATCAGGTTACAACGATCGGGGATTCTATCAGTTACTACGCTCAGTTCTACGCGCTGTTTGCGAAGATGCCTGAAGCTGTACAAACCGGGCGACTGTCTAACAGCGAAGAATGCGTGGTCGTCTCAGTAATCCTTGAGGAAGATGTCGAGAAAGTATCGCCAACCTAGCGCCCAGCTAACTTACTCTCAGCCTTGAATTATCCTGAGAAAATTAATTCCCAAATTACCCCAGATCCGTCTTGCTGAACCGGAGTCGCTTGCTCGATCGTATCTCCCTCATAAAGTTCAAACGCTCGATAGCCACCAGCGGAGCTATCACTATCGAGTCGAAAAGCAGCCATCTGAGGTGGAAGCTGCTTATCGAGATTTACAAAATCTAAGTTCAGCCCTTGAAAGTTTTCGCCTGCTTTTATCCAGTAAGTCTTATTAGTACTGGGGCGTTCCTCTGCCGCACAGCGGCAGTACCAAACCTGCGCGGGGACTTCACGACCTTGCGCTAGATACAACCCTTGAATTCGGGTATCGTTTTTCTGTTTAAGAATGGGGGCAACCATAGAGATCGCGAATACAATGCACTAAGATTTTGCACGATTGTTACTGTGACAGACCGAATTGTTTACGGCAAGCTTGAAAGATTGGACGGTTCCCCGTGGGGAAACGCCCCGCTTGTCTTTGAGCTGATTTCGGGGTCATACACTCTAGACGCGCTCCACCCCAGAGATCGCCGAAGTACTAAGACCAATACTAGCGGCGAGTTTGCAAAAGGACTGTGGTGTAGTGGTGAAGGAGTTGTACCCGCAGAGATTCGCTGCTATCTTCCTTCAGGCGAAACAGTTAGCTTTATCCTTCCTGCGGGTACAACCCCGATCAATATTTCAGCGCTGCTGGCGAATGGGCAACCTGTTCCGCCAGAGCGGCAACCAACGATCGTTGAATTAATTGACGATCGGATTGCTGCCCACAACTCAGATCCGAATGCGCATCCTAAGACTCGGCAAGTTTTATCGATCGATACTGACGGCGTGACAAGTTTCACGCTCAGCGAAGCGCCGAGCCTACCGCATCTTTCTGAGCTTTTCCTAAATGGCATCAAAGCGACTTACGGCGTTCACTACAACATCAACGCCGCTCAACTCAATTGGACTGATCCAATGCAACTTGAATCCACCGACTCTCTAGAGGTACTTTTCAGATGAGTTTTCTAACTCCCGCAAAGCACATTGACAAAATTATTGCGGCTTCGATTCGGCTATCCGGTGTTTCGGCGGCTGGTAACTCTACAGTTGTCACTTCTCAAATCACAACAGCGCTCAGCACGGCAGGCGATAAAGGGGTAAGTGTTCCACTCCAAATTTCAAGCAGTGGTGGACTAGGTGTCATTGTTACGCCGCCGAGCAACCGCTGCGAAATTTATAACGCTACCTCGAAGGACAAAATTAGCAGCGCGTCTGGGGAAGAGGTTTATGCACGGCTCACTCAAGCGAGTGGAGTCTACACGCTGAGTTTCTACACGCTGGAAAATAACGGCACTGAAACTGCGTATAGCTTCGGCTCATCTACACCAATCGACATTGAATTTAATTATCGCTTCGACTTTCGACGATTGCCCGCAGATGCAATTATCGGGATTCCGACTCGTAATATCTCCGAAGATCCGACTACTCCAACCGGGCAAACCCTGTTTCGAGAAAAGCTGAATGTGACGGGGACGAACACGATTGATCCTCTGAGCAAAACACCCGTCAATGCAACGGCAATCTTTTTAATCGTGAATCAGACCACGCTTGATGCGTTCGGCGGAAGCACCGCCGCTTTTGCCGTGAACCTAAGCACGAAGGAAGTGACATGGAACCCTGCAAACGCTGGCTACGATTTGGATACGACCGACCGAGTGATTGCTGTTTATTCAACAATTGAGTAATGCCAAAACCGAAGCAGATTAGCATCAAGGACGCAGTATTTCCGAACACGCAGATACTCACTGCAGCAAGCACGATCTCGGTTCGAGCAGGGTTTGCCGAAGACATTATCACGGTGAGTTCAGCGGCGAATGTCACACTGACGAGTAATCCGCGAATTCAGACGAGCGGGGTGAGCGATCGGCAGCAAATCACGATCGTTAACCTTGGTAACTTCAGTATCACCATTCCGAGCGGCGGCGCGGTGAGTTCGGCAGGATTGTCGATCGTCATTCGTAGCGGCAGAACTGCCACGTTTATCTATTCCGCGACACTGAGCCAATGGATTGCGATCTCTTCTGGATCAATGGCATTACAGCATGCGGATGCTGTAGACATCTCGGGCGGGAAGATAGCTGGAGGACTTGTTTATTCTGGGTCGGGCGTAAACTTTAATAATCGATCTCTGTTTCAAATTCTGTCGGGATTTGAAACAGCAGACAACATTACTAGCGATACATTTCAGGCTCTATCGAGCCAAGCGCAACTCAAAACAAACCTGTGGACAATTCAAGCAAGGCTCACAGCGTTTCCAACCGTTAGCCAGCTTCAGGCTTTAGTCCAGCCGTACCGCGCTACGACTCCCCTCGACTTCTTGCAGTCGTTCTTTACGGTCGGTAGGCTCGAAGACTGTATCGTTTTAGTGAACATCGGAACGCCGTCTGATGGACTCTATTATCTGTTCCAAAACTCAGCTAATAATCAGTTTTCGATTCTGCGCGTTCCTGACTCAGCTATCACTCTCAATGCGGGAGACTTAATTTACGCAAGAGCTGATAACAAGCTTTATCAAGTTGCCTCGATGAGTTATGGGGTAGATCCGCTTGACCCATTTGGGAACGAATATTTTTATCCAGTGGTTCAACCTGCGATCGACTTAACTGCGATTACGACTGAGCTAAGCAATCAATCGAACGCGATCACTGAATTGCAATCTCGATTGATTAAATTGGGCTACGTCTCTCCAACGTTTGATCACCCATCAACCAACGAGATCAAGAATTTGATGGCTGTCTCTGATGGAACAGATCCGGATGAATGGCTATTAATTCGGGCATCTGTTCCTACGTCAGGGCCAGGAAGCACTGTTGTTTGGACTCCAAACGGCATTTTTTATAAAAACGCTAGCAACAATCTGGTCAAAGTTCCGGCTTACGAATCGATCGGGTCGATTCCTGAAGGTACGCAGATCTTTTCTAGGCTTTCGTTCCGGTACTACGCAACAATCATCTTGACCGATAGTCCAACACGCTACTTTTTCGAGGAAGTCACCCCGATCGTTCAAATCAACGGCAGTGACGAAATCCTCGTCAACAATGACGGGGGAGATGTCACGGTTCAATTGGAGTCAGCATTCCTTGAGCGGATTGACACGATCGAGCAGGGTCTTGGAGAGAAGGCTAGTCTCGCGGATGTCGAATCTAGTTTTGCGGCTCCCCCTCCAATCGGATCAGAAACACCAAATACCGGAGCGTTTACAACAGTTGAAGCGGATTCGATTGATCTGAGATCGGGTACTTTCAAGTCAACGATCGACGCTGCAACACTCACTGCGGATCAATCGATCTTTGCTCCGGATGGCTCAGGTCAAATACAGTTGTTCCCGTCGGACTTCCCCCTACCCACGATATTCTCACACTTTATCGAGGGGGTAACTACGCCATGGGGAGCCTCCAACAGCGGAACGGGGTCGATCGTTGATCTTAATACGAGTGAGCCCGGGATTACGGGGGTTGCAGTGCTTAACGCTGGTAGCACCACCACGGGGCGGGCAACATTAACCAGCCGATTCTCGGGGACTTCAGTAATCCCGGTGTTTAGTTTCGCGGCTCACAAACAGTGGGAGTTTGCCTGTCGCTTCAAAATCTCAAACCTCAACGACGGCGTGAATGACTTTAATTTACGGTTAGGTTGTATGGATGTTCTGCCGGGAACTCCGACCAATGGGTTCGGGTTCTGGTATACGCCTGGTCAAGCGAGCTGGCAAATCTTCAGTGTTAACTCCGGCACTCTAACTCAAGTGAACACCAGCGTCGTAGTTAATACAAATTGGAATATTGTTAGAATTCGCAGATCTGGTCTGGGGGAAATCTCGTTTTATATGAATGATGTGTTAGTTGGAACAATATCAACCAACCTCCCAGCGTCAGCCGGAGCTGGAGCGATGCTAGTGAAAGCGAGTGGTACAACCCCTAGAACTGTTCCCCTAGACTGGATGTTTGCTGGCGCAAGAAGCTAGTTAGAGTACTATTGCGTTAGCTTTTTAATAAAAGGTAGTCATGGGAAATATTATGTACGACGGGGTTGAACTCCCTGAGTCTTTTCGATCGCAAGCGTGGCTCTTAGATCTGATCACAAGAGCGCGGGTTGGGGACAACTCAGCAACTCAAGTTTTAGGGGCGCTGCAAGTTGAGGTGCGCGACGTGAATAATGTAGTTTGGTTTACTTACACCGAACTGCCCGGATTCTAATCGTATCCAAGCTCTCCCGCGTACTCAGCTAGGGTATACAGGGAGAGTTTGGATAGACAGAAAATATTGCGGAATTCTACGAGATACGATCGCGAAAATGCAGCGCATAATTGAGGCACTGTTACTAACCCGTAACAATGAAACGTCACGCACCCGTCCGTAGTGTTCCCTTTAGCTTTATCGAAACTGCCATGAGAACCCTTTCTGATCTACTCGCGCTCATCCGTTCCGCTCTCTCTAGCAAAGACTCTGTTATTGCTGCAAAAGACGCTGTTATCGCGGCTCAAGCTGCTGAAATCGAGCGTCTGAAGTCTGAAGATGCAATCGAGGATGCAAATTACGAAAGTACGATCGCGACTTTAACCGATCGCGTTACTTCTCTTGAAGAGAAAGACGCGGCAACCCAAGCAGAAATTGACGCTGCTTACGACGAGTTCGACGGCGAACCTGTCGAGGAAACTTCCGGTGATGAAGTACCTGGTGATGAGGCTCCGGTAGACGAAGCACCTAGCGACGAAACGCCTGGTGATGAAGTACCTGGTGATGATGCCCCGGTAGACGAAACGCCCGAAGTGGAAGTTGAGGAAGTTCCTGCCGAGGAATCCCCAAGCTTCTAGATTTGTCACTCTGCAATCCGAAAGATCAGCCCGCCGAAAGGTGGGTTTTTTCTTGCCCAAATCGGTCAGCCTGTCCGAAATCAGGGTTGTATTTTCTCCGCTGCTTTTCTTAGTCGAGAGGCAACCACTTCCAATGCTTCCGCTACTAACTCATGCTCGTTGCGCGATCGAATCTTCCATTCAATCGCCAAATAATTATCAAGAATATCTGCAATCCTTTTCACAGAGACTGCTCTCTCTGATACCGGATCTTCCGTCTTAAGTGCGTCCGTTGCCATTAACTTGCCCGATCGTCTTGCTTTGATTCTAGCGATCGCTGAGTCATTAGTTTAGTATGCAAAGTTTTCATAAAGACAGTAAATGATCCGTAACCCTACTTGGTTCATTTTGTAATTCTTAAGAAACAATGAAGTCAGTTATAATAACCCCCGACACAAGCAATGAACGGTCCGAACAAGTCCTCTGAATATGCTGCTTTAGCTGAGGTTGTCAGCCAGTTAAAACAGTACTTTGACCGTTCGGATGCTAGATTCGACCGGTTGGAAATCACAATTCAAAGAAACAACGATGCCTTAATAATGCGAGTCAATTCTGTTGAGCAAGACCTGGAAGAAAAGATCGAGAAGCTTGAAGCGGAAGCAAAACAGCGAGATATCACGATCGCGAAACTAGAGACTCAACTCCACACCCTGAATCGAGTCTGCACCGCTGCCGCCGTTGCAATTTTTGGCGCGACTGTCGCGATCGTGGTTCCGAATTGGTTTCGACCCAGTAATGCTAAGACTCCAGCACTAGAACGCCCCAGCGAGAAGAAACAAACGGCACACTCGTATTTGTTTCTCTAGCACTTGATTAAGGTGCATGGGTTCACTAAGGTCCAGGCATCACCCATTCTTCGTCTGACTTCTATGTGCAAATGTGGCCCAGTCGAAAAACCAGTGCTGCCCACTTCCGCGATCGCATCTCCCGCTCGAACTTCTTGACCTTTGACTACAAGAATTCGATGAGCGTGAGCGTATAGTGTTTGGAAGTCTTCGCTTTCGACAATTACCGTGTTTCCAAAAGTGCCATAGCTCTGCGCGATTTTAACAATCCCGTCATGAGCTGCGAGAATCGTACTGCCTTGTGGAGCCGCGAAATCAGTTCCGCGATGAAAGCGCCTGCCGCCGTCGATTGGGTGAGTGCGTGGTCCGTATGGGGAAGATACGATCGCGCGTTTCGCTAACGGGTATTGCAATTCGGAAGCTTGAGCAACGATCGCCGGAATATCCAGGAACAACGGGAGCATCAAGGTGATGGTTTTACATCGGATTCGTTACTTTATATTTTGTTTATATTTATGAAGTAAGCTTGCGTGGTGTTGCGGAGAAATCGGTCAAGCTGACCGATTTGACTCCAAATGCCAGTTATCGAATTCATCTTTGATCTTGAAAGTACCGCCGTCTTTAGACTTGCGCGTTTCATCAAATAGAATTGAATCGCCATTGTGCACGATCGCTTGTGTTCCGCCTTTGTCTCGAAGTTCCTCCGGGAACAGAACGTCACTGTCATATCTGACAATTCTTATCTTCCCTAATGATTTACGTAGCCCAAAGCATTGATTCGCTAGCTGGCTGAACTCTTCAATCACAGCGCTGAATTTGTTGCCTGTTGGAGTGTAGAACTTTGCGGTTCCATGTTCGTAATCGATTTCGTAGCAGTAAAACGAGTAAGCCATAGTTTATCTCCTTGGACATTGAATAGAAATCGGTCACGCTGACCGATTTGGTTAACTGTCGTCCCCCACATCCAGATCGAGCAACCGATTCAGATCCTCAATGCTTGGAATTTGTTCACTTGGAGGATTCGCAGCGCCGATCGGATTCCCGTTATTGTCGAGTTCAGGAATGCTTGCCGCGAACCAGTCGCCATCGTGGTAGACCAACGCAGGGTATTTAATCCCTTTGAGTTGGCTAATTAAGCGATCGCGGATATGTTGATTGCTTCTCGCTCCTAACTTCAACATTTGAGTATCTTTCATCGCTTTGGCAATTCCCTGCGCGCCTGGGAAAATTAGCGTGATTTCGTCGCGAGTTTCAGCATTTAGACCGAGCACAGAGCTATTCATGTTTGTGGATACTAAGCAGAGCCGCCGCCTAATTTTGCGCGTGACTGACTCATAGTTCAGTTTCCAGTCTTGAACGATTTGCCCCGGTTTCTTCCCTGGAATTTTCAGCTTTTGCAATCGTCCGATCGTTGCTTTACCTTCTTCTAAAACAAAGAGCTGAGATCTAAAGTCACGCTTCCCGTTGCGGTATGCAGCAATATCTTGCTCAATCCCCTTATTGTCCTGCTCCATCCGCAGAACCATTTCCCCAAAATCAAACAGCACTTCGCAGCCCGACCAATCCTGTTGAGAGCCATAGATATCAAACACTGTGACCGAGCCGCCGAGGATATGCTTGCCCAGATATTTAGCTAAGAGTGATTTACCGCCGCCCATTTTGGCGATTAATCCTAGAATCGGATGTCGATCGGCATCCTTCAAACTATTCCAATCAAACAAAGCAGTTTCTGCGGTTGGATTGAGTCCAGTCGGGTCAGGAGAATTGGCGATCGTCTCAGGAGAACTGGCAGCACTCACCGGAACCGGAACCGGATAGAGCACCTGTCTCATTTTCTGAAGCTCGATTTGAGCGGGCAGAGTTCGGCGCAATGCTTCCGCTTCGATGTTGCAGCGCCGCTCATACGCCATCAGCTCGCGCTCAATGTCGTCTGATTCTTGAATTTCTTCGAGTGCATTTTCCCTTTCTGCCTCTAGGCAAGCTAATTCAGCAGCCCGATCCATTGCCTCGATCGTTGCAGGTTGGATACCCTTCTGAGCGCAGTACACCACACTACTTGCGAGTCCAAGCGTGATCGTGAGTGGAAGAATCCTAAAAGGTTTCGGAGTTGAAATCGATACCCCGATCCCAAGAATCGTGAAAATCATTAGCGCGGAAGACTGGATCAAGGATTTCCGAGACTGGCTCACAGTAGCAACCTCCAAAGCGCAACAACAACGATCGTCATAGCCACTCCGATCAGTACAGAATCAGCGCAAAAGTCGAGAACGTCTCGAATCGGATCTTTTCTCAGTGATTCAAGCTTGCGATTCAGTTCGGGTCGGTATCGCCGAATTTCAATCGCTTCGATTCGTAGTGCCTGGGATTCAGAAGAAGTCACGCGGTAATGCAGCCTCACTCCAAAACGCCGACTCAACTCAGCAAATTTATGGTGTTCACCCCATCGACGCGAGTTCCACCGCGCTTGGATGTTGCTACTCACGCCGATGTAAATCGGCTTGAAGGGATTCCACCACTGAATTGCATAGTAAACTCCGGGCTGGGCGGGAAGTCGGTTCTTATTGCGAAGGGCGACTGATGGGCGAAAAAATGGAGGGATTTCGAGTAGTCGCATATTAAAGACTCCAGACTACTATCCCGAGCACCATCACCCCGCAAAGTAAAAAACCGTAGGGCTGAAGATGGTCTTCGAGAATAAAGCTAACCAAAAACACAATGAACGCGATCGCGTGAAGCAGGAACGCCGCGCGATCTAGTTGGGCAAGGATGCCGTGTAGTAAAGCGAAGAGTGCTACACCTGCGAAAAAGGAACCTGCTAGGCGCAGGCTTGAAAGCAGATCAACCATATCAGCCTGCCTTGCGTCCGAACCTAATTACCCGTCCTGGAGTTGGCGCAAAGCTCGGCTCTTTCTGGGTTGGATTCGCGGCTTGCTCGCGTAATGCTCGATAGCGATCGACTAGAGAAGCCTTGCGAGCAGTGAGCCTAGCTGTTTCAAGTCCGGCTTGTTCCCCAAACTGTGCTTGCTCAAAATCACGATTGTTATTGTGCTTGTGATCTTCGAGCTTGATGCCCAACTCCATTTGCAAGCGGGCAAGATGCTCAGCGTTTGCGTTCCGCCGCTGTAGAATGCCCATTTGAGAATTGTGCTTGTACACTGCCTCAGACAGTTTCAAGTCATTCTGAGCGTCGTTATATCGAGCACTAAGAACTGATTTGCCAAGCTCTAATTTCTCTTTCTGAATTTCGGCAAATGTCTCTAAATTCTGCTCTTGAGTTCTGCGGTATTCCTTCCAGTACTCAAGCTGTGCTTGCAATGAAACGCGATCGCCCTTGGCATCATTAACGGTCTGTGCCGATAGCTCTCCCATTGGGAAATCCCACGGCAAGCCGTTGGCAAATTTCTCAACGTCTGACCATTTCGATCCCGACATTCCGAACGGCTCTGATTGCTCTCCGTTCAGTCCGACGACAGTTAGAGATTTAAACCGGTTAAACGCGCCTGCAAGACCCGCAAGTGACTTAAACATAATTTCCTCACTGTGAGCAGAATGCTAAACACTTCGAGCCAGATTGATTTTGCGCGGGAGCAGGAACAATAACGATCGACGGTTGAGGTTGTTGCTGCTGGACTTGCGGAACAGGCGCGGGCGGGCGAGCTAAAAGCATTCCAAGAATCACCAGCCCAATCGCACCCAAACAGCCACAAGCAATTACGAAGATCCGAACCGCTAGTGGATCGCCCATCACTACAGGCGGCTGGGTTGTGATGCTTGATTCCTCGATCGGAATCAGAGTGAGTGAGCGGTCTGGTTCTAGTTCGTCAATTTTTACGAGTTTGGGCGGGGAGACTCTGACGAGCATTGCATTTCTCCTGTAGTTGGTTGATTTGATACCCCTGAACAATCGAAGCGAGTGCAGCAAGCGCGGCTGTTCCTGTTACTGCTACCAATGCCAAGCAGCAGTAAGACTTCAAAGAAGCGATCGCTGATCTCAGCTCGGAAATCGTTTTTTCGGATTCCGCCTTCTGCTGCTGTCTCAGCTTACTGAGTCCGTTGAGATGCTCAATGATTTGAGCATTGGACTCAGTAAGTGTTTGAATCTGCGTTTCGTGGTCGATGATTGCAGCTTCAATTGAAAAGTCATGCAAGGACGATCGCGGCTGATTCAAATCGGTCGGGCTGTCCGGTTTGCGGTTGGTTGGTTTGGCGTAGGACCTCATAGCCACCTGAAACTTTTTTAATTGCGGTGTGTTCAGCCAAGAACTCTAGATAGAAATCGCCGTCGCTGGACGTGACCGTTTTCACCTTGCACCGAGATTCCGGCGCTTCCTCCTCGGAGTGCTGCGAAATCAGAGTTTCCCCTTCACCCATCAAGTCCTGAGTGAGAAAGCGAGTCTGAGTAAAGTCGTAATCCTCGACGGCGACAATTACGCCGTCTCGTCGATGCACGAACAGCAAGCGATGCTGACGGCTCCCCAGAGCCGCAGGCACAATCAGCAGGGACAGGGTTGAACGATCAGTTTTGACGAGTAATTTCTGAGTTGCGTTGATCATGGTTTGGCTCCTTGAGTGATCTGACATTTGGGCTGTACTGCAATCCAGGCGGTGCAGAGCGAAACCCCTAGCACTAAGCCCAGAACAAATGCAGCCAACACCCAAATTCTTGATTTCAGCGCAAAAATCGCACTCATGAACGCCAATCGCATCTGCCATTCGTGGCGAATCAAATCAAATTGAGTCGCTTGTTGCTGCTGCGCTTGCTCGATTTCTTGGCTGATTAGTTGCGATAGCTCATGGTCGGTCATGCCATTGAGATTTCGCAGAATACTAAACTCGATCGCGGCTTGTTGCTTCGCAAGTTGACCTGTGGACTCACAAACCTGCTGAGTCCGACTGGAAGAAACTTGCTGCAAATAGCGATCGTAATAGGTCATAGGTCGATGCCGTATTCCTTGAGAAATTCAGACGCGATTTGCCTGGAATCTTGAACCGCTTCTTTTACGGATGCTTTCGTAACTTGCAATCTTCGAGCGTTTTCGGCTTCGGTTAGAGGGAGTTGAGCTTCAACCTTGGTCGCAGCTTCTACCTCAATCATGGCGGGGACAGCGTTGTAAACACTAGCAACGATATCGGATGTCTCACCCACAATCGCGCGGGCATTCTCGATCGCGCTATCAATCTGCAATGCGCCCTGAGCAGCGAGCTTGCGACGGGCAGAATCTCCCTTTTTGCCGCGCTTGGGAGTATTCGGAACTGGGATGTTATTCTCTTGAATCGCGAGGTCGGACATCAAATTCCTCCAAAATTCGACGATGGACAAGTGGATAAAGCTCTTTGTAGCCTCTTCCCGTAAAACTTCGAGCGCCAAAGCGATGTAGTAAGGCGCAGGTGATTAGTCCTGACAGGATCGCCAGCGGCGCTGAATCTTCAGATTTTCCCGACACACAAAACCGAGCGCACCACCGCGAAAAGGTCGGGGCGGGGATGGGTTTACCTGCAACCGCATTACAGCGATCGCGGATGTAAGCGATCGAGATCTGAAGCTCGGTTGTCTCAGTTTCATGTGTGAAAGTTTGAACCATTTCCACCGATTTACTTGGGTTTGAGACTTTCATGTGTGAAAGTTCATTAAAAGACTAGCACATAATTTCCCTAAGAACGTACCTTAGTGAGTACTCAAAAGGTATATTTTGAATACAGTCTCAATGAGCGCGTATTATGACTAACGAAGCGATGCCCTTAGAAGCCCCTATCGACATGCCAGAAACCGACGCGCCTAAAATGGAAGTGGTTAAATTCTCTGTGCCAGCCCCTTTACTTGAAGAGGCGCGAGAACTCGCAAAGGCAGAGGGATGGAAACCCGCAGAGTTAGATCGAATTTTTTGGGAAAGAGGTTTCGCTGCGTATGCGGAAGGAAGCAACAAGCGCGGCGTAAACCGAAATTTACGGAAGCAACGATCCGAAGAATCGCCGTGACGCGATCGATAAATTATCAATGTCAGACAGAGAAACTAAATTCAGCTATTGGAGAAACACAGTGTCACAGCAAGCAAAAGTAGCGGGCGGTCTTCCTCCTGATCCTGATAACCCCGGCTGGGTGAAGGGGTGGGGAGTAGTCAGAAACAGTCCTTGGCATCTGTACGCAGTTTGTGTGACCGAGGGCGAGGCTAATCAAGCCTTGGAAGAAGCAGGGAGCGAATACCAAGTTATCTATGGATCGCATGAACTTGGCTACGACAGTTTTATGTCTGAGAGTTCTTCGATCGGGCGCTGAGCAAAAGTCGATCGACAAATTAACGGTCACGCCAAATCGGACAGCGTGACCGTTTTCTATTGGGAGCGCTATCGAACAGCTATCGAACAGCTATCGATAGCTAAATCACTGTTACAAGCTCAACTCTTTTCCCGCCCCGCCTAACCTCTGGCTGTCACAGTCCTCCCAAACCAGCGCCGCAGCTCGAAGTCGTCCTTCCAGGTGAATAGGCAGGCGCATTGTTTTAGTCGGCGTTTTAAACTTGTGACACGCCGCTGGAACTTCGACCCAATCGATCGGAAGAATTGCGAAGACATCATCGACTGAAATGCAGACCCCGCCGGATTCGTGCGCTCCAAGATACTCGGCAGTCTGACCAGCAAATTCGCCTTTGATTACTGTTACACTCATTTTTTGCTGAAGTGAGAGAAGCCTTTACAGGATATGCGTTGCGTTTAATTTTGGAACTGTGACAGGCGCTTTTGAAGTTGCCCAGAAAACGCATGGCGACTCTCCGATATTGGACTCAGATAGACAGCTCGAAGGTTTACAGCTTAGAGGTGTCCATCTAGTTCAAATTAACAAGATAAATAATGCGTAACTTTGCACCCCTCCTAATCGCCTTGGCGATACTCAGCTCTGATGTCCGCGATCGCATTTCGGACACTGCCGACACCGCAAGAGACATTTTGTTGATATGTATGTTGCTAGAACCACCGAAGCCACCGAAGCCACCGGTCGATCGCAATAAACGTAAGTAGTCTCGTCAAACACCCGTCCTCATTTTTGAGGACGGCTCTAACACAACTCAAGACCTAGATGAACGCCTTAGCAGTGAGTCTCTAGGTCTTTTTCATGAGAACCCTTTCATCGATCGCGCTAACCTTCCATCTTCTTGCTCCAGTCAACGATGCTTTTCAGGTCATCCCACCCCCGATCGTCGAAGTCGCGCAGTCTGCGATCGAGCTAACTGTCGAAGTGCAGGAAAGAAAACGTCAGCTCGACTACCTGTCAGATCAATAGCTTCGAGTTAAGGGGGATTCATCCTCCTTAAAATACTCTTAGTGAAAAATTTTAGTATTACGCTAAGCTGCTTGAGCGGGTTAACACTTTTGAATTCTTAATCCACTCAAAAATTAAACGGTTGATTAGCTATGAGTGATTTAGTCTCAGCAATGATAGGCGTAATGGGAACCCTTTTAGTAAAGGGTGAAGTATACAAATTTTTAGCAACTGTCTTCGGAGAGTCGGCAGAAAAAGTCTCTGAAACTATTGCCAATGAGATTAGATGTTTTAACATGCAAAGAACAGCAGAAACACTACTGAAAATCTGTGAAAGCTTCAATCAGGCCGGGATAGAAGCTCAATCAGTTCCACTCAAGAATTTAATTCCACTACTTGAAGGTATCTCTATAGAAGAAAACCCAACACTGCAAGAATGGTGGGCCAACTTACTAGAGTCAGCCATTGCAAAAGGTGGAATACATCCAAGCTATACATCAATTATGAAAGACCTAGATGCTTTAGATAGCAGGATCTTAGATCTGATGTTTTTGGAAAACAAAACGTTAGATCAGGTCAAGAAGCACGCGAAGGACGGTAGTCTTACAGCGTTAGGCAAAGCTATAGGCGTGGATCGCGAAACGCTTATTGAAAGAATTCAAGTCGATGAAAACTCGATAGAAGTCAGTATTGGTAACTTGGTTCGTCTCAACTTATGCACAGAAAAACACTTTTCAATAGATGGGGAGCTTGCCCCGCACCCCGCACTAGACAACAGAATTCTCTTGACTTCTTTAGGTGAAGCCTTCATCAAGGAAGCAACACGCGATCCGTAAGCTATAAGCGCGCAACTTCTTCTGAAAGCTCATTCGTTGCGAGGCTGGGATACAAGTGCACGTCATCATCCAGCCCGTAACCTGTCTCTAACCAGTACTCAGCCTGCGATCTCGCATCCGATAATTCATCCCGCGCGATCGCATTCTGTCTGATTTTCCAGCAAGGTTTTTGCTGGTAGTGTTCTAGATGTGTGGGCATAACGTTATACTGCTCGCCCGAACTCATGACGATTGATGAATAATCCAATCACAGTATCATGCATCTTCTCAGTCTTGGAAAAACAGATCGTCTTTCTGGCAAGCCGCTTGATCCGAGTTCTCAAAGTTAGATGTTTCCGCTCAATGCGCTGTGTGTTGGCTTTGCCAACCGTATGGTGCTGCTCATCTAGCAATCGCAAGTAAGCTCCCCAACTATCGGTGTAAAACCGTTGAATCGAAAAAGGAGCTAACAGTTGCTGAAGTTGCTTAAGAGCTGAGTCTTCATGGGTGGCTAGCACATAGGCAAGGACTTTTCCAGTTTGATGGTCAATCGCGTGCCACAACCATCGTTGATGCTGCTTTGACTCGACAAAACTCCACATCTCGTCCATCTCCGCCGCCTCGACTCTGACGACCATGACTGCCGTGTTATCCGGTTGGTGCTGTTCGAGCAGACTTATGTTTACTTGTTCAAGTTGACTTGACTTTTTTTCAGCGTTTCAATCACAGTCGTTGGGCTAATCTTCAACACTCTGGCGGTATCACGAATACCACTGCCGTTGATTGCCATGTCGCTGATTTGCGCTTTGACTTCAGGCAGTCGTCCTCGATAGCTAAAGTTCAAGATAAATGATCGTCTCGAACACTCTAAGTTACGGCAACAATACCGTTGTTTTCCAGCAGCACTGCGACCATGCTTAACGACATCCACACTCTGGCAATCGGGACATTGAACAGGTTCTAGGACCATCTCGACTCAGCCCTCTAACACATCGTTTTCATTCTGCCATATATCCACATATCTAGAACACTACCGTTTTTGCTCGTACTGGATGCGCCGAAGTCGAGCGATCGTTTGTCCAATGTGGTGCGGTTTTCTACTCATTGCTTTTGTTGGCGGTAGGAGTTTTAGCTCGAATCAAAAAGCGCGCTTGCCCTCCAAATTGTTAAAAGACAACTCCTCATAGCCGAGCGACCGCCGCAGCTATTCTGCCACTTGTTTGCACTTTTGATTGAAATGCAGACTCCGTTTGTATCGATCGCGCCAAGATACTCGGCGGACTGACCTGCGAATTCGCCTTTAGCAACTGTGACAGGCAAGATTTTTAGAACCAAAACAAACCCCCTCTAATTCACGCCAGAGGGGGTTTGTTTACTGCTTTCTCAAGGCGGCTGGAGACAAGCCAATCGATCGTGAGGTTCTATTGCTCTGGCTGATGTATTGGGATCTGAATCACAAATTCAGTACCCTTGCCCAACGTCGAGAAACACGTCAGTTTGCCACCATGTTTCTCTGTGATGATTTGATAGCTGATCGACATCCCCATGCCCGTTCCTTTCCCGATCGGCTTGGTGGTGAAAAACGGATCAAAAATTCGGCACTGAATCGCTTCAGGAATGCCTGTGCCATTGTCTGAGATCGCAATCTGCACCCATTTACTATCAATTACAGAAGTCCGAATCGTAATTTGGCTAGGATTTGCCTGGATTTCTGCAAACGTTCGTCCAGCATTGAATTCATCCAAAGCATCGATCGCGTTTACGAGAATGTTCATAAACACCTGATTGAGTTGTCCGGCATAGCACTCGACCACGGGTAAGGTGCTGTAGTCTTTGATTAATTCGATCTCCGGGCGTTCTGGACGAGCTTTGAGCCGATGTTGCAAAATCATCAATGTGCTATCGATTCCCTCATGCAAATCGACCGCTTTACAATCGGCTTCGTCTATCCGTGAGAAGTTTCGCAGGGACAAAACAATCTGGCGAATGCGATCAGTACCCATTCTCATCGAAGACACGAGCTTGGGAAGATCAGTGTACAAAAATTCTAAATCGATCTGCTCAGCCTCCGCCTGAATTTCGGGAACAGGATTAGGGTAATGCTGTTGATAGAGTTGGACAAAGTTTAACAAATCCTGGGTGTACTCCTGCACATGGAAGAGGTTCCCGTAGATGAAGTTGACTGGATTGTTTATTTCATGGGCAACCCCAGCGACGAGTTGCCCCAAGCTTGACATCTTTTCGCTCTGAGCCATTTGGGTCTGAGAGTGTTGCAGTTTCTGGAGGGTCTGTTCTAGTAACTGGTTTTTTTCTTTTAACTGCGTTTCAGACTGTTGCAGTGCCGTTTGCGATCGCTGCCGTTCTGCAATTTCTGCTTGAAGTTGAGCATTGAGACGCTTTTGTTCCTCGGTTTGCGCTTCCAGGTCTAAATTCTTCAGCAGGTTATCTGCCATTTGATTAAAGGTCGTGGCAAGTTGTCCAACTTCATCCGTTGCGAAGACTTCAGCTCGGATGTGCAAGTTCCCAGAACCAAGTATTTGCGCGGTTTGCTGCAAGCGTCGGATCGGTTCAACGACCGCACAACTGAGCAAGATCGCTAATCCCGACCCGCCGATCAGAATCAGCAGAGAGACGATGAGTTGAACGGACAGACTATTTTTGAGCAAAGCATTAAGGGCATCCTCTGGCGTTCCTCGAACCAGCACGGCGACTGGCTCTCCAGCAAAGTTGAGGAGCGCTTTCGCGGCGATCGTATAGGTCTGAGTGCCCATGCGATCGCGCCCGGTCACAATCTTGCCTTGAGCCGCAATTGCCGCTTGTAGCAAACGCTCATCCATCACAACAGGATTGAGCGGCTGAGTTGCCAATGCTGAAGGGGCGGGATCGCTAGCGGCTTCCAGTGCAGCGACCAAGTTAAATTGTCCCGAAGGCAACCGCAGATAAACTCCACTGTAGCCGCCGTTCAGCGTTTCTAACGTCCGTTGTACGATCGGGCGTTTTCCATTGACCACATCTCCAGAAATCAATACGCCTACGACCGTGTTGGTTTGACGATCGCGCACGGGAGTCGCCGTGTAACGAATCAGCGCATTTTCAGCCTTGATTTCAGAAAGAAGCGGTGGAGCCTCTTGCGTTAACTCTGCACGGCTAACGATTTCGCTCGTCTTAATTTGCTGAGGCTGTTTCAGCGCTTGACTGACGAGATTGTTGGGATTGAAGATTTGACCAGCGCGATCGACACCTGCATTAACGATAATTTTCAAATCCCGTCCTACAAGCGTGGCATACTCAATCTCTCTCGCTTTGATTTCATTTTGCAGAATTTGCTTAACTTGCTGCTGTAATGCTGGATCTAAAGGTTGTCCCTCGCTATATGATTTTGCGGCTGCGATGATTGCTGGATTATCTGACTGCCCCCGAAATCCAAAGCCCATTTGGTTGATTTTGATATCGTACTGAATGGCAGTGACCGCTAACTCGGATGTTGCCTGCTGAACCAGTTGTTTCTGTCCTCCGGTGACAATCAAGTAAGCCCCAATCCCCACTAGACCACCGATGGACAGTGCTTGTAGGGCAAACAATCCAATCAGTTGCTTTTGCCGAATGGGGCGATTATAAAACCACTTGAGAACGCCTAGCTTCTGTGGAAGTCTTGTCCCATCATTGCTTAACCGAACCGATTTAAGTTGACGAGAACTCACGTTACAACTCCTTTGCCATCTCTACCAAAAAATGCTCTTCCCGCAAGGTACCCCAATCTAGGCTCAAGCTGAACACTAGACATTGCGTGATGTCTTGACTATCAGCATTTTTGTTTCAAATCGGACACGCTGTCCGTTTTCAAAATCCTTCTGGGTATCCACCACAGCCTGCTTTCGTCCGGGAATTCGCAGAGAACAATAGCCGTTCCTAACTCTTTGACGATCGCCCGTCTGCCAGATGGGGTTATCACGTGATCGCCGATGCTAAGCTGCATTGTTTCTGATTCTGAGGTCGATCGCGTTACCTTGTTCGTCTGTCACAATCTCAATGTCTGAGCAACCCTTAGCCCACTTGATCGCAATCAGTCGGCGCTTAAGATCGTGAAACCGTTGAAGCATACCCTCTAGGATATCGTCCAAGGTCCTCTGATGTTTCGGTTCAGCTTCCGCTGCTACCTCCGGCAGCGTCGCAAAAAACTGCCTGCTTGCGGCTAACCACTCCGAATCGGTGATACCGATTGCAACTTCAGGTGATGGTGGTCTACTCAACGCTTCTCGATGCGAGATCGCGATCGCTTCTTCGATAAACACGATCGGAGCAGGAAATCTTTCTTCTGTCCAATCGCAGAAGATACTTTTGCAAACCTGGGTGAAGCGCTCAGCGGAAATGTCTTTCAGAAATTCGTAATAGGCATCAATCAGCTCAGCAGACACATCGGGGAAGCGGAGCGCGAGATATTGCATTTGATTGCGAAATTCTTCGATATTCATGATGTTTTTAAGAGGAGATATCGTTAGGGGTGGAAGAGTGGGAATCGCGGTGAAGGCTTCTTGTTCTTCTGAACTAAGCTGCATTTTGAGACTTGTCCAGTGCTCTTAACTCGATCGCGGTATTGATGAAATCTTTGGGAGAGGGGAAGTGCGCGATACAGAAGAAATAATCCGCAATCTCGATAAATTCTTCGGTCGTGATTGGCGTTGCCAAGGCTTCTGCTGCTCGATTTCCTGATAGCGACTCGTAGTAAGCAGCAAGGGTCTCGGCTTTCAACAGCGGTCTTTGATTCAGGTCGCAGAGCAGAGCCATTTTCTCGAAGAATACATCCTTGTCAATCCCTTGATGGTTATGCAGCATAGTCCTGCTCGTTCTGAGTTTTTAGGTTAGCTGCCGGGTCGATTTCGCTTAGTCTCTGCCCTTCGGAGTTCATATTCATACCAAGGCTAAGTCCCTTGATTTTTTCAAAGAATTTTTTACGCTCAGCCTGCCAAGCAGGATCATTCGTGTCAATTTCTGCTTCTGGTAGCGCTAGCAGCTCATTCTGGCGGCGATAAACGTGTCCTAGGTCAATTAGTTCCTTCACGGACGGGAACGCGGATCCATCGCGGAATATGCGGCGAGCAGCAAAAGTGAATTCTTCATCACTCAACCCGCTAAGTGCGGAGTAGTATTCCGCGATCGTAGGTTCGCTGAAATTCCGATTGAATCGCTCGGTCAGGATGAGAAAGTATTTTTGAAAAACGTGCGGTGTAATCATAGCGCTGTAAGTTCGGTTGAGTTGTTTACAGAGGCAATGGACGCAATCGCTCGTCCGATGTGGTTGTAAGTCTCCAAGCCTTTTCGGTTGGCAGTGTTCAATCCTTGGGTGAAGTCGCCGTTCTTCATCTCAAGAAAATCATCCCAGTCGAGTTGATTCTTCTTGATTCCTTTCTCGGTTTCCTCGTTGTTCAAGATGTGCCTTGCACCCTTCGAGCGAGCGGGCATATCACCAGGGGGGAATCGTCTTCCAACAAACTCAGCAAACTCTGGGTCAGGCTGCCCGTTAGGTTGCTGCCAAGGGTGCAAATTTCCTGAAATGCGCTGGTGAAAGCGAATCGTCGGCGAAATGTAATTCGATGATTTTTTTGGCGGCGCGGCGGAAATTTGGTCATCCCGAACTAATTCAGTTTCACAACGAGCGGACTGATGTGGGCTTGGAATCGAAGCGAATGTTTCGGGGTTGGTCTCAAGTTTGGTTTTGTCGATCGTTGGCAAACTTTCTTCCCCCTCTCTTTCCCCTTGGGGGGTTAGGGGGGAGTTATTTGTTATCTCAGTACTTGTTGGAATAGTACTTATTATGTGATCCGGTTTTCCGTCGATGGAAAACCCGGACACGGAAAACCGGGTTATGGCTTCCGGCTCCATAACCCGGTTTTCGGGTTGTGGCTCATCATCTTCGATTGACGCAGGTTGCTCCCTGACGATGGATTCCCAGTAAAACTGCTTTGTTTCAGGATCTTTCCTTCTTTCTCGTGAGATATACCCTGATTCTTCCAGTTCTTTCAGTGCCGACGCGATCGCGGTTTTCCCGTCACACTCTGATTCACTTTCGAGATGCTTAATGTTTACCTTCCAGTCGTCTGGATAGCTCAGTAAAAGGTGATGCAATCCTCTAGCCTTAAAGCTTAGTTTTTTGTCTCTGATTGCCCGATTTGATATGACCGTGTAAGATTTTTCGTGCTTGATCCGCAAGATACTCATACAGCGCCTCCATTGATTCTTGCGATCGCTTCTCTGCCCAAAGCCCGAAAAACAGGTATGATCTTGTGATCTCGATGGTGTCTCATGTTATTTTTTAAGTAATTGTGGTCTGCAAGTTGTGGTCTGCAAGTTGTGAACAGCAAGTTGTGCCTCGTGTCTCATGAACTAAGCATTGTGAATCGTGCTTTGCGAATCGTGAATCGTGATTAGCAATTAGCTGCTGAGTGATTGGTAACTGTTTCCGCGCTTCTGTACTTTTGGATTTCTAAGTTCCTGACCCGATCGTTCTAAGCGATCGGGTTTTTGATTTTTAGTCCTTCGATAGTTCGTAGTGCTAACCTGATTAGACAGATTAGCAAGAAATCTGATTGTCGATCGACAGTTAATCTTGCGGCTCAATCCCGAATACGGAAGTTCTAAACTGGGGCAGGTCAACTGCCCTTTTCTGTGGCTAGCTCCGACTCGTGAGCCACATCTTGAAAACGCTTCGCCCGATCGCTGAATTCCACAAAATAAGTGAAACCCGGATACTTCCAAAATGTATTGCTCACTGTTTCGGCATAGAGAATCGCTTGAACAATGCCTGATTCGCGATCGCTCGTTACAACCTGCTGTCCGACGGAGAACTGCGGCAGCAGAATCGAAGTACTACCCGCCTCAGCGATCCCGTCAATGTCGTCTTGGTGAATGATGCTGATTGAGTCTTTGCCTTCCAAGTGATAATGCCAGCCCGGATAGCTGCTCTCAGCAAAGGCAATTTCGGGGCGGGTGAAATACATCCCGCATATTCTGGCTGTTTTCTTGCCGAATCGAACGGTCTGCCAAAGGTGATATTTGGGCGCGGGAAAGGGATGATCCAGCAGGGCTTTGAGGTTTAACTCGAATTCGGTTAAGTTGGATTGAGACATAACGACCTCGGTTTGTTTTGTTGAGAAGGCGCGATCTTGTAGTTGACGCTAGATGCGATCGCGCCCATTTCGGACACGCTGTCCGATTTGATTGAGCAGCTAATCGTCGAAAACTTCTTCGGGTGGCTCCAAACCAATTTGCAAATCTTCTTCCTCGCTCTCGATCGTTGCTCCTTCAATCAGAATTGCTCCCGAAGATCTCGGATACACATCGCCAAACGGTTTTGAGGTTTTGGGATTGTGCAGTCGGATATCAGAAAGCTTTTTCCGAAACGGGCGCGGACTAGATTCGGAAACGATTAACACCTCTCCGATTCGGGGTCGTAATCGACTAGGAATTGAAATCGACTTGTTGCTTGGGTCGAAGATGGAATACCCACTGATCCAATGCTCTACAATTTCGCGGGTGTTTAAGTCAGAGACACAGTGACGGACATCGACCTTGGTTCCTGGGCTGAAATTTGACATAGAAAACTTACCCCTCGGTTGAGGGGTTCGATTGTGAGATTTAAGGGAGTTACGCGATCTCTTCTACGCGGCCGGATTGGCAGTGGTACAAGTCAATCCGGGTGTAACTGTTTTCAGGACTGTTAGGCGCGATCGACTGATAGCGATCAATCACCCATTCGTTCGGCGTGACCTTCATGACCTCGCTTTCAATGTCATCCACGACGATGTATTTCTGCCCGGTTCCCTCATAATCAGCCAATCGTTCACCAATACGATTCTCAGCCCAGTCCGCGTCACTGATTCCCCACTCCACAACGTGTAGGTCTGGGGTTAAGCAAAACGATAGAGCCGCTTCTGGGAAGAACTCTTTTCGGATTTCGGTACACCAAATTTCTGCGGGCGGGGTTGGCAGGCTGGCTAAAGCGATCCAAGCAACAGAGAGGATGCCGTATTGCTCAACACTGATCACTCTCCACGGTCTTAGACTGCCAATTAAAACTTCGTCTCCAACTTGAGGTGGGGACTGTTTCAGGAGTACGCCAGGTTCTTCATTCAGGCTCTCATCCCGCTGTTTCTCGACAAGCATCTCATAGAACACGAGGCTAGTTGTCTCGTCCATAACGATCATCTCCGTAGTAGTTATCTGTTGCATCCGACCCTTCAAAAACACACTTCCAGGAGAGTGGACCTCCAACACGCTCTGTTTTCCGTAGTCTGAGCTGTCTCCCTTCATTTTTAAATCTTCGTGCCATGTCTTGGCATCCTTGCTCGGTCGCGGCGTAATGCACCTCTCTTTGCCCTGGGATGTTGCCAGGATCTTCAGAGATATTGAAAGCTGGCGGGGCGATCGGCGCGGATCTTGATGGAGCATCCGAATAGCCGCTGCCCCCACCTCCGACCGGAACGGGTACGGTGAATTCGTTCTTCTCGCAGGCGGATAGCAGAAGAATTCCCGCTATTAAAAAAGCGGGCTTTGGTGCAAAAATAGACACAAGACCTCCTTAAGGTTGATGAAGGCGATCGCGACTCTTTGGACGGATGAGCGATCGCTTTTTGATTGGGCTAATTTTTGGGGCGCGACTTTCTAGTTGGCGGAAAATTCAACGCCGAAGTCTGTGTTTAAAACTTTTTCAATCAATCTCAATGTTTCAACAGACAGAGATTGTCGCTCATCCTCAATGCGATACCAGTTCTGAACAGACATGCCAGCGGCAGCGGCAATCTGCGTAACCGCTCTACCATCTGCTTTCCTGGCCGCCCTAATTCTTTTTCCAAGTTCAGGGACTTCAATCTCGACTGTTTTGTAAACAGTGGTAAAGCCCTTGGATTCGATAGATGCTCCGTTTAGTGGTGGGCTGAAATGTCCTATCAGAGCTTTTTCAACTTCAGGCAGTAATGAGGAGTCGCTAACAGACAGGTATGCGATTCTCGAACCCGAAGACTGATTTAGCTGGTCAAATCGGTGATGCTGCTGCCACCTGTGGCGAAGGTTTGACGCTCGCCCGATGTACTGCACTGCATCTTCACCGTCGATCGCGAAGTAGATGCACGGTGTTTCCGGCAACTGCGATCGCTGCTCTAGTGGAACGAAAGGTAAATCAAGAGGGTTGATTTCTGTGGGATTCATAACTTACTCTCTCGGAACTTTGATGAGAAGATCCCCTACTTCGATACCGAAAAAGTCGCAGATCACAACAAGCGTGTCCGCGTCAAAACGTTTTGTAGTGTTATCGCATAGTCCGCGAATTGCCGCGGGTGTTAAACCTGTCTGCTCTGACAGGGCAGAGCGTGTTATCTCCTGAGCATCCAAATACTCTTGGAGACGGCAATAAACCTTGTTCTTTGACTGGCGCACGGCTGGTCTATCGTCTCTTTTGGTGAATTTGGGAGGAACAGGAGGAGTCATTAGCGTCGAAACCATAAGCTTTTTTTCTCCTGTCTATTGTCGATTACTATATTAGCCTGATTATCGATTTGTCAATAAATGCTTTTATTCGTTTAACCACTTGACGATTAATCGACAAATCGCTTACTATTAAAAACAAGAGAGGGCAGTTGCTTCCACCGCCAAGTTTTAGCAACCACCCTCAAGTTCTGACCCCTAAACAGGAGTTATTCCAATAATGCCACAAACAACCGTTCTACTCGACAGACCCAAGCACATCGCCGCTGACGCGCAGTCAGCACCGACGAACCGTCTCGAAATCGACCACACGCTAGGCAAGATCGCAGCTATCAAACACGGCTCTGCGACGACTTACACGCTGGAATGGGGCGGTCACTATCTCGGAGAAACGGTTCAGGGCGCTGACAAGCTTTTCTACGTCGGTACGGGTCAAGGCTACACGCTACCCGAAGCCGCTCACTATCTTCTGATTCAGTTTCTCGACAAAATTCGCCTGAGCAATGAGTGGGCTTACAACCAACTTATACGGCAAGAATCTCCGGCGACCGATACCGAGATCGAGCAGTTCTGCAGGTAATGTCGCTCCACCCAGTCGGGCACTGGATCTCGTTATCTAGTGCCCTCACAGAACTCGAGTCCTGGGAACGCGAAGCAAAACTTCTCGGCTTCGGCTCCGCTTACCTCGGATTCAACCGCCGTCACTGGACAGTGTTAGCCACGCCAGATTTGATAAACGTCGTCTTACCCTTCTAAATCACTTCATTACTCAGACTTGTCATCATGTTGAACCCTAAAATTTTGCCGATCGCTCTCGCCGCCTTCTCGATTTTCGCTTCTGCTCCGGCCCTTGCTCAGGCTGCTCAACCTGCTAAAGTCACGGCTGACTGTAATGTGTCTCGCGATGGCACGATCGCGGTTTGTGTTCGCAAAGTGAACGGTGAGATTGTCCGTGTCCGCGCCATTGAAAACGGTAAGGAACGGATCATCTATCAGCGCGGAACTAAGCCCGCTAAATCCAAGCCCGTCCTGTTCAAGCCTATCGGTGCTCCCAAAGGCAATTAATCGCGGCTAGTTTAGCCTCCTCGTCGTGTGTTCCTGCCCCGGTCATCTACTTACAGGAAAGAAGTCATGCGATTGTCATTTGAGCCATTGATTGAAGAGCTTTCGGATGCCGCTCTCGAAGCAGTTGGACTAACTAAATCAGATGTCGAAGACGAAGACGAATAGCATTTCAGGTCAGTCGCTTTGTTCCCGCCCATCAACTACTCTCTACAGGAATTAGAAAATGAGCACGATCGCTGAACTTCAAGAACAAGTCGCTACACTCAAACAGACCTTAGAAAAGTATCGCGTCTGCCCTGTATACAATGTTTTGACTCGCCCCGCGCTCGAAGAAGCGTGGTCAGAGCAGAAAAAGATCCCTGGACTCGCGATAGGATTTCTCGACATCGATGATCTCAAGCGTATGAACGATGAGCTAGGTCAACACGAGTCGAGCCGTAGAATCGCAGAAGCCTTCGCAATGGCAAGAGAGAGCGAGGTTATTGGCAGGTTCTATAGCGGTGATGAAGTCGCGATTTTGGCTCCAGCTTCTGAAATTCTTAAGCCATGCGAACGCATTCTTTCTGCACTGAAGGAACGAGGGCTATCGGCAACTATCGTGATCGTCCCCTACAAAGGGGAAGAGTCTTTAGCGGACGCGACCAAAGAAGCGAACGACCTGAATCAAGCCTGCAAGGGAGTTCGCAAGGGCAAGATCTACAATTTCTTGTCTCAGATTGTTTAGTTCAAGTTAGCGCGATCGATAATCTTCGGATTTGTCGATCGCGCTCTATCCACATCAAACCAACCTCAAAAAACAATGCTGCACCCACAAGACTTTGAAAAACCAACTAAGCACCCTTTTGATATGCTGCGAGGCTACCGAAACGCATGTCAAAAGGAATCTCTACTCGCCTGGATGCTCTCTCAATGTGTTGAGGCTGGAGAGTGGATCGCGATTCCCTGCCAGTATCAACACGATGATTTAGTGAAAGACGAAATCCTGATTCCAACTGAACAGGAGTGTTGCTATCGTCTTAGCAAAAAAGCGAAAGGGCTGCTGTATAGCGTCTACGGCAAAGAAGATTGATTCAAAACAAGCGCGATCGATGATTTTTTGGAGTGCTAATTCATGGTAAGACGCAGAAAAAAGATTGAAGTCATCCACACTCCCTGTAAGCGTTGCGGATGCGATCTAGTAACGACTAGCAGATCAATCCATGGAGCAGACGTGCTGAAAGCCGAACTCGGCTCAATCTGTGAGCGGTGCATCACCCCAGAAGAACGTGAGCGCATTCTTCACGGGATTGCAAATCAAATTCTCAGCTAATCCCAAGCGCGATCGATAATCTTCGGATTTGTCGATCGCTTCCCCTCACTACAAACCGTTACAACCATGCAAAAAGTCACAATCAAAGCCTTGTTTCAACAGAGCCTTACAGAACTGGAAGAACAGTACAGACTGAAAGCGGACTTTCCATCAGAAGAGGGAGAAACTTGGAGTTTTGCTGCGATTTATCGCATAAAGGGCGGGCTGGATGTCTTGGTGGATCTCATAAGTTGTCCGCTGAACGCGGAAGAGATTAGTGAGGTCTATCACTGGCAGGCTGAGTTGTTTGAACTCGATCCCGCCTACCAGCGGGAAGCTGAAGCGTACAAATCCAGAAAGAAAATCTTGGAAGATTTTGTTTCTAAATTAGACGATCGATGATCTTCGGGTTCGTCGATCGCTTCCCACCTCAACAGCAAAATCAAGCTATGAGTATTAGAACCCAAGAACATTACGAAGCTCTTAGAAACTTAATCGGGTATATCGGCATGACAGAAGTTTTAGAAGCTCTGTCAGAAATCGCTCAGAGCCATGCCGATGTTCAGTCCAATACTGGTCAAAGCGTCGGAGCAAGCAAGCTGCTTGCCGCTGAACTGAGTAATCTTGCCGCACGATACGCTTACGAGCGTGGCTTTGAGATTCACTCCAGGTCGCAGGGTGGCGAAGACTAATTAGCGCGATCGATGATTGGATTTGTCGATCGCTTCCTCCAAATCGGTCACGCTGTCCGATTTCACCTGAGAGATTGAAACGTTAAACCCAATGCATCTAAGCGGGAGTGATGCCCCGCTCATCATGCCCACACTAAAGTTCTCTGAATCAACTGAAATCAAAGACCTTTATGCAGAACGCATTCCTGGTGGATATCAAATCGCATTCTTCACTTTTGAGCTAACCGAAGAGGAACAACTCATTGAGGAGACATATCGCAAGTATCCAGCTTTGCGCCCACTACCAGGGAAAAGAGTTGGCGCATCTAGTCAGAAGAAGAAACCTTCAACAATTCCACCCATTAGAACCGGGAAACGGTGGAAGCAGAACCGCAAGCAACATCGCAGGATTGTCAATCTAGTGAGACGTGCTTACCGGGATTATTCCATCCCCATCTTGCGATCCATCTACATCCAGAACAACTTAAGCGATCGCGATGATTACTACTTCAACGTGATTGAGATTCTGTAAACACTACCAGGGAGGCATGACCTCCCTTTGAGATTATGAGCAATGACCCGAAACCAAATGATTCCAAAAAGCCAGAAGGACGTACCCCGCAATGCTTAAGCTGCGGATGTCCCATGACTTGGACGTTCTACAAAGGCAAAATGCAGTGGTACTGTCACTGCTATCGATAGGTCAATCGCACGTAACCATGAAGCAACTTTCTCAAATCTTAGTAACTATGCCTACTATCAAACCTGGCGATCGCGTAACAGGAAATAAATCATGCATAAATTGCGCTCATCGCAGTCGGCTGATTAAAGAAGATTCTTCAGGCTATGAGGTCTACTGCGAGAAGAAAAACGAAGTCATCGCAGATCTAGAAAATGAAGCAGCGTTTGAAGCCGAAGCTATCACTTGCACCTTTTTTATTGATGAGGAATAGCAATGCCCACCATCAAACCTGGCGATCGCGTCACTCTAAAACGCACCCCTCTCTACAATCAGATTCCTGAGTGGGGAGACGATCGTAAAATTCCCGCCTTCCACCCTAACCAAATCTTCGAGGTCATCGACTTCGAGAAAACGAAGGTTACTTTGCAAGCGCTGGACACTGGGGAAACGCGCTTTTTCGAGTGGTTCAAGAATGCAGTCAAAGTGCTGCCAGCCGTTTCAGCGGATGATGATCCCGCCCATCCTTGTCCGAGTGCTGATATCTCGCACATAGACTTAGCGGAGTTAGAAAGCACTCGCCCTTCAGAAGCGGTCTTGGCGAATGCCGAGGCAATTTACGCAGGGTTAACTGATATCCCTAACGGTAAGCCTTACCGCCCGTCAAATGGAACAGAAGGGGAAATCTTCATGCGGCGCTGGTGTGAGCGCTGCGAGAAGGATGTTAACGAAGATTGTTCGATTCTTGCCCAGTCAATGCTTGGGGAGGTTGATGAGTGGCAGTACTGGGGCGACAAGCCACTCTGTACTGCCTGGGAAAAGCGAACCTCTGAAGTGATTGAGCAACCCACTCGGATCAATATCCACGCCAACGGGAAGATCTCGGTTCAGAGTGAGAAGCAAATTGTTCCAGTCGAGCTGCCTGAGCCGACCGGAGCACTGTTAGAGTTTCCAGACATTGCGGAAGAATTCAAGAGTGCAATCTGTCAGCACAAAGGAATTCGCTACTGGATTGCTGGAAAGTTCGAGCGGGACAAAAAGCCAGCCGAAATGTATTACTACATCGAGCGTGACGGAAAAGCCGTGAAATCCGAGCTTTCGTATTGCTCAACCGTTTTCGCTGGAAAGTGGGCAAGAGAAGCGATCGATAGATTAGTAGCACTTCAGGAGGTTGTTTAATGGTGTCAATCCACATGGGCGATCCTAACTGCCCAATCTGCAGCAATCCTACAGTTCGGTCTTATAGCTCTGTCGCTATCGGCGGAGTTGTTCTGCACTGCCAGCGGTGCGGTATGTCTGTCCCTCTCGCGGGACTCAAGAAATGGGGCACAACCCAGCAGGAGGCTGAATTTTGAAACTACTACTCATCGACTTAGACGGCACAATTCGATATGGGACAGATAACCCCAAAGGGTTCGTGAATAACCCAACACAACAGGCGATTTTCCCAGATGCCGCAAAACAACTCCAGAGCTATTACGATCGCGGTTGGCAAATCATTGGAATCAGTAATCAGGGTGGAATCGAGAAAGGCTACGTCTCCCTGGATGCTGTACTTCAAGGAATGCGGCAGACGATCAACCTTGCACCACAAATTTACGACATCTATTTCTGCCCTAGCTTCACGCCTCCAGGGACTGAGGTTTATCGATGTGGCTATCGAAGCGATACGGGCGCTTGGGGTTCTCTTCGGGTGAATTTACAGAACTATCCGGTTCGCTGTGGTTATCGCAAGCCTGAGCCTGGAATGCTGTTGATGGCGATCGAGGATTGTGTCTGCCGTCCAAGTGAAGTTCTCTACGTAGGAGATCGTCCAGAAGATGAGCAAGCTGCCGCCGCCGCAAATATTCCATTCATGTGGGCAGAGAATTGGCGGGCAGGGACTGATGACTATCGCGATATCAGTGCAGAGACTTTGTATCTAAGGCTGGAGGATGATCTGTGAGCCGTACTGACGAACTTCTGCAAGCGATTCTTGATGAACTGCGATCGCGCAATCAACTCCTCGGCTTCCACGCCCCATTCAAGAAAAAGGTGATTTATGCCAACCGAAGTTACACAGACTGTCTCTGGTACTTTTTCGATGGCGCAAGCAAAACTCACATCCCTATCGAGCATCACGCTCTGACCGGAATTATCGAAAAACTCGAAATCGAAGAGAAAGAATTTCGCGGCAAACCTGATTACAAGGTGAACCTACACATCCGCGCCGACCGCGCTTATGTCATTCAATCGGGGCATGACACCCTTTTTGCCCGTGGCTTAGTCTTTATGCTCTCAAAGCTCCCAGTCGCTGCATTTCGACAGCCAATTACAATTGCTGTCGAAGCTGGAGATACAGAACAAGTCCTGTTCTGCCGTATCTACAATCCTGCAACGGGCGAAGCCGTGTTTGCACCGTATCCGGATCAGGTCAACTGGGAACAAGTGACCGCAGTGGCGATCGACAAAATCCAACGCGCCCACGAAACCGAGAGTCAAACCCACGAAGCGCCTGAGCAGCCTGAGCCTGAGAAGTTGGATTTATCGGATGCGATCGCCGCCATTCCCGTTGAGATGGAGCGCATCGGCTGGACGAAGAAACAGGGATCAGAATATTTGCAAACCAAGTACGACAAAAAGACTCGCGCTGAGCTGGATGATCAGGAGATGTTCGAGTTTTTAAGACATCTGAGATCGTTGCCAACTCGAACTAAGGTTGCTTGAAATCGGTCAGCCTGTCCGAAATGCGCGATCGAGATCTTCAATTGTGCACTGATAAAGTTGAGTGAGTTTCAACGTCTGCCAAGGCTCCAACCTTGGCACTTCCGATCCCTCTTCCCACTGCTTTAATGTTGATTCTTCAACTTGGATCGCTTCCGCTACCTGCCGCTGCGACAGGTTGGCTTTTTGGCGTAGTGCGATCGCCGCGTTATTTGTTTGAACTTCCACAAAACACCCCCTGCTACTAGGAACTTTTCCAACCCCTAATTAATTTCGTCAGGATTAATCCGGTCAAAAGCAATACTTAAATCTTCTAGAGAGCATTGATAGAGCTTCATCAATAGGATCGTTTCACTAAATGTTAACTGGGGTCGTCGAGTGCCGCGCTCCCAGTCTGAAATCGTTTGAACTCGCTTGTTCAAACGTTCTGCAACCTGCCGCTGGGTTAGCCCCGCTCGTGTTCGTAATCCCGCAGGTGTAATTTCTTCGTTATTTTTCATACAATCACATGTATCCGCGAGAGCGATAGCGCTTAAGCGGAATACTCCTCAAAAAACGGCAATGGCTTCGAGTGATAGCGTCCCCAAAACGCCACTCGAAGCCGTTGTCATTTTCACGTAAATTTGCGTTTACGATAAGTCGTAAATTTGTGCGAGTTAGCGATACCGATTTGTCGGAAACATTTTTAAGATTTTGTTTGCGATTTTTGACAGCCCAAGCGTGTAATGATGGCTACAGCGCAGGGATCGCATAGGTCACTGTAGATCATTTCGCATCAGTCCCCAGAATGAGTCTTCAATCTGTTTTCACTGCTCGTTTTCAAGAAATCATCTGTCGAGATCGTCGTCTATCTCGCGCTTTGATTGGGTTTCACCAAGATCTGCAAGATAACGGTACGCGCATCATTTATCTCCGATGCAAACCTAATGATGTCTATGTTCTAACTTGCAGGCTACTTAAAATCACGCAGAGATTACTGGCATTAGGCACGTTTGAGAGAATTGTAATTACGGATGGATTTAGCGATCGCGTCTTTGAAGTCGCAGACCTGATTGCGCTTTGCCCCGCGATCGAAACACCCTACCTCGGTAGTCGAGATAGGGCATCGCAGATGGAGCGGCGGCGACCCGCACTTAGTGAGTGACGAGAAATTCCTGCGAGACGGTCTCACCTTGGAGCAGTCTCATCATGTCGTTGAATGAATAGGCTTCGCCGTCTGGGTGCTTTAACACCTTTGCGTTATGCAGGGCGAACAGTGTGTTGAATCCGAATTTATCAGTCCATTTAGCTGATTCGACCAAATTAATATGATGCTCTTTCGTCACAATATTTGTTCTCTCAGACAGTAGAGAAGCAAATTGCGCTTGTGTGAGATTCAGGTTTTCACGGCATCGCTTCACCGTGAGTCCAAAGGCGCGTTTACCTTGATCAGTCAATCCGCTCATGAGTTCGTGTTGTTTGGGTAGCTCTAAACAACGATCGGGCTAGAGCTACCAAAACCCGATCGCGTTAACCCTATTTAAGCAAATCTCGCCAAACTTAAATAGGGCTGTCGCGATTTTAGATGCAATCCAAAGAATTGCGGATTGAGGATTGCATTTTCAATCTAAGTACTCTAAGATCCTGTTAAAGCGGTATCGCTTGCGCGATACCTTTAGACCGTAAAACCCTAGATTTCTATGTCTTCAAGTCTCAAAACAGGTAGCCTCGCCACAGGCGTTTTCTACATTCCCCCAGAGCTTCGACCAATGGTGCAAAAGCTTTTACTGGAATACAAGCAGAAAAAAGCGATCGCACAGCTCGAAGCGATTCAGCAACAACAATCAGCTTTATCTAATTGAAAAATGCTCTTGAACTGGTTATGGCATCAAGGGGAGCAACTTTCCCGATTAAAGGAAGCCCCGCAAGAGTCCGAAGTTTCCCTTCCGTTACCGAAGTGCGAGTCTTCTCCAACCCGCACTTCGGTAATTCTCTCAATCCTCAGCCCTAGTAATCCGCGCACCCTTGGCGACATCTCTGACGCACTCAAAGAAGCGGACTTGCAAACTCCTAGAGTTTCGCTACTTGAACTGCTCGATCTCTTGGTTCAGCAAGAGCAAGTAATTCGAGACTGGGGTGAAACTGGTTGCCGCGTTTACTTCCTAAACAAAAAGCCGCCAGCGTAACTCTAGCGGCGCTCCCTTTATTTCTCAGTTGAAAGTATGACAACTTTAACACTGCCAAAAAAGAATGAAACAACTGATGAGGTTGTGATCTGCGTCAAAACACAGTTCGGAGAAGTCCACAAACGCACAACATTTGCGGAGGCTTGGACAATCAAATCGCTCGTCGTTGGGGTCGAAGCCAAATCGCTACCAAGTGAAAACGGCGTAGTAGAAAAAGACGCGATCGTCTACACGTACTGGAGCGACTTGCTCCCGAAACAAGCGCGCCGAAAGGTTCGCGAATCGACCCG
The DNA here is from genome assembly GCF_000353285.1 of Leptolyngbya boryana PCC 6306. Lineage (NCBI taxonomy): Bacteria > Bacillati > Cyanobacteriota > Cyanophyceae > Leptolyngbyales > Leptolyngbyaceae > Leptolyngbya > Leptolyngbya boryana. Next base: position 4,829,396 of record NZ_KB731324.1, read on the forward strand.
CAGAAATCGACTCTATGACTTCGAGGTAAGTGCCCATCAGATCGTTCCATTGCAGCAGACAGAGGCGTTAACCCGACTCGAAACAGTTTTGCGGCGGTGGGAGTTCGGTAACTATGTCGGCACGATTTCCGAAATGTTTGAGGAAGCGAGCGTCGCCTTCGGGCTATCCCGCACTAAATATCACGATTTTGCAGTGTCCGAACGAGTGATTGCAGTGGTAAAGAGAGGTTGAACTGTGTCTAACTCTCTACCAGTTGAGTACTACGATTGCGTTGCTAATGAACTGCCCCGATCCGGAAGATTGCACCTTTCGGTACTTAGATTGATTTCGTTTCTTCCCATTAAGCACGAGATCCTATGGGGTGCTCGATGGGCATTTTGCTCAACCGACGTGCCCGATCCTCAAACCGAAATTACCTATCCTGGCTCGGCCGTAATTTGTCAGCCGGAAAACTTTCTTGAGTTGCAGAAATTAGTGATGGGGTTACAGGCTATCACCGGATTTGGAGTGGTGATTATCAAAGGTTCAGAGGGGAAGTGGCATATCTCTTACTCGCCGATTGAGCAGAGATGGTCTTACAAGTTTACGGAGAATGGATCATGCCAGAGAGGTTAGATCCCAAAATCGTCGATCGCGCATTTCAATTCATCGAACAAAAGCCCGGACTCTTCCCCTCACGACTGCGCGTCCTACTTGGATTAAAGCTCGTAAGAAACAGGACGCGGAAGAGTGGCTATCGGTACTCTAGCCTGCTCTGGATCATCATCAAACTGTTGCAGTCTCAAGGAAAGATTGAGGTCGTCAAAGATCCACTACATGACGAACCTCTGTTGTATACCAGGGGCACGGCTCCCCCGCCAAAACCCCTATTTCAGCCGAGTCGCCGCCAAGAACCAGATTGCAAAGTTTTCAAAGTTCCGCTCGATCAACTTTACCTCTACACAAAACCTGAGCCTATGACAACTCCAACGCAAGCCACACAAAAGACGATCGACCAAATTGGGAGCGCGATCGCTGAACTTCAACTATTAGGTCAGCCCTTCACGGTTGCGCGCGTCCTCGAAGTAGCGCGGGTTCACAGCTCTTTCTTAAAGAGATATCCCGAAGTTAAGCAGGACGTTGAAATCGCCGTTCGTCAGAGCGGTACAGAGTTGAAGCGAGAGAAAACGGACAGCGTGTCCGATTTGGATGAAGCTGAAGCCTTGGACGAAGTTGAGCAACTCAGACAAACGATCTCCGAGCTAGAGGAACGAAACCGCGAGCTACGACAACAGTTGAGCGGCGAAGGAGTTGACCTAGTAGCAGTTATATCGAACCAGAAATCTCAGGTTGAGGCGCAATTGAAGTCGCTGCAAGCTGAAGCTGAGGTGCTGAGTAATCAGCTTAGCAAGGCAAAGCAAAAGCTCGCTGCCCTTGACCAAATCTTGTCCATCCTCCCTCAAACCCAAAATGCCGAACCCGTTATCACTCAGAGATGAGCGCATTGAGATCTCCCCTGTAGAGACATTACAGTCTACTGTGAGCACTTCCTCGATCGAAGATAGAGCAGTCGAACTCAATGCTGAGTTAGACCAAACCGAAGCAACCTTTATCCAAGCCGGTAAAGCTGCTTTATCGCTCTATAAGCTACTCGGTGAGACGCTGACCCAGATCAAGGCTACTAAGCAGCATGGCGAATGGGGGAAGTGGCTTGCGTCGAAGTCAATTAATGAACGACGAGATCGACGGGCGCGGCAGATTGCGGCAAACTGGGAACGCCTCGAAGCGATTTCGGACAGCGTGACCGATTTGACTCTGACCGATGCACTCGAACTACTCAAAAAACCGCTCCCTGAAGCCGAGGAGCCAGAACTATCATTTGATGAAGTTCGTGAATCGTTTGCCCCGTGGGGAAGTTTTGAGCGAACCGATAGCAGTCGGTTTAAATACGTCCTCAACCGTCCCGGCGGCGCGCATTTCTTCCGGGGGTTGAATGAGGCAAGTAAATGGCGTGAGGAGCATTGCCACGAGGGGAACAGACTAGACGCGGTTAAGCCTGCGACAGGTGAACTTACAACATCCCCGTTTGTGCCTGAAATTGTGTCTCGCGCAGAATCAATCAAATCCGAAAGCCTCAAGCTTGGAGATCGCACAACGATTGACGATCGCGAATGTGTTGTTACCGAACTGCTCGAAACTGGTGACGTTGGTGTTACTGCACTTGACGGTAGCGCTGACCAAATCTACGTCAAAGCGGATGGTACAGCTACAAATGCCTTTGAAGTTGCGAGTCGATTACCTGAGACTCCCTCGGTTCGGGAACGCATGACCAGCGCTAAGACCGACGAGCATTACACGCCGCCAGAATTGCTGGAACTCGTCTATGAGTGTTTCTCCCCGCTCGGTATTGAGCTTGATCCATGTAGTAATGCTCATGGTGAAGAAGCCAATGTGAAAGCGAGTCAGTACTTCACGATCGAAGATGATGGCTTGGCTCAAGAATGGAATGCCAAAACGGTTTATATCAATCCCCCATACTCAGATGTCGCCGCATGGGTAGATAAGGTTGTTACTGAGCAAGATCGGAACAATATTGGAGATGTCTTGCTTCTGGTCAAAGCCGATACCTCTACCCAATGGTTTGCACAAATCTGGGAAAGCGCGACTGCGGTTTGCTTTCTCAAGAAACGAGTACGCTTCATCAATGCCGAGTCAGAAGGAAATGCAGCCCCCTTTGCTTCAGCGATCGCGTATTTTGGCTCAGAAATCGACAGGTTTTACTATGCCTTCGAGTCCGCTGGCTCGGTCGTTCAGTTGCTTAATCCAGAAATGTTTGGTTCCTAATCATGATCACCACATCTATCAGTACGATCGTAGAGGTGAAAGAGCCTCTGCACTCCGCTCTACAAAGATTCTTGGATACCCATTCTGACTGGGATCAAGACCGACTGCTAAACGCCGCACTCAGTTTGTTCCTGCTTCAAAATTCGCAGACCCGTGAACCCGATGCCGCGAGAATCTACCTTGATTCAATCTTCAAGCACCCCGCAGAAGACTTATAGCTTTCCTGAGCAGCGTCGTATCGGGCAGATTGGTGAAGAGATTTTAGATAGCTACTTAAAGCGATCGTACTTTCTCGAACCAGCAAATCGAACTTTACAGGACTATGAAATCGACAGAATCGCGACTCCCCTAAGTGGCGGTCGAAGCTGGTATCTGGAGTACAAGACAGATCTGAAAGCCGATACCACTGGCAATGCGTTCATCGAAACTATTGGGGCAGATGCCAACCGCAAAAATCAAGGATGGGTAACGAAAAGCAGGGCAGATATTCTTGTTTACTACCTACCGTTCTCAGGACGTGTTTACGTTCTACCAATGACGCGGATTCGCGGATTTCTCACGTATTGGACAAATCGCTACGAGGTAAAAACTGCCCAAAACGCAAAGTACCGAACTCACGGTTTGATTGTTCCACTATTCGAGTTAAATGCTGTTGGATTTCTCGCCCGCATTCGCTCGATTGATCACTCACGTTTTACCTAAATTAATCATGAAAAGAGAACAGCTTGTTTCACTCGAAACCATTGCTCGTGGCGCAGTTGCGGAGCAATTTGACTATGAACTTACAAAAGTTCTCGGCAACATCGTTGATCCGAATACGAACCCCTGCGAGGCGCGCACAATCACTATCAAGGTTGTGTTTAAGCCGGATATGCGGCGTGAGTCAGCAGCGATCAAAGCCTCTGCAAGCTCCTCGCTGGCGGCAAACATCCCAGTCACCACAACCTTGTTTATCGAGGAACGTGGTAACTCAGTGATTGCTACTGAGATGAGCGGTTACGACCAAGCCGAATTGCCGCTGAAGTAATTCTGAAAACCGCGATCGCACATTTAACTTAAGGAAAACTATGTCTGAACTTATTCCGTCCGATGCTGTCAAAGCTATTCAAGAGTCTGTTGAAACCCAGGTTGTGATGGTTGATGATCATGGATATCTCACGCGCCCGGTTCACCTTCCGCCGAAAGAGCCTGTCTGCTCCCCTGTTGCGCTGCACACGCTGACCGGATTGGTTGATTTTATCGAAAGCTCTGTCGAAGGAGATGCAATTATTCATGTGGTCAATCATTACCATGTTGAGGTGATTGGTCAGGTTCAGGGGCGTTATCAGCAACGACCGATTTACGCTGCGGCAAACTGTAAAGACATCATCGGCAACGGCTTCACCTTCGGGCAATATCAATCGCTTGAGCAGTTCGTTGTCAATGTGCAGGCTCAGTTTGTCGATACCGAGCAACGTGCTACCGTCTTGCGAGTGGTTGGAAACATTCGCCAAGAGCAGGTGAAAACTTCCACCGACGACGGCGTAACTCAGCAGGTTGTTACAAGTGCCGGAATTGCGCGAGTTGGTAATGCAGAGGTTCCAAACCCGGTGGCGCTGAAGCCTTATCGAACTTTCCCAGAAGTCGAGCAACCCGAATCGAATTTCGTCTTACGTCTAAAGCAGGCGGGTAAAGATGAACTGCCGTTATGTGCTTTGTTTGAAGCTGACGGTGGCGCGTGGAAGTTAGGTGCGATCGCAAAGATCAAAACCTTTTTGGATGAGAACTTGAACGACAGTTTTACGATCGTTGCCTAATTCGGTCACGCTGTCCGATTTGCTGTTCATGAGGTGTTATGGAAATTTGGTTTTGGATATTGGTGTTTGGCGGCTTTTCTTTCCTGTATGACCTGAGTTCGCGTTACTTCACGCATCGAGAGCGCATGGTGAAGCTGCAAATTGATCTCGAAAACAAGAAGCGTCTCGCAGCACAAGCGGAGATTGAAGCGACGCAAAGGACGATAGAAGTCGAAGATTTGCGGCTCCAGAAAAGAATCGAGCGCCTGCCCTAGAGATGAAAGAGCGACCTATCCTATTTTCGGGTGCGATGGTTTGCGCCATTCTCCGCAATGAAGATCCAAAGACTGAAACGCGTAGGTTGAACCAGCTAAAAGCTATCAATCAATCACCTGATAGCTACACACTGATTCACACCTCAATTGAGATGAAGCGCAACGGCGATATTGTAACGATCGCGAAATTCCAGCATAAGTCAAGCGGTGAAATCGTCTATGTTCCCTGCCCACACGGGAAGCCTCAAGACAGACTTTGGGTGAAAGAAACATTCTGGGTTGAGCAAGATTCCGAGTGGGATGAATGGAGTCATAAAACCTACTATTCATCTATAGACTTGAAAACTGACAATTGGGCGGATGTGAAATACGTTGCAACTAACCCTGATTTTTCAGGGCATGACGGGATAAGCACCCTGTACGAGAAGCGTCCTTCCATTTTCATGCCCAGATGGGCATCCCGCATCACGCTTGAAATCACAGATATTCGAGTAGAGCGATTGCAATCGATTTCTGAAGAGGATGCGATCGCGGAAGGTCTAACCGCGCTCTCGAAAGACGGTCAAACCGTCAAATATGGCATTCCCGATCGTGACGGTTTGCCAGGTGATGATGATTACGGCTGGCATTGGTCTAGATGGTGTATCGACCCTTGCAAAGCCTATCAGCATCTCTGGGACAGTATCAACGGTAAAACCTACCCTTGGGAGCGTGACCCCTGGGTTTGGGTTGTTCAATTCAAGAGAGTTTAGCTATGAGTACCTCCGAAATTATTCGAGAATCACTTCAAATTGAATATCTCACCCGTCAGCTCTTGATCAAAACAAACATCGCCCTTCCATTCCCTGATCCTCTGCCGCCTGGGGTGATCGTAATCGAGCATCACGACCTTGGGCGGGCCTACCGAATCGAGTCGGGTCAGGGCAAAGGAATGCTTGTACTTGCCGATGTCGCGGTCAAGGATGACGGAAAACTGTGGTATCACGTCAGCTTTAGCCGAGGCGACAGAATTCCAGACTACGAAGATAGAGCGCTAATTAAGCGCCTCTGGTTTGGTGACGATAAATGGGCATTCGAGCTGCTACCCGAAGCCTCGAACCATGTCAATATCCACCCGTATTGCTTGCACTTGTGGCACTGCCTCGAAGGTCGCCCGTTCCCAGAATTCTCTAAGTTTGGATCTATTTAGCTATGACAGAACTTGCCCAACACTATGCAATTAACTTTTGATCAAAGCACATCAACTGTGTGGCTGTTTGCCACCCCTAATGAACTGCTGCAAATAGCTGCTATGGCTCAACAGAGAATTACAGAAGCGCGACTAGGAGAATCTTTAACGATTTTTGAGGAAAGAATTAATCGATCAGACCTGGTTTTTAGAATTAGCACCAATAAAGACTCAGACAAAGATCAGCAGTAGATTTGGAGTTATTTAGTTATGACAGAAATCAGACAGGGGAAACCAACAACGCGGGATATCGAAGCTTTAAGTAATTTCATGGAATGGCTTGAAGATGAGTCTGAAGATCCCGGTGCGGTTGTACTCGCAACACTTCGCGATCGCTTTTCCGAAATCAAAGGTTGGCGCAGAGTGATTCATGGCTGCTCAACGCTCGTCGAGACTGTGTGCGATCCTAACCTCGACTACATTGACTACAAGCCCGAAATTAAGCGATGCCTAGAGCCGTCAGGGGCACAGCAAGATTTATTGAAGTTTATCAGCGATCGTAAAACTGAAATCAATCAGCGCCTCGCCAAGGATCTGGAATATTCAAATCAAGGCCCAGAGGAATTGCAAGAGAAACGAGTTAATATCGCGCACGATCAGGGAAAGCTTTTTGGTTATGCTTCGGTTGAGAGCTGGCTAAGATCCTACGGAATGAGTGATTCAAGCTGGCGAGTAACCGCAGAGGTAATACTAGAACGGATTAATCTACTTCCCAGGCTTTCGCCGGGGGAAGCGGTCACGCCTGACCGATTTCGAGAACTGATTACTCGCCAGCTTAATGCACTTGAATTCTGCCGCAACATGATTAAGCAGATGCTTGAGAAACTGGGGGTCAGCGTTAACGGGCAAGAGGATGAAGTTCTGCAGAACGCAATCGAGAAAATCGAGCATCTCAGAGACTGGAAGAAATTTGCTAAGACCTTTTGCGAGAAACTTAAAGTTCCCCGTACTGCCTTCGCAGTTCCCTCGACGGATGCGATCGATGATGCAATTGCTCGTCAAGTATCCCTAAGAAATGCGATCGCGCAGTGGGCAGGTGATTGCGCTCAGCATTGGGATTCTGACCGCATTGATATTGCCGCGACTTTAACTCAGGAGTTGCTAGTAGAAATTGCAGGCAATCCAGACGCAACCGCCGACACAATCAATATTCTGATTTCAGAAGATGAAAATCTACTGGAATACGCAATCAATGTTTGGGCGCACAACACATACGAAGAATCTTGGAGCGACGACCTAGTTGCCGCCGCTGAGAAATCAGTAATCCAGCTTCTTAAAAAGATTCGGGATATGGATGTCGAAAGCATCGGTGAGCTAAGCTTTGACACTCCACTAACAGATGCAACCGAGCCAAGCTTGAAAAGTGCGATCGCGCAGTGGGCAAAAGACGTAGGGTGGGAACACGCCGACATCAACGCAGCGGAAGATCATGTAAAGCTTTTGCTCACTGCGATTGCTGAAGGGCGAATCTCGGAAGATCCGGAAGAGGAAAGTCTTGCAGACGCGATCGCGCAGTGGGGAACGCAGCAAAATGCGGACTGGATGAAAGACGCTCGATTTGAGCAAGTTGTCTCAATTGTCGAGAAGGTTCTGCGGCAATACACGATCCGCAAGTTGGGTGTTTATGAAGCGCTTATTGGTGAGACTGGGATCTACCGTGTTCCTCACGCCGAAGAAGGAGTAAGCATTGAGCAAATCTGTCGGCTTCAGACTTGGAATCGATTTGCTGAGCATCTAACTGCTAGCGAGAAAGTGTTATCCCTCCGTCAACCTTCTGGAAACACGCTTGTCGATCGCGCAATATCTGTTCTCAACTCCTACGAGCAGCGGCACAACCAGCAATTGTCGGAGTTCCAAAACTTCCAATCGGATGTCATTAGCTATCTTCGCGCCCTGGCTCTAGTCGTTGAATCTGCCGCAAATGGTGGATCTCATGCTGAGAAGAATGCTCGATTCAGAGGAGTAATTGCACTGCTCGAAACCTCGATCGAAAAGGTTCGTGAATCCCGCAACACCTTTGTTTCCTCCTATTGGTGGAACAATCCCGATTTATTTCGCTCAGACTACCCCGTTCGCCCACTGCTCGACAAGTTGCGTGAGCAAGAGACTGAGCTTAAAAGACTGAAAGGCGAGCAACCAGCGCAGTCAAACCTAGAGGATATTTTCTAATGCTTACAGCTACTTTACCCACTGCACCCGCGATCGCGTTTCGCGCTGTCTTTCCCGGCAGGCGATTGACTGACAAGCAAGCTCGAATGCTCCTGCTCATCGCGCAGTTTAGCGCTATCCATCGCCACCCACCGAGCGTCCGAGAAATGATGACGATGCTTGGATACACTTCGCTTGCTCCTGTTCATGATATGGCACTTAGATTGCGCTCTATGGGCGCTTTGGATTGGCAGGACGGTAAGGCGCGAACCTTTAATCTATCGAAGCAGATTCAGTTTCAAGCCGTTGTACTCAAGTATCGAATCCGCTTTACATCGGGTTACTACTCCGAGCGTGAGCTTCGCACTGACGAGCCAGGGCAGGCGACATTGTTCAACAGTCAAGATGAGGCGCAAAGTTTTGCGCTTGATGAAAGAGAGTACTACTCGATCGAACAGGTTGAGTTGAGTTTGTCAGATGAATAAACCATCCTGGGCACATCTTCAGCGTACCTCCAAAGGTTTCATCGTTCGGCACTCTCACGGGCAAGTGATCCGAGGGATTGAACCTCAGCCTACCGAAGAACTAGCACTTGCTCAGCTTCAGAAGTTGCGTAGTGCGATCGATGAAGGAGTTAGGGCAGTGATAACCATTTGTGGAACATGTTGAGCGCATAAACATATTCCGCGAACGTGTCGATAAAATCGAGTTTTTTAAACATGACCCACGAAATCAAATCAGGACAAATTTATCGCCACCACAAAGGCAAGATTGCGATGGTTTTAGCGATCGCGAAATTTGTTCCAGAGCGCCGCTTCGTATTCGGCAACCCTCAACCCTATACGTACTGTCGCGCCAAAAGCACAGAAGAAGATTACGCGATCGATATCTTCTACGAAGCAGACGGGACACTTGCTCAAACTCACATCATGAGTTCCTTAGTTATCTATGCTTGCTCTGGTGAAATTTGGTTTCGCACTGTGGATGAATTTGGTGAGGTTTTAGGCGATACTCACGACCCTGTGGGTGGAACAATGTTTTACCGCTTTCAACTGATTCAAGAGTCGGAGGTGCGATCGACATGATGGACTGGCTTCAACCTTACTTACTTCGCATTGATCTCACTAAAGCTGAGTGTGACGGCGCGAGCTTGCTGGTTAGCGATTTGCTCACTTCTCGCAGAATCGAGCATGAAATTGGGTACGGCATTTGCAATCAAATATCAAGCCGACCCAAAACAACACTGCCGCACTTTTGGATCAACCTGCCAAATTTAGAGCGAATTGATATTCGATTGCGAATGCATTTTGGACAGGCGGTAGAAGTCCCGCATGGCATATTTTTGCCTGAAGATTATCCGACGATCGAGTATCAGAGTCGCGGATCTCTGAAGCCGAGAGAGCTGCGTTCGGATGAGGTGTCATGGCTAATGTCTGGGACTCGAATGCCTGAGTATCAAAGGTGGTTTGAGGCACTGAGAAAAGAACTGCTTGAGGAGTGGTTGAAAGCGAGGGTAGCCGCATCGTGAATAAATTACTAGAGCTTTGGCTGCAAAAGTGCGACCTATTTCTAATTAATGAGGAAGGCTTGCACTTTCACATCAATGAAACTATCGATTTAGGCTTCAGCACAAAAGAGGATTCCGCTGCTTTTGTCCCGAAGTATTACTACGATCGCCGTGATGACGAAAACGAGAAAATCTACATTTTCTTAGTTGCTCAGCCAAACGGAAGCTGTAAGGTTTGGTTTGATAACAAAGAGGATGGACCATGTATCGAGAAAATATTCTCGATTACCGAGGCGAATCCGACCGCGATCCTAAATTGGTTACGTCACCAAGCTGAAGCAGATGCTTTTGGGACAGCTAACAAAAGCAAGACTAATGGCAAAAAGATTTGTGAGCAATCTATATGACAAAACAAAGTGATGCGAGCCTAGCTCAGTTGAAAAAGATCCTCGAAGATGTTGTGGTGAATCACGAGTACAAGCCGCTTAACGAAAATATCAGGGCGAGGAATTAGCATGAAAATATCGATCGAGCTTCTCTATCATTACCTTAGCCATGCCTAGAACATACAGTGTCCTAAAACCCGTCACCCCGCTCAAAGTCGTAAAGCCAGTCGAGGCAATTCCGCCGGATGCCAAGCTCCATGATTTAGAAGAAACTTCTAAATTACTTACTGATCAATTCAGCGGCGGCTTCAGCGTGAAATCATTGAGGCGATTGATAAAAAGTGACTGGACTGAAGGGACTCACTATCTCTATGTTCGGAAGCGACTCAAGTTCTACCTACCCGCAATTCAAGACTGGGTTGTTTCCGGCGGCAGCGGTCGATCGGGATGATTCACCGCTCGATCGAAGACATCCAAATAAATCGCCTCATCCAACCACGCCCCGTAGACCAGCTCATGCACCTGCAAGGTGTGCCCCATCATTTTCGCCGCCGTCTTGGGTGGAACTCCACAGCGATCGCATCTCCCCGCGTAAGCATGGCGAAGGTTGTAAGCATTAAACGGCATATTGTTCTGAAACCATGCCGTTACACAGACCCCCATCTGGCGATTGCTGCTCTCAGCGGTAATCCGAACCTGCTTCGGATAGATCACTTCGCCAAGCTTCCACGCTTCCGCCCACTCTGGATAAAGTGGCTTCACCGGACGTTCCCCAGTCTTCGAGGTTTTGCGAGTTCGCAGGATTGGAAACTCTCGCAAATCGGGATAAAACACTTCATGATTGCGAAGCCCATAGACCGCAATCAATCCGTATAAATATTGCCAGCCCGGATCTTTAATTGACTCCCTCACCTGCGAGATCGTCTTATCGTCGGGAATGTCTCGCGGGTTCACTGGCTTAATTCCGATCTTCGGGGTGAGTGCTTTGATACGAGCGCTCGATATGCCCGCTGTCTCTGCCAGCAATTTACAGCAGGTCACATAATGCCGACGATTGACCGTGTGTGGGGAAGAATTCGCGGCGATGTACTGCACCAATAAATCTTCCGTGAGTTCCACATCTTTCGGCAATCCTTTCAAAACGCGCTGATAGCCAGAAAGCCACGTTGATTGGTTCGATTGATTTTTGCGATCGCGCGTGAGCCACCATTCTTTTTCAAATGCCTCAACCCAATCGCCGATCTTTTTTGTTGCTGGCGAATCCGGATCGTCAAAGTCTGAGAACTTGCGCCAGTCGAATTGCCCCAGGTTCAGATCCAACCCAACTTGAAGCGCAACTTTCTCTGCCGCATCAATTGCCGCTTTATCGATCGCCCGCATTTTCAGGGCGATTTTCGTCGAATAGGGCTTGCGGTTCTCGCCTGGTTTGGGTGGAAATGTGCCACGCAGATACAGCCAGTCGCCTTTCCCTTGTAGTACGAGCTTCACGCCAAACGCTTTTAAACGATCGTTGGCTTTCTGGAGATATTCAGCTAGATTGATCATGTGGAATTAATAGACGATCAGGGGGGAGTAGCAGGGCAGCGCTCCCCCTTTCCGTAGACAATTTATAGACAAATCGGCTGACTTGCAATGGGCGCGAACGCCTATTTTTGGTTATTCCTGACCTTGTTTGACCTTCAGGACAAAATCGCGAAATTGCTTGAAGTGTAACAATTTCAGCGATTTACTTGAAATTTCGCGATTACGCTTGTAGTATGTAAAAAGGAAATTTTTCATTGAGGAATATGATTCGTCCTACTTCGTTGCGCCACTGCCATGTCTCCAAACTGTGCCCACAGCTGTGGGGCAAATTGGGTGTGGTCATGCAACAGCCGTCAGGAGCGAATCCGGTCGCGACCTTGCTAGGACAAATCTTAGGCAATATCAGCGGCGGCTTGGGGACAGAGATTCTCCGGAGCGATCGCAGAGCTGAAATTTATATTAGCGACGAGAAATTTAATCTAGACCGAATCGACAGCGGGTGGCGTTGTAGTCGAACGCCAGTATGAGTTAGCACATCAGAGCTTTTCTGATTACCCCCGCTCAAGAGACTGAGACGGGGGTTTATTTTTTGCCAATTTCAAATGGAGCAACGCATGTTAAAGCTCACTTATACCGAATTTGGATTGCACTTGGAACGGGTGACGATTTCTCTGGAAACCTTAGTAGCTGGACGGGTAACTTTGGCGATGAGATTAGGTCAAACGCTGCATGTTGAGCCGAGCCGTGCGGCATTTTTGCTGTCAGTCCATGCACCAGGATTTGCAGAGTTAGAAAAAATGGTGCGCTTGGAACGGGCAGCAATGGTGTCGATCGTGCCCGTGGATGATGGGTTTGTGGAAGTGAGTGTTCAAGGAAGCTGGATCGCAGACACAGCAGACGCACATTCTGGAATGTTTGTAACTGCGTTAGGCGATCGAATCGAGTTCTTTGTCTACAAACTTTGGGAAGCGACTCAGTTGCAGGTTTCGCCATTAGTTTGACGAAATGGAGAGTGAAAGAACGAGGAGAAAACGGCTTTTCTCCTCGTTCCGCACTAGTTCCTGCGCAAAATCATCCAAATCGATAGCCAAATCCTCGCACTGTCATGATGTAGCGAGGTGAACTTGGATCAAGTTCTATTTTTTCTCGGAGCCATCGGATATGCACATCGACGGTTTTAGAATCTCCCAGATAGCTCATTCCCCAGATCTGTTCTAAGAGTTGTTCGCGAGAATAAACACGACGCGGATTGTTCATAAACAGTTCGAGCAACGAAAACTCTTTAGGAGAGAGATTAATTTCTCGCCCCTCGATCGTGACGCGATACTCCTGCAAATAGAGTGTGATTTCCCCATGCTGCAAGGTGGGCTGTTCTTCAGGTTGAAGATGCGATCGTCGTCTTAGCAATGCCCGACAGCGTGCAATTAATTCGCGAATGCCAAAAGGCTTGGTCAGATAATCATCTGCCCCTACCTCTAAGCCAACGACAATATCAGTCTCGCTTCCTCTCGCGCTCAGAATCAGGATCGGAATCGTGTTGCCTTCCTGCCGTAACATTCGACAGATATCTAGTCCACTGATTCCAGGGAGCATCAAATCTAAAACGAGTAGGTCGATCGCTGATTCCTCAGTTTTTGGAGCGCGCATCAATTCCAGGGCTTGTAGCCCATTATTCGCCGTTACTACCCCATAGCCTTCTTGTGTGAGAGTAGGAGTCAGAGCTTCAAGAATGGCTTCATCATCATCGACGACTAAAATACGCGCTTGAGACAAACTGAAAGAGAATCCGGAGCCGGACGATCGCATAAATAACCAAGTAACATCGGTTCTGCTGCAATCGATCAGACGATACGATGCACTGAACCAATTCTTACAATAAGCAACTTTATGGCTTTACAAGGTTAAGCGCGATTTAAAACCAAATTAATTTCTATTTATTAGGTTTCTTCAGAGGTTTTTGGAATGAGCGGTTGAACGCGATCGCGCGATTTGGAAGAGTGCCGTAATTTTCTGAGTTTGGGGGGAAACCCACCGATGAGATCATGTAACAGAACATAGAAGCACGGAATGATAAACAAGGTTAAAAGTGTCGCCAATGACAATCCAGAAAAGACGACAATCCCTAATGGTTGTAGAAATTCTCCACCTTGCCCGAGTCCCAATGCTAACGGAAACATCCCTAACACTGTTGTAATCGTCGTCATCAGAATCGGTCTTAAGCGTTGAGGAGCAGCACGCAGGATTGCTGATCGTCGATCGATGCCTTCTCGCTCTCGAATTTGATTGGCAAGTTCCACCATGACGATCGCATTATTCACGACAATCCCAACTAGCAGTACTGCACCAACAATCACCGTTGCTCCGATCGCAGTTTGCGTAACAAACAATCCTAAAATCCCACCTGCTAGCGCTAGCGGAATCGTGAACATAATCACCAGCGGATCGATCAGCGAATTGTACTGAACCGCCATGACTACAAAGACCAGAAAAGCAGCTAACCCGCCTAATAACGGCAAAGCAGATTGAATCTGTTGATTACTTTCAGCAGCCGAACTTGGCAAGCGACTGATTCCTTCAGGCATCTGAAATTGTTGCAGAATTTCGTCAACTTCTTTTAGAGCTTCCCCTAAGCTTGCCCCATCATTCAAAGTCCCCGCGATTTGATATACCTGTCGCTGATTGATGCGTTGAATTTGTCCGGGTGCTTGTCCGTTTTCGATCTGCGCTACATCGCTGAGTCGAACTAATTCATTGTTGTCAGTGAACAGAGGAATCTGCCCAATTTTAGAAGGTCGATCGATTAAGTTTTCATTCAGTTCGACTCGAACATCGACAAGCCGATTCCCCCGTTGGATTTGAGTTGGAGTTGTTCCTTCGATCGCAGTTTGAATTGTTTCTCCGATATCCTGTGTATTGAGTCCGAGAGCGGCGGCACGTTCGCGATCGCGGCGAATTTGGATTTCAGGTTGACGCTCATCGGTATCCGGGCGATATCTGGCAAATTTTGCTTGAGAAAGCTTGCCAACTAACTGTCGCCCTGTTTGTTCTAGTAATTCAGTGTTCTCACCTTGGAGAATGACATCTACTTCGGCACCTCGAACTGGAGAATTATTCAAAATCAAGCCCCGCACTTGCCCAGGACTAATTCGCAGCAAGATATCTACCAAATTGAGTTTGCGAAACTCCTGGTTCATCTTTTCTGCAAACTTTTCAACGTTCGTGTTCTGCTTTAGCGTAATGTTACTGGAAGCTCGGAGTGGATTTTCACTGGTATTACTTCCAAATAGAAAACCTCCCACTGTCGTAAACACGTATTCCGTCTCAGGTTGATTGAGCAGCAGTTCATCGACTGCTTTCATGACTCTGCGGCTCGTTTCGAGCGGAGTACCAGGAGGAAATTGAGCAAAAATATTTGCTTGTCCCGTGTTGATGCGAGGCAGGATCTCTTGGGGAATGCGGCTGACTGCAAATAAACTACTGCCACCAAAGATCAGAAAGGCAAATCCAATGACTAAAAAGCGATTGCGTAGGACTCGATCGAGCAATCGCCCATATCCCGCAGTTGCCGCTTCAAATCTTCGGTTGAATTCTCGAAGCAGCCAAAATCGCCCAACTCCGCTGGAGTAACGAATTGCTAGCAACCGCGAAGTTGCCATTGGGACAACTGTAACCGCAACTAAAATCGATGCGGCAACCGAGAAACTAATCGTCAAGATCAATTCATTGAACAATAGCGCAATGAATCCACCAATCAGCAGAAACGGTAACACCGCAACCAAGTTTGTACTCGTTGAAGCAACTAAAGCTGATTCGACAGATTGCCCACCTGCGATCGATTGCTCAATAATTTCTTCTTTCCCTAAATGACTGCGAGAACTCGTGCCAAAACCAGCTCCTAAATTATCAGAGATTGTTTCTAACATGACGATCGAGTTATCCACGACAATTCCCACCCCAAGCGCTAGACCGCCCAAGCTGAAAACGTTTAAGGATAATCCAAACAATCGCATTAAGATAATTGCAGCCAAAGTTGCCAGCGGAATCGACAACACGATGATCAAGGTCTGCCGCAATGAGCCAAGAAATAGTAATACTGCAACGGCTGCTAATGCTGCCCCGATCAAGCCTGAACTGGTCACATTGGAAATTGAATTTTGAATAAAAATAGATTCATCTAAAGTTGGTAAAAGTTGAGCATCTTGAGGAATGACATTTGACTGCCGTAATTCTTCAATTCTCTTTTTCACACCTTCGACCACTTGAATCGTATTGGCATCCGGTTGTTTCTGGATACTCACTTTCACAGCATCTTTGCCATTCAACACTGTAAAAACTCGTTGCTGCTGCGTTCCATCAATTATCTCTGCAAAGTCTCTCAGATAAACCCGTTGGGATATGCCTGGAGCTTGTGTTGTCGCTTGCGCGTCAGTTGTAGCAGGCTGAGAATCATTGACTTCAAAGGATAGATTGCGAATCTCTTGAGCATTGGCAAATCGACCAATCGTTCGAGTCAACGGCTCGGATCGATTACCTAAAATCCGTCCTCCTGAAATATCGCGATTCGTCTGCTCTAACTCATCTAAAACATCATTTAATCCAATTCCTAAAGCTTGCAGCCGATTGAGATCAACAATCACGCGTACTTCTTCTTCGACACCCCCCGAGACATCAACGGCTGCAACCCCCTGTACGACTCCTAATTCTCGCGCTAGTTCTTCATCCGCAAAAATCCGCAACTGAGAAGACTGAATTGAGTCAGAAGTCAGTGCTAATTCATAAACCGGAAGCTGAGAAGGATCGACTTTGAAAAGCCTGGGTTCTTCGATCGTATCGGGTAAGTTCCCTCGTGCCCGGTTAAATGAAGCCGTAGCATCATTTAAAGCCTGATCAATGTTGCCTCCCGGCTGAAAAAACAAATCCAAACTCACTTGCCCTTCACGAGTTTGAGAATAGATTTGAACCACACCCTCTGTTGTTGAGAGCGCTTCCTCTAGAGGTCTTGTCACTTCATCGACTGCAACATCAGGCGAAATGCCAGGAGCATTCACTCGCACACCAATTCTGGGATAGGTAATCGAGGGTAAAAGATCAACTTGAATCGAATTCAAAAAGAACACACCAATGACCACAACACACAACGTCAGCATCAATGTGCCAATGTGTTGCCGAATTGAAAGACCGCTAATACTAAAACTACTACGTTGAGGAAGGTGCTGCATGGACATGAATTCTATTCTCGTGATAAAAAGCTCAATCGTACTGGTGCGCCTGCTTTCAACTCGCCACTACTGCGAACGACAAAAGATTCACCCGGCTTTAATCCAGAGAGAACCTCAACCTGTCCATCTGCACGCTCGCCCAGTTGCACCTCTCTAGGGCTTACATTGGCTTGTTCCCCCGATCGAGTCACAACATAGATCGTCGCAGTCTTGGGTTGAGACTGATTTTGCCGATTCTGCTGCGGTTTTGTTCCAATCTGAGTTGCAGTTTCAGGCACAACAATTCTCTGACCTTGCTGCTGCTGAAAATTCACTCGCGCGAGCAATCCGCTGCTAATCTGCCCTGTCGTATTTGGAATCGTGACTTCAACCGGAATCAATCGAGCGCGGGACTGGGTTGCAGGCGCAATGCGGGTGACTCTCCCATTCAAAGTCTGATTTGGGAGTGCATCTAATCGCACCTGGGCTGCTTGTCCCACTCGAATCTGAGCGAGTTCCAATTCCGAAACCTGAACTTCGACTTTCACTTGACTAAAATCGCCCAATCTCACGACCTCGACTCCGGCTTGCGCTAAATTTCCGGGTTCAGTCGGACGTGCCAAAACAGATCCGGTCACCGGAGAAGTTAATACACTGTAAGATTGCCGCTCCCGCTCTTGCTCGACCACAGCTTGCTGAGCCGTAATCCGTCTCGCCGATGCCGCAACTGCCTGCTGGCGAGTCCCTACCTGTTTCTCTGCCGATCGCAAGGCTTGCTCGGCTGTGCCAACCCGAGTTCTTGCTGTTTCTGCCGTCTGCTCTGAGACTGCACCTTGTCGGAAGAGTTGGGCTTGCCGTTGATAATCCGATCGCGCTTGTGCTAACTCTAATCGCGCACGTTCCACTTGAGTTCGAGCCTCTTCAACATCCACTTGTAAGCTCGCAACCTCTGACTCTCTGGCTGCAACTTCTGCCTCTGCTTGGGCAACGGCTGAGTTCGCGATCGAGCCGTCTAATCTGGCAATGACTTGTCCCGCCTGCACGGCATCCCCAACATCAACTGTAATATCTGTAATTCGCCCTTCAGCTTGGGCGCGCAGAGAGACTTCTCTCGCAGGTCGAGTCGTTCCCGTATAAGTCTGTTCAGAGTTCAATGTGCCAACTTCGGCGATCGCAGCATCGACTGCAACTGCACCGCCTCGATTTTGTTGAACATTTGGCTGCTGCTGAGCATCCCCAGGTGGGATCAAGTTGCAGCTACTTAGTGCTAGCACTCCGGCAAGTCCGACATAGCTCAGAGTCAGGCGAGCAGGGAGCGGAAGTCTCATAGGTCTGAAAGATAAAAAAGCATGTTCACAATTTTTAATGATTTACACCCTAAATAAATCTTTCTAAAGGCTGAACTTGATGACTCGCCTTGGGGGTACGCAAATTCGCTTTCTTCCAAAAGAGTGACGAATTCTAAAGGAGGATTGCAAGAATCGAGGAGGTGTGGGCAAAACCTGTAAAACAATTTGATTTTAGGAAGAGAACCATGGCTGATTCACTGAGAACAATCGATGTTGATACGACGATCGCAGCCTTGCAGCAAGGTTTAACGGCGATCCCTGTTGAGCAAGCGATCGCAGTCATCGAAAGCTGGCAGCAGCAACTTCAAGGCACAGACTTAGCAGAAGACTTAGGGGATCTCAAACAAGCGTTAACCGAGGGCGATACGTCTACGATCGCTCAAATCCTGAGTGATTTAGGCGAGGATACTTCGGAAGCTGCATCTGAGGCAACAGGGAATGTCGCAGTTAAGGTCGAGCAGCTAGGCGAACTTCTATCACAAGCCGGGCAATCCCTGATGTAAGCCAACAAAAAGCGGATGTAGAAACCCACATCCGCTTTTTACTAGGGTTCTAACTCTAGAGAATATAGAGTAGCAAAAACAAAATAATCCAGATGACATCAACAAAGTGCCAGTAGATTTCTGCGGCTTCTACTCCGAAATGTTTTTCACTATTGTAGTGGTTGGGTTTGAGCGATCGCCAAAGCACCGCCAGAATCAAAATCAGCCCAAAACAAACGTGCAGCCCGTGGAACCCAGTCAGAACATAAAATGTACTTGCAAAAATGTTCGTCTTCAATCCGAACTCTAGATGAAAGTACTCATAAAGCTGACCCGCCAAAAACACAGCACCCATCGCTGCAGTAATCGCAAACCAGAGTCTTAAGCCTTTCACATCATTCTTCTTAATCGAAGAATCCGCATTATGAATCACAAAGCTACTGCCAATCAGAATCGCTGTGTTGATTCCAGGCAGTAACAGTTCCAGTTTCGGAGTTCCTTCTGGAGGCCAAACCGGGGTAACGGCTCGAAATGCCAAATACGCCATAAACAGCCCCAGAAAAATCATGCCTTCTGCCAGCAAAAACACAATCAGTCCTGGAATCCGCAGATCAGGATGCTCGTGATGTGCCTCTGCCGCAGCTTCGTGATGATAGTTGAGAGAAGTTTTTGCAGGATCGATAGTGGTCATAGCTTTGAGCAATTAAAGGGCAAAGGATGAAAAGCAAAGTTTCCATCCTGACAGAAGTTAGCGATTGTGACTTTCAGTGCCTCGATCACTCGGATCAGCGGCAACCACCGGATCAGGTTTCGCTCTCAAAGTTGAGCTTGGGCCAGCCGACAAGGCAGGATCACTCGCATCCGAAAATGGAACATCCACATCTTGCGATCGCGAACCCATGCCATAGTCATACGGACCTGTCGCTAAGACTGGATCAGCGTCAAAATTCTCAACCGGAGGGGGCGAGGTTGTCATCCATTCTAAGGTCAACCCCCGCCAAGGATTATCCCCCGCAGGCTCACCCCGCAACCAACTCCAAGTCGCATTGACAATAAACGGCAAGGTTGAAACTGCAAGCAAATAAGCCCCGATCGTACAAATCAAATTCAACGTCGCAAACTTGGGATCGTACTCAGCCACTCGGCGGTTCATGCCTTCGAGTCCCAATTTGTGCATCGGCATAAAGGCTAAGTTAAAGCCTACAAAGCTGAGCCAAAAATGCACCTTGCCCCAAGTCTCATTCATCATTCGTCCCGTGATTTTCGGGAACCAGTGGTAGAATCCGGCATATAGCCCAAACACACTGCCACCAAATAAAACGTAGTGCAGGTGAGCAACAATGAAGTAAGTATCATGGACGTGAATATCAAATGGAACAGAAGCGACCATTACGCCGCTAATACCACCCACCACGAACAGAGAAATAAATCCCATTGCAAACAGCAACGCTGAACTTCCGTCCAACTTGCCCCCCCAAAGCGTCGCCAACCAGCTAAAAATCTTAATCCCAGTTGGAACCGCAATAATCATGGTGGTGATCATAAAGAACATCCGCATCCAGGGCGGTGTTCCACTCGTAAACATGTGGTGAACCCAAACAATCAAGCCCAATCCACAAATTGCCAGACTAGAATACGCGATCGCTTTATAGCCAAAAATTGGTTTCCGAGCGTGAACCGAAATGATATCGGAGATCATGCCAAACACAGGCAAGATCATGATGTAAACAGCGGGATGAGAATAAAACCAGAATAAATGCTGATAAACGATCGGGTCTCCGCCACCCGTGGGATTAAAAAACGCCGTCCCAATCAGCACATCGAACGAAAGCAAAATCAGAGCGCCCGCTAGAACTGGAGTCGCAATCAACGCCAAAATCGAAGTCGCGAACATTGCCCAGCAAAAGAGCGGCATCTGATTCCAGCCCATGCCGGGAACCCGCATTTTCCAAATCGTGACAAGAAAATTAATTGCAGCCAGAATTGATGAAGTTCCCAGTAGAAGCACGCTGAGAATCCAGATCATTTCTCCCGCTTTGCCTGTAATCAAACTAAGCGGCGGATAGTTTGTCCAGCCTGCTTCCGGCGCACCGACGAGGAAGCTACTCATCAACATTAGCCCTGCCGGGGGAATGATCCAAAACGCCAGCGCATTCAGTCTAGGAAACGCCATATCTCGCGCCCCAATCATTAGGGGAACAAGATAGTTGCCAAAGCCACCTGTTCCTGCTGGCACAATCCATAAAAAGATCATCACCGTCGCGTGAACGGTAAACAAACTGTTATAAACTTCGCGGCTCACGAAATCCGAATCCGGAGTTGCTAATTCCGTTCGCACCATCGTTGCCAGCACACCGCCAATCAGGTAAAACGCAAACGTCGTGACCAGGTATTGAATCCCAATCACTTTATGATCGGTACTAAAGCTAAAGTAGCGTCGCCAGTTTCCGGGTTCTTGCCCGTGAGCAGGGCGATTCGCTTGTTCTTGAAATTCGGCTGCTTGTGTCATAACAAATTCTTAAGAGGAATACGCTTCTGAGCCTTCGCTCATCGGGTGAAGCTGGTGCAGCATTTCAGGAGTAACCCCTGCATCCTGAGCATAAGGAGCAAGATATTCCGCATCAGTCATCTGTGCTGGACTGAGCGCGATCGCTCGGTTTTGTTCATCTGCCTGCGCCACTTTCATACTTTGTAGCCAAGCGTCATAGCTTTCTTGCGATTCAACCAAAACATGTGTCTTCATCGCGCCATGATACGCCCCACAAAGCTCAGCACAAATGACTGGATAGTCTCCTTCGACAGTCGGCGTAAACCGAATCTCAGATTGGCGACCCGGCACCGCATCTTGTTTTAAGCGAAACTCAGGAACCCAAAACGCATGCAGCACATCGTTAGCGGTGATATTCATGACCACAGGACGACCCACGGGTAAATGTAACTCACCAGAAATAATTTCGTCTGGGTAAGTAAATAGCCAAGCATATTGCATGCCTGCTGCTGCAATCGTCAGCGGTTCTTTTCCGGCAGGAATCCTGCCAACCTTGGGAGATTCAATGCCCATCACCGGAGCATCACGACGAGCGGGAATGTCTTCTTCAACCGCATTTGTGACTGGATTTTGCTTCACGGCTGTATCTGTGGCTTGATTGGGATCAACGTCTGCGATTAAAGGAGCAGCGATTGCAGATCCCTTCATCTGATGATGTTGTCCATGCGCGACCGAATGATCCATCGGGTCGAAGCCACCTTCAGAATTGTAGATATCAAAGCTATAAATCGAAATACCTAACACAATGATGGCAGGAATCGCTGTCCAGACAATCTCGAGCGGAATATTTCCATGAACTGGATCACCATCGCTTTCATCACCTGACTTCCGACGAAAACGTAACAATGCGAACACCAATACAAAGTTAACGAGCAGGAAAATACCTGTCCCAATCGTTAACATGGCATTGAATAAATTATCGACCAGTGGCGCAGCTTCTGTCGCCGCCACGGGAAGCAGGTTATGGTTTTGACCATACCAGAGGCTGACAAGCGTCAAAACAATGCCTGCAAGAAGAGTTGAAATTTGACTAGGAATATTCACGGCTCACCCATCTTGCCTTTACGACTTCAAGAGTTCTAGATCCTGGTCTAGTCTCCTTCCACGGTAGGTCAGGTTGCCCAGAAAATGCCCACTTTCAACCTGAACTTTAAGATTTTCTTTGGGATCTAGCTGAAAGTATTACAGGATACCGATTTTGTTTTTCTCAAATCCGAAGAATTCCCAAAGGTCGCAGGCGTTCTAGGATTCCATGTCTAAAGTAGAGCTTAGAGCGGATGCTCTCGCAATTGATAAACTTTTATTTTGTTTTGGACAGTTTTAGTAACCTGCCCCGCGAAATACCTCTATGTCTGATTCATCGTTTAACCCCTCAACGCTCGTTCGACCCGCTGCGGCTCGCAGTTGGATTACGCGGCTCGTCTTTGCGCTCGCGATCTCAACGTTGTTCTTGATGGCACTGGGCAGCGCCACACGCGTCATGAACGCAGGATTGTCTTGCCCGGATTGGCCCTTGTGTTATGGCGAATTTGTCCCTCGTGCGCAAATGAATCTAGAAGTCTTTCTAGAATGGTTTCACCGATTGATTGCAACCTCGATCGGGTTTGGCGCGATCGCGCTAGTGGCAGTCGCTTGGTGGTTCCGGCAAGACCTGCCAAAATGGACACCCTGGGCAACCGTGTTTGCACTATTTCTCGTGGTTTTCCAAGGTGTTTTAGGAGGTCTAACTGTTACAGAATTGTTACGGTTTGACATTGTGACTGCACATCTTGGAACTGGCTTGTTGTTCTTTAGTACTTTGCTGGCGATCGCAACGTCTTTAATGCCCTATCAGGGAACCGGAACAGTCGGTAAGCTTCGCTGGTTCGGTGTTGCTGCAACTGGCTTTGTCTATTTTCAAAGCATTCTGGGCGGCTTAGTTTCTTCTCAGTGGGCATTGCATCAATGTTTTGGGCAATCGCAATTGTGCAGCGTGATGAATAGCCACATTGCGGGAATTGTTCCACCGACGATCGCAGTTTTATCTTTGGTGATTTTGGCTTGGCGAACTCCAGCGCTGCATCCTCTCCTCCGTCGTTTAATCAACGTAGCGGGATTGTTGCTTGTTCTTCAGTTAACTTTGGGCGTTGCAACATTCAAGCTACGGCTACAGGTTGAACCTTTGACGGTTGCCCATCAAGCTACTGGAGCCGCACTGCTTGGGACTTTACTGGTGTTTACGGTTTTAGCGCTGAGAGACTCGACTCCAGCCCTCGAAGCCGAAGCTTAAACCTATAGTTCTACTCTCTCGTTTGACCAGGTATGGAAATGCAAAATTCAGCGACAGGCGTAATTCGCCATAACCAAGATGTTCTGCAAGTGATTAAAAGCTATTGGCAGTTAACAAAGCCAAGAATTATCTTGCTGCTGCTCATCACGACTGCAGGCGGAATGTGGATCGCAGCTCAAGGTCAAGTTGATCCTGTGTTGTTGATCGTAACTTTGTTGAGTGGTACGTTTGCCGCAGGCTCAGCAAATACGATTAATTGTCTGTACGATCGCGATATCGATTACATCATGGAACGGACTCGCTCTCGTCCGCTCCCTTCTGGGCGGGTGAGTCCCCGAGATGCCTTGATTTTTGCGATTACGTTAGCGGTATTATCATTTGGCTTATTAACCTATTTCGCGAATCTTCTCAGTGCTTGCTTGGCAATGTCAGGCATTTTCTTCTACGTTGTCGTCTATACTCACTGGCTCAAGCGTCACAGCACCCAAAACATTGTAATCGGTGGTGCGGCGGGCGCGATTCCTCCGCTTGTGGGTTGGGCTGCGGTCACAGGGGATCTGAGTTGGGCAGCTTGGGTCTTATTTGCGATTATTTTTCTTTGGACACCGCCCCATTTCTGGGCGTTGGCGATTATGATTCGCGAAGATTATGCCAAAGTTGGCGTGCCAATGTTGCCCGTTGTTGATGGCAATGAACCAACCAGTAAGCAAATTTTTTACTACACGTTGTCTTTGATTCCGGTTTCGCTCTTGCTCGTTTATCCACTGCATGTGATGGGAGCAGTTTATGCGACGATCGCGCTTTTGTTGGGCGGAATTTTTGTTCAGAAAGCTTGGAAGTTGATGCAGGCTCCATCGGATTTGATGGTGGCTCGATCGACGTTCAAATATTCGATTCTGTACTTAATGCTGCTCTGTGCAGGCATGGGAATTGATTCGCTGCCGATGACGCATCAGATGGTCAGCGCGATCGCTCAACATATGCAAACGGTGATTGGCGCATTGCTTTAAAGACAGATCTCAAAACAGACACAATCCCGTCGAGTCGGAGTTTTTTTGGAAGCTCCGACTTTTGCATTTTTGCACATCGACAGAGTGCTGAATCAGGTTTTCCAGCTTCTATCCCACCATTTCCAGGATTGATTTCGCTGCTCGACGACAGGCACCAGGTTCACCTAATACTCGTCTCATTTCTTGATAATCGGCGATCGTTTTCTCCCGCTTCTCTGTCTGCAACAATTCCATTGCCGATCGCGCTAAATTCTCTGGGGTTGCTTCATCTTGCAGAAACTCCGGCACAATCTCCTTCATACCGACCAAATTCGGAGGCGATGCAAAGGGAATTTCCAATTTCAAAATATGCTCAGCCACCCAAGCCGTAAAAGGAGCTAATCGATACATCACAACTTGCGGAACATTGAGCAGCGCAATTTCAAGATTCACGGTTCCCGATTTTGTAATCGCTAAATCCGCAGCAGCGATCGCGTTCAAGGGTGAACCTTCTACAATCACCGCATTTAAGCCATATTGTGCGATCGCGCTTAAAATTTGCGATCGATACCGCTCCAACGACAAGGGAATCAGAAATTTCACATCGGGAAGTTTCGCCTGAATCTGCTGTGCCGCACCAAAAATTGCAGGCAGCATGTATTTAATTTCTTGCTGACGCGAAGCAGGAACAAGCACGATCGCCGTTTCATCGGACGAGATCCCTAACTTTTCGCGAGCAGAACTCCGATCAGGTGCATCTTTCATGCGATCGATTAAAGGATGTCCGACAAATTCAGTTTTCGCACCATGTTCGGCGTAGTATTCAGCCTCAGCAGGAAAGATCGAGAGAATGCGATCGCTGATCTGCACAATCCAATCCGTTTTCTTCTGATTAATTCTGACCACCCACTCTTGAGGCGCAATAAAGTAAACCGTTGGCACCGTCGGCAAGTGCTTGCGCACATGTAAACCAATGCTGATATTCGGATCGCTATAATCCATCATCACAACGAGATCGGGCGGATGCGCTTGGAGATATCGCTTGGCTTGTTTCTGAACTTTCAGCGTCGGCAGAAGGTAGGGTAGACCTTCAATAATCCCGATCGACCCAATTCCGACCGTATTGCCGAGAAGTTTTGCACCTGCTGCTGCCATACGATCGCCGCCGAGTGCCAGAATTTCGATATCGATTCCGAGTTCGCTGGCTTGTTCGTAGAGAGCTTTGACGAGTAATGAGCCTTGCAAATCGCCAGAGACTTCGCCCGTGCTAATAAAAATTCGCTTTTTCATAACTCCTTCTGTCTCGATCCTCTGATCCGCAAACACAGCGAATCAGTCCTTCAACGTCGCACTCGGAGTCAATCCTCTACGCCCTGGCAACATTGACAGTTGCAAAAATCGCTGAAAATGCTGGACATGCTCATTTTCGGGCAATAGATCCAATCGCTCTAACGCCTCATTCATCGCCAAGCCCGATCGAAATACAGTACGATACGCTTTTTTCAACAAACTCAAATCTTCTGACGAAAACCCCGATCGCTGCGGACCAACCTGGTGAAATGCCCGAATCCGAGACGGATTTCCCTCAACAATCACAAACGGCGGCACATCTCGATCGATGCGACTCATGCCTCCAATCATCGCATGTCGCCCAATCCAGACAAACTGATGAATGCCCATCACGCCACTCAATCTCGCCTTCGATTCAATATGCACATGTCCCGCCATCTGCACCGAATTGGCAATAATCACTTGATCCTCAATCACGCACTCATGCCCCACATGCACATAAGCCATGAGCAGATTGCCATTACCGATGAGCGTAATGCGATCGGCAAAGGTCGGGCGATGAATCGTGACATATTCTCGGATCTGGTTGCCGTTGCCGATTCTCACTAGCCCCCGCGATCCGTCGTATTTCAAATCTTGGGGTTCAAGCCCGATCGCAGCACCCGGAAAAATCTGATTCCGCTCCCCAATCTCAACCCACCCTTCAATCACCGCATGATGCCCAACACTTGACCCCGCACCAATCTTTACGTGTTCTCCAATCACAGCATATGCACCAACTTGGACGGTTGGGTGAAGTTGAGCATTCGGGTGAATTACAGCGGTCGGATGGATCAAGGTTGGGGCCATAGCGAAGGGTAGAAGGGTTAAAAGGAAGACATAGCCGCGATCGATACATAGGCTCAGATCGCACTAATCTTAATCGACTAGCGCAAACATTAAATCACCTTCACATGCAAGTTGTCCGTCAACTTCGGCACGACCGCGCATCTTTCCAAATCGACGACCCTTGACTGAAAGCAGTTCCACAGTCATAACCAGTTGATCACCTGGCACAACCGGACGACGGAATCTAACACCATCGATTCCAGCAAACATGAACAAGCCCTCTTGCACATCTGCCATTTGAGTTAAAACAACGCCACCAACCTGTGCCATCGCTTCAACAATCAGCACACCCGGCATAATCGGGCGACCTGGAAAGTGGCCTTGAAACTGAGGCTCATTAAACGAGACATTCTTAATTCCAACCGCCAATTTTCCAGGCACAAAATCGATAATGCGATCGACTAAAGCAAACGGATAGCGATGCGGCAGAAGCTGATGAATCTCCTCAGTGGTGAAGGTTTTCTTCACTTCAGGCTCAGCGGGAGTCTCAACATTTTCGAGCGGTGCAGTATGGGTTTCGATCACGGTTGTCATGGGCGGGTAAGGAGTATAGAACTAAAAATGTGCAGGTAAAATCTCAGACAGTTGACGCACGAGTTGAGTATGCAATTCATGACTCGCCTTGTACGCCAAAAAATGAGCCGTTGGCAACGTCCCCAATAAACTGAGATCTCCTATTAAGTCTAGAAGTTTATGGCGCGCTGGTTCATTTGAAAAGCGCAAAGGTGGATTTATCCATCCTTCACTACTGCAAACCAACGCATTTTCAAGTGATCCGCCTTTAATTAAACCATTCGCTCGTAACTGTTCGATCTGATGAGCTAATCCAAATGTTCTGGCTGGAGCAATTTCGGTGGCAAATGTCTCGGGATCAAATTTCCAACTGTGCCATTGATTTCCGATCGCGCTGAGATCAAAATCAATGCCATAAGAAAATCGCAGTTCGCTCGATGGCAATGCCGCCACAAATGCATCGCCATGACGCACGAATACAGGTTCGGAAATGACGATCGCAGATTTCTCTTCGGTCTGCTCGACAATTCCTGCTTGGGCGATCGCGCTTGTCCACGATCGCGCCGAACCGTCTAATAAGGGAATTTCCGCTCCATCGACTTCAATGCGAGCGTTATCAATGCCCATGCCTGTGAGAGATGCCAGCAAATGCTCGACTGTGCGAATTCTGGCATCTCCATTTACCAGTTCGGTTGACAGCATCGTTTCACGCACCGACTCAATTCGAGCCGGAATCTCAGGCGCACCAGGTAAGTCTGTCCGAACAAAATATCGTCCTCGTCCTGGCTCAGCCGGTAACACTCTCGCTGTCGTTTCTTCGCCGCTATGCAGTCCGACTCCATAACAAGAGAAGCTTTGACGAAGTGATCGTTGCACCTGTCGAGTCATGCGCCCCTGATTCTGCGTGCTGACCATGTTTAGAATCGCTCCCCGAAGCCGAAGCGAATGTTGTTGCCGCCTTGATCATTCCAACCAAAGTCGATCCGAATTGGACCTAAGGGCGATCGTACTCTCACACCGACTCCATAGCCCAAACCACTGCCAGGTTTACCCCGCACGCCTGCCGGATTTCCTGGAACCTTATCGCCTGAGCCGAGATCAGTCGCAGCATCGACAAATAGCGCGCCCGAAATAATCGAGAAGATCGGGAATCGATATTCTGCGGTCGCTTGCAAGTAGCTCTTACCGCTTCCAACATCGCCTTCATCGTAACCGCGTACCGAGTTGGTTCCACCCAATGGAAACGCTTCATACGGCGGCACATCTCCCAGGATTGTTCCACCTTGAATGTTGAACGCAAAGGCTTGGGCACAGCGCCCTTGAGGTTGGTTCTGCAAATCAACTCGACGGGTATCGCGATCGCGACATTCAGGCGTAAATTTCGTCAATCGAGTCGGAATGTAGAAGCTATAACTTCCCCGCAATCGGTTGAAGAAAATACTGCCTGACCCAATCGGTAGCGATTGTTCGGTACTAAATTGCAGAACGGAGCCGCCTGTCGGTTGCAGAAAATCATTTCTGCGATCGCGTCTCAGCACTAACTGCCCGGTGAACAAATCATCTTTACCCGAAGGATCAAAGGTCAGCGGATTACCCAATTCATCAACTCGGCGACGAATTCCATCCGCATCGGTTGCGGTGACTCGTTGATACTGTAATCCGAGTGAAGCTGTCCATTCGGCTCGCTCAAACACATTGCGCGACAGCGGACGGGCAAAGCTAATGCCGCCACCTGTACGATTAATTCTGGGTCGATCGCGATCTTCATTTCCCAGTCGAACTTCGGGATCACCCCCATCAAAAATCAGCGAAATCGTTCTGCGTCGGAACACGCTTAACGTGTAAGAAGTCCGGTACGGATCACCTGCAATCCAAGGATCAGTAAACGACAGTTCATACTGCTGATCTCGCTGACCAATTTGCACTTCAGCATTCAGCTTTTGGTTGTTCCCGCCAACGTTTTGCTGTCCATAGCTGAGACTTCCAAAGAAGCCACTAGCTGAACTAAAACCGCCCGCAAGCCCAATATTTCCGGTATTTTTCTCGACGGCATTTACGACAAGAACCACTTTTCGGCGATCTTCACCCACATCCAAAGACGGACGGAGATCTTCAAACAGTCCTAGTCCAAATAGTCGTTGGAAATCGCGCTCTAAAATTTGACGGTTAAAAACTTGTCCAGGCTTTAATTCGAGTTCGCGCGTAATAATAAAGTCCCGCGTTCTACCCCGAATCGGATTGCCTTTGGCATCGCGATCGCTGCCTTCTTTATTAATAAATCGAACCTGAATTCGCTCGATTTCGCCTTCTGCGACCTGCAAGACAACCGTTCCGTCTGGGTTAATCTGCGGCTGTTGGGCGTTAATCACCTGCGCCAAGACAAACCCACGATCTTGGTAGTATTTCGTCAGTTCTTGAATGCCACTCTGCAAATCTCGGAAGTTCGTAATCTTGCCGTACTGAGGGCTAAAGATTCGATTGACCACATCTGCGGGGACGACTTTGCTGCCTTCAAGCTGTACCGACTTCAACGGCGGATTCGCAGTTACTTCAAACGTGACCCGCACTCCAAGCGGTGTATCTTCCGGGGTCGCTCTCACATTCGAGAAAAATCCAGTCGCAAAGATGGCGTTGATATCGTTTTGCAACTGCGATCGCGTTGTTGTCCGTCCGGGCTGAGTTTGAATCACACGATAGACTTCTTGCTGCAATTCCCCGTCAACACCTGAGACAACGACTTCAGACACTAACACTCTTGGCTCAGCTTCAGCGGGAGGTTGGGTCGGTTGTCCGGGTTGGGAAGTTGGCTGCTCTGGTTGAGGAGTTGGCTGCCCTGGCTGTAAAGGCTGGGTTGGAACCGCTTCTGAAGGCGTTTCTGAAGGAGTCTGCTGTCCTTCAGGCGTAATCGGTGCGGTTTCTGGAACCGTTGGAAGAGTCGGCGTAGTTGGCGTGATGGGAGCCGTTGGATTAATTTGAATCCGATCGGGCGTTTCTTGCTCGATCGTTCCTGCCTGAGCGATTACTGGAGCCATTTTTCCGTTCAGTCGCGTCTCGACAGGCTGGCTCGTCTGCATCACAGGAGTCGTTTTCACAACGACATCTTTTGCAGAAGGTTTAGATTTGGAAACGGTCGATCGATCCGTCAATTTAGCTGGCTGAAGGGGCGATTTTGCCTCAGCAGAATGCGACAAGCCAAGCGTTGCCGTCAACGCAACCGCAGCCATCACAACAGGAGATAAGCGCATAGTATTCACAGTTTTTCGCACGTCCTCACACTCTTTCTGCTCAAAGCAGACACAACAACATCACAGAAGTTAGTCACGATCCCGCTAATCGGCAAGATTGTACCGCACCCTGAGTATCAATACCCATCCATGTGAAGGATTTTCAACTGGCTGATGCTGCATTTTTCAACATTTTGCAGATCATACCGTCTGACCTAGCACCCTTTCCATTACTTGCCGATAAGCACCTTCCACATTTCCCAAGTCCCGCCGGAAGCGATCTTTGTCTAAGACGCGACGATCGGGATCGGTTTCGGATTGATCCCACAGCCGACAAGTATCCGGGCTGATTTCGTCTGCCAGGATAATTTCTCCGCGCGAGTCGGTTCCAAATTCCAACTTAAAGTCCACTAATGTGATGCCACATTGCTGAAAGAAAGTTTGCAAGACCGAGTTAATCTGGTTTGCCATTTGAATCAGTTGCTCGATTTGCGCGGCTGATGCGAGATTGAGCACTCGCAATCGATCGGGAGTCAATAAGGGATCTCCGAGCGCGTCGTCTTTGAGGTAGAACTCGACGAGGGGGGGATTGAGGGTCGTGCCTAACTTCAGTCCTGTTTGTTGACAGAGACTTCCGGCTGCAATGTTCCTGACGACGACTTCTAAGGGGATAATTTTGACGGCTTTGACCCGCATTTCGTTGCCTGAAGTCTGCTCGATGAAATGAGTTGGGACTCCATTGGCAATCATGAGTTTGAAAAGATGGGTGGCGATCGCGCAATTCATTTCGCCTTTGCCCTGAATGCTGCCGCGTTTCTGAGCATTAAAAGCCGTCGCGTCGTCTTTGAAATATGTCAGCAAAACTTCTGGATCTTCTGTAGCGTAGAGAATCTTAGCTTTGCCTTCGTAGAGTTTTTGACCAACAGACATGGGACGACAAGAATTTTAGAACGCTCATCATTGTACAACTCCGGAACGTGGCATGAGTGAATGATGAATCTGTTCGTGCGATCGCACCCTCGATCATACGCAATAGATTTCTGCGGTTTCCGAAGTGCGATCGCGGTTCGACGTTCGGAAAACTCAAACCGATTACAATGACAGGTAACAACTTCCGTGTTTTTGAAGAGATGACACTTCAAGAGTTACAAAAACAAGTGCTGCAATTGTCAACTCACGATCGCTGGCAACTGGTACAAGAGCTTTTAGAGTCTTTGAAGCAAGAAACTGAACCGAAACCGAAACGGGGAAATCTGTCACGTCTGAAAGGGATTGCCAAAACTTCAGATGTCGAGAGCGATACTCAGGAAGAATATGTAGATTATCTGATCGGGAAATACAAGTAATGCGGGTTCTAGTTGATGGAACGATTAGAGGAATATCGGCAAGCAATTAGATCGCTGTTAGAACAGTATGCTGCTGAAGGGAATCAGGACGATCAATTAGAAACTCAGGTGATTTGCGATCGCGAAAACGATCATTACCAGTTGGTTAGCTTGGGTTGGCAGGGACAGCGGCGTTTTTATAGCTGTTTGATGCACCTGGATATTAAGAATGGCAAGATTTGGATTCAGCGCAATCAAACTGATCGATTGATTGCTCAAGAACTGGTTGAGATGGGTGTCACTAGAGAGGACATTGTCTTGGGTCTGCAACCTGCTTATGCAAGACCTGATACAGGGTATGGTGTGGCTTAGCGATCGCTGAGAGCAACGCTTCTAGAGCCGATCGATCGGCAACAGCAGATTATCTTCAATTTCCTGCCGCACCTCCTCGCTGACCTTACCCTCCTTTAGCAATTTGACTAGAAATTGATTGGCATTGTAGTACTGCCGTAAATCCTGATTCTGGGATTCGGCAAACTGCCAGTCGTGACCAATATTTCGATGTTCAATCATCGTTTGTCGCAATGCTTGAATCCACTGCTGCCCTTCGCTGTGCCACCACTGCTTGAAAGAATCAAAACGCTCTTTGGACAAGTTTTGGGGTAACTGTTCTCTAAGCTTTTGTAGCTTTTTCACTAATTCTGGATCAAGGGTACGGGCGAGGGCGAGGGCGAGGTCAAGGGCGAGAGCAAGGTCGCAGTCGAGGGCGCGAGCACGGGCGCGGGCAAGGTCGCAGTCGAGGGCACGGGCAAGGTCGAGAGCAAGGTCAAGAGCGCGGGCAAGGCCGAGAGCAAGGTCACGGGCAAGATCGAGGGCATGGGCAAGGTCGAGGACATGGGCAAGGTCACGGGCAAGGTCGAGAGCGCGGGCAAGGTCACGGGCAAGGTCGAGGGCATGGGCGCGGGCGAGATCGAGAGGAAAGTAAAGCGCTCGAAGTGCAGAAGATTTATATGGTGCGTTACTGGATTCAGCTTTCTGAGCAACCCACGCCAGAAACTTCTGGCATTTAGCATCTTGCGAGACAGATCCATCAATTGCCTGTTTAATCAGCTTGAGCAATTTGTCAGAGGGTTGAGATTTGAGGAGTTGCTCCACTACGTTTTGCCACTGACGATTGGCTATCTTGCTAGCAATTTGTTCAGGAGAAAGTTGAGTCAGCCATTGCACCGTGAAGTGTTCCTGAAAGGTGAGATGAGAAAACGACCATAGCTGATCAGCCCGTTCGACGAGTAATCCATGCTGTGCCTCGATCGCTCTCAATACCGCTTCTCCATCTCTTGAATTGTCAAGCTTGAGTATTTGGGCAATCTGCTGCGTCAAAACTTCTTGCTCAAACAACACAAAGTTCTCTGGATTCTCAAATTTCCACGCTGCAATCTCAGTAAGCAGTTGCTTTTTTTGCTTTAGATCAAGGGCACGATAGACTTCATTTCCCATCTCCCATCCAGGAATGTCTTTCCGCTCATTCCATCGTTCCAATAGTAAATTGATTCCCTGGTCATAGAGCGAAGCCTGTTGAGTCGGTAATTCTCCCGTATCTTCAAACACCCAGCACATCAAACTCAACAGCACTGGTGTTACGGTCAATTCTTTGAGAGCAGGATTTTGGTCGATTTCACCTTCAAAATTTCGCCATCGTTGATCAACTTCGTTGTCCTCCAATCCACTAGCCCGAAACCAATTCTCGACAAATCGCTGAACTTGCTCTGGATTGAAGTCTGCCACCTCAACAGCAGTAAAACCCTGCGGCATCTCTCCAGTAATAATCTGAGTCCGACAAGTCAGGATAAATCGATTTCTCGCATGTTCTGGCTTTTTAGCAAGGTCGCGCACCTGAGTTTGCACATTTGCTCGAAATGCGCTGCTTGGAACTTCATCTAGTCCATCCATCAACATGAGCAGATTCCCTTGCTTCAGAAGTTTTTCTGTTTGCTGAAGAGACAACTCTAGCTGCTCAGCGATCGCATCTAACAAGTTCCATTCTTTTGATCGAATCTGTCGCAATTCAATCAAAACAGGAATCAGATCTGATTGAAATTTCTCCTTGCTGCAATCTACTGCTAAATGCTTGAGAAACGTCGTTTTCCCTGCCCCTGGCTTTCCTAGAATCAGCAAGCGATTTCTTTGATTCGCAACTTCCATCCCGTCAGCCCGAATATCGCGATCGCCCAATCCCAAGCGATCGTTCCGCAGATCAAACAACTCCCACATCTTTGATCCGGGCTGTAATGTCTGAGTTGGACGCTTCAGCAACCAGACATCAACATAAAGCTGATCGACTGTAATCTCAGTTTGATTCAACAATCGAATCGAGTTGTACTGAGCGATCATCTTTTGGCGACAGCGCGATCGAATTTCTTCGATCGTCTCTTCCCTCTGAGATGTAGCTTTTGGAATCGAGCAAACCTCTTTCAGTTCCTTCGCTACTCTACGAATTTCTTGAGCGATAGCTAGAAATGCTTCGTCTCGATTCTCCCACTGAGTAACTGATTTTATGCCTTCACCCGGCTTGCTCGGAATTGCTTGAAGTTGATCTAAGGGAGGAAATTTCCATTCACAAGGGCGAACAATAATTGGAACAACGCGCGCTTTGCCTTGCTGATGTCGCTCGATCGCATGACTCAGTTCGGAATCGTAACAGTAGTCAGAAGCAATGAAATTTGGGCTAATCAGCAACAGAATAATTTCAGCAGTATGGAGATTACCAATCGCTTGTGCCCTATCCGTTCCGGCAGTAATATCCCTAGCGCTCCAAGTATCGATGAAGCCCTGACGTTTCAGCAAAGCAAGATGCGTATCGAGTTCATCGCAGAAGATTTCGTCTCTGGTCGCATAAGAAATGAAAAGCTTCAGGGTCATGGGGCAATACTCATCATCGATCGAAGAGAATGAGAGAATTCTTTCTTCTCAATGTAATCAATCCAAGGTCTTTCAGTCTAATTTGAAAAAATTACGATCGCGCACCACTAACCCCTGAATCTCTGCGATCACACTCATGAGTCAATTGAGCGAGCGCCATCAAAAAAGCCGCATCCTCATCAGATTGCGGCTTCTCATCACAAATCCATCCGTTGTTCTAACTCAGACCCGTTGGCTTACTGCCAAAATCTACAGAAACGGGATTGCAGCCCGGAAAATTGACCGCATCCTCATCAAGAAAACCAGCGATCGCCATTTCAATCACAGCCTCAACGGGAAAATTCACCTGCGCCGCATAAGTTAAAAGCCCCAACCGAATCTTCTCCGGCAGTCCATCTAGAAATGCTTGAGCTACCTCTGGGCTAAGATGTTCACGAGTTTGGGCTTGCATACTTATTCCTCCCGCTTCTTACGAACGTTATAGCGTGGCTGTGCAGATCGGATCATCAGTGTTTCGAGTCGATCGCCCTCTCGAAAAGACTGAATCGTGAGCAGTTCTACCGCAATACGGATATCAAAAGGACTGTAACAATCCAGAAACGCCCAAAAAAAAGCCTTATGCCCATTATCTCGAAATCGCCGCCGCAGACTCACCGCTAACCCAATATACAAGATTCCTTCTGCTCGATGGCGCACAGCATACAACCCACCGACAGCAGGCATATTTCTAAACTCACGACTTAGCGGATAGCACTCATCAAAAGGCATCAAGGATAGCCGATTTAGAATTGTTTGGGCTTCTTCCTCTAACTGCATCGTGGTAAAGCCGCCTCTTGAAATAGATGTTCGTAAGGCGCAATTTTACCACTGTAAGATTGTGGAAGAATAAACCACTTATAAAGTCACATCTACTAGCCAGATGAGAGATGAACCATGACTTCCAGCAGTATCGAATCCTTCAATCCAGAACCAGAAACCATCGAGCATTTAAGCCCAGTTGCAGCCCGAATGATGTTAGCCGCATTTCCGCCCCACATTCAGGCAGCATTTGAACGACGTGCTAAAGCCATTAATTATCCCGTAGAAGCCGTGTTAGAAATGGCGGACAGCTTCCCTGAGGAGGCAACGCAGGTTTCCTCGACGGAGAAGCTCTAAGTTTCGTCGATTGTAAACCTCGATATTAGAGTTTGCGATCGCACTCATTCGCCATTGCATCGATCGCTGAACCGTGATTTACGATCGCGAGAACGATCATTGCCAGTTGAACAGCTTGGGTTAGCAAGGATTCCAGATTAAGATGAAACTGCACGCCTATGTGACTCGATCAAATGAGCGCTCAAAACTATCCCTTTGCTCAGGAATTCATTACAGATGCGGAAGGACAAATTCGCAAGGTTGTGATTGATATTACGGATTATCGGAAGTTAATTGAAGCGATCGAAGATGAAGGACTTTATCGCGCCATGCTCGAAGCCCGTCGCGAGGAGCCTCTGAGTTTGGAAGAAGCCCGCAAGGAAATGGAAAAAGAGTGAACGTTGAATACTTGCCTAAATTTCTGAAAGACTTGAAGGCACTCAAAAGTAGCACAGGATTTGAATCTATAAATTCGCTCGTATTTGATGAGATTCCTAAATTTGAGCGATTGGAAGACATCAACAATCTGAGCAAACTTAAGGGATTTGATAATGCTTATCGAATTCGTGTAGGAGATTACCGCATTGGCTTCTTCTTTGAAGAGAACACTTTGACATTTGCTCGTGTTTTGCATCGGAGCGAGATTTATCGGTATTTTCCTTAGAAATGGCGGAAAGCTGGAAATCTATTTACCAAATCTTCGCCATCCGCAGCACAAATCCTGGTAGTTCTGGATCACCGCTCACCATCTCAGGTTGCTCCAAAATCTCAGGCGATTGACCCCGACGATAAACGTGAACCGTCGTGTTTTTGCGATCGATCAAAAACCCCAACACTGCCCCATTCTCGATGTACTCTTGCATCTTCGCTTGCAGTCTGCTCAGCGTATCACTCGAAGACCGAAGTTCAATCACAAAATCAGGACAAATCGGCGCAAACGAAGCTTTTTGCTCATCAGTTAACGCATTCCACCGCTCTGATCGAATCCAGGAAGCATCTGGCGAGCGTGTCGCCCCATTCGGCAACGTAAACCCTGCACTCGAATCAAACACCTCCCCCGTCCCATCCTGCTCAGCCCATACCTCGAGTTGCGCCGTAATCTTAGCATTTCGATTGCCCGTATCCGAGAAAGCAGGCGGCATAATAATCACTTCTCCCTTCGCCGTCCGCTCAATTCGCAAATCTCGATTCGCTAGGCAAAACTCATAAAACTGCTTGTCTGTCATCTGTACCAGCGCCGGAAAGCTAACGGTTAAAGGAATTGGCTCCGATTGAATCAGCAACGTCGTCATGATTCCTGCTCCCGACTCAGTACATTTACACTTCAAATGTAATCCTAATTCTAGACGAACTGATTCCGAACTCACGAGCCAATTGAGCGATCGCCCACCTTTCACCCAAATCCTCAGACCTTCTTGTGTAGAATCATCGCCATTACGAACCGAGAAAACTAATCATGAAAGTTTTACTTCGACTCCGGGATGCACTTCTCACCGTTCCAACGTGGAGAGATTGGCAAGAAGCGCTCGTACTCCTCACACTCTTCGGCGCAATTTATTTACCGATCGGTTTCAGCCTAAACTTCCTCAAGTTCCAACCCGAGTCAAACTGGCAAACGATCATTTCCGTTCTCTTCAGTTCGTTCTGGATGCCGGGAGTAAATGAAGAACTTTTATTTCGAGGCTTGCTGATTCCTCGGACTGGATCGCAAAAATGGGCGATCTCTTTTAGTTGGCTTTTATTTTTGGTCTATCACCTGCATCCCTTCGTGCCTGCATTCTTCCGAACACCTGCTTTTTTGATCGGCGCAGGACTTGTGGGAATAGTCTGTACGATTTCTTATCTCAGAAGCAAATCGGTCTGGACAGCGATCGTCTTGCATTGGTCGATCGTTGCTACTTGGCTGTTAGTGCTAGGTGGATTAGATTTATTTCGCTCGCAGAGGTAGCAAGCGTAGATTCATAAATTTGGCGACTTCGCGATCGCATCCAAAATATCCTGAAGATAGTCCTCCATATATCGTTGACTCACAGATAAACAACCTCTGCTAAAATCCGTTCCCCAATCCGAGGCTTCAAGCCAGATTTATGAACTAAATCCACTTTGATGCCGAGACTATCACTGAGGTAGTTCTCCAAAGTGACAAACTTCAATAAACTGGGTATCTCAGAAAACTCCACCAGCAAATCGACATCACTCGTCTCTGTCTGCTCTTGCCTCACATAAGAACCAAAAATGCCCAGTTCTTTCACTTGATAGCGCTCTTGCAGAATTGGCTTATGCTGCACCAGCCATTGTCGAATTTCCTCTAAATTTTTCATCGCATTTTATCTGGCTCATCTTCATAGATCCTAATTTATCGATCGATCGTCTACTGCGATCGACCCATTCACCCGGAAAATAGCGAATCGTAACCTGAGAGATCCTTAAGTTATGCTAGCAAAATGCTTTCACAACTTTTGATTACGTCGATCGCGCCTCAGATCACGGTATTGTGATCAATAGCGATCGAGAAAATTCTTTTTTAACAATGACCCTAGTTCCTCACAAGAAAGCAAAAGCGCTAAAACCGTCGAGCCGTCGTCCTGCGAAAGAACTGTGCAGCGAATGTGGATTGTGCGACACCTACTATATTCACTACGTTAAAGAAGCCTGCGCGTTTATCAATCAGCAGATCCCCGAACTCGAAACTCAAACGCACGGACGCAGCCGAGATCTAGAAAACGAAGACGATCTGTATTTCGGAGTCAGCCAAGACATGATGGCAGCCCGCAAAACAGAACCGATTCCCGGAGCGCAATGGACAGGAATTGTCAGCACGATCGCCATTGAAATGCTGACTCGCGGCATGGTCGAAGGGGTCGTCTGCGTTCAAAATACCGAAGAAGACCGATTCCAACCCAAACCCATCATCGCCACAACACCAGAAGAAATTCTCGCAGCTCGGGTCAATAAGCCAACACTTTCCCCGAATCTCTCAGTTTTAGAGCAGATCGAACAATCGGGAATGAAACGGCTTCTCGTCATCGGAGTCGGGTGTCAAATTCAAGCTTTGAGAGCCGTTGAGAAAAAACTGGGGCTTGAGAAGCTTTATGTTTTAGGCACACCTTGCACCGATAATGTCACCCGTGCCGGCTTGCAGAAATTCTTAGACACCACCAGTCGATCGCCCGAAACCGTAGTCTACTACGAATTCATGCAAGACTTCCAAGTGCATTTCAAACACGAAGACGGCTCAACTGAATTAGTCCCCTTCTTTGGCTTGAAAACAAACGAACTCAAAGACGTGTTTGCACCCTCTTGTCTCAGTTGCTTTGACTATGTAAATTCGTTAGCCGATTTAGTCGTTGGCTATATGGGTGCGCCGTTTGGGTGGCAGTGGATTGTCGTGAGAAACGATCGCGGACAAGAAATGCTCGATCTCGTTCAAGACCAGATTGAAACTCAACCCGTGATGTCAAAAGGCGATCGACGTCAAGCCGTCCAGCAAAGTATTCCGGCTTACGATAAAGCAGTCACATTGCCGATGTGGGCAGCAAAGCTCATGGGTGTTGTAATTGAGAAAATCGGGCCGAAAGGATTGGAATATGCGCGCTTCTCGATCGATTCTCATTTCACTCGCAATTATTTGTATGTGAAACGCAATCATCCTGAAAAACTAGAGCAACATGTTCCCGACTATGCAAAACGCATCGTCGAACAATATAAATTGCCGGATTGA
This sequence comes from Leptolyngbya boryana PCC 6306, assembly GCF_000353285.1. Classification (NCBI taxonomy): domain Bacteria; kingdom Bacillati; phylum Cyanobacteriota; class Cyanophyceae; order Leptolyngbyales; family Leptolyngbyaceae; genus Leptolyngbya; species Leptolyngbya boryana. The sequence goes on from NZ_KB731324.1 coordinate 4,868,912, forward strand.
AGCTGAAGCCGTTAGAAGTTGGAAGTGTTGAAGCACTCCAACTTCTAGCTCCACTGAACAAGAGCTACACCTCAACTTTTTGCGGTTGCTGTTGTTCCATGCCCAGCAGCGAAGTTGCCTCAGCTACCTGCTTCCCTTCATTCATCAAGTAGTCGTAGAAGGCTTTCGCGATCGCAGAAAGCTGCTTTCCAGACGGATGCACCACATACCAAGACCGCTCGATCGGAAATCCTTCAACATCCAAAATCGTCAGTTGATTATTTAACCCTTCCAGCGCCAGCGTATGCTTTGAGAGAACAGATAATCCCATTCCACCCGCGATCGCCTGCTTAATCGCCTCATTGCTGCCCAAATCGAGCTTCACCTTCAAGGGCAACCCGTGAGCATCAAACAACTTCTGCACCGCCTTGCGCGTCCCCGATCCGGGTTCCCGCATAATAAACGGCTCCTCACAAATCCGTGAAATCGGAATATTCTTCTCATGTGCGAGCGGATGCGTCCGGGGAGCAAGTACCACCAGCGGGTTCTCCATAAATGGCTCACAATGAGCATCCGAATCATCCGGCAACTGACTCAGAATGTACAAATCATCCCGATTATCTGCCAAGCTATCTAGCACGTACTGATGGTTCGTTACCGTCAGCGACACATCGATCCCTGGATACCGCTGACAAAACGGCCCCAAAATTCTCGGAATCACATACTTCGCAGTGGTAACGACCGCAAGGCGCAACGTCCCCTGCTTCAACCCTTTGAGATCAGCCACCGAAATCTGAAACTGATCCAGCCGTTCAAACACATCTCGACAAGTCGAGTACAACTCTTTGCCCGCTGCCGTCAGATACAGACGTTTACCTACTTGTTCAAAGAGCGGCAATCCAACTGTTTTCGACAGTTGTTTGACTTGCATCGAGACGGTTGGCTGAGTGAGAAACAATTCCTCAGCGGCGCGTGTAAAACTACTATGACGTGCGACCGCTTCAAAAACTTTTAGTTGGTGCAATGTAGCATTTTGCAAAGCGAACTCTCCTAATTCGAGAAATGGCAGATTGACAAGCGGAAAAAACTTTTAATCGGAGCATCAAAAAACCACTGTATAGAATCAAATCTATGTTTTTCATAGACAACAGTGATTTTTTCTTATAGGTTTTGTAGCTATGATAATGCATAAGAGCATATTGCTCCCTTCCAATCTGGCGTTGTACGATTCAAAGTTTTGTCGGAGCGAGTCGCAGATTGTAGTTTTTGCAGTCCGTTGCTTCCCTTCAGTCTATGGCGTGCAACGCTTTCCTTATGGCTGCTAACAGAGATTTTCTAACTGAACTGAATTAGCGTCCGGTTGGTATGTGATGCTAATGGTGTGAAAAATTCTAGCCTCCCTTTTGTCCTTTATTTTGCGATCGCACTATGGCAGACATTGTTGATATTGCAGTTGGCGCGGGTTCGTTTACGACATTAGTAACGGCAGTTCAAGCCGCGAATCTAGTCGATGCGCTGAAAAGCCCGGGACCATTTACGGTGTTTGCACCGAACGACGAAGCGTTTGCTAAGCTTCCTCCTGGAACCATTCAAACGTTAGTGCAAAACATCCCTCAATTAGCTCGCATCCTGACGTTTCATGTCGTAGCTGGTAAGTACATGAAAGCCGATTTAGAGAAACTCGGATCGCTGCCTTCGCTCGAAGGCTCACCGATTCCATTTCATTTTGAGGATGGGTTCGAGGTGAAGAATGCAACCGTCTTAGCAGCAGATATCGAGGCAGATAACGGCGTGATTCATGTGATTGATACCGTGATTCTGATGGGTTAGATATCGGGTGAGTTTGAAAGAACGATCGTCTAAATGACGATCGTTCTTTTTTGTGGAATGAAGCTACGTTGTCAGGCATATCGCCCTCTGCAATTCCTGACAACAGCGCGTCATTTTACCGATAATCCTGGCTTTGAATCTCCCGGATTCGGGATTCTGGGCGCAAGAATCGATCCAACTGAGATTCAAAGAACCGTCGATTCGCCATCAAGTGATTCGGATTTGTATCATCCAATGGATACAGCAATGCACAGCGTAATGCCTGAATCACGGCAGAGGTGACACAATACATCGATCGCTGAAAACTGACGGCAAGCTGCACCAGCATGTCATCCTCACCGCGACAATGCTGCTTGTAATAGTCCACCAAATAAGGCGGCAAGAAGTGCAACATATCCTGAGCTAAGAATGTCGGCGGAATTCCAGCCGTTCCCACTGGAAACTTGTCCGCATACAGAACACCGTAATGGAAGTCCTTTTGATCGTCAGGAACCTGTTTTGCCTGAGCGTTGTAGGACTTCGTCCCTCGGAACGGAGACGTTCTGTAAAAGACAGCTTCTACATAAGGCAACGCTGCCTCATATAACCAAGTGAATCCTTTTGACTTAGGAATAATTTCAAAGCATTCACCATCAATGTACACATGATGATAAATTGGACGACCTGCGATCGCGAAAATTCCATTCACAAGGAAGTCCATCGCTTGCGGGACAGTCGCTATCTTCCCTTCATCATACAAATCTGACATCTCGAAGAATACAGGAGCCATCACTTCCCAGAACAATCCGAGATTCGCATAGTACGATGCTTGACGGCACTGTTCCATAAACATATCTGGGAACAGCTTGTACAATCCTGCCATCACTGGATTCTTACGGAAATAAGCCTTGATGGCGCGATCGGCATTCGCCTTGTATTCATCGCTATCGAGATACGGATCGAACTGATTCACCGGAACATACATGCCACGATGCCACAACATCGATCGCATACATTCTTCCGCAAACTCCATGTTGATGCGATCGTGCCAAAGGTGATGCAACGCGCGCGGCAATTTCTGATTGAGTTCGCCCTTTTCCATAAACTCAATCAGTTCTGGATGCGCTTCTGCTGTGCCTCGCCAAATCCGCAGATCAGCGTCATCGCCTGCATAGTGATTGTGGCGCTTCATATACTCATCTGAGATGAAATATTTGAAGATGGGCAGCGGATTCAGAAACACTTGCTCACCGATATAGAGCAAATCGCGCCAGTAAAAATCCATTGGCACAGCATACGCTTTGTATAGCCCAATAATCTGCATCAGATTCTCAGGCGTATCGGGAAGCATTGCACCCCCTGCTTCCAAACGATGAATCACGTCAGCAAAAGGATGCTGTGATGGGGGCAGCTTCGTGCGAGGAGCGGGCATGTTCATGGTCAGTTCTCTCCTGGATCAAGAATGCAAATGAGCGATCGATGATGGGTATCTGACCGTACTAGGAACGATCAGCAGAATTAAAAGCAACTTGCTCGGCTTGAGGTAAAGCAGCCGTGACGAGAGCCTTGGTTGTCTGCTCACTCCAGCACACTAACCAAGTTGGCTGAATTCCAAGCCAAAAGATCAATGCAGTCAACGCTAAAGCCGGAACATACTCGACAAATCGCACCTTCGGGAAGTAAGCCGTCTTGTTGTCTAACTTTCCAAAACAAGTCCGATTCAGCAGAATCACAAAGTAAACCGCAGTCAGTCCTGTCCCCAGAATCGCGATCAAGGTTTGCCACGGGAACCGAGCAAAACTACCTTGGAACACCAAGAACTCAGCAACAAAGCCTGCTAATCCTGGAATCCCAGCACTCGCCATTGCAGCCAGAATCAACAAAGCACTGGTCAGCGGCAGCCCCCGAATCGGATTCAGCAGCCCGTTGAGAATATCGCGATCGCGCGTTCCAGTCTTCGCCTCAACTAATCCAACCAGATAGAACAAGAGCGCCAAGATCAACCCGTGAGCCACCATCTGCGACACTGCGCCCACCATTGCGAGCGGAGTCAAAGCAGCAGCACCGAGCAACACATAGCCCATATGCGCGATCGAGCTAAATGCGACCATTCGCTTAATATCATGCTGCGCGAGTGCAGACAAAGCACCATATAGAATCGAAACGGCTGCAATAATCGCTAATCCAGGACTGACAAGCTGCCACGAGTCTGGAAATAAGCCCAAGCAGAATCGAACTAAACCGTAAGTTCCAAGCTTCGCCAAAATTCCACCTAGCAAAATTGCAACGGGAGTCGAAGCTTCGACATACGTATCTGGTAGCCAAGTGTGCAGAGGCACGAGAGGCGTTTTGATTCCAAATCCAACCAGCAATAGGGTCAACAGAATTAACTGCGCGTTTTGTGGCAAAGCAGCAACATTGATATCTGCATAATCAAAGCTCGGTGCATGACTTAACCAGGTCACACCCAGGAATCCTGCCAAAATCAGCATCCCCGACATTGCGGTGTAAATCAGAAACTTCATTGCCGCATATTCGCGCTTCTGTCCACCCCAAATCAGAATCAGCAAGTAGAACGGCACTAATTCCAATTCGTAGAACAAGAAGAACAGCAGCAAATTTTGAGCTAGGAATGCCCCTGCAACACCCGCATTCACAATCAGGAGCATCGAATAAAACAAGCGAGGACGCTGTAAGACTTCCCCAGTCTTTAATCCGAACGTGCCACTAAATGCCACGAGCGCAGTAATCAAGCTGCCTAATGCCAGCAAAGGAAGAGACAACCCATCCACTGCCAAACTGTAGCTAATTCCCAACGTTGGAATCCAAGCGTGATATTCCTGCATTTGGAATCCGGGAACGCTGAGATTGAAATTGAACATTAGCACAATCGTCCAAAGCAAAATTGCGCTAGAGACTGCGATCGCACTGGTTCGAGCTTGTTTTTCAGACAAATTTGGGACTAACCCAATGACTAACGCCCCAATGAGCGGTAGCCAAATCAAAGGACTCAGCATCATAATGTTTTCCTTTCGCAGATCGGTTCTAGAGGGAATTTAGAGGCTTCTTAACGCTGAACATTCATCACAATGTCAGTCGCACTTTGAGGGAATAGCGAAATCGAAACCTGCGACAGAAAGGGCAAGCTCAACAACACGCTGATCAATGCAATTCCAAACAGAATGGTCAACATATAGAATTGCGATTGCCCAGAGTTGCTATACCGCAGATTGCGTCCACTAATCAGCGTCAGTACGCCAAATAAGTTCAATCCACCATCGACGAGATATTTATCAAACCAAGAGGTAATTTGAGAAACGAGCGCAACGAGGAAAACAACGGTGCTGCGATACAGATTTGGCGTGTAGAAGTCATACGCCAACAAATCTTGCACTCCTTTCCAAGGCAGAACCACAGGTTTCGCAATGTTCTTGTTGAGATAGACGATCGCGCTTGCGGCAATTCCTGTCACCGTTGACCAAATCAGCAGCAATGCCAAATCTGTATTCACTTCAGCCCAGCTTGGCAACAGATTCAAGGCTTGCATAATCAACGGCAGATGCAGGATAAAGCCCATCAACACGATCATCGGCAGTGCCATCCAGTAGTGAATTTCTGGCGATCGCTGAGCCATCTGTTTCGACTCGCCTTTGAACACGAGACAAAAGACTCGCGTCACACCAAATGCGGCAAAAGCATTCACTAATAGAACCACACCCACAAGCCAAGGCTGCGTTTCCCAGATTCCGGTCGTGATTTTGAGCAATGCCCAGAAACCGCCCAACGGAGGAAATGCAACTAAGCCCGCTAATCCAATTAAAAAGCTCAATCCAGAAACCGGACGACGCGACCACAATCCACCCAACTGCGTGACATCTTGCGTGATGCTATTCCAAACGACTGCACCACTGCCCATGATCAACAGCGCTGATGCCAAAGCGTGAGACAAGACCAACAGCAAAGCAGCATCCGGTTGCTGCGTTCCCACAGCAATGAACACCAAGCCCATGTATGCCGTCACGAGATAAGATTGCGTCCGTTTGATATCAATTTGCGCGATCGCGATCAACGAACCCCCGATCGCACTGACTGCACCAATAAAGATCGTCACGCCTAACACCGTCGGAGACAACGCCAAAACGGGTTCTAACTTAAACAGCACCCAAGCTCCGGTTGCAACCACGACCGAGTTCCGCAGAATTGAAGCGGGAACTGGTCCTTCCATCGCCTCATCGAGCCATAAGTGCAGAGGGAACTGCGCGCATTTACCCATTGGACCTGCAATTAGCGCTAATCCAACCAAAGTAATCACTTTCGGATCAACCTGAGCCGTTTTTGCCCATTCTGCCAGTTCATTAAAATCCCATGTTCCTGCTAGGGGTAAGAGTGCGACCACACCCATCAACAAGAACAAGTCGCCCAACCGCTTCGTTAAGAATGCATCTCTCGCACCCGTGACGACGAGCGATTGGTTAAACCAGACTCCGACCAGCAGATAAGTCGCGAGGGTCAGAATTTCCAGAATAAAGTAGGAGAAGAACAAAGAATTGCAGAGCACTAAAGCAGTCATTCCCGCTTCAAAGAAGGCAAGCAGCGAGAAGAATCGCGCCCATCCCCAATCCATCTCCATGTAGCCAAACGCATAAGTTTGTGCCAGCAGGTTAATCCCGGTTACGAGGACGATCGCACCAACGCTAAGAGTCGAAATTTCGATCGGAATCGTCAGATTTAATCCTGCGACATCGAGCCAAGGAATCAGAATTTCCTGGGGAGGTTGGTTCCAAGTTGCAGGCAGTGCAAAAGCAGCGTGCAAGAAGGAAGCAAAAGACATCAGACCGTTAAGGTAACCGGAAGGACGAGGACCTGTCCGCCGTGTGATACCCGGAAACCAAAGGGCGGACAAAATCGCGCCCAAAAGAGCATAACAAGGGATTAACCAAATGCTCTGGAGCAAAGGGTGAGCCATCGAAATTCACCTCTAGATAGCAAGCTGAACCAGTCAGAAATTTGAAATAGAAAAAATTGCGCCGAACTCTACGCGATCGCGCTGCAGAATTAAGGTTTAGATTCCCTTAATGATTTGTGTTCCCTTAATATTTACCACACCTAAACATTGAAAGAAACCTTGCTATCGCGAGCAATCGACCGCTGAAATTCAATGGCTGCAATACATATAGTATTTAGATTATGGTTTCAATTCACCGAATCAATTATTGTCGATACTGATTTCCGAGATTGATAGATTTCTATGGTTAATCCAGAAAATAGCTTGTAGCTCAATAAATGTTTTTTTGATCAAATTTTATTGAGAAAAATCTATCAGTCAAATATCTTAATCTGATTAGAATCCGCTCTGAAAATCACGCGATCGCCATACTTTAACCCTGAAATGAAAGGAGCAATCACTTCTACGATCGAGGGATTCTGAAAATGTCCAATCTTCGTTTCAGGATGCGGATAGTAAACGAAACTCTCAAAGCTTTGATGCTGATAGATAATCTGACAGGGGACAAACGAAAAATTCTCTGGAGCAAATCCTTCTGCCCACTCAACATCTCTAAAGACATAGGGAGCAGCAAGAATTTCAAATCGTTTCGGACTGATATCAATGTTCAACGTGCCCGGAAAGCACGCGGTCAAATCAAGTCCACGTGCCTTAAAAATCGGAGTCTGCATCTCGATCGTGCCTTTCGGGTAGGGGCTATGTTCAGCTTTACCTGATGCGACCCCGTACCCTGCTTGCACAGTTCCATCAATTTGTTCAAACATCACAAGACTGGAAAGTGAGTAGCCTCGACTCTAACAATTTATCCATCCAACCTTCTAGATACCTGCGATTGATTTCTTGTTCTTTCGGATCTTGAGTCTCAATTGGATGCGGAGCCAAGCCCAAAATTGCGGCAGTCGTCACACAGAACATTGATTTCTGGAAGCTGTAACAAATTTGAACTCTCAGATCCGTTTCGCCTCTGACCGAGTGCCGATAAATCTCATGCAGATATTCTGGCAAGTAATGCGTCATATCTTGCATCAGCAAGGTGGGCGGAATTCCGCCACCCCCGATCGGTAACGGATCAGCATAAAGCGCCCCGTAAGAGAATCGCTCTTGCTCTAGCGGAATTTGGCGCGCCTGAGCATTGTAAGAAACCGTTCCCATAAACGGAAAAGACTTAAAGAAAACTGCCTCAACATAAGGCACTGCCGTATCCATCAAGAAGGTCAGTCCCGCAGATTTCGGCATGAGGTCGTAAGTCTGACCCTCAATTTCAACGCTCAGCGTAATCGGCAAACTCGCATTGTTGACTAAGCCTGCTTTGACATGATTCACGACATCCTGAATCGTTTTGATTTCGCCACGATCATAGCGATCGCTCAATTCCAAGAACATCTCACTCATGACCGTCCAGAATTGCCCAATCCCGCTGTAGTAGCAAGATAAGCGAACTTGCTCTAGCAAAAAGTCTGGAAAGACTTTTGATACACCTTGAATAAAGAGATTCTTTTTGGTTTTGGCTGCGATCGCTTTTTTTGCTAGCTCAATGAATTCAGCGCTATCGAGGTAAGCATCTAATCCACCTCCCCCGTGCCACATCATGGCTTTCATACAGTACTCAGAGAACTCGTAATTAATGCGATCGTGCCACCAATGCTTGAAAAGCTTTTGAGTTGTAATCTCGCCATCAAAGTACTTGAAGAACGGAAATAAGACTAAAAATTGCTTCTCAGCAATAAAGTTGAGATTTTTCGAGTAAGCGCCTAAGACAACGCCATAGCTTTTCAGGACACCCACAACTTCAACTAAATTCTGAGGCGACTCTGGCAACAATGCGCCACCAGATTCGAGGCGCTCAATGATGTCAGCCAAGGGATGCGTGGATTTGATCGGGGCAGCAACCATAACTTCTCTCTACTCCATCGGTAAACTTGAAACTGGTTCGATCGAGGAATGGGTTTTCGCGATCGTCGAATATTCTTGCAACATGGCAGTCGTCGTACTTTCTGTCCACCGAATCATCCAACTCGGCTGCAACCCAAACACGACAATCAATGCCGCTAACACAAACGAAGGCGCACGCTCAGACCACTGTACCGGAGGCAAATTTGCAAACTGATCGGGCAAGCGTCCAAAGAACGTCCGATTCACCAACAGCAAGAAATAAACCGCAGTTAAGCCTGTCCCAATCATGCTGAGCAACGTTTGCAGTGGAAATGCATTAAAGCTCCCTCTAAAAATTAAAAACTCAGAGATAAATCCGACCATTCCAGGAATTCCAGCACTCGCCATCACGCCCACAATCATCAAACTTCCGATAATCGGCAAGCCTTTTTCAGGAGCAAGTAATCCTTTGAGAACGGTAATATCGCGAGTCCCGGTCTTGGTATACACCACACCTACTAATGCAAAGAGCAGCGCCGAAATCAATCCATGACTGATCATCTGGAAAACTGCGCCCAACATACTCAACGGTGTTGCTGCTGCTGCTGCCAGCAAGATGAATCCCATATGCCCGACAGAACTGTAAGCCACCATCTTTTTCATATCGGTTTGAGCGATCGCAGTGAATGCTCCAAATAGCACGCTTACCACTGCCCAAATCGCTAGACCCGGAGCCAAAGTTGCCCAAGCTTGCGGAAATAGCTGCAATCCAAACCGCAGCAATCCATAAGTTCCGAGCTTCAACAACACCCCAGCCAGTAAAACTGAAATCGGAGTCGAAGCTTCGACGTGAGCATCCGGCAACCAAGTATGCAGCGGAAACAGAGGAATCTTGATGCCAAATCCGATCAGAATTGCACCGAGCAAAATAATCTGAGTGGCTAACGGCAACGTCTGAGAGAGGGTTGGATTATATTCAAACGAACTAGCTCCACTTAACCAAGTCAGACCTAAAAACGCCATCAGAATCAAAATTCCTGAAACTGCGGTGTAGATCAAAAACTTGGTCGAAGCATATCCCCGTCTCGCTCCGCCCCAAATCGCAATCAGCAGATAGAGCGGAATCAGTTCCATCTCGTAGAACAAGAAGAACAACAGCAGATTATGAGAGAGAAATGCTCCCGCAACCGCCGCATTAATCACGAGCACGAGCGCATAGTATAAGCGCGATCGCTGAACCTTCAAATCCGTTGAAAACAGTGCAATCAGCGTCAAAAAGCTATTCAGCACAATCAACGGCAGCGACAATCCATCTAGCCCTAGGCGGTAGGTCAACCCCAAAGGTTCTAACCAGGGAATATTTTCACTAAATTGCAGTCCGATATTAATCACATCAAACTGGGTCGCCACCACGAGCGAAACGATAAGCGTGAGACTGATCACCGCGATCGCGCTTCTTCTCACCACCAAATCTGAGATCGATCCTGGCAACAGTCCAACCACGATCGCACCCAGTATGGGAATCCAAATCAATGCACTTAACATAAGCGATTCCGAAGTTTAGAAAGTTACCACATCGACCAAGTGAGCAAAGCTCCCAGCAATCCTACGACCAACGCGATCGTCAACATATAAGCTTGAGAGCGCCCAGAAGCACTATATTTCAGCGTCTCACCACTCAAAATAGAAGCAAGCCCAACTAAATTCACCACACCATCGACAATATAGCGATCGAACCATGCACTAAATTGCGAAATCGAACTGACTAACAGCACAACACTGAACCGATACAGCCGATCAATATAAAAGTCATACGCTAAGAAATCTTGCACAAACCGCAGTGGAGCCTGAATCGGGCGAGTCCAAGCATAGTTGAGCTTCAGTGAGGCTCCCAACGCACAGCCTGTAATTCCTGACATCAGCAACAACCCCGCGGCTGACCAATTCATAAACTCCCAACTGGGCAAAAGCTGCAACGAATTCAAGATGACCGGAACGAGTAAGGTCACCACACTCAGCGAAATCATCGGCACTGCCATGGTCCAAGGGACTTCTGGCGCACGTCGCGTTTTTGGCTGTGGATTGCCCATAAACACTAAGCGATACACTCTCGTCAAACTCAGCGCTGTCAAAGCATTCACGGCTAAGATCACAACAATCAACCAAGGCTCGCCATACCAAAAATCATCTAAGCCTCGCTGCAATGCCCAAAATCCGCCCAGTGGCAGCAAGCCAACTAATCCTGCGGCTCCGGTCAAAAATGCGGTCGTCGTTGCAGGCATTCTCGACCACAATCCGCCCATTTCTGTAATGTCTTGACCACTGGTCGTTAGAATGATCGAGCCAGTACTCATAAATAAAAGCGCTTTCGCGATCGCATGAGCAAACAGCAAAATCAACGCGAAATCTGTCCAACCAATTCCAACCGCAATAAAGACTAATCCTAAATAAGCACTCGTCGAATGGGATAACGCTCGTTTGATGTCAATCTGAGCAAGAGAAACTAATGAAGTCCCGATCGCCGTTACTGTCCCAAGCGCCACTAAAGCAGTCGAAGCGACCGGAGACAAACTAATAATCGGTTGCAGCTTAATCAAGACATAAGCTCCACACCCCACAACGACCGAATTTCTCAAAATCGAAGCTGGATTCGGTCCTTCCATTGCTTCATCAAGCCAGAGGTGCAGCGGAAACTGAGCACATTTCCCAATCGGGCCTGAAATCAAAGCCAATCCGAGCAAAGCCGAAACAGTAGGGGACAACTCTGCATGTTCCGCCCACTCATATAAATCTGGAAAATTCAAGCTACCAGAGAATGCTGAAAGGGCAACGACACCCATCAGAAGCAATACATCCCCAACTCGTTTTGTTAGAAACGCATCTCGTGCCGCCGTCACGACCAAAGGCTGTGCATACCAGAACCCAACTAATAAATAAGTTGAGAGCGTCAGCATTTCCAACAGCGCGTAGGTCAGAAATAGTGAATTACTGATCACTAGCCCGCTCATTGCGGCTTCAAAAAAGCCCATCAGCCCGAAAAACCGACCCAATGCCCAGTCTTTCTCCATGTAGCCGATCGCAAAGAATTGAGCCAGCAAACTCAACCCTGTAATGACCCCCATCGCCCCAACGCTGATTGGAGAAAGTTCCAGCGAAAACGTCAGATCCAAATCTGCCGCCTTCAACCAATGAATATCAAAATACTGGGGTTCCTGTCCCCAGACCGCACTAAATAGTGCCAATCCATGCACAAACGCCAGCACCGTCGTCAATATATTGAGATACGCCGCTGGACGCTGACCGGAAGACTGAATCAATCCCACCGACCAAGGTAGGGTTAGGATTGCACCCAGTAACCCATAACACGGAACCCACCAGCTTGTTTCAATTAGGAACTGCTGCATCTTTCTCCGCTCACAATCGTTAAGTTTGATAAAAATGCCCCCCGACCGCTCAAACCTGGGGAGCCTCAAAAGGTTGTCTTCAAATAGAACGCTTTAAAAATGCTTGAGATTCAGCTTAGCGTCTCGACTGTGGAAAAGTAAAATGCGATCGATAGACAGAACCAATCATTGTGATTCACTTGGACTTATATAGATTTATTTTATAATTTATTAATATTTTATACATTGCCTAGAAATCGTTCTATGGTTAAAAGTTGACGAACTGAGATGCCGTTTCTACATCAGCCCAACTTATGTCAGAAATTTGCAACTATCATTGGACTTTATATTGCCAAGGGTCAGGCTCGACTCTATTCTTTTAAGTATGGCACTGTGGAAGATTCAAAAAGGCTAAGGATGATGGGCGATCCCCGTCGCTTCTTTCAGTTTAAGATGATGAATTAGTTCCACCTAACTTTTGGAGAATCGAAAATGCCGATCGCTGTGGGAATGATTGAGACGCGGGGCTTCCCGGCTGTGGTGGAAGCCGCAGACGCGATGGTGAAAGCCGCTCGTGTCACCCTGGTTGGCTATGAAAAGATTGGTAGCGGTCGCGTGACTGTTATCGTTCGGGGCGATGTTTCTGAAGTACAAGCTTCTTTGGCAGCGGGATTGGAATCAATCAAGCGCGTCAACGGAGGCGAAACTGCTTCAAGTCACATCATCGCGCGTCCACATGAGAACTTAGAATATGTGTTGCCGATTCGATATACCGAAGCGGTTGAACAATTCCGAAGTTAGCGTTTGACGCAAGTTTGTCTGGTTTGAATTGACATCGTTTTTTGATTGGAAGGGAGAATTACAATGGCTATTGCAGTTGGCATGATCGAAACGTTAGGGTTTCCCGCAGTTGTGGAAGCCGCAGACGCAATGGTCAAAGCAGCTCGTGTCACCTTGGTTGGATACGAAAAGATCGGTAGCGGTCGCGTAACTGTGATCGTGCGAGGCGACGTTTCCGAAGTGCAAGCTTCAGTCGCGGCTGGAATTGAAAATGTGAAGCGCGTTAACGGCGGACAAGTTCTGTCAACTCACATCATCGCGCGCCCGCACGAAAACCTCGAATACGTGCTGCCGATCCGTTACACCGAGGCAGTTGAACCGTTCCGTGAAAGCGTGAGCGGCATCCGTCCGTTGAACCGTCCATAATCCCTGATGCAAATTGCGAAAGTTCGGGGAACCGTTGTTAGCACTCAGAAGGAGCCGAGCCTGAGAGGGGTAAAGTTTCTTCTGGTGGAATTCCTAGATGAGGAAGGGCAGCCACTTTCAGTCTACGAAGTGGCTGCGGACAACGTTGGCGCAGGGGTCGATGAATGGGTTTTAGTGAGTCGTGGCAGTGCGGCGAGACAGGTTCCCGGTAGCGAGAACCGTCCCGTCGATGCGGCTGTGATCGCCATTATTGATACAGTGAGCGTGGATAATCGCCCGCTGTACAACAAAGGAACTCAATACTAGAAGCTTCTCCCTGCACAGATTTAGCTTGCTGAATGTGCGGTTTTGTTAGGAGAAAAGATATGGCAGTCCGTAGCTATGCGGCTCCGCCTACCCCGTGGTCGCAAACCCTAGCTGAACCGAAAATTGATGAGTCAGCGCAAGTTCACTCATTCTCAAATCTGATCGGCGATGTGCGGATCGGGGCGAATGTGTTGATTGCGCCGGGGACATCAATTCGGGCAGATGAAGGGAATCCGTTTTTCATTGGACAAAATTCCAAAGTGCAAGACGGAGTTGTGATTCATGGATTAGAGCAGGGGAGAGTCGTTGGGGACGACGGAAATTCCTATTCGGTCTGGATTGGAAACAATACTTCGATCACCCACATGGCACTGATTCACGGACCTGCCTATGTGGGTGACGGTTGTTTTATTGGATTTCGATCGACGGTGTTTAACGCCCGAATCGGAGAGGGTTGCATTGTGATGATGCACGCACTGGTTCAAGATGTCGAAATTCCGGCTGGGAAGCTTGTGCCGTCCGGTGCAGTGATTACCACCCAGCAGCAAGCCGATCGATTACCAGAAGTGAGTGAGCGCGATCGCGCCTTTGCGACTTATATGGTCGGTGTGAATTCGGCATTGAATGTTCCCAGTGCGAGAAATGCGGCTGTTCCGAGTCGGGATGCCGCGAATCAGTCCACAGCAGATGTTAAAGCTAGCAGTAGCGCTACAGAAAATGGGTCAACTATGAGCGGCGAAGTTATTAACCACGTTCGGCAATTGCTGGCGCAAGGATATCGGATCGGGTCAGAACATGCAGATAAGCGGCAGTTCCAGACCAGTTCTTGGAAAAGTTGTGCGCCGATTCAAGCAACAAACGAGTCCGGTGTTTTGGCAGCATTACAAGCCTGCCTTGCAGAACACAGTGGCGAGTATGTTCGCTTGATCGGAATTGATACGAAGAATAAGCGACGAGTTTTAGAGGCAATTATTCAGCGTCCAGGAGACAAGCCTGTATCGTTGGGTGGCGGCTCAGGCTATGCGGCAGCTCCGTCTTATAGCAATTCGTCTTACAGCAGTCAGCCTGCTTCTAACGGCAATGGCTATAGTGCAGGCGGTTTAGATTCGGCAGTTTTGGCTCAAATCCGCCAAATCTTGTCGAGAGGCGGACGCATCGGAACCGAACATGCTGATAAGCGGCAGTTCCAAACTAGCTCTTGGAAAAGCTGTGCGCCGATTCAGTCTACGCAAGAATCTGCGGTGGTCAGTGAACTGCAGCGCTGTTTGGCAGAGCATAGCGGTGAATATGTTCGCTTAATCGGGATTGATACTCAGAATAAGCGTCGGATGTTGGAAACCATCATTCAACGTCCGGATGGTAAGCCTGTCGCTCAACCGACTTCGCATGTTGCGGCTCCGGCTTCTGCGCCTTCAGGTGGTAGCGGCGGTTCGACTTCGGGCGACGTTGCTGATCAAATCAATCAACTGCTAGCTCAAGGTGCAGTGATCGGTTTGGAATTTGCGGATGAGCGACGCTTTAAATATGGCTCTTGGAACAGTGCACCTCCGATTCAGGCGGGTTCTGCTTCGCAAGCCTTGGCTTCTCTCAATGCTTTCTTACACGAACACAGCCATGACTATGTTCGTTTAGTTGGCGTTGATCCGAGACAGAAAAAGCGTGTTGCTGAAGTCGTGATTCACCGTCCGGGAAAAGCTCATGCTTCTAACGGCAATGGTTACAGCGGTTCTGCTGCTTCTGAGCCTCCGATGTACAATGCACCTGCAAGCTACAAGTCTGAGCCTCCGCTTTATACGCCTTCTAGCAATGGTAACGGTCGTCTAAGTTCGGATACTGTGGATCAGATTCGTCAGTTTGTGCGTCAAGGCTACAAGATTGGGGTAGAGTTCGCGGATCAGCGACGCTACAAGACCAGTTCTTGGCAGACTGCGACTTCGATTCAGACGAGCCGCGATGCTGAGGCAATCTTAGAGGTTGAAGCTGCGATCGCGAACTATTCTGGTCTGTATGTTCGTTTAATCGGAATTGATCCGAAAGCAAAGCGACGTGTGGCTGAGTTAGTGATTCAACAGCCAGGTAAGTAGTAACTCCAATGCAATCGCCGCCCCTACAACTATTGCCCGTGAGTACGACCCACTATTATGTGAGTGGTGATGTCACGATCCATGCAGGGGCAGCGATCGCACCTGGAGTTTTGCTGCAAGCTGATCCGGGTTGCAGCATTGTCATCCATTCAAGCGTTTGTTTGGGTCTTGGATCGGTGATTCATGCCCATTCGGGAGCGATCGAAGTCGGTGAAGGAGTGATCGTTGGGGCCGGCGTGTTGCTGGTTGGCAGTTTGATTGTTGGCGATCGCGCTTGTGTCGGATCGGGAACGACGGTGATGAATCGATCGATTGAGAGTTTGTCGATCGTACCTCCGGGATCTTTGATGGTTCAGCAAGCGAATGTCGAGGAAGTTGCAGAGCCAACTGAAGAAGTATTTGAGCCTGGATTTTGCCCGCCTCCACCTGAGCAAAGCAGTGTGGAAGAGGCTCCAAAAGATAATAATGGTTCAGCACCAGCAGTAGAGACGGCTGAGACGAATGAATCGAAACCGGATGCTGAGATGAATGGATCGAAGCCGACACCAGAGCCGCAGGAGTCGGATGAGATTGACTCGCCTAGTTCGCAAAATGGGCAGGTGTATGGACAGGCGTATGTAAATCGGTTGTTAGGGAAGATGTTTCCGAATCAACAGCGATTGGATGGAAATGGTCGATCTTCTCAATGAGTCTAATTTTGTCTCTAGAGTCGTCTAATTCTAGTATTTCACAACTCTAATTCCCAGGATTGATGCATATCCAAAACTGAAAACCTTGATCGTTATGCATGTAAAAGCTAGTTTTTTAGACTACATTAATGTAAACAGAATCTGTTGCAACTACGGAATCTCTGTAGATCGCATAGCACTCTACATAGTGCTTCCCTTTATACAAAGTCCACTCAAACTTTACTCCATCGCCTTTATCGTTTTCGAGTTGCCCTCTCATAGCATTGTACCGTTTAGCCTCACTACCACTATTTTTAACTTTCCATTTGAAAAATATCCCTTGCGGTAAGTTACTTTTGTTCCTATTGACCATAAATGTAAGGCCTTCGTTTTTTCTATAAACATATGGTCGGAATCCTCCTGATGATCTGTCAGGTGACACTGCTATTTTCAAGCTCCACCGATCATCTAGATTCATTGGGAACTGTTCGCTGATAAATTCTTCCTGATTAATCCTTGAATCGTGTCGAGAAGCTTTTACATCAAAGCTTTGATAAGCAGAAAAGCTAGCCATTGTCTTCTGAATTTCGCCAAAGTCTTCTCCGAATATTTTTCTCCATTTCTTTACAGCTTCATTGATATCACTCTCTTCATATGCGTCGTTAATCCACGTGTTGTAGTTGCTAATCTTGTTTCTAAAATTCGAGTATCGATCTTGATTCCAATGTCTGTTAAAAAATTCTGTTGGCAAAACAGGATTGACTAATATTTCATCTGTTAGATTTGGTCTATTCTGCAAGTAGTCATTGAGCCTATTGAATAGAGTTTTCAAACTTGTAGACAGGTTCTTATAACACTCTGGATTAAAATAATTATCGTATTCGTTAACTTGTCGCCCTATCAGAGAGGTTAGAAGTACAGACTTAATTGAAAAGGTAAGCTTTGAATCTCGCAAATACTTCACCAATCTCACAACTTTCGTTAAATACTGGTTAGTAGTGATCAAGTTTTTCTTTTCAAACCACTGCGCGTAACTATCTCCGTCAGTGTCTTCAAACTCATTGCTATTTTTATTCATGACCTTGCCTACACCATAAATTGAAATAGATGGCACTAGGTCAATATGAAAATCGTTTGCATAATCAATAGTTACACATCGAGATTTACCTCTTCTATCCACTAAATCTGCGTATCTTATAGTACTCTTGAATTCTTGATGTAGATTGTTTAAATAGTCTTTAGGTTCCCATCCATCAAATTTACGAAGTGAGATTAACAAATCCACGTCAAAATCTGAATCACCAAATGGTTTGATAATTGTCTCCTGCCTGTATGATCCCTGCGGCGTTATGTCTATAATGCTGTCTTTAAATAGGTCATTTCTTCGTAGGAAGTTCTCCATAGTTTTGATACCCGCCTTAGCTACTTCAAGTCTAGTCGGATTGAGATTCACTTCGTCTTTAAGAAAATCTCTAAAGAAATCATTAATATTCTTCATCTATTTCCTCTGATTTAAAAAGTGGGAAGAAGTCTTTAAGTTTTAAGCGAGAAAGCTTTGAATATTATTAATTTGATATGTAAAAGTTTGATCTGCTTTACTTTTTAGAGAATCTAATATACTTAGACTGTCCATAGCTAGTTTCACATCGCTGTTGAAATTCAATCTGAGATATTGATCATCTCTCAAAACTAACTTGACCATGTTTTCAGAAGAAATCGATTGTAGATTTAGAATTGTGTCAACTAATTTACTGCCTTGCCAGCCGTTAGATAGCCCCCATTTTCGATCCTCAGCCCCATCAATCTCATAGTAGCGATGTCCAATTCCAGTCCCAACAGAAAGAATTTTTACTTGGTCTTTGTCAATTTTAAGTTTACCAATCGCTTCAATCAGACCAACTAAAGCGGGGTTATTAGCCCACAAGCCACCATCTACAAGTAAGTAATTATCTACTCTACTGGGATCAAAATATGTAGGGGCAGAGCAAGAAGCCAAAATGGCATCGACAATTTTAGTATTTTTATCTCTTATAAACTCATCTAAATATGATGATTTAAAGACGAAAACCTGACCGTTAGCTATGTCTGTCGCAGGGATAACTAATCGAGTATCTTGCACGTCAGAAAGCGTTTTATTTCCTAGCGCTTTATTCAGAATTTTCTCTAAATATCTTCTTGAGTATTTGCTTTTATAGAGTCCATTTAGACTAAAGCTATTAGGAGAAAAAATCTTCTTGCCCTCAACCTCGTAAAGCATTACTACCTTTTCAATTGGATAATTAATTGCGAGAGCGCTAGCAATTATTGATCCAGTGCTAGTACCAATAATCAGATCGAAATGTTTGGAGAAAACAATTCCCAATTCCTCATGAATTCTTTTAAGTATATAAGCAGCGTACAACCCTCTAATGCCACCACCATCGATAGCTAAGATCTTGAATGCCATTGATCACTTTGAACGAAAGAACAAATCTACTAAAGAATAGCACTTTTGTTCAGATACATGAACACTGTAATGCGTGAAAAGATAAAAACATCCTTAAGGTTAGTGAAGGTAGTGTTCTAGATGTGTGGATATATGGCAGAATGAAAACGATGTGTTAGAGGGCTGAGTCTAGAGATGGTCCTAGAACCTGTTCAATGTCCCGATTGCCAGAGTGTGGATGTCGTTAAGCATGGTCGCAGTGCTGCTGGAAAACAACGGTATTGTTGCCGTAACTTAGAGTGTTCGAGACGATCATTTATCTTGAACTTTAGCTATCGAGGACGACTGCCTGAAGTCAAAGCGCAAATCAGCGACATGGCAATCAACGGCAGTGGTATTCGTGATACCGCCAGAGTGTTGAAGATTAGCCCAACGACTGTGATTGAAACGCTGAAAAAAAGTCAAGTCAACTTGAACAAGTAAACATAAGTCTGCTCGAACAGCACCAACCGGATAACACTGCAGTCATGGTCGTCAGAGTCGAGGCGGCGGAGATGGACGAGATGTGGAGTTTTGTCGAGTCAAAGCAGCATCAACGATGGTTGTGGCACGCGATTGACCATCAAACTGGAAAAGTCCTTGCCTATGTGCTAGCCACCCATGAAGACTCAGCTCTTAAGCAACTTCAGCAACTGTTAGCTCCTTTTTCGATTCAACGGTTTTACACCGATAGTTGGGGAGCTTACTTGCGATTGCTAGATGAGCAGCACCATACGGTTGGCAAAGCCAACACACAGCGCATTGAGCGGAAACATCTAACTTTGAGAACTCGGATCAAGCGGCTTGCCAGAAAGACGATCTGTTTTTCCAAGACTGAGAAGATGCATGATACTGTGATTGGATTATTCATCAACCGTCATGAGTTCGGGCGAGCAGTATAACGTTATGCCCACACATCTAGAACACTACCGGTTAGTGAATTAAGACTTATTTTTCAAATACTCTTCAACATGAAATAAAAATCTAAGATTAGATGCCTATCTTGAAGAACCTGCGGTTTTTACGAAAGCATTCGCAGGAGGATGAGGCGAGTTTAGTGGAGAGGTATAAGGTGTGAAGTGCGAGGGTCCAGACATGAGGCAATTGTACGATTTACAATCGCAGATTGATCGATTTAACCGGTTGAGTTGTGATCGCAAACTAACCTGCTAGAGCATAAAACTTAAGAAACTACGGGGCGCAGGTGCGAGATGATCGCTCAATCAGCTAGACACCTTGACTTCTCAGTAACCAAAACCCCGTATAGGTCATGCCTGAATCATCAGGTTCAACTAACAAAAAATGTAATTGCTTACTTTCTTGCTTCCGTTGTTCAAACAATTGAGCAGCACTTCGCATTTCTGGATCATCAAAGGTCGCAAGAATCCAACGATCGAGTTCTCCCGCATACAAAACTAGCCCGTCTGGTGTTCCTGCGATCGCATTCATTGATCTCGGATCATTGGCTTGAATCCAACGGGCTAATTGCATCGATCGTCGTCCCCCGTCAATCACGACACCCGGAATTTGTGCCGTTGATGCAACTCCTAAATTCAAAGGATGCAAAGCTTCAGGCATATCTACGATCGGGATTGTCCGGTTGGAAATTGTTTCAACTAAATCACTCGATCGTAGAGAAGCAAATCGCCACTGTTCTCCCCAAAGATTATCGGGCAAGGGCTGAGGAGGATTACGCATAAACTAGCAAAGTGCAGAACAGAGCCTATTCTACCTGTTTCTTAGGGTTGCTAGGCGATCTATCAACTTTGCTCGATCTCAGATCGGCATAATCCACAGAATGAGTCTCGACTTTATCCCTAAGTTGAATAAAGTCGAAACCTACTATGAAACGGCTGGCTTCGGCTTGTAAGTAGAAGCAACTTGTAGTTCTTTTAACTGCTTCTCATCAACACTAGAAGGTGCACTGGTTAACAAACAACGAGCCTGCTGTGTTTTCGGGAAAGCAATCACATCGCGGATTGAGTCTTCACCTGAGAGCAACATGACCCAGCGATCGATACCATAGGCAATCCCACCATGAGGAGGTGCGCCGTATTCAAATGCTTCGAGTAAAAAGCCGAATTTGTTTTGTGCCTCTTCTTCAGAAATTCCGATCGTTTCAAACACTTTCGCTTGCAGATCCGGTTGGTGAATCCGAACACTGCCACCACCGACTTCAAAACCATTGAAAGCAAGGTCGTAAGCTTGAGCGCGCGCAGTGGTCAAATCATTTACATCATCGGGATGGGGAGCCGTAAACGGATGGTGCAATGCTTCATATCGCTTCTCGTCAGCATTCCACTCGAACATTGGAAAATCGACAATCCACAGTAAGCTGAGCTTGTCAGGATCGATCATGCCGAGTTCGTTGCCGAGGTATTGACGTAAGCGATCGAGGGTTTTATTCACCGTATTCGCATCGGCAGCAGCAAACAGTAGAAGATGTCCGGGTTTCGCATTTGTGCGTTTGAGGATTTCTTGCTTTTGTTCTTCGGTGAGATTGTCTTTGATTGCGCCGATCGTATCGATCTCGCCATCTTCACGCACTCGAATGTAAGCGAGTCCACGCGCACCCGCTTCGGACGCTTCTTTGAACACATCTCCGCCAGGCTTAATCCGAACATTGGAAATTGCATCGTTGCCATTCGGAATCGGGAGGATTTTTACTAATCCACCTTTTTTCACGGCATCCGCAAAGACTTTGAATCCGGAATCTTTCACGACATCGGAAACATCGACCAGCTCTAAGCCGAAACGAGTATCGGGCTTATCACTGCCATAGCGATCTATTGCTTCGGCATAGGTGAGACGCGGGAAAGGACGAGGAACTTCGATGCCTTTCATGGTTTTGAGAATGGTACAGACTAGGCGTTCGTTCAGATCCAAGATTTCCTCTTGGCTCATGAAGCTCATTTCCATGTCGAGCTGCGTGAATTCTGGCTGCCGCTCAGCCCGCAAATCCTCATCGCGGAAACAACGCGCAATTTGATAATAGCGATCGAGTCCTGAGACCATTAGCAATTGCTTAAATAGCTGAGGCGATTGCGGTAACGCATACCATTCGCCCGGATTAACGCGCGAAGGGACGAGATAGTCTCGCGCTCCCTCAGGTGTAGAACGAGTCAGAATCGGCGTTTCAACTTCGACAAAGCCTTCTTGATCTTCGAGGAAACGTCGCATCGTTTTGATCAATTGGTGGCGAAGTTGTAGATTGCGGCTCATGCGATCGCGGCGCAAATCGAGATAGCGATATTTCAAGCGCAATTCTTCGCGAACGGATTCTGTCTCAGCAGCAGAAACTTGGAAGGGCAATTGTTTGCGAACTGTGCTGAGAATTTCAATCTCATCTGCATAGATCTCGACTTCGCCCGTGGGAATCTTCGGATTCAGTGATTCATCAGGGCGCTTGGTCACACGTCCAACAATCTTGATCACATACTCATTTCGCAGATCGCCCGCAATTTTGTAGGAATTCGGCGTGCGTTCTGGATCGCTAACGACTTGAACAATGCCTTCGCGATCGCGCAAATCGATAAAGATCACGTACCCGTGGTCACGTCGCCGATCCACCCATCCGAAGAGGGTGACCGTTTCACCAATATGATTCGCTCGAAGTTGACCACAGTACTGGGTACGCATATCTCAGAAATAAGGGGTTTAAAAATTAGAAAACCTCCTAATTATGCCGTAATCGGGGAACGATCGCGAGTGATATTTAATCTTTAAGAATTTTCTTGAACGCTGAATAGATCAAACGGGAGATCTAATTGATCGATCAGCGAGAACAGGTTGGGAACCTCGAAGCTGATCTGATCGGTTGCATTCACTTGCATCGAAAATAATGGATAGAAGCTTTGGTTCTTGTCTTCTAAACGAGATTGCCGAGTCGGTGGAACTCTCTCCACAACACAAGCGGGATCTTTGAGCGGAATGGCAGCATTGAGAGCGTCGATCGCAGAACTTTGACGAGCCGCATCTGCACTATCAAATTTTTTAGACCAACTTAAGCCAAACTGATCCCGCTGGTTGCGTTTCGCCCAAACAGTATCTGCATTTTTGAGAATGAAAGCTTTGTACTGCGCTTTAGGAGACGTTTCTTGCAGGTAAGCTAGATTACGCATGAAGATGCCCTTGAACTGTGGACCATCATCTCCACACTCAGGTTCACAGTATTCGATCAAGATGCCCTTGCGAGAGAGGTGCTTGATCGTTGCAGTAGCGATCGCATGTGCCTGCTTCAAGTAAGTCTGATCTTTTGTACTTTTATAGAAATCAACTAATCCCCCCATCACAACGCCTTGGTTGTAAGTCCAAGTAACATCGCCATTGTTGCGACAGTGATCATTTAATCCATCATTGACCAAGTTCTGCTTGTTGATCATGCCGGACTTTTTGAACCAATTCCAGCCGTGTTTTGCCCAGTCGATGTAACTGCCTTTGCCATAGTCATTCACGGTGCGCTGATGCAGCCGAATCGCGATCGTAAAAAATAGTCCATTGGTAATCGCATTTTTATACTGGCGATCTTTGCGCCACCACATTCCACCCCCGCATTTAGAGTCCCAGCCTTTGGTCATGTCTTTGAAGATGGATTTTGCTGTGTCGAGATAGCGTTTCTCTCCAGTCAAATCGTAGGCTTTGATCCAAGTTAGTGCCCACCACCCCTGATCGTCATAGACATTTGCCTCCAGAAAGCCTTGTGACTTATGCTTTTCGTAAGTATTCACGATGATGGGATGATATTTTTTCTGCTTCGTGAGGCGAGAGTAATCAATCGTTGTCTCCAGTGCATTCGCTGCATTCCACCAACCCGTCGAGTTCCAAAGTCCGGTTGTAGAACTATAAAAGACTTGTAGTGCAGCCATTCCTGCTGCTGCGGTAGCGTGACAAGCTCCGGGCAATACCATGCGATCGCGTCTCCTTAGATTTCTATCTCAAGCGATCCAAGGTACTGCCTGGTTTTATTCGTTAAACACAACCTATTGATTTATTTCTAGTCGGTAACAGCATGTTGCTTTAAATCATTCAGAGAGACAAACTCTAATGCAGCCGCGTGAGTTGCGGCAAGAACGACCGGAGGTGCAACCCCTGCATCTAGGGCTTCTTTCCAGCGAGAGGCACAAAGACACCAGCGATCGCCGGGTTTAAGCCCAGGGAAGTCGTAAAGCGGCATGGGCGTGACTAAATCATTGCCTTGGGCTTTGCTAAATTCGAGAAATTCAGCCGTGACTTGGGCACAGACAACGTGAATGCCGACATCTCCGGCTCCCGTACTGCAAAATCCATCGCGGTAGTAGCCAGTCACCGGGGATCGACAACAGTTTTGCAGTTCGTCACCGAGGACATTTCTAGCGCGGCTCACCATAATCTAAAGTCTCCTTATTCGCTCAGGGCTTGCTGAATTTGATCTACTTTGAAGCCAACTGCGATCGCAGTTTGGTCTTTGACAAATAAAGGGCGCTTCAGCAACATTGCATCTTGGGCAAAGGCTTCAATCCATTCGGCATCTGTCCAAGTTTGCTTTTCGTCACCTAAGGCGCGGTAAGATTGCCCTGACGTATTTCGCATCGGTTTTGCTCCCAGTTCGGCGACCCATTTTTGGATGGTGGTTTTGGTGGGAGGATGTTCTTTAGTGTTGATGAATTCGTAGGCAATGTTCTGAGCATCGAGCCAGGAAATCGCTTTTTTGCAGGTTCCACAGGTCGGGATTCCGTAAACTTGAAGACTCATCAGGATTGTGTTCTAAACTGCAATGCTGTTTATCCCATGTTTTCGGAATCCTGTACAGCCTAGACAAACATATTGACTAAAACCCAGTACAGAACTAATACGCCGATCACCCCGATCCATAATTTTGCTTGGTTCATAACACTTAGGAGTAACTGTAGAGTTTACAACTAGCTTGTCACGATCAAGAAAATTCTGGCTCTATCTCAGGAGTTGATTTTCGCGATGTTGCTACTTCGCTTCCTCTAAATTAATAGACCTCCTCCTGCACGAATGCCCTCCGAATCGAATTCGCCAAGGCGCAATGATTCATCCAGGGAGTCTAATGTTCAACCAGTTCCCGAAATCGACGATCGCTCATAATCTGCTCAAATTCTGGATCGTTTTTCGCATCATCTCGATATCGAGGATTCAATCGAATTGCTTCTTCTAAATTCTCGATCGCAGCTTGGGTATGTCCCTGAAGGGCATAACAAATCGCTTTGTTGTAGTATGCCGGAGAATACTTGGGTTGAATGTCGATCGCGTTATCAAAACAGTCTAAAGCTTCGCGATCGCGCTCTAGCTGAATCAGCAAATAACCGCGATAATTCCAAACTTTGTAAGCTTCTGTGTTCAGCTTCAATGCCGCATCAAAGGATGCTAGAGCCTCCGAGTAGCGTCCTAACATCTGCAACGCCAAACCGCGATTTAACCAGGCAATTTCATTGTTTGCGCGAACTTTAACCGCTTGATCAAACGAGCGAAACGCTTCTTCATGCCGTTGCAGTTTTCCTAAGGCGACTCCGCGATCGCACCATGCTTCTGAGTAATCGGGGTCAAGCTGCGTTGCTCGATCGTAAGAGAAAATTGCTTCTTTATATTGTTTCAGACGTGCCAGTGCTAACCCGCGTTTGAGCCAAACTTCAGGATGGTTTGATTGGTGTTTGAGCGCTTGATCGTAATGTGCGATCGCGGCTTCAAATTGTCCGGCTTTAAATTGAGCTTCTGCTTGCTCCAGATCATTCGATTCAGGCGCTGTGATCGGTTCTGCGGGACGGCGATTTTGAGCTTGTTCACGCAAGCCAGACAACTGTGAAACAAATTCGATTTCTAAGCTCTGCAACTTGTTGAAAATCGCTTGTTTCTGTTGGGTTGCATCGGATTCGAGCAATCTTAGTTTGTCGAGGAAATTTGTTCGACCTTGGATTGCACTCGATTCAAGCTCCGAGAATTGTGACATGAGATCGGATTGTTTTGCTGTTATCGCATCTTTCGCCGATTGCTGATGTTGCTCTACATCAGATTGCTTGGCTGAGAGCGATGCTGCAAATTCAGTTTCTAAGTGCTCGATCCGTTCCCGCACTTGATCGCGTTGCTGTTGGGTATCTGCATGTAGAACAGAGAGTTGGGCTGCAAATTCAGTTTTAAGTTGTCCCAGGTTCTCTAAAATCTGAGTGCGCTGCTCGGCAGTTTGTGATTCGGATTCATTCAGTCGAGCGATGTACTCTTGCTCGAATTGTTCTAACCGTTCGAGGAGTTGCGCGTGTTGTTGCTCGAGGTGTGTAGCAATTTGGGCTTGCGATCGCGTTAAATGCTCTTGAGTCAACTGCTGCTGCTGAGTTGCAAACGTACCAATTTCATCGAGTTGTGACATTAATTGCTGATGCAGGTCACTGAAAGTAGTTTGAGCAGTCGCATTTTGCTCATCTACATCAGTTTGCAGCATGGATAGATGCGCCGCAAACTCTGAAGACAGTTTCTCTAATTCTCGCTTCGAGAGATTGACCTGAGTTTCTAACCCTGCCAGTAATTCGGATTGAGACTGAGAAAGCTGAGTCGTTAATCCGGTTAAACTTTCTGCATCTTCTGAAATTCTTCTTTGCAATTCTTGAACTTCAGTTTCAAGCTGCTGAATAATTTGGCGCGACTGTTGAATTTTACGTTCTGCTTCTTCCTGAACCTCGTGCAATTGATGTTCAACTTCTGACAAGTTCTGAAGCTGGTACATGCCGCGATCGACAATTTCTCGAATAATCACCTGCCGGAACCGCCACAGCGATGCCAAAATCGCGATCGGGAACAGCGTTAAGGTAATCAGCGCAACATTCAGCAGTAAGCTAGAGCGACTAAATGCCCGATCAATTTCAGATTGAACTTGAGATCGCAGTTGTTGCTCTTGGCGTAACTGGTTTAATTCTTCTTGCTGAGCGGTTTGAGCTTGTACACTTTCTGCGCCAACCGGAACAGAACAGACAAGCAAGCTACCCAATAAAAAGGCAAACACTGATTGATTCTGATGACGCATAGAAAATTGCCCGATCGCGTTGAGAGGTTGTACTATTCTCCAATTTACCAAGGCAATTGGAGAATCGACCGGAAATATCTTAACGTTGTGATCGAATTGCGCCGTTATACAGCACAGTGGTCTGAAAATCTGCCTTATCGACTCGAACTTCACTCTCGATCGAAGGTTCGATCACACCTGGAACATTCCCTTTGAACGTAAAGATCCAGTGATCCCCTTGATCCACAAACGGCGATTTTGCCGCGAATCCGTGCATTGAGAGTTCAGCACGATATTGCGATAAGCCTCCATTTTCGGTTTCAGCCGCTTGCCGCGCTAAATTTTTTGCCCGACTCAGCGCTTCGATTTCTTTGACTCTTGTTTCAAAGGTTGAGGTCTGAGCGACCGCAGGCAGACTCACAGCGCCTCCAAGCAATCCGGCAAGCAGAGCAATCGTGATCCAAGATTTCATAGTTCAGTATCAGCAAAGTGTTCAAAGATACTTGACTACAAACCTTGCCGAAAAGTTGCGATCGCTTCAAGCTCATTCGTCTCTGCCATCAACACGCATCGAGTCAGGAGATCAATATCCAAACCGGGTAGAATCCGACTCTGAACGAGACGCTGATAATTCCCATCGATAAATCCATAAAGTGCAAAGACCCCATCTTCCCAGAACCAAACTTCAGGGACTTCTAGCACTTGATACTTCGCAAGCTTCGTTTCACTGCCACTGGTAAAAACGACTTCAATCGAAAGATCAGGCGTGGATTTGCGATCGCCGATGCAATAAGATTCGTCTGCCTCGATCGCACATTCGCCTTTTTTCTCCTGTGTCATTGATCCAGTTGGAAGAAATCGAATTCCACGGTCAATGCAGAACAGCATGATCAAAAGACCGATAATGCGCGAGAAAATCTCATGATCCCGTCCAGGCATAAACAGTTCGATCTCGCCCTTGAAATAGGATAAATGCACACCAGATACACCTTCCAAGCTCTGCTGCATCAGCTTGAAATGTGCCCAAGTGCGATCGGAATAAGTGATACGCTGACCAGCTTCAATTCTTCGATTAAAAGTTGCTGTCATGGTTTGATCAGTAGCGACTTTCCACTATTGTAAACCTTCAATCTCAGCAACTCGATCTCACTTTTGTCACGAATTGAATCTCTGAATCACCGAGTTGACTGAGTGCGATTTCGATCAGGTTGGTGGGGAAATAGGAAAAGCAATTTTCAGATCACCAGAACGGGTCGCCATGACTCCCCACTCCCCACTCCCCACTTCTCTTAAATCACTCCACGAATCTCTTCCACAACGCCATCGCGCAAGAGAATCTCAACATTCATCATCTCAATCAAATTGTCACCGGGCTGAATCTGAAACACGCTGCCAATCTGACCCTGTTGCACTTCCTCATTCAATTCCAGCATTTGAATCTGCTGAAGCTGTTGTAAGCTTTGATTCTTTTGTTCTAATAGCTCACTCTTGCGCTGATTGAACTGCATCCGAATATTTTCGCTCTGCTGCAAAGCCTCTGGACTTCCAGGCTGGATCGTCTGACGTTGAACTTCCGTCAAAACCTGCTGCATCTGCATTTCAAGCTGCTGTAACTGCGTATCCGTCTGATTTAACTGTGCTTGCAGCGTTTGCTGTGCCTCTTCCTTCCAGCGAGGAGTGACGATCGCTTTCACATTAACATTGCGCTGAAGGAGCAAATGAGACTTAGAGATTTCCATACTGTGAGTTAGAAAGGGGAAACGTAAAAGTGGGCTAAACCTCGGCTGTGAACAGTTTAGCCCTGATGATTTCACACTACGGCAAAAACATCTCGTCAATCATACCTTGGTAGCGCTCCATCACAACATTGCGGCGAATTTTCAGCGTTTGCGTTAGCAATCCGTTCTCGATCGAGAATGGCTCACTCAATAATCTAAAACAGCCAATGCGATCATCCGGACGATAGGCAGGACGATCTTTGACCAATCGCGCCAATTCTCCCCGAAATAAATCCTGCACCGAGGAGCTATTTAAGTCAGTACTACCCCACTGTTCCAAAGCTTCCATGTTGGGAACTACTAACGCACCGAGAACTTTTTGATCCTGTCCCACCAACATAATCTGATCAATATAAACACTCCGCAGGCAAGCATCTTCGATCGGTTGTGGCTCAATATTTTCGCCATTGGTTAACACAATCGTATCTTTTGCCCGTCCTGTAATGATCAAATCATCGTGAGGCGTGACCATGCCCAAATCGCCCGTGTCAAACCAACCGTCTTTGTCGATCGCTTTTGCAGTTGCTTCGGGATTTTTGTAATACCCCTGCATAATCTGATGTCCGCGCAGCAAAATTAACCCTTTCTGCCCGATCGCTAAATCTTGGCGCGTCTCTGGATCAACAATTCGCGTTTCAGTCGTCGGTAAAGGTTCACCATCTGCCCCCCGAACATTCCGCCAAGGGCGACGAGCATGAGTAATCGGAGAAGTTTCGGTCAGTCCGTACCCTCCTAAAATGTTAATGCCGACAATCTCAAAAAAGTCCTCTAGGTGATCTGCGATCGAGCCACCGCCACTGACGACAAACTTGATTTGACCACCTGTGCCTGCTCTAACCTTTTGATAGACTAAGCGATCGCCCAACAGATGCAATGGAAATCGCAACGCTGCTTTCACACTTGCCGTTAACTTCTCAGTCGCAGACGGATTTAAATTATCCAAGTTCAGACTCTTAGCAGTACGTTGAGCCAAGATGTACTTCTGACTCTGTTCTAAAAAAATTTCACCAATTTTTGCTTCCGAGCAGGCTGATCGCGAAATTGTTTCTGAATCCCTTCATAAATCGACTCCCACAAGCGCGGTACACCGACCATGTAGTGCGGCTGGAATTCTTTTAAATCCTTTTTCACAAAGCGAATATTGGTATAAATCTGAGTACACCCATTCGAGAAAATAAAGTACTCAAAGGAGCGCTCATACGAGTGCCAAATCGGCAGAATGCTTAAGACTCGCTCTCCTGCTTCCGGTTGTGCCACCGCATAAGCGCCATTGATCTCATAGATTAAATTTCCATGACTGAGCATGACCCCTTTCGGCATTCCCGAAGTGCCAGAGGTATACATCAAAGTAGCCAGCGTACTGCGGTCTTGTTGAACGGGCTGAAGAGAATGCGATCGACCGAGTTCTAACACTTCCGAAAAGGTCATCACTTTGTAAGTTTCTGAAGTTACCGCTTCATCCGAGAGCAAAATCACAAACTGTAACGGAACTTCTGAGAGAATACCGCGCAATTTCTTCAAGAGTTCCGCATCTTGTAGCACGACTCCGACCGAGCCACTATGCTCCAAAATGTAGCGTAACTCGACCGGATCAGCCTGCGCTCCTCGAACCACATCCACAGCACCCGATCGCATAATGCCCTGGTCTGCCACTAACCATCTCGGACAGTTATCTGAGAACAAGGCAATCCGAGGCGGTACACTGTCTCCGTCCTCAACGCGAACCCCTAAAGCTTGAATCCCTGCTGCAAACGCCTGCATCTGATCGTAGAGTTGTGCATACGTTAATTTGACTTCTGGGCTACTGTGCGGATCATGGACGGCAAGAACATTGGCAAACTGTTTTGCCGCGATCGACCAGACCTCTGGCAGCGACTGTACGTTGGAATAGAGCGGATGAGAGGGATAGGCGAGGCTCATAGAGGGGACTCCTGTTCAAAAAAGCGGGATTGACTCTAACGATATGCCTCAGTCATTACGTTAAATCACTGAGAGCAGACAGAATTCATTTTGTCTGAGATTCGACGGAATGATTGAGAAATTGTCCGAAGTCGCTTCAAGATTTTCTAGGATAAGCATCAAGAAACTTTAAAGACTTGATAAGGCACGATTGGGTTTCTACGTAATCTCTCGGTGATTCCTGTTTAATGTAAAACCGTACATCTGAATTTCTTCAGTTCAATGGTTGCTACAATTTCTGGAATTGTCACACTTTGCCTAACGATCGGCGCAGTCGCATTTCATTTGAGTTCTTCTGTACCGGACGTGAATCGTTCAGAGTGTGAATCCTTTGAAGTCTACCGATTAAGCGATCACGCCTGTTACATTCCGCAAGGTGAGTAGAAATGTTAGGCTTTGAAGGTTGCATTGAGAGAAAACTGATGCCGAAAGCAGTTTGGAATGGAGCCGTTTTAGCAGAAAGCGAACAGACAGAAATCGTCGAAGGAAATCACTATTTTCCGCCCGACGCTCTCAAATCAGAGTATTTTCAAGACAGCAGTACGCACACCACCTGCCCTTGGAAAGGCGTTGCCAGCTATTACAGCATTGTTGTGGACGGACAAACCAATAAAGATGCGGCTTGGTATTACCCAACCCCTAAAGATGCGGCGAAAAACATTGCAGGCTACATTGCCTTCTGGAAAGGCGTAAAAGTTGAAGCCTGATCGGCTTCTTGAACGTAGCCCGGCTGGATGTTGCTTGAACTCTTCATCAAATCTGGACATACTTTGATAGCAAATTGGCGAAGCTGAGATTCATTCAGCTTCGCTTCATTGTTTTTCGCATTCGAGTCAACCACCTGTTTTTGCCAGATTTGTCTGCCCCGTTGCTCCGCGATCGTCAAGCAAATAGCGTCACGATGTCTGAGGTCAGAGGAAGATAGCGGTCAAACATCATTCCTGACAGCAGTTCGAGCAGATTGAATCTCAGCGTTTACTGGCTCCAGCAAAATCTGAGACAACACAGGAAAGTAAACGACTGGAGGATGCTCCGAGCCACCCTGCAGGATTGTCGTCATGAGAAATTCCCTGAGTGCAACCGGGAAAGGATTGAGAAGGATTAAACCTGTACTGGATTTAATCCCCACACCACTAAGCAACGATTTTGAAACGGCTAGGATTGTCTCCAACCTTCTCATACGCGCCTTTTCTCATACCGTGCGCCATCATCAAAGCAACCCGCTTGCGTGCTTCAGGCATTTTTTCGCTTTCGAGTGATCCGTAGAGAATTTGGATCATTTCGTCAGTGGTGAAGGTGTCTTTGGGGGAATCCGTCATCACTTTCAGCACAGCTTCAGCAGGAGTTAAGCCTTTGAAGTCGCGCTTCATGGTTGCATCAAAAGGAACCGAGGGTTTAACATTCCGTTTCGGCTTCTCTTCTTTGGGAGCCTTTGCAGCAGGTGCTTTCGTAGCTTTCGCAGCAGGTGCCTTCGCAGCTTTCGCAGCAGGTGCCTTCGCAGCTTTCGCAGCAGGAGCTTTCTTAGCAGGAGCGGGAGCAGGAGCGGGAGCAGCAGCAGCTTTCGCTTTGCCACGACCTTTCTTAGCAGCAGGAGCAGCAGCAGGAGCAGCAGCAACAACAGCCGTGCCATTGGGTTCAATCGTACCGCCGAGCAAACCGTTTAGATATTCCAGCGTTTTATCAATCTCAGAGGTTGCTGATGCAACAGCAGCTTCGATGATAGAAGCTCTATCTTTTTTCAAACGATCGCGTTCTTGTTCGAGATTGCTCCGAACTGATTTGTCGAGAATAGCGTAGGGCATTGTTGAAACCTCACTAGTAAATGTTTTTGATTGTAGTCCTACTTGGATCAATCAGAACACTAATTTTGCAATTTTGTATGTTTAAATTAGCAATTTCAAGGTAAAAGTCTGCGATGTTACTGAACTATCAGCAGGTACAATGCCCGATCTCTAAGTATTTCACCCACTTTTTCACCTTCTAGATAACATTGCCGCTGGCTTGAAGAAATTTGCCTGTAAGTCCAGCGGCAAGTGTTTCAGCGGATCGGAACTGTGATTATTTGGGTTCCCAATCAAAGCTGATCAACTGTAGGTGTTCAGGATGCGCGAGTAGTTCTTTGGCGAGTAGATAACCTGCGATCGTCCAAGTTTGATATCGCCGCGCTTCTTTGCCAATCAATCGCCCATCTGGCCCATCGTAGTATTCCGGAAATTGGTCTTCAACCAGACGACGTTCGGCAACTGCGATCGCATGGTGGGCAAGTTCTCCACGGTTCATCTTTTTCGCAGCGGCAGTCAGCATCCAAAGTAGAACGGGCCAGCTTCCGCCATTGTGGTACGACCAAGGGCGATTTTTCGGATCGGCTCCCGTGACAATTCGCCATTCAGCATCTTCGAGAGCAGGGTAGCAGAGCTTCATGGGCATCTGTCCGACTAAGTCCGTCCAGCGTAGTTCGATCAGGTTGAGAATCTTGTGGGATTGGCGTTCTGTGGCAAGCGCAGACACGATCGACATTAAGTTCCCCAGAGTGAAGAAGCGAACATCCATCTGAGACGGTCCTAAGTTGCCTGCCATGTATCCACCAGCTTCGGGGAGCCATTTTGCCAATCGATAGAACGGAATTGAATCTGAGTAGATATTGAACTGATTCAGAGCCTCTTCGCCGTATTCTTCGACTCGATAGCGGTAAATCACGTTCAAGCGGTCTGGATCGAGCCAATAATTCTCTCTCAGTTGCCGTCTGAGGGGGATGAGGCGGCTGTGAATCCCTTGAATCATTTTTTGATTGTCATCGTTCTCGACGAGCAGTTCTAGGCTCGCTCGCAAGGCTCCATAGAACAACGACTGAATATCGAGTGGATGACCATACATGCCCATGCGGCGATCGATCATGCTTGCACCATCGGGAACCAGTACCATCGGGTACATATCGAAGCGAGTCACGAGGCACAGTTCGAGGATGAAGCGAATGCCTTCTTGAAAGTCGGGTTGATGTGCCAAGCTGAAGTCTTGAGTCGAGATCGTATAAGCTCTCAGCAAGATAATCCACCAGAGTCCAGAATCGGCTGGGGCAACTCTGCCGATCGCATGATCTCCAAAGTCTGCTTTGAGGTATTCACCGCCTTCGTAGGCAATGATTTTGAAACTAGCAGGCATCAATCCCCGACTGGGCTTTGAGGAATCGAACTGTGTGGTTTTGGGCTGGAGTTTGAGGGTTTCTTCGAGAAAGTAGCGGACGATTTCAGTTCTGCCTCGCATCAAGAACAAGAGCGCGGATGAGATGAAATCCCGAACAAAACATTGGTCGTAGTTCAAGGCTACGACCTCTGGATCTTTTGCGGCGATCGTGCCAATTTCTCGACCTTGATAGGTCAAAATTGATTTTTCTAACAATTCCCAGGCTTGTGCTTCGATGCTCAATGTTCAAGTCCTCGTGCTCAGAACAAAGGTCTATCCTAGAGCAATTTTTCTCGATTCGAGTTGAGCATTTACGATCGATTCACATCCGCAAAATTGCTTTACTGGCTCAGCAGCTTCACTTTCGCGATCGCGAGGTCAGCATCGGGAAGTTTTCGTCCGTGTTTTTCTGCAGTTTCAATCCAGAGATTAGCCACGATTTGAAGTTCTTCCAGTGTTTCGATTAGAGTCTCTCCCTGAGCCAGGCAACCTCTAAATTCTAGAATCTCAGCAACATAACCGCCTTCATCATCAAGGTAAATTGAGATCGAATCACACATGAGTCAAGCGACAACACAAACTGTATTCGGTTCAGGCAGAAGTTCTCCAGTCGCCTGATAAGCAGCAACCAGAGATTCTAGTGCTTCGATGCCATTGTTTAGAGCATCTCGATAGGTATCGCCATGTATAAGCTTATTCAGCATTGTTCTAATTCTCTTCAATTCGGCAGCGCCCTGAAACCGAGCAATCCAAACGCTTTTGCCGTTCGGCGACGATCGCTGCTAAATCCGCTCTACCCGTCAGCTTCAATCGCCAATCTGCCCAAATCGCGTAAAGTTGATCTGCAATCCATCCGAACACTGGAATGCGCGTAATCGCATAAACCCATCCCATGCCTAACACTTCATACACTCGGCGAAAGACTTCAACATTCTTGATAGCAGTTCCATCTGGCAAGATGGCATGAATTCGACCCATTGCCGTTTCGTAGTCAATGCCACCATTGGCTTCAGACGAATAGTTCTCATCGGCAATATCTACAAATTCGACTAAGCCACGATCGCCATCTCGCTTTCTCAAGAAATTCACTTCTCGCATACATAGCGGACATTCACTGTCGTAGAGTAGCTTGATTTGCCAAGTTGATTGTGAGGAGTTGCTGACTGAATTCGACATTGTTCAAGCCTTTTTCTTCTATTTTAAGCTTTGTAACGCGCTCGATAGATTGTCAGAGCTAATTTTTAGGACTAATGTTGATCCGAAATTCTGATCAATCACCATGACTCAAGCTCGATTTCCGAAGCTGGCAATTTTGGCACTCCTCGCGATCGCAATTCTCTGGGGCTATAACTGGACGCAGATGAAGATTGCGGTTCAATATTCGTCGCCTTTCACTTTCGCAGCATTACGAACTCTCTGCGGTGGGCTGGCATTGTTTGGCGGCATGGTGATCCTACGTCAGCCTTTTCAGATCAAAGAACTCTCATTGACGTTCTGGTTGGGCGTATTTCAAACGGCTGGAGTGTATGGATTGGCATCTTGGGCATTGGTGAGCGGCGGAGCCGGAAAGACCTCAGTTCTGGTCTATACCATGCCATTTTGGACAGTCTTGCTGGCTGGATATTTTCTAGGAGAGCGGGTGAACCGAACACAATGGATCGCGATCGCCATTGCTTTCTCAGGATTGTTGATCATTCTTGACCCATTTCAGATGCAAGGCTCAGTGTTCAGTGGCATTTTAGCTGTGTTGGCAGGGTTGAGTTGGGCAGCTGGCTCGATTGTTGCGAAAAAAATTAATGCTAAAGCGCAGGTCAACTTGTTAGCGTTGACCGCTTGGCAGACCTTGTTTGGGGCTTTGCCATTGATCGCGATCGCGCTCTTGCTTCCACAACAACCGATTCAATGGACACCTGCTTTTATCGGTGCATTGTTGTATAACATTCTGCCCGGTACAGCCATTCCGATGGTGTTGTGGCTGTATGTCTTGACCCAGTTATCAGCAGGAATGTCAGGCTTAGGCATGTTGTTAACCCCTGTTCTGGGTGTGTTGTTTGCAGCCTTGCAGCTTGGAGAACAGCCCCAATTGACGGAATGGATTGGCATGAGCTGTGTGTTAGGGGGATTAGTTTTGATTTCGCTCAGCAATCGTAAATAGATTAGCGCCAGTTCGATCGATTCCAGTCATACAGACCTTGAATTTCAAATTCTTGCCCATTGTCAAATCGAACCACACAGCTTGTCTCTTGAGCATTGTCTGACTCAT
Source organism: Leptolyngbya boryana PCC 6306 (assembly GCF_000353285.1). NCBI lineage: Bacteria > Bacillati > Cyanobacteriota > Cyanophyceae > Leptolyngbyales > Leptolyngbyaceae > Leptolyngbya > Leptolyngbya boryana. The sequence continues at coordinate 4,904,861 of NZ_KB731324.1, forward strand.
TCAATCCGATTACAGTACACGAGACCCATTCATTGTCATTCTCTTGTACCCATTCCCAGAGGGCACTCGAAACTTCAATGCGATCGCCGATTTTCAACACTGCTTCTGAATCTCGATAAGCAGCCAGATCATCGGCGGTAATTGAGTTTAACCATTCAATCCCGTACTCATCTCGAATGAATTGAACGGTGCCTGAATCTCGACTTTCGAGCCAATCATTCAAAATGACTGTTTTCCACTCCGCATTCTCTTGGGCGAATTGTAGGAAAGCTTGCCGCTGTTGCGGGGTTAATTGGTCGAGCGGATTGATGCGCGTGGCTTGCTTTAAGGTAGTGCGGAGTATCCATTTTTGCTCCTCACTTAAAGGATGTCCCAGCGACTCACATTGCTGGAAGGCTGTATCGAGTAGAGCATCCAGGTCAGATTCCTTCATGTCAGTTCAATCTGCAAAGCAAGTTGATAGAGGTGTCGCCGGGGGAGGTCTGTTTGTTGGGCTAACTGTCGGCTCGCTTGGGAGCGGGAAATTCCCTGCTGCATGAGTGCAAGTAATTCAGCTTTTAGAACATCCTCCGTCAGGGGCACATTGTTCGGTTCTGCACCAGAAACAATCAGTGTAAATTCTCCCTTGGGTTCAGTCGTGGTGTAATGTGCGATCGCAGCTTTGACGGTTCCTCGCCAAAATTCTTCATGCAGTTTTGTCAGTTCGCGCGCGAGAACAATCTGTCGATCCTCGCCTAAAACAGTGGCAATGTCTTGCAGGGTTTTCTGAATGCGGTGAGGAGCTTCGTAAAAAATCAGCGATCGCTCATCGGTGATTAAGGTTTCAAGATGAGTTCTGCGCTCTTGTTCTTTCGTGGGTAAAAAGCCCTCAAACGCAAATCGATCGCTCTTGAGACCCGATGCACTCAAAGCCGTCATCGCAGCCGTTGCGCCCGGAATTGGAACAATAGGAATGCCGGATTCGGCACAGGCCTTGACTAGTTCGTAACCTGGATCAGAAATTCCAGGCATTCCAGCATCGGTGACGAGCGCGATCGAGGTTCCTTGCTGGAGTCGATCGACGAGTTCTGCGGTTCGAGAATGGCGATTGTGATCGTGATAGCTAATTTTTGGCGTTTTGACTTGGAAATGTTGCAAGAGTTTTCCAGTGTGGCGCGTGTCTTCTGCGGCGATCAAATCGACTGATTGCAGCGTTTTAATCGCTCGGAAGGTCATGTCTTCTAAGTTGCCCAGTGGTGTGCCCACAATATATAGAGTTGCAGTCATGTGAGAATTATGGCAAATCGTGGGTTGTTTGTGGGTTTGGTGACGCTAGATATAATTTATCTTGCAGATGCGCCACCTCAACCAAATCAGAAAATTGTGGCACAAGAGACGACGATTGCAGCCGGAGGTCCAGCGACAAATGCAGCGATCGCGTTTCAGCATCTTGGCAATTCTTCTACATTATTCAGTGCGATCGGGTGTCATCCAATTTGTCATTTGATTGAAGCAGACTTGAAATCGATCAATGTGATGGATTTAGATCCTGATCGACAAGAGCCGCCACCCATTTCTTCGATCGTGGTCAGTCAATCGACAGGCGATCGAGCGGTGATTTCTTTGAATGCAGTTCGCACTCAGATTTCTCCAGATTGCATTCCGTCCAACCTTTTAGATGAAGTAGACATTATATTAATTGACGGTCATCAGATGGCAGTTGGAGCAGAGATTGCAAAAATGGCTGGAACTATTCCGGTGGTGATCGATGCCGGAAGTTGGAAGCCTGGATTTGAGCAAATTTTCCCGTACGTGGACTATGCGATCTGTTCTGCCAACTTTCAGCCTCCGACTGAACAATCTGTTTTTGACTATTTATATAGTTATGGAATTGAGAACATTGCGATCACTCAGGGTGAACATGCGATCGAGGTGTTCAATCATTCACAAATCACAGTACCTCAAGTGAATGTGAAGGATACATTAGGAGCCGGAGACATTTTTCACGGAGCATTTTGCCATTTCATTTTGCAGCATGACTTTGTCACAGCTTTAGCGGAAGCTGCGAAGGTTGCATCTTATTCGTGTGAATTCTTTGGCACAAGACAATGGATGCGATCAGCGCACTCTTATAATATTGAGGCTCGTTGACAACTCTGTGGACATGGAAAGTACTCAACCTCGTGTCGGTTTATCCTACAGACAGCATCTCTCGATCGCTGGTGCGATTTGGACATTTGTGGGAGCCGGATTGCTAGCAATGGGACTATTGTTCTGGTTTCATTTGCCATATCTCGGTTTTCTAGATGCTCAGCATTTAGGATTTGGCTCCCTTGCCTTGTCAGTCGGGCTAATCAAAGGAAAGTTCGTCCTCGATCGCACAGCAAACCGAGTCATTGAACGCGCCGAAACCTTACAGGAACCGAACCCAATCAAGAGTGTATTTCAACTGTTTGGCGGCAAGACGATCGCCTTAATTGCGACAATGATGCTGTTTGGCTTAGGTTTACGAATCGCAGGTGTGAGCTATGAGATCCGAGGACTGATCTACCTAGCAGTTGGAGCAGCATTGCTCTGGAGTTGTCGGCGCTATTGGAGTGCTGCGTTTCAGGGAGAGATAGGAGAATAGCCCCTCCCCACTCCCCCACTTTTCAACCCCTCTAGCATTCAGACCAATGGAACCAAACTTTGAAGGCATTTGTGCAATTGTTCGCTCAGTCGGCTGGGGCGCAGCAGAGATTCTCGCAAACCAGGCTCAGAGCTTTGAAGTTGAGAAGTCAGGGGACAGTCCTGTTACTTCGGCGGATTTAGCGGCAAATCGATATATTTTAGAAAAGCTGCAAGCAGTCTTTGATCCCCAGGTGTTTGCGTATTTAAGCGAAGAGACGTATCAATCTGAACCCCTCGAAAGTCGAATTGGGCGAGATTGGGTTTGGATTATTGATCCGTTAGATGGAACGAAGGACTTTATCAATCGCACGGGTGAGTATGCAATGCATATTGCACTGACTTATCGAGGTCGTCCGGTGGTTGCAGTTGTGGCTTGTCCAGGCTTTGGAAAACTCTATTCAGCCACCTTGAGAGGCGGAACTTGGGTAGAAAATCAGAATGGCGATCGACAACGCTTACAAGTTTCAAATAAAACTGAATTTTCTGATCTAACAGTCGTTGCCAGCCGCAGCCATCGCGATGCCAGATTTAATCAATTGATGGATCACTTTCCAGTCACGCAGCAAAAACAAATTGGCAGTGTCGGATGTAAGATTGCAGCGATCGTTGAGCAAAAAGCAGATTTATACGTGTCTCTTTCTGGCAAATCGGCTGCAAAAGATTGGGATTTTGCGGCTCCAGAGTTGATTTTGACCGAAGCGGGCGGACAGTTCACTTACTTCGATCAATCTCCAATTCAGTACAACCGCGAAGATGTCAGCCAGTGGGGCGGAATTTTAGCAAGTAACGGACAGGTGCATGGAGAATTGTGCCAAACCGCGATCGCGCTTTTGGAAGAAATCGATCGCGGTTAATGGATCGGTACTTAAAAGCATTGCGCTTCTGCTCAAATTTACAGAAGCGCAATGCTTTAAATTGAAACAAAATTCAGATTCGGCACGCGATACATGGGTTTCGTGGGTTTCTCCGTTGTGATGAACTCATCTACATTGCAAGAAAGTGCTGCTGCAATGTGCAAAGCATCGATACTGGCTAGACCGTAAGTAGAAGCGATTTGCCTCGCATCCTGAAGCAGTTTTTCGAGATTAACTGTCCAATGCGCAACTGTTGCAAAATAGGCTTCATAGAATTCAAGCTCTTGCCGTTTTTTGTGATAGGTCGCTTTCGGGAGAACTTCTAGCTGTATGAAAGGACCAGAGACAAACTCCCGATTCGTATCACTCAAGATATTCAACGCGAGAGCAGAATCCACTGTGTTACCTCGTGCTGCAATAATCAGAACTCCTGCATCTAGGAAGGTTCGTCTTATTCGTCCCAAGTGCTGATGCCTCCACGTCGTTCTGCGAGTTCTCGCTCAAGGTCTTCTCGACTAAGCAGTGGTTCACCCGATGCAACAATTTCAGCGCGAAGCTCACGCAGTCTCTTACCCAGTGGGCTAATTTCAGGCTCCTCTTTAGGTTCGGGAAGTGTGTTGATAAACTCCCAGACTTGCTGCTGCTGTTCTGGGTTGAGTCTGCGGATTTTTTCAATGACTAATTCTTCGGTGGTCATAGAAATGAGCCTCACTTTTCTCTATTTTATTCGACTCGACTCGCAATCACTGCATAAAACGGATCACCACCTCCCATCCCTAGCATTTGGAACACAGGCGGAATCTGGGATTGTTTGATAATGACTTCTGGCGCTGAGAAACCAGGTACAGCTTTGAAATAGTTTTTGACGAGTTCAACGCGATCGCGTTCTGATCCGTCTCGCCAAGCGGCGATCGCTTTTTGATAAAACATCCGATTTGAGAAGCTAATGATGACGATTCCGCCCGGTTTGAGCACTCGATGAATCTCAGTAAAAATGGCTTCAGGATATTGAACATACTGCACAGACACCGTATTCAAAACCGCATCGAAGGATTGATCCGGTAAAGGAAACTTCGGATCTAAATTCAAATTCTGCACAAAGTAATGATTTAACCGAGGATTGCGAGCGAGTTCTGCGGCATTCAATCCATGTCCTTCGATATGCTCAAACTGCACATCGTCCGGCAAATGCGACACCCAGCTACTCATCATGTCGAAAATCCGCGAATTTGGCTTTAAGCGATCGCGATACAAATCCGTCAATTGTTGAATAAACCCCGTATCGACATGCGTGACAAATCGAGGCTGGTCGTAAAACAATTTGTCATCGGTGGGATCTAATTTCTCGCGTTGATTCGGATTAAGCAGCATATTCATAAGAGGTAGAACTATAAACTTATGTTAACAAACAAGATTTGACTCGAATTGGGCAACAGGTCATGATGAGAACGGCAATGATCTAGGATGTTGGCGATATGCGTGTCCGTCAAAGCATTCCCGAACTATTCTCAACCTTTTTGCGATTTGAATCCGATCAAATCACAAGCTGGAGCACCGATTCGAGATTGCATCGCAGCATTCAGAAGCATTTGGCTCAAATGCCCGAAGAAACCGCCGATCGCTTTTGGGTAATGTATTGGCATCGCTGCTGGAGAAAAGAGGAAGCCTCTCCACGTCAGCAAATTTCAGCAGGGCATATTTCGGCTTATTTGCAAGAAGCGTGCTATTGGAGTGTGCAAAAGATTCAACCTAAAACTTCGTCGCAGCAATTTCAGCTTGCCGATTTGTTTCAAGTTGCGATCGCTGCCGTGCCTAAAATTCTCAAAGCCTGCGATCCCGACGAACGAGCCAGCCTGAAGACTTATGCCAGTTCCGCATTTGGCAACGTAGTTCGAGATTGGTTACGCCAGCGTCGAGAGATTGATCTGTGCAATCATTGGGGATTGCTCTTGAAGCTGAGCCGCAAACGCTTAATTGAAGCGCTGCAAGGATTAGATGCTTCAACGATCGAGCAATATCTCACAGCTTGGAAATGCTTTGAACTGTGTTATCTACCTGCAAAAACGCTAGGCATGAGACAGAGTGCGGCTCCCAGTGCAGAAGTTTGGAATGCGATCGTCACTCAATATAAAAAAGAAACAGGCGAAGCGGTGAGTCCAGCCACTTTGGAGCGTTGGCTAACCGATTGTGCAAATCGGGTGCGATCGCAGTCTTTTCCGACGGTCTCCTCTTTAAATATGCCAAGACCTGGACAAGACGATGGCGAATTACAAGATGAGGTTATAGATTCAAGAGATTCGCTATTAACTGAGTTGATTGAGCAAGAAGAACAGCGGGAAAGGCAGGATCAGCGATCGCAGCTCAATCAAGTCTTGGAAACTGCGATCGCCGAATTCGATGTGTCTGTCCAACAACTGTTACAGCTTTATTACCAGCAACAATTCACTCAGCAGCAGATTGCGAAACAGCTTGAGGTGCAACAGTACACAGTATCCCGAAAGTTATCGAAAGCACGGGAGGCATTACTGTTGAAATTAGTTCGGTGGAGTCAAGCGATCAATCCTGCAACTGACCCAGAAGTGATTAAGAGCATGGGTCTAGTTTTGGAAGAATGGTTACAGAAGCATTATTCGTGAACGATCTGTACTAACCTTCAGTATGGTCTAGGCTTCTAACTTCACAGAGAATAGTCTCTGCGATCGCAACTCATCACTTAATTTGAGCGAACTAGATCCACCAGTATCTCACATCCCCAAGCTCCTAACGTTTCTGAAGGGCAGGAGACAGAATTTCAGTGGAATAGACTGCACCACTTAACATCAGTTCTGTCACAACTGAATATGCTTCGCTCCATGCCTGTTCAGCGTTAGGAGTCCAAGCCTCTCCTAGACAAAGGGCAAGTGCTTTCAACAACGTGCTGCCCACCAGCGGATAATGTTCGGGCAGCACCCCGTATTGGATATGGCGAGTGCCTAAACCCTGAAGTGGGTGAGCCAAGCGATCAGGATGACGGAGACTTTCTACAACTAGGACAAGCGATTGAAAGAGCTTCTTGGCTTGGTCTTCCATATGGGTGTTTGCAAAAAGCGGCTTGACCTCTGGATAGTCGGCAAATAAATTTGTGTAGAAGTGATTCGTAAACTCAAGCTCCTGTGCTTTAATCTGCGCAAAACTGGACTCTAACAATTCAACATTTAAAGGCATACAGCGCTTCCTCTTGTTCACTTTTCACAAAGTATTAGACTCAGATGAATTAATCTATGAGGTAGCTCATTCAGGCAATAGATGAGCGATCTCGAGAAAAAATGCTGAGGAGAGTTTGACGGGCAAAATACAGCAAGACAATCTCTTCAAATTTCTCTTCAAATTTGAGTTGCTTAGGCAGGTTGAAGACCTGTCACAAATTAGATGCTTCAAACCACTAAGATCACGGCTTAATAGAAGAATAATCACGGGGATACGATCGATACAGACGCGCCCTGAAGCTTCCCCGATTCAGGCGGTGAGAAAAAACCTATGCTTTCAAGACTTCGGCGAATCATTCGGCAATTTTTTACTAGAACCAGAACGATCAATAAACAGCCCTTAAACCCGGCAAGCTTGATCGTGCTGATCTTGATCGACATCTTCATCCTTGTAAATGTCTTTACAGGACTCAATGATATTAGCAATTGGGTTCTCAGCCCCACTCAAGCCAATCCTTGCTACACGGCATGGCAAAACTATCGAGAGTCCAAAGACAAAAATAAAGATTTCAATATCGTCCGTGCTGCCGCAGATAAAGATTTCTACCCTCCAATTTCGAGCTTCCCGCCAAACTCAGCAAATCAGACCTTACAAGACAGTTATCGACAGAATTCAAGAGGACAATTGGGCGATGTATCGCCGACCTGTCAAGGGTTTGCCACCGCTGCCGATAAAGTCAATACGCCAGACAACGAAAAGCTCGTGAAATCGATTGCTCAAAAACAAGACGCGATCGCGAAACTTGAAAATAGCAATCGAAATATTCGCGCTCAATATGATTCAACTCTACTCGAAAAGATTGCAGGTCAGAATCGAGATCAATCAATCAACAATGTTGGCGCAGAAAAAGCAAAACAACAACTCGATAATAATAATCAGCAAATTGCTCAACTGAGACAAGAAATCGAGAAACTTAAAGCTGATTTGTTAGCAAAACCAGAAAGCACTGCATTTCTCAAACTTCTGAATGACGGCAACACCTTTAGTGAAGTTGAAAGAAGCTATAAACATGCTTCATTCTGGTATCCCAGCATTCAACTGACCTTACAAGCGCTCTTTCTCGTCCCGCTCTTGATTGGAGCCGCGATCGTCAATCGATTTGCCGAGCGCAAACGCTACGGATTAGTTGCACTGATTAGCTGGCACTTGCTGATCATTTTCTTCATTCCGTTGATTCTGAAAGTCTTTGAATTTCTCCAAGTCGGTGTCCTGTTCAAAGTTCTGTTTGATCTGATCAGTACAATTTTTGGAGGATTAGTCTTTCTGGTCAGTTATGCCTACATTTTGATTATCCCGATCGCAGGTTTCGCACTGATCAAACTGTTCCAGACCATTGTGAAAAAATCGAAACCTCAGCCTTCGATTTTAGTTCAACAATCTCGCTGTCTTAACTGCACCAGAGTTCTCAAAGGCGGAGAAGATTACTGTCCTCACTGTGGCTATCACCAACATCACGAGTGCCACAATTGTCACCAACCGACTTATCAGCATCTTCCCTACTGTCGCAACTGTGGTGCAGAACAAAATCCGAGTGAATCAATTTAAGAGAATTCATCTACGATCGATAAAAATCGGGTCAGCCTATGTATCCCATTCCTTCATTCTTCGATCGTACTTCTGTGAGTTCAGTGTGGCGTGTTCCTTATCAGCAACGCGCCACAGATGCAGAAGCCTGGGCAAAACAGCATCAGATCAAACCCGCTGCTGACGATCGCAAACGCATTTGTCTATTAGCGATCGATGTACAAAATACCTTCTGTCTTCCCGATTTTGAGTTGTTTGTGGGGGGTCGATCGGGTCAGGGTGCGATCGAAGACAATGTGCGGCTGTGTGAGTTTATCTATCGCAATTTAGGAACGATCACCGAGATTGCTCCCACAATGGATACTCACACAGCAATGCAAATCTTTCATCCGATTTTCTGGGTGAATGAAGCAGGAGAGCATCCGATTCCAGCGGCAACCTTAATTCAATTCGAGGATGTGCAAAATGGAGTCTGGCGGGTCAATCCCTCGGTTGCAGCAAGTTTGCAAGCAAGCTATGACAGGCTGAATCAGCACGCTTTGCATTATACGAAGCAACTCACCGACGCAGGGAAATATCCTCTAACGGTATGGCCCTATCACTCAATGCTAGGTGGAATTGGACATGCGTTAGTGTCAGCCGTTGAAGAAGCAATGTTCTTTCATTGCATTGCTCGCAGTAGTCAGACCAGTTTTGAAATCAAAGGCAATCACCCTTTAACTGAAAACTATTCTGTTCTGCGTCCTGAAGTGTTGACAACCACGGGTGGTGAATTGCTTGCACAGAAAAACAGCCGATTGATTGAGAAATTGTTGAAGTTCGATGCGGTGATTATTGCAGGTCAGGCAAAAAGTCATTGTGTCGCTTGGACGATCGATGATTTGCTCACGGAAATTCAAGTCTATGATCCTAACCTAGCTCAGAAAGTGTATCTGCTCGAAGATTGCACTTCCGCAGTCGTTGTACCGGGCGTTGTCGATTACACTGAGCAAGCAGATCAGGCGTATGAACGATTCGCAGCGGCTGGAATGAAGATTGTGAAATCGACAGATACGATCGCGGAGTGGATTTAGTGGGGAGTGGGGAGTAGGGACAAGCGCTATTGCTCCCCATTCCCTTATTTCGGTTCTGCACAACCCTCGCGGACTGTATTTCCCATCATCAAAGTTGCAGCGTAGGGATAGTTCTTATCTGACATGGTATCGCTACAGGAATCGACTTTCTTAAGAACTAAGATGTTATTGCCTTGTAAACGGTAGACTCGAACATTGTCGATCGGGCGACCCTGTGCCCCGATTGGAGCGACATACGGGAAGGTGCGCGGCTTTGTATCAGGAGTCGTATAAACAATGCCTTTTTTGCCGATCGTAATATTCCAGAATGGTTCATTTCCTCGAACGATAAACTCGCGTGCTGAATTTGCAGAAGTTGGAGCCGGAGTTTTTGCGATCGCGCTTAGAGAAACAACAGAAGCCATGCCAACAAAGGCAACACACCATAACCAAGATTTCATGATATTGAAAATACAATGAGTAAAGAATCGAGCAGCCCAAAATCGCTTGTGTGCTCAATCATTTACACAATTACCATCAACCTGATTCCGGATCTGCCTGCTCTGATCCATGGCTTGATCATAAATTAAGAGTTCAATCGCGATCGCGGATCAGGACTCATAGCTCAAAAGTTCACGAAGTTGATGATCATCGACAGGCTGTAATAGATTGAGCAAATGTCCGTCAGGAGTTCTCACCAAAGCAACTTTACCGAAAGATAGTTGGCGAACAATCCCTTCTAATCTTCCGCCCATCGCTTCGAGATCTTCGACCGTGGTATACACATCTGCCACATGAAAACTCAAAATCGGTGAACTTTCAGTTTGATATGAACGAGTTGTAGCATGTAGCGCAATCTCTGTTCCGTCTGCTTCTAGCTCTGCCCAAGTTTCCGTGACTACATTGACTTTTAGCCCCAATCCTTCCCGGTAAAACTCTACAGAAGCACTAACATTCTCAACCATGAGAATAATCTGTCTAAATTGTGTCGTCATTTTGATTGCTCCTCAAGCTGTCAACTCTAGCTCAGGCATTCGAGAAAGAGATTGCCAAAACTGCACCACTTCATTTCCAACTGGCTCTGGATGAAAAAAGTGAAAGAAATGCCTGCCCTCGGGGCATCGCCATAAGCGATCGCCTAATTTCAACATGCGGCTCCATTGAGCATGAGAGCGACGATCGATGACCGAATCATCATTGGCAGCACAGACTAATAATGGGATTTCGACTCCGCCTTTTGGCAATTGCACCAATCCGTACAGTGAATGGAGACTCGGCGATGTTTCTAAATCTCGATCGAGTAATGCCACAAACGCTTGAGTCTGGAAGGGCAGATGTGTGCCGAATAAGTTTCGTACCATTTGTCCCAAAACCTGCTGACGGCTACAGGGTAAAAGCTTCCGTTGAACGTAATAATGTGTATGCCAAGTAATTGCAGGTTGAGCAGCTACGCTGAAAAGCGTCAGTGACTTCACTTTTTCAGGATAGAGACGAGCATATAACAGTGCGACAATGCCACTGGTTCCATGTCCAAGTAGATGAACAGAATGGTGCTGAGTCTCTAAATACTGATGGAGAAGTTCAACGGCACTCGCTAAAGAACTTGCTTCGTCTAGATCTTGTTCGTACTGCCATAATGCGATCGTTGCTTGTCGAGAAAGATACTGTATCAAAGGACGATCTAAAGCTTTCACTCCAGCACTTGCACTAACCCAAACCGCATCTACCACCTGATCCATCGCCATCTCCTTAACAAATTGAATTCTAAATTGACCTGAGCTTCGACCAATCAACTCGCGCTCATGCTCATCCGCTCCGGAGTAGAATTCGAGGCAGATGAGCATCAGTGCGAGCGGCTTACCAAGCTTTAGGTCAAGTGAACTGCTCTAACCACAAACTCAGAATCAGGATTAATAATTTGTCCATCTTGGTCACTCCTAGACCTACTGTTGCAAAATCAGGCAATACAACTTAGATGCCAAATGCAGATTTGAGTTGAGTCGCCCAAGCTTTGATCCGTTCGTCTGTCAGATCGGATTGGTTATCTTCATCAATGGCAAGTCCGCAAAATTTATCTCCGCGAACTGCCTTCGATTCTTGATGCTCGTAGCCTGCGGTGGAAGTCATCCCCACCGTTTGTCCTCCGAGCCCAGAAATTTTTTCTTCCAAGATCCCCATTGCATCTTGGAAGTTATCGGCATAGCCAATCTGATCGCCACAGCCAAAGTAGGCAACCTTTTTGCCATTGAAATTGATATTGTCTAGCTCATCGTAAAAGCCTTCCCAATCGGCTTGAAGCTCTCCAATGTTCCAGGTGGGACAGCCGATGATGAGGTATTCATACGGTTCAAAATCTTCAGAACTTGCATTGGCAATATCGCTCAACTCAACGATCGAGTCTCCTCCCAGTTGAGCTTGAATTGCTTCTGCAATTGTCTCTGTGTTGCCAGTTTGCGTGCCGTAAAATAAGCCGACCGTTGCCATCGTTGATCCTTCATTCTGTGAGTTACTTAGCCAGCCTTATTGATTAAAAGTCTCAATAAGCTTCAAGACCAAGCTTACCATTTTTATTGAAATAAATTTGCATCTAAGGACTGTTAAAAAATATTAAAAAAACGAGCAAATAAGAAAAACCAGACTTTCTAAGGCTTTGAGAGCGCAAAGTCTGGTTTAAATTTGCTTGTTTAGAACTTAAGTTGTTGAGAAAAAGTCTAGGTTAAAGTGTGGCGCGATGGCAAGGTCGTTGAGACAAAGCTTTTCGGGGCCACCCAATATTCCAGCCTGATTTTGAATGCGAGGCGACTTTTTCAGGGCGTTGCATAACTGCTCATCTTCATTCGTGTAAATGAACACGATCGCTCGATGCAGTCTGATCTATTTCTTAATCTTTTTCCATCCCCTGAGCTTTGATGTTAAAAAGACTGAAACGCCCTAATTCTCAGCTTGTGATTCATTTGCTTTATTCAAATCCCTTGGTGAGAACGCTATGAAATATCCTCAATGGTTCCTACCCATTGTTCTGGTTGCCTTGCTGATTACAGTCGGATGTTCCCACTCCAATGTCACGATCTCGGCACAGGAGGATGTTCTTGCTCAAAGTCCGAGTTCTGTCCTCAAACCAGAACCCGATCGCGTGACCGAAGCGCTCGATCGTTCAGATGTGCCTGAAGCCATTCGACAAATCGAAATCCGCTGGAAAAACCAATACGAAGACTATTTTCAAGGAAAATTCAAAACCCAAATTGTGCCTGCTGCGGAAATTGCACGATCGCTGAATCAGATCAATCAACGCACGAAACGGAAATCGGCTCTATTCTATGCAATTCCAAGCGCGAACCATTTAGATTTGATGCTGGTCACTGCCAACGGTAAACCGATTCATCGCCGCATTACCGCCGCAAATCGATCTGTTCTAACTCAAACGCTGCAATCTTTTCGCATGGGAGTTGTGCGAGACGATTCTGACCCGGATGATTACTTAGTCCCCGGACAGCAACTTTATCGCTGGATCGTCGCACCCTTAGAAGCGCAACTTCGAGCCGAGGGGATCAATCAGATTATCTTCTGCTTGGGCAGTGGGCTAAGGAGCTTACCCCTTGCAGCATTACATGATGGGCAGAAATTTTTGATTGAGAAGTATAACTTAGCGATTATTCCGGCGTTTAATTTACTCGATCGACAATCGCGTACCTCTCCCAACACTGAAATTCTCGCGATGGGAGCCTCTACGTTTAGCAATAAACCGCCCCTGCCCGGTGTACCGATCGAGATTGCATCGATCACTCAAACTCCCTGGCAAGGCACATCTCTGTTGAATCAAGAATTTACGCTAAAAAACCTCAGAGCACATCGACAAAAAACTCCCTATGGCATTGTGCATTTAGCAACTCATGCTGAGTTCTCGTCTGGCGATGTGAATCGGTCTTATATTCAATTCTGGGATCAACAGTTGAAGTTGAGTCAGCTTCAAGAATTGGGCTTGCAAAATCCGCCTGTACAATTGTTAGTCCTCAGCGCTTGTCGGACTGCACTGGGAGATACGAGAGCAGAAATGGGATTTGCAGGATTGGCAGTGAAGGCAGGCAGTAAAGCTGCGATCGCGTCTTTGTGGTCAGTCAGTGATGCCAGTACATTAATGTTGATGAAAGAGTTTTATCGAGCCTTGAAATCGGCTCCTGTCAAAGCAGATGCCTTACGAGAAGCCCAGATTGAGATGATTCAAAACTCCGATCGCCTTCGGGCACAAATTCGCGATCGTCGATTGCCGGAAGAAATCAGAGCCTTGGCGGATCAGAATTTAGCGCATCCGTATCATTGGGCAGCCTTTACGCTGATTGGAAATCCTTGGTAGGTTGCATAAGTTCAGATCTTGCAACGTGAATACCGCTATGTCGCACACCCAAACGATCTTCCTATGACTTACTTAAACGCTCTAGCTCAACCTGTTCTAGAAATTCCGCCATCGATCAATGCTGCTGCTTGGCAAAATCGATCTCGCACTGCTCCGGCTCGCTGGAACACATACCTCAATCAGGTCTGTTCTCAAACCGTTTCAGATTGGCTTCAAGACGCTCGTGAAACTCTAGATCGAACTGCGTTGCAGAATCTCTGGCAATTAGTCAATGGAACATCGTTTCGGCTCAACGCGCACCGAATCATTGTGATTCCAGATAAAACAATGGATACGCGCGAATTTCGAGTGCCGCAAGAATGGGTGGATATTCCAAGTTGGGTGGGGGATTACTACTTTGCGGCTCAGGTCGATCCCGATGAGGCGACGATTTTAATTTGGGGATATACGACTCATGCTCAGTTGAAAGCTTTGGGTGAATATGATGCAAGCGATCGCATGTACAGCTTAGATGCAGAACAAATGTCTCAAGATTTTGCTGTCTTTGCACTGACGCGAGAACTGTATCCGCAAGCAGTTACTCGTGCTGAGATTGCGGCACTTGCCCCTGTTCCTGCGGTTCAAGCCGAGAATCTTGTGCAACGATTAGCAAATCCCGAAATTCTCCAACCTCGCTTAGAAATTCCCTTCCAACTCTGGGGAGCATTACTCGAGCAATCTGAATGGCAACAAAGATTAGGGCAATTGCGACAAGGCGTGAGAAGTGTATCGCTGCGCCAATGGTTGCAAAACACGATCGCAGAAGGCTGGCAAACCCTAGACAGCTTACTGGGTGATGAACCTGCTCTAGCTTATCGCTTCCGTCAAACGGCTGATGCAACTCGTCCCACGGTTCAATGTGTCAAAATTTTAGAACTCAGAGAACATACCTTCTGGTTGTCAGTGGTGATCGAGCAAGAAGAGGGCGATCGCTTATCGGTGCGGGTGCAACTGCGAGGTGCAGAACGCGATGAAATCCTACCGAGTGGAGTAATGCTAACGATGCTTTCGAGTGCAGGCGAGGTTGTGCAATCGGTGGAAGCCCGCGACCAAGATAATCTGATTCAACTCCGTCGTTTCCGATGCTCGGCGGGAACTGAATTCAGCTTACAGATTTCATTCGATCGAGTTCAAGTCACTGAAGACTTTATTGCATAGGTGCGAACAATGGATCATCTGATTGTTCTCAATCTAGGGCAAGGCAACTGGAAAGATGGATTTCCCACAGTTATTGCTCAACTGTGGGAGTCTGGACGATCGACCCCGATGCAGTTTACGGGCAGTCTGCCTGCGACTCCAACTTTAGTCGATCGCTTAACTCGCTGGCGGTCAATTTATACAGCCCTCTATGCTCACCTTGGGTTACGTCGCTCAGAATTTGAACTCGATGACGATGAACCGACTCATATCTCTGCGGCTGAATTTCATCAACTGACGCACGAAGTTCAAAGTCAATTTAATCTCTGGCTTAGTGCTAGTTCCTTTCGGGCGATCGATCGACAACTTCGCACCCGCCTTTCTCCAAAAGATTCAATTCGGCTGATGGTTGTAGCGCACGATCGACAGATTCTTCAGTTACCTTGGTGCTTATGGGATTTTCTATCAGATTATCCTTATGCAGAGGTCGCATTGAGCCTGCCGGAATTTGCGCGATCGCTGCAACTTCCGAATCCGAATCGCCGCAAGAAAGTACGAATTCTCAGCATTCTCGGCAATTCTCAAGGCATTGATGTCGAACGCGATCGCGCTTTGCTGCAAAAGCTTCCGAATGCAGAAGTTCATTGTTTAGTTGAACCAACCCCTCAAGCTTTACAAGAGACGCTCTGGCAATCGGCTTGGGATGTTTTATTTTTTGCGGGACATAGTTCGACAGATGTGAAAGGCTACATTCAAATTAATCGAACTGAAACGTTAACGATCGAGCAATTAAAGTACAGTTTGCGTCATGCGATCGCTCAAGGTCTGAAGCTTGCGATTTTTAACTCTTGTGATGGGTTGGGGCTAGCTCAGGACTTAGCTGATTTACAACTTCCGCAAGTGATTGTCATGCGCGAACCTGTGCCGGATCACATTGCTCAAGAATTCCTCAAATCGTTTCTCAGTTCATTTTCGAGTGGGCAGTCTCTCTATCAGTCAGTGCGAGAAGCGAGAGAGAAATTACAGGCATTAGAATCTGATTTTCCTTGTGCGACTTGGCTACCTGTGATTTGTCAGAATCCCTCTGAAGTGCCTCCAACTTGGCAGGATTGGTGTGGTCAAAAACGGCAGTTCTTACCCCCAATGTCGCGATCGCAGCTACAAACGATCGCACTCAGTACCCTTGCGATTACTGGATTAGTCTCAGGAATTCGCTGGTTTGGAGCAATGCAGTCGATCGAACTTCAAGCGTTTGATGTGTTGATGCAACATCGCCCAGTTGAACCACCTGACCCGCGAGTCTTGATTGTCAAAATTGAAGAAGAAGACATTCAGCGACAGCCTCAGAATGGCGGATCGATCTCTGATGAAACGCTCGATCGCGTTTTAGAAACGTTAGAACGTCATCAAGCGCGTGTAGTAGGGCTTGATCTCTATCGCGACTTTCCCACCCAACGTCCGAGCTTAAAAAAGCGCATGGCACAGATGGCACAAAATGCTCAACTCGTCGCCATCTGCAAACGTCGCGATCCTGACTCCAATGATCCGACAGGCATTGCACCGCCTGCTGAAATCAGTGCTGATGCCGTTGGGTTTAGTGACGTTGTGCAAGATCGCGATGGTGTCTTGCGGCGGCATCTTCTCTTTGCAAGTGCCGATGAGATTGGCACTTGTGCGACGGCTTATTCGCTTAGCGTTCAGCTTGCCTTTCGCTATCTCAGTACTCAACCGTCTCCGATCGCGCCAGAGTTTACTTCTGATCAGCATTTGAAGTTTGGCAGTACTGTATTTCCGGCTTTAACTGAACCGACGAGTGGCTATCAGCGCTTTGATGCACGCGGCAGTCAGATTTTACTGAACTATCGATCGACAAAATCCCCGATCGAGGTCGCGCAGCAAGTAACCGTTCGCCAATTGCTCAACGGTGAAATGAATCTTAATGCTATTCAAGATCGCATTGTGCTGATTGGCGTAACGGCTCCGAGCGCAAAAGACTATTTTGCAACGCCTTATGGCAGAGGCTTTTCGCAACAACTTCCAGGGGTGATCGTTCAGGCACATATGGTCAGCCAGATGATCAGTGCTGTTTTAGATAAACGACCTTTACTCTGGGTTTGGTCAACTGCGATCGAGGTGATTTGGATCGGAGCTTGGACAGTGTTCGGAGGCTTACTCATCTGGCGGTTTCGTCAGTTGAAATGGATCGCGATCGCAGGTGCAGGCTGCATTTTCCTCCTGATTGCTGGATGTTGGTTTGTGCTAACTCAAGCCGGATGGATTCCGCTCGTACCAGCATTGCTAGGATTTTTGCTCAATGGCGGCACAGTTGCCTACCGATTTCTTGCTTCATCTCAACCGAACTCACTCTAAACCGAATTTAAGAAGGATCAATTATGAAGTTCAAACCGTCTCAAATTGCCTTAAGCGTCTCATTGCTCAGCGTTGTCTCGATCTCTCAATTTACTTCTGCTCAGCAACGCATTCGATTTACTCCACCGCCTTCTCCGAGTACCAGTACTCCGTCCGATCGTGGCACAGGTGCAGGTGCTCGCGGATGTGATAAAGAATTTGCGGGCTTAAAAGCTTTAGTGCCATCGCCATCTCCGAATGATCAGTGGGGCTTAACGGTCAGCGATCGACCCACCATTTGGTTTAATATTCCAACCGGGGTCAAAGCAGGCACGCTTGTTGAATGGAAACTACGGAATGCTACGAATAAAGTGATTTACAGAACTACAACGCGCCTACCCAAAACAGATCCAGGCGTTGTGAGCTTTTCGATTCCTGAATCCGTTGCTCCGTTAGCAGTTTCGACCTATCAATGGGATTTTGCAATCTACTGTGAGAGTGGAACTCGTGACCCGAACAATCCGAGCGACGATATTATCGATCGACCTTTGGTGAAAAAAGGACGAGTTCAAAAAGTCTCTGTACCTCCAGCTTTGCAGCAAGAATTAGCAGAGGCTAAAACTCCATTAGATCAAGCAAAAGCTTATGCAAGATACGGCATTTGGTATGATGCTTTAACCGTCTTGGGCAAACAAATTCAAACGGCTCAAAAGCCGGATAAAGCAATCTTGGAAGCTTGGAATGAATTGCTCCGACAACAAAAACTAGAAGGCAAAGCCTCGGCAACGGTAACATCGTGCTGTAAGTTGTGAGGAGAAGAACCCAAGCAATGCGCCTGTCTACCTCATGAGTGATGCTGACGATGGAACTACGATCGATTCAAGCTACGAGATACGTCACCCCTTTACGCGAAGGTGGATCACTTCCTGCGATCGTAGAAGCTGATGATGATGGCATGTATGTCCTCAAATTTCGGGGTGCGGGACAGGGTGTAAAATCTCTGATTGCGGAACTAATCGCTGGCGAACTTGCGCGATCGCTCGGCTTACCTGTTCCAGAAATTGTATTCATTGAACTTGATCCAGACTTAGCCCGCACTGAGCCTGATCCAGAAATTCAAGATTTGATTCGAGCGAGTGCGGGTCTGAATCTTGCACTCGATTATCTACCTGGATCGATTACGTTCGACCCCGTTGCAGGCAAAGCCGAAGCTGAGCTTGCCTCTGACATTGTTTGGTTCGATGCCTATGTGACCAATATCGATCGCACGGCTAGAAACGCTAATATGCTCGTTTGGCATCGCAAACTTTGGCTGATTGATCATGGTGCTGCCTTGTACTTTCAGCATACTTGGACGCACTATCTCGATCGCAGTCTCGATCGCTTTCCTGCGATTAAAGATCATGTGCTTCTGCGCTTTGCCACTCACCTCGAAGCGGCTCATACTAAGATGACGGCGCGCCTGACACCTGATATCATCCGTCACATTATCAATCTCATCCCGGACAGTTGGCTGGTCGAAGGTTCTCCATTTACAGAGCCAGATCAGCATCGGGAAGCGTATGTTGAGTATCTACTCAAGCGCTTAGAGTCATCGCAGATATTTTTGGAGGAAGCGATTCGTGCCCAGTCACTTTACTTATGATTACGCTATTATTCGCGTTGTCCCCAAAGTTGAGCGCGAAGAATTTATCAATGTTGGGGTGATTGTTTCTTGTGGTGTGAAACGCTTTCTCGACGCTCGGATTGAGTTGGATGAATCGCGCTTACTCGTGCTTGACCCAACTCTAGATATCGAAATGATTCGCGATCATCTCGCGGTGATTCCCAAGATCTGTCAGGGTGGGGAGCAAGCAGGAGCGATCGGACAACTTCCTCATCGAGAGCGATTTCATTGGCTGGTTGCGCCCAGAAGTACGATTATTCAAACTTCTAAAGTTCATACCGGGCTTTGCCAAGATCTTCAGGCAGTGCTAGAACATTTGATGAACCGCATGGTTAGGAAAAATGCTCATGTTGAAACAGTTCACTCTTAGGACGCAGATCGGTAGGGTTGGCATAGCAATGATGCACGCATTTGCCATCGGCATTGCGGCATGTTCTTCCCCATCTGCAAATACTGCTGCGCCTGCACCTGTTGCTCAAACAACCCCAACCAATGGAACAACTCAGGGATTTCGGCAGACAAAGGTCTTAGAAGGATTAGAAAACCCTTGGAGTATGGCTTGGCTTCCTGATGGCACCATGCTCATTACTGAAAGACCCGGTCGGCTACGAATTGTTCGCGATGGCAAGCTAGATCCGACTGCGATCGCAGGTGTGCCCGAAGTCTTGGCAACAGGGCAAGGCGGATTGCTGGATGTCTCTGTTCATCCTCGATTTAGCGAGAATCGATGGATCTACCTCACCTATGCGCACGGTACACGCGACTCAAATCGTACCCGTCTTGCGAGAGCGACCTTTGACGGCAAAGCATTGCGCGATGTGCGAGTCATTTTTGAAGTCGCTCAAGCCAAATCGGGTGGACAGCATTTTGGATCGCGAATTCTTTGGTTGCCGGATAACACGATGCTCGTTGCGATCGGAGATGGTGGAAATCCTCCCGTTCAGCTAGGAAGTGAGCTAATTCGCGAGCAAGCTCAGAACTTACAGAGTCGTCTGGGCAAAATTGTGCGCTTGAATGATGATGGTTCCATTCCGTCGGATAACCCGTTTGCAGCAAATGCGAATGCAGATTCAGCGATTTGGAGCTATGGACATCGCAACATTCAAGGTCTGGCTTTTGATCCTGGCGCGAAAAGAGTTTGGTCAACTGAACACGGGTCGCGGGGCGGTGATGAATTGAATCTTATTGCAGCGGGTCAGAACTATGGCTGGCCTGTGGTTACGCATAGCCAAGAGTACTTTGGTGGTGAGATTTCACAGGAACGATCGCGACCTGGCATGGTTGATCCAAAAACGGTTTGGACTCCAGCCAAGGCTCCTTCTGGGCTTACATTTTATACGGGCGATCGCTTTCCTGGCTGGCAAGGAAATCTATTCGCAGGCGGTCTAGTATCTCAAGATGTGCGTCGAATTGAGTTAGATCAAGCTGGAAATGTCCGAAGTCAGCAATCGATCAAGATTGGGCAGCGGGTGCGAGATGTTCGGCAAAGTCCAGATGGATTGTTGTACATTCTCACGGATGCATCGAATGGTCAGTTGATTCGATTAGAGCCGACAGGTGGCTAACTTAGTAAAGCGCAGCAAGCGTGTACAGTGGTCGTGATGTGCCAATGTACCTTTAGAATGAGAAATCGTGCTTGCTGAAGCTGGACTGTGTATTTATGAGTTTGATCGAACTGAGCTTAGATGCGACTGAAGAGGCGATCGATTGGATTCGATCGCTTCTCGCAACTGTAAACTACACAGGAGAGCTTCAAATCGAGAAAGGTGAATCTCCTTGGGCGTTTCATGTTCGGTTTTATTTAAGCGATCGTACGAAATTAAATCAGATCGAACAGGCTCTTTCTTCGTTGTATCGAACCGGAATGACAACAGAATTAGAAACCGCGATCGTCGAACAAAAAATAGAATCGACTGCTGAATCTTATCGAATCGGGAATCGTTTCGTTATCGGTTCTGCCAATCAAACGGATGATATCGCGCTCAACATTCAAGAAAGTCTGGCATTTGGCAGTGGATTTCATCCCGCAACGATTCTCAGTTTGCGACTGATTGAACGGCATGTCACGCCTGGATTAGAAGTATTAGATCTAGGCTGTGGATCTGGAATTTTGAGTGTGGCGATCGCAAAGTTAGGCGCGAAAGTTTTAGCGATCGACAATGATGCGATCGCAGTTGAGGCAACTCAAACAGCAGTAGAACAAAATACAGTTCAAGATCTGGTCACGGTTCAATTGGCAAGTTTGGGAAAAGGAAGTGAGCTTGGACATTGGATGGGAGGCGAAACTGGGGAAGTGTCGGAGATCGAACCCAATGAAAATTTCGATCTGATTGTGGCAAATGTATTTGCGCGAATTTTGATTCGGTTGAGTGAGGATTTGAGAAAGGCAGTGCGATCGCCAGGGCGATTAATTTTGGCAGGATTTACGATCGAATACGAAGAGGAATTGACCGAAACATTGGGAGCGTTAGGGTTTGAGTTATGTGATCGACTTCAAGAAGGAGACTGGATCGCACTCGCTTATCAAACCTGAATTCACAACCTGAATTCCCGTTGAATACAAAAAACCCCCGACCAAATCGCCAGGGGTGAATCATCAGGGTGCATCTACCATTCCCCTATACCCAATAACCCCTCTCGATCCGGAAAATTGGCAAAAATTTTCCCCAATCAACGCTTCAATAATTCTGCCGCTTGCTTCACAGGCTCTAAGAGATCCAAAGAAACATGCAGGCTATTCAGCGATCGAAACTCATCCGTTTTCACGTCCGCAGGCATTCCGTGAAAATCACTGCCGCCCGTCATTAACAAGCCATACTTGGCGCACATCTCTTTTAACCGTTCTGCCTGCCACAACGTATGACTCGGATGAAAGACTTCCACGCCCATCAAACCCGCTTCGACTAATTCCGGCAGAATATCTTTCACAGGTCTACCTCGATACAGAAACGGATGCGCCCAAACTGGAACCGCCCCACAGTCGCGTAAAAGCTTAATGCCATCGACCGCACTAAATTTTTCATACTGCACAAATGCAGGTTGAGCATCGCCGAGAAATTCATCAAAGGCATCGCGCGTTGATTCTACATACCCCGCTTTTACCATTGCAGCCGCAATATGCGGGCGACCTGGAGCCATGCCTTCACCCATTTCGGGCAGTTCGATCGGATAGCCTAGTACTGCCAATTTATCGATCATTTCTTGAGCGCGACGTTTTCGACCTGCAAGGCGTTCGTTGAGCGGGGGAATTAAGCGATCGCGATCCGGATAAAATCCCAAAATGTGCATTGAGCGATCGCGATAAACAGTACTCAATTCCAAGCCAGGCACAATCTCCAACTCAGGAGGAGCCGCCGCGATAGCTTCATCCCAGCCTGAAACGGTATCATGATCGGTAATTGCAAGCGCCCGGACACCTGATACCAAAGCTGCTTCGACTAGCTCAGTCGGCGTGAGCATTCCGTCAGAGAAAGTTGTGTGGCAATGTAGTTCTAACATGCTTCTAAGTTAACGCATTTTACTTATGCCTGAAGGTCCCGAAATTCGCCAAGCTGCCGATCAACTCGCCGCCGCACTCGTCAATCAACGGGTGACAGAAATGTTCTTTGCGTTTGAGCATCTGAAGCCTTATGAAGCAGAATTTATCGGACATTGTGTGACGGCAGTGCGGACTCGTGGCAAAGGTATGGTGATGAGTTTTAGCAATCAGCTTTACATCTACAGTCATAATCAGCTTTATGGACGTTGGTATGTCCGCAAGTTGCATTCCTATCCACAGACAAATCGACAGCTTAGATTAGCGATTCATGCCAAAAAATCGGCATTGCTTTACAGTGCTTCTGATATCGAAGTACTCCAACATTCAGATCTGGCTACCCATCCCTTTCTGAGCCGAATTGAATTAGATGTACTCGATGAGGCAGTCACCGTAGAACAGATTGCACAACGGTTTCGAGACAAGCGGTTTTATCGACGACAGTTGCCGATTTTATTGTTAGATCAGCATTTTTTAGGTGGATTGGGTAACTATCTTCGCAGTGAAATTTTATTCGTTGCAAAGGTGTTTCCGACCTTACGCCCAGTGGACTGTTCAGACCAGCAAATTGAAGCTCTTTCGCAAGCAGTTCTATCCGTGACTCAGCAATCTTATCAGACGAAAGGAATTACGAATGATTTAGACATAGCAATGCGGCTCAAGACACAAGGCTACAAACGCGGCTACTATCGGCACTATGTTTTTAATCGAGACAATCAACCTTGTTTTGTGTGCGGAACCTCGATCGTCAAAGAAATTCTGGGCGGACGGCGACTATATTACTGTCCACATTGCCAAGCGAAGTAATCATACATCACAGCCTTCAAGGCTTAAGACTCTCTGTATTTCTCTGATTAGATCTTGGCATTTGATACAACGAATCGCTACTCTAGGGTTGCCCCTGAAATTTTCTGGAATTGATGAGCGAAACAAAAGATTTCTTTATCAGCTACAACCGGGCGGATAAACAATGGGCGGAATGGATTGCCTGGACGCTCGATGAAGCGGGATATTCGGTCTTGATTCAGGCATGGGATTTTCGTCCGGGTGGTAATTTTATTTTAGACATGCAGAGGGCAGCCGCAGACTCGAAAAAGACGATCGCGGTTTTGTCAGAGTCTTATCTTAAGTCGTCTTTTACTCAGCCAGAATGGGCGGCAGCATTTGCACAAGATCCGCAATCTCTGGAGCGTAAATTGATTCCGGTACGGGTGAAGGAATGTAAACCAGAAGGAATGCTGCGATCGATTGTTTACATTGATTTGGTGGGACTTGGGCAGGAAGAAGGTCGGCAAGCTTTATTAGATGGGCTGAAGCCAACGGGGAAACCTGCTCAAAAACCAAAATTTCCTGGAGAAGAATCACCAAAGCAAGAAGCTCCAAAAACGGTTGCATATCCAAGTGCATTGAGCCGAGTCCAGCAGGTTGTAGAAAAGGGCTTGCAGAAACGACTTGAAAGCTTAGCAGCAGACTATGAGGCAGTTGCAAATCAGATTAGCTATACCAATAATGCTGCGGATCAGAAAAGATTAGAGCGTCAATTAACTGAAATTGCAGAAAAGATGGAGAAAGTAGCAGCAGAACTTGATAGTTTGGGAAAGTAAGGTGAGCAATCTGTACCAAGTTAAGTTAGAACGATTGGCAAAGCAGAAACAACGCTTGGAGGATTTGACTGCTGATTATCAGGCGATTTCGGACGATATCAGTTCTAAAATTAGCAGTGTAGATCGTCAGCGACTTGAAAGAGATCTCAAGCAATGTGAAAAAGAGATGGAGCGAGTCGCAGAAGTTTGCGATCGACTCGAAGCAGAACTCCAGAAATTTCAGTCGAAAGTAGATGAAACGCAAACATTGATTGACCTTCTTAGCCCAATTCAGTTTGAGGTCGTCATCAAAATTTATCGAAACTGTCTCGCAGAAGGTCGCGCTCGATCGATTCCTGATACTTTAGAAGCGCTTGTTCAGCAGTTGACAGATCTTCCCAAAGACCTGCTTGTACGGTTTGTCGGTCTTCTGATTCGAGAGCCAATTGAACAAAATGCTCTAAAAGCTTGGGCGATTCAACAGGGGATGACTCTACCAGAAGCAGAAGTACGCACAGCCGAAATTTGTCTCATGATCAAGGTAAAGACGCGAGGCAATCCATCGCTTGGATATCTGGTTGAAGCTGCGATCGCTCATGATCCCGATCCCTGGGATTCCAAACTTGAACCGATTAAAACTCCAATCCCGATTCCATTCGCGCCCGACCCAAAACGCGCTCCCGGATATGCTCAAGAAGATTTGCCACAGATTTTAGATCAGCTCCTTGCAACCTGTGGAAGCCAATATCAAATTCCTTTGAGTGATTTGGTGATTCAATGGTTTCTACCGATCGAGCTAATGAGCTTACCGCTAGAGCATTGGCAAATTCAAATTGGCAGAATTCAGAAACAATGTAATGGGTTGAGGTGTAAGGCAGTGATTGTTCGGTCTTCTGATCGGCAGTATTACTTACCCGCATCAGGAGATTGGAAGAAGTATTGGCTGCGTTTGCTAGATTGTCGAGAGTCTCGCTGTGCTCAAACGCTTGAATCTTTAGACCCAATCAAAGGCAGAACGACAATCAACTGGATCAAGACGCAAGTCGTCGGCTGCAAGTTTGTCGAACATCATGAATTGCAGAAACAAGAAAGACTTTGGGATGCGCTATTGGGTCAGGGCTTGCCTGTTGCGCTTTGGATGCGTCAGTCAAAGGGCGATGCTGAGAAAGCTAAAAAAGTGATGCAATCGGTTATGAAATGCTCGATCGCTGAGTTGCCCGATTCTTTAGCAAGACATCGACAAAAGGCTTTATCTCATGACTGCGAGACTGATAGGCTAGAAGCTGCTTCGCTCTGCTTATTGCTGGATAATCCATTTCGCCCCTTTCCGACTATTGATTACCAAAGTGCCTAACTATGCCAAGCTCTAATCGACCCAATTGGAATATCTACCGGGGAGATGGTCAACCTCAAGACTCGATCCAGCTTCCTGCGCCTCCCAGTTGGCGACAGTTTAGAGATGATGCAGAAGGTGCGATCGAGCAGCAACAGAAAAAAGGCGAAACGTTTCAACCCCCTGACGTTGCGATCGAGATGGTGAATGCGGCGTTAGCCTTGCGGCGACCGCTTTTGATTACTGGAAATCCGGGGACTGGGAAATCTTCTTTAGCCTATGCGGTGGCGCGAGAGTTGGGATTAGGAACGGTTCTGAAATGGGCGATTACGACTCGAACAACGCTCAAAGATGGGCTGTATAGTTACGATGCGATCGCTCGGCTTCAAGATGCTCAAGCCAGCGGGCAAGACAATCGACAAGAAACGGGGAATTACATTACTTTGGGTGCTTTGGGAACGGCTTTTCTGGCGGCTGATCTACCGAGAGTATTGTTAATCGATGAAATTGATAAAAGCGATATTGATTTGCCGAATGATTTGCTGAATTTGTTTGAAGATGGGGAGTTTCCGATTCCAGAATTACAACGATTAGAGATGTCGGAGACTCCAGTGCGAACGCTCGATCGAGAAAATGGCAAGCAGCGCAAAGTGACGATTCGAGATGGGGTGGTGCGTTGTCGAGCTTTTCCTTTGGTGATTATGACGAGCAATGGGGAGCGAGATTTTCCGCCGCCTTTTCTGCGTCGGTGTTTGCGGTTGAGAATGCCAAATCCGAGTCCGAAAGAGCTTGAAGCGATCGTAGAAAAGCACTTAGGAGAACAAGCTGCACAGCAGTCGAAAGCTTTGATCGAATGGTTCTGTGAGCAGATTGATGCAGGCGCAATTTTAGCGACAGATCAACTGCTCAATGCGATTCATCTGAGAACTCAGGAGCGAACCAAAGCGACAAAAGAATTCAAGCTCAGCGATTTAGAGCAGCGATTGCTAAAAGATTTGAGTAGTCCAGAGGAGGTGTAAGGTTTGGACTATCCGATCGCACATCTCAAAGCGCTCTTAAGCGATCGTGTAGGACTTGAACTGAGTCCTATCGAATTAGCTGAGATTTTGTGGTTGGCATTGCAGCAAGGAGAGATTGAACCAGATGAATCGGAAACTCCAGCATTACAGACTCCAATAGAACAGAATCAAGAAGTCGAACCCGTTTCAGATCCAATTCGATCGAATTCTGAATCGGCTGCTGTGGTGACAGAACCACCAAAACCTTTGGAAGAAGAGGAAGCCGAGGAATCAGAACCGCGATCGCAAGAATCTGCTTTACCTGTGAAGATTCCAGAGTCAGTTGCATTACGAAATCGCCAAGCAATTGCTCGATCGATTCGTCCGTTGATGCGGAAAGTGGCATCGAAACAACGTAGGTCGATCGATGAAGAGGCAACCGCGATTCAAATTGCTGAAACGCAAACTTGGAGTCCGGTTGTGCAGCCTGATCCGGAGCGATGGTTAGAGTTAGCGATCGTGATTGAGGTGACGAATCTTTTGGAGGTTTGGCGGGATACGATCGCTGAATTTCAGCAATTGATGGAGCGGCATGGGGCATTTCGGACAGTACGAACTTGGCAATTGAAGCCGAATGAAGATGGAGAGCCGCAGCTATTTCTACAGACGGTAGCCGGGTTACGCAGTCGGGCGCGGAGTCCGAGAGAGCTACTGGATTCGGCTGGACGAAGGTTGATTTTATTGCTGAGTGATTGTACTTCGAGGGCTTGGCGTTCAGGAAAGATACCTGAACTCCTGGAATTATGGTCGCAGGAAAATCCAGTAACGATCGTGCAGCTTTTACCGGAGTCGTATTGGGAGCGAAGTGCATTGTCGGCAGGCTATCCGGTTGGGTTGAAGTCGAGATTACCGGGCGCGCTCAGTCGAGATTGGAGCATTGAAGGACTTTCAGCACGACAGCGACAACGATTGCCAGAGGGGTTGAATTTGCCTGTGGTGACGATGCAGCCTGAAGCTTTTCGGCAGTGGGCGAAAGCTCTCTCTGCGATGGATGAGCAGCAAACGATTGGAGTGGTTTTGAATTTACAAGCTTTTCCGATGCCGTCTCTGGCTCAAGCGGCTCCTTTAACGGCAAAACAGTTAGTTCAGCGATTTCGGTCTACTGCGTCTGCAAAGGCTCAAGAACTGGCAGATATGATGGCGGTTTTGCCTGTGAATTGGTCTGTGATTCGGCTGATTCAGAAGAATTTGCCTGCCGATGAGACAGAGAATGCATTGTATTTAGCAGAGATTTTCTTAAGTGGATTGCTGCATCCGATCGATGCTCACTACGATTTTGTCGAAGGAGTGCGGGAGGTCTTGCTGAAAACGATTCCGATTTCTGAGGCTCAGGCGGTTGGGGAAGAGGTGACGGAGGCGGTGTTTAAGCAGTTGCCGTCTGAGGTGCAAGAGCGGGTGAATGCGGATATTTCGCGCAGGTTTGGGGAGGGTTTGAGTTATTTTGAGGCGTTTTTGATTCCGGATTTGCCTTGGGGAGAGTCGGCTGCGAGTGAGATTTTTCCGTTTGCGCGGGTGGGACGGCAGGTGTTGGCACAGTGGGGGGAAGAGTATGCGGCTTGGGCAGAAGAGCTAGCAGGATCGAGTCAAGTTTCGGAAATTCCGCTGTTGCAAGAGTTTGATGAAGCAGCGATCGAGGAAGAGAATGCAGCGATCGCTTGGTTTCGAGAGCGACAATTTGAAGTTCAATCATTCCGATCGAATGAAATGGAAGTGTTCGATCGATTTGCGTTGGATCTGGGCGATCATTACGATGTGCTAGCGCCTGTTCTTATGCAGATGAGACGGGCTTTTTTGCGGAAGCAAAGAGATTTTCACTATGCTTTGGGTGAGATTTCGGAGGAGATGATTTCTCGCTGTGTTGGGTTTGGGCATAACCTTCTGAATGCAGAGTTGCTGACTGAATTTCACTACGATCGAGCAACTAAGATGATTCGAGGAACGATGGCAGATCAGCCTTATCTGGCTGAGTTTTTTATGGGCGAATGGTTTGAGCGATATATCTATCAGAAAGTTGCGAATCTGCTTCGAGAGCGAGATTTGAGGTTTAGCTCTCTGAGTCATGTAACTGTTACTTTGCCTCACCGCGATCGTTTTGAGCTGGATCTATTCTTTTTAGTAGAAGGTCAGCCACTTATGATCGAATGTTTCACTGGCAAAGAAATTGAAAATATCCTCCGCAACGCTTCTCCATATATTGGAATACTAGGATTTCCTAGTTCTCAATTCCTGTCTGTTGGACTAGATCTGACGCGATCGCAGGTTAATAATCCTCCATCTTTTTTAAGTGGGCTAATTATTGCAAA
Source organism: Leptolyngbya boryana PCC 6306 (assembly GCF_000353285.1). Taxonomy (NCBI): domain Bacteria; kingdom Bacillati; phylum Cyanobacteriota; class Cyanophyceae; order Leptolyngbyales; family Leptolyngbyaceae; genus Leptolyngbya; species Leptolyngbya boryana. The sequence continues at coordinate 4,933,540 of NZ_KB731324.1, forward strand.
TCGAGAAACTTATTTAGCTCAAATTCAAGTAATGCTGGGGATTTTGGGAATTTCTCCTGAGCCTTCACTGCCGACGTTTAGCTTTGAGGTGATTACAGTCAACGAGCGAGGAGAAGTAATCGATCGTCGTCCGGGTCAAGCCAGTTACTATCGAGAAGAACTTGCAAAAGGTGTATTTCTCGATATGGTTGAGATTCCCGGCGGAACCTTTTGGATGGGGGCAGCAGATGGGGAACTAGAAGCGAGAGATAATGAGAAACCTAGGCATCAAGTCACGATCGAGCCTTTCTTTATGGGTAAGTTTACGGTGACTCAGGCGCAATGGAGAGCGATCGCGGAATTGCCAAAAATTAATCGAGACCTTAACCCAGATCCATCGAAATTTAAGGGAAAGAATCGACCTGTTGAGCGGATTTCTTGGGAGGATGCGATCGAGTTTTGCGATCGCCTAAGTCGGAAAACAGGACAGCTTTACCGTCTACCAAGCGAGGCTGAATGGGAATACGCTTGTCGGGCTGGAACAACCACACCGTATCACTTTGGAGAGACGATTACACCTGAAATCGTGAATTATGACGGCAATTACATTTATGCAAATGCGCCAAAAGGGATTTATCGAGAACAAACGATCGAAGTAGGGAGTTTTCCACTGAATGCATTCGGACTATATGACATGCACGGCAATGTTTGGGAATGGTGTGCTGACCCATGGCATGGCAGCTATACGGATTCACCTACTGATGGTCGCGTTTGGAAAATGAGCAATGAAAATGGTTCTCGAATTTTACGCGGCGGCTCTTGGGACAACGATCCGGGGGTCTGCCGTGCTGCGATTCGTATCAGGGGCAGGCGCGGCTACTTCTACTACGGGTGGGGGTTTCGTCTTGCTCTTTCCCGCCCCAGAACTTCTTAACCTTTATTCTTTTACCCTTTTACCCTCTTCCCTTCTACACTCTTTCTTTCTTAAACTCTTCGCGCAAAGCGCGATCGAATTTTTTGGCTCGTTTCCATGTTTCGCACATCTACTTCTGGAAAGCAAATTGTTGGAGAGTTTCGATCGGCAATTTGAAATGTTGGGCAATTTCTTCGATCGTTATCCCTTTTTCTAAAAGCAATGACACTGTAATTTGTAACATTTCTTGCCGTACTTCTTCTCGTCCTGCTCTACGTCCTTCTTGTTCCGCTTCCTGATACGCGCGAGTTTTCTTCAAATCATCTCGTCCCCACATTTCGCACTCCTAATTTTGAGGAGTAAACTTTTGAATTGTTTCGATCGACAATTTGAAATGTTGGGCAATTTCTTCAACTGTCATTCCTTTTCCTAAAAGAAGAGGCACCGTCTTCTCAAGGATTTCTTCCTGACCTTCTTGATAAACGCGAGTTTTTCTAAGGTCATCTCGCCCCCACATTTCGCACTCCTAATTCTTAGAGACAAACTGCTCGATAGTTTCAACGGGCAGTTTGCAGTGTTGAGCAATCTCTTCTACTGTCATGCCCTTCTCCAGAAGTAAGGGAACAGTTACCTTTAAAACCTTTTCTTCACCCGCTTGCTCCGCTTCCTGATATGCGCGAGTCTGTTTTAGATCACCAAGTCCTAACATTTCGCCTATCTCCTGGAAATTTAGCTGTGGAAATTTATAAACAAAAATCGTCTCGATTAATTCTATGAGATTTCGCTGTGCTGTCACATCCGTAAGCTCTTGTCGAGTTCGAGCAATTAATGCCCGTCCTTTTGCTGGAGCCTGTTTTGGTTTCGTTGCGATCAGTTGCAGCAATCCTACACCTATCGATCGTTCTCCCACTTCTGACGACAACTTGTTCAAATAGATGCGCTGCACCCTTGGATTGTCTTCGTACTCTGAATAGTGTTCTGGAATTCCAGGGTCAAAACGTTTTTCAGTAAAGATCACCACTGCTCGCCAATTATGAAATGGTTTGTAGTCCTTCAGATACAGATGAATCTCCCCAAAGAAGCGATAGTAGAAGTTTTCTTCTTCTCTATAAGCCTGAGCTTCCACAAAATAGATGGGTGCTTGACGCATTCGGAGCGGCGGCATGAAAATACCATCAATAGTAAAGCTCGCTTGCTTCACTTCTTGAGAACTAAACCCATAAGTGCTAGTTCGAGGATCACCATCGCCAATCAACTCAAAGAAAGCACTCGGAGCAAGCTGAAAAATTCGATAAAAAATTGAATCCGTTTTCAAAGGTCTATCTCAAATGCAATGCAGCCACAATTAATCCTGCTTCCATAGTTTAATCGAAATTAGAACGGCAATACGATCGCAGCTCTCACTCAAATCCTCTATGTCTGCGGCACTGATGGCGTATTGAATCAAGATTTGTTCAACAAGCGATCGGAGATTCGTTATATTGGAGCCTATCGCGCAGTTTGACCCATTTGACGACCCATTTGACTATGTTGAGCAGTCCCAAAAGCCGAAGAGTTGCCGCAATCCTGGCATTAGCAGGAGCCGTTCCCATTGTGGGTGGCTTCCATCTGGTTGGATTGCATAAGCTGTATTTGGGGCAGCGCTGGTGGTGTTTGATCTATGTTGCACTGGCATTGACTGGGAGTAAAGCAGCTTGGATTGCAGGGCTGTTTGATGCAGCGTTTTATCTGATTCAAAATCCAGATGAGTTTGATGCGAACTTTAATGATCAGCCGCTCCCAGAGACGGGGACGATCGGGGGAACAAAGCCAAATGCGGTCGTTGCAGTTTCCGATAGTTTGCGAGAGCTTGATCAGCTTCGACAAGATGGTTTAATTTCAGAGTATGAATTTGAACAGAAACGGCGGAAATTGCTCGATCGAATCAAATAATCTGGTTCTCCTAAGCAAGGGGAACAGCGTTTAGGGTGTGTGAAAAGTATCAATGATTTCCTCGCTCCGTTCTATCTCGCCCTGGAATAGAATTCCGGGCTAACCGTGCGAAGTCCTTTGAAAAGGACTGAAGACCTGACCTTGATTGGCTGTTAGTCCCTTCAGTGGACTTCGTTCAACTAGCCCTGGACTTTCAGTCCGGGGGCGGGTGAATGCAATGAACGATACTTTTCAAACATCCTCTTAGGGTTTCCCCATGACCCTACCGCAGCGAATCCCTTCTGATGTGAGACAAAAATGCTAAGCTGGCTCTCTTCTTCTCTGCTCAAGTCTAAGATTCAAAACGATCCTTACTACCGCTTCCAGTCGATGGCTGAGATTAAAATCGCGGCAGATTTAGGGATACAAATTGATGTGAATCAAGCAGCAGTCGATGATTGGCTGAGGTTTCCGGGTTTGTCGATTCATCAAGCCAAAACGCTCACGCAAATGAGCGAATTCGGTGTGCAATTTCTTTGTATTGAAGATGTTGCAGCCGCATTAGGCTTATCGGTTCAGCGCTTGAAGCCGTTAGAACCGATTATGAAATTCTGTTATTACGATCCAGAAAGTTTACATCAGATTCAGCGCGTGAATTTGAACACAGCAACGGTGAATGACTTAACTCAAATTCCAGAAATTCGATCCGTATTAGCCAGAGCGATCGTCAGAAATCGACAAATTCGAGGCGAATACAAAAATCTCGTCGATCTTCAGCAACGATTGTCCCTTCCGAGTGAGATGATTGCCAATCTGATGCATTATTTACGGTTCTAAAATGCTCGAAGGCAAGGCAACATTTGAAGTCGGTTCCGCTTTTTATAATCCCAAAGCTGAAATGGTCAGAGATTTGGCAATTTTAGCGGCGGCAATCTATCGACGCGATCGCGGACATTTACGAGTGTTGGATGCGATGGCAGGGTGCGGAGTGCGATCGCTCAGATATGCCCTCGAAAGCCAAGCGGATTTTGTATGGGCAAATGATAGTAATTCTGACATTCAAGGCATTCTGCACCAGAACTTAGCGCAATTGAAATCGAAGCAGTATCGTATTAGCGATCGTGATGCAATTCGAGTCTTTTTTGATTGCTATAACCAGCAGGATTACTATGATTTAGTCGATGTGGATGGCTTTGGCTCTCCAGTTCCCTATGTTCATGCTTGCCTCAGTGCTTGCGCGATCGGGGGAATGATTTACTTAACCAGCACCGATGGGCGAACGGTGACAGGTCGTGCCGCAGACAATTGCCTTTCAGATTATGGCGCAGTAGCTCGAAGTCATCCTGCCATTCATGAACAAGGATTGAGGCTAATTCTCGGCAATGTTCAACAGCAAGCAGCCTCGCGAGGAATGGGGATTGAGCCTGTATTTTCCTACTTTACAGGGCAAACCTATCGAGTCATGGTGCGCTTAGTGTCATCGATTCAATTGAATGAAAAGAACTATGGATTTTTAGGATTTTGTCATGAATGCGGAACCTATCAAACCGTTGGATGGCGAAGTTTAGGTCGATCGCACTGTCCTCATGACCAGCGATGGCTCGTCGTTAGTGGAGCCATGTGGCTTGGAAAACTGCATGATGTTTTGCAGATTACACAAATGATTAAACTTGCAAAAGAATGGGGTTGGATCTCGCAAGTTCGCTTATTAGAACTGATGCAGGCTGAGGCAGAAATGCCGCCCTACTTTTATACCCTAGGGGAGATTGGAAGACGCGGAAAATTAGATATTCCAAAGTCAAATTATTTGATTCAAACGCTGAAAGAACTGGGATATCGAGCGAGTTTAACGCATGTCGATCGTGAAGCAATTAAAACCGATGCTGATTTAAAAACTTGTGTTCGGATAGCTCGAACATTTTCTAGTTGACTTAAATTTAGGAACGGATTACCCTGGGAGTATGGAATTGCAAAAGTTGAGATCTTTTGACAAGTCCTCGCGCTCTAAAGCTAGAGAAGCAATCAGTTAGTTTGAGATTGCTTCCGCGCCCAAAGGCAATAAACACGGTGATTTTATGTATTATCTAAAAGGAATTCCAGACATATAGCGGGCATTGTCAGGAAGCACAATTAGTTAATTGAAATTGGAATTTAAGCCATTTTGATCCCTATTCTTCGACCTGTTTTAAGGTATAGGTCGAAGGTGGAAGATTTTTACCTTTTTTCTAATTTATTAGGGTTTGATGCAAATCATTTTGCGTCCAACACTCGGTTGTGCGATCGAATATTTCACGTTTCAAGATTCGTAGCATTTGAGAAGGACAAAATTTGTATGCTGTCTATTGATGTAAACGTAGCTTATCGTGTCGCTACGTCGAAAGATATTGATGTTTTATTGCAACTGGTTGAAGAGTTTCACAAGTTAGAAAAATTGCCGTTTGATCCCGTACTCGATCGCGTTTCACTTCAGCAATTTTTGCTCAATCCAACCCTCGGAAAAATTTGGCTCATTTACGATCGTAAAAACGTGATTGGTTATGCAGCCGTTACGTTTAGCTACAGTATCGAATTTCGTGGGATCAGTGCAGTTCTAGATGAGTTGTATCTCCGTGCCGACTGTCGAGGGCAAGGAATTGGCACGAAGACGCTGAGATTTGTCGAGGAGTCGTGCCAGCAGATGGGAATTGATGTGATCTCGCTTCTCGTACATCGTGACAACGATCGCGCGAAACAGGTTTATCAAAAAGTAGGCTATGACGATCGCGGGTATCAATTGATGGTGAAAACGATCGCGTGATTAAACATGTATGAGGACTAGGAATTGGGCGGCAAAGTCGTGAAATAGAAAGTTGTCCCTCGATCGACCTCTGAGTCTACCCAAATTTGTCCTTGATGGCGTTGGATAATCCGTCGAACCGTCATTAATCCAATGCCATTACCCGGAAAGTCCTCATACGCATGCAATCTTTGAAACGCATTAAACAAGCGCCCTGATTGAGCCATGTCAAATCCAGCCCCATTGTCTCTGACGAAAAAAACCGGAGCTTTCGGCATGACTCCAAATTCAATTTCTGCGATCGCTCGGCGGCTCGTGTATTTCCAGGCATTGCCTAGTAAATTCTCTAGAGCAACTCTGAGTAGTCTTGCATCTCCATAGGCTGTTAAATCTGCCTGAATCGTAACCTCTACTTGGCGATTAGGCTGAGTCTGTTTTAGGTCTTGTACGATCGCACTGGCGATCTGGCTCAAATCGACTTGCTCGACCTGCATATCCAATCGAATGATGCGAGAGAGCTTAAGTAAATCTTCGATCAAATCTCCCATCCGCTGCACAGACGCTTGAATATAGTTCAAATAGCTTTTGGCCTCACCCTCAAGTTGCGTAACATGATCCTCAAGTAGCATGTCACTAAAACTTTTAATCCGTCTCAAGGGCGCACGTAGGTCATGAGAGACTGCAAAACTAAATGCTTCTAATTCTTGATTGATTTCAGTTAAGCGTTGATTCAATTGAGTTTGAGTATCTGCATAGTCCTGAAGCGCGATCGCCGTTTGCTTGCGGTCTGTAATCTCTTCTAGAATCAGCAACAGTCCGCTTGGAGATTGATCTTGAGGCTGATAAAACAATGGCTCAAATTTGAGTTCAAACCAGCGCTGCGATCGCTCTACTTCAAACGGAGTTAACTGCTGCAATTTTTCCTGCCATTGGTGCGGAGTGATCCAGTTGGGAACTAATTGTGATTGAAGTAGCATTCCAACTTTGACATTCAGCCAAGTTGCCGCCGCCGGATTGCAGAACCAGATAAAGCCATCTAAATCTGCGGCAAGTAACCCGATCGATAAATTTCGAGCGATCGCAGCTTGAGCCGAATGCGATCGTCCAAATTGTTCTGCAAGCGTCGCAAGTTGCTGCACTCGCTGCATCGAAACAGGTTGCTGAGAAAGTTGAGGAGAGACGAGCAAAGATTCATCAACTTGGCGAAGCACAATATCGCTATAGTAACGATTCCAGAGTTCTTGAACTTGGCGCTGTAGCATCGCATTTAAGCTGAGTCGCTCTTGGAGAATCGTAATACTGACAACTGCTAGAACAAATAAAATCGGAGTAGCAACACTGAACCAAACTGAACCGAACTTCAAAGCAAGGACACAGTAACCAAACCAAAAAATTACTAAACCTAACCCGATCCAAACTTGTGTCATCGTTTGCCAGCGATCGAGCCATCGACTCAACCCCAATCCGAAGAACACGAGCACCCCAAAGCTCCAACTCTTGGGCACAGGTTGCAGCACCTTATGCTGGAGTACATTATTGATCGCCGTTGCATGGAGATAGACCCCACTTGTTGGAGGCGCACGATTAAACGGGGTAATCAATTCGTCATAACCTGTTGCCGTCATTCCCACTAAAATAATCTTGTTCTCAAACGCTTGGATCGGCACTCGATCGCGCATCACATCGACAAAAGAATAGCTCGGAATATGCTGACTTGCTCTTGACCAGTTCAACCAGAGCGGTTGATTTGGCGGAGGCAGCGTTACATCCTTACCCATCATGAAATACCGTTCCAAAGTTGCAATTGCAAAAGATGGGCGATCCGGAGGCGAAGCCGGAATGCTGCGAGAAATCCCATCGGCATCAATCTGCTTGCGAATATGCCCCATTGCGCTAGCCTGAGACCGCAATGAATCCACTGGGAGCAACGGTACGCCAAGATTATCTTGAGCTGTTGCGAGCACTACGGCTTGATGCTGTGCGATCGCATCTGCGAGTTTTAAATCTTCTGCGCTCGGCTCTGACCAAATGATGTCAAACGCAACGATATTCTCTTCTGCTCTTGCTAGCACGTTTAAGAGTTGAGCAAAGCGATCGCGCTTCCAAGGAAACCGTCCTAATTCCGCCAAACTGCGATCGTCAATCTCCACAATTACAATTCTCGAATCCCAAGACTGCTCACCGCGAACCAGAAAAAGCACCTGATAAGCGAGATTCTCAAGCGGTTGTAAAACTCCGAGCCATGACAACGTCAAAATGAGCACGATTGAGATTAAGCCTGATCGCAATCGTCGTAAGTTATTGAAAAGCCAGCGCATAGTCACGTCGAAGTCCAAGCGGAGTCAACACCGTTACGCGCACCTGCGGAAACGATATTGCATCCAGTTCGACCCTAAATTTACCATTGCGGTCTGTGTTCTGCTCAATGTCGTTGACGAGAACGGTATTAACTGCATCGACTTGCCCGTCTAATCGCAGTCGTCTCACCCCATTCTTAAACGATTTGACAAATTCATACTTCAAAGTCGTATCGTTGCGGAGCGGAACCGGATCAGACGGAGGCTCGCCTGGAATCGTAAAATTTTGAAATCCAGCATTCACGAACACACTTTTACCTTGAGCGCTCGATTCTACACTCCCTGCGCCAGTTGCAATACTCATTTTGCCGTTCTGCTGGACATTTACCCCAAATTCAGTCCCACGCACCCCTGCAACTCCTGCTGGCGTTTCAATTTCAAGCTGCGACTCAGGGTTAGTAAATGGACGAACTTGCACTTGTACTCGTCCTGTCGTCACATTTAAGCGGGTGACTCGCCCACCATTGGAGGTAGCCTCTAGCTGACGCACATTGACTCTAGTGTTTTCGGAAAGATTGACTTGCCCAATGCCTAAATCAATCTGCAGGACTGCACTTGATTTTTTCCCAGTACTGGCTCCATCTCCAACAACTTGCAAGCGATCGCCCGATCGAGCAGGACGCGAGCCTGTATTCTGCCAATATGTGACTTGTCCTTTTAATTGTTGCAGACTCAACCATCGATTCACTCTGACGGTCACATCTCTTGCTTGAACAACTTTTATCCCAGTCAGCACCCCAATTCCACACAGCAATAAAACGCTGATTTTTGCTGATTTCTGAGCAAAAGTTAAATCCTGAAAATTCTTCATAGGGTCGTGTCAAGCTAGTGATTTCATCGTAAATTGTGCCAAAAGTACGAACGCTATACTTCTACAAGATTTACAAATGAAACGCTGATTTTATCTATCAGAAAGCATAGGATAATTAAGGTGAAAAACTGGTGAATTATGAATTTAGCGAAGTGACCAGCCTAAAGCATCAGCGACTTGATCAGAAAGCATTGCTGGATCAAAGGGCTTTTTAATCACTGCGATCGCACCAGAATTGATGGAAGATTGCAGATCTAAAACCTGAGTTTTAGCTGTTAAAAAAATAACCGGAATCTGAGAAGTTTTGGGATTTTCTTGCAGCTTTTTTAACGTCGTCAACCCATCCATATCCGGCAGCATCATATCGAGCAAAATCGCATCGGGCTGTTCAAATTCTGCGGTCTTGATTCCTTCTGCGCCAGAAGTTGCGACGCTCACTTGCATACCGCCGACCAGTTCTAATGTGGCTTTGACAACCATGCGAATATCCATTTCATCGTCAATCAGCAAAACGCGATGTGCAGCCATAGTCATAGAATTAAATCGGATCGATCGGGAGCGTAAAGAAGAATGTGCTACCCGCCCCTAATATACTCTCAACCCAAATTCTTCCACCATGCTGATTAACAATGCTTTTACAAATCGCAAGTCCTAACCCTGTGCCACCTTGCTGTCTTGAATCCGAAGCATCCACTTGCTGAAATCGCCCAAAAATTCGCTCGATCTTATCACTCGGAATTCCCCGCCCTTGGTCTTTCACAGCGATCCAAACTTCTCCAGGATGCAATGCTGCACTCAGTTCCACCACGCTCTGCGGCGCAGAAAACTTAATCGCATTGCTCAAAAGATTCGTTAAGGTTTGAATCATGCGATCGTGGTCAACACACACTGTGATGGACAGTGTGTTTGCTTTCAGTTGAACATTGGCAGCATTCGCACTCCCCTGCATTAATTGCAGCGATTGCATCATCAGATCGTTCAGGTTACAAAGCTGAGGGGAAATGTTGACTTCAGCCGCATTCAGGCGCTCAAGATCGAGAATGTCATTGATCAATCGAACTAAGCGATCGGTGTTATTCACGGCAACTTGCAGAAAAGGCTGACACGCTTCAGGTAATTCGCCCAGTCTGCCCATCAGCATCAAACCGAGCGAGGCGCGAATTGACGTTAAGGGAGTGCGCAGTTCATGGCTGACGACAGACACAAACTCATCTTTCATTTTTTCGACAGCTTGCAGTTCACTAATATCTCGAACAATCCACGATTGCCCAGTGACAATTCCTGCCGAGGATTTGACAGGTGAGATCGTTAGGAAGACATCGATCGCGGTTCCATCTTTGCGGTAGTGAACAGTCTTTTGGGTCTGCTGGTCTTTCTGTTCGTCAATGTATACGGGATTGTGCCGACAGACTAATGTTGTAATCGAGTGTCCTTGTGCTTCTTCTCGACAATAGCCATAGGTTTTTTCTGCACCCTTATTCCAACTCAGAATGATTCCATCTAACGTGGTGCTCATAATTGCATCATTGGAAGATTCGACGATCGCAGCTAACTGTTGCAACGATTCATTTGCAATTTGCAGTTCAGCAGTGCGTTGCTGGACTAGGCTTTCTAATCCTTCGTAAGCCTGACGAAGTGCGGCTTCTGCCTGTCGTTTCTGTCGTCGAACTTCCGCTTCGCGCAGTTCTCGCTCGATCGCGGGAACTAACCGACTCAGCGATTCTTTGAGGAGATAGTCATGTGCGCCCGCCCGCATGACTGCAACTGCTGTTTCTTCTCCCATGCTTCCCGACACCACGATGAACGGCAGATCTAAGTCGAAAGATTGAACGAGTTCTAGAACTTGGTGAGCCGTGAAACCAGGGAGCACATAGTCAGAGATGATCATGTCCCAAGTTTTGGAACTCAGCGCTGAGCGTACAGCTTCTAAGGAGAGAACGCGCTCAACCTCTAACTGATACCCTGCTTTGCGTAGGGGGTACAGCAGTAAAAGCGCATCCTCCTGCGAGTCCTCAACCAGTAGCAATCTGAGCGAATTTTCCATTTACAGTTGGGCGAGTTCCGAGACTGCATGTTGTTGGATCGTTTGCAGGCGAGCAAGGCGATTGAAGATTCGGGTCGCCAGGATAGACGGAACCACAGGTTTCATCAAATAGTCATCTGCACCGATTTCAAAACTTGTACTCTGAGTCTGAAAATCTTCGCAGACGGTGAGAAAAATAATGGGGAGCCAGCACCATTGCTCACTAGCACGAATCGCCTTGCACAACTCTAATCCGTTCATTTCGGGCATTTGCACATCGAGTAACACGAGATTCGGCTGTATCTCATCTAAGGTTTGCCACAGCTTCGATGGAGATGGCAGCGGAATGATCTCGACTCCTAAGGGACGCAGCACTTCTTGCAGCAGGTTCAGCAGCATTTCATCATCATCGATCGCTAAAACTTTCGCTTGAATGGGAACCGGAGTCGAATCAGAGGCAGAGAGAGGACTAGCTGCATTCTGGGAACTTGCCTCAGAAGAGGAGGCTTGATCTTTTATTCTTAAATACTGCTGTAAGTCATGAACCAAGTCTGCAATTCGCTGAATTACTTGAGGCTCATGCAACCGATCAGACTCAAACAGAATTTCGAGTTGTTGAGCAATCTGTGAACCTTCTGAGAACCCAAACATGCCTAAAGCACCTGTCAACTGATGGGCACTCTGCGTGGCGTTCGAGCGTAGCGTTTCGGAGCATTCGCCTGTCCTTAGAGCCGTTGCAGCTTGTTGTAAAACGGTCAAACGCTCAAAACTCAAGCCTTTGACCTGTTGCCAAATTTCAGCGACGAGCATTTGTGTTCGTTCCGCTTGCGGATTGGGCGGAATTTGAGGTGCATCGTTGATGGCTTCATTCGCACTTAGCCCGTAGCCTTGCCCGTATAGCGTTTGAATCAAATGCTCTGCACCGACTGGGCGCAACGCTCGGCGAATGCCTTTGATATGGGCTTTGATCGTTGATTCATCGGGCAGATCATCATCAAGTGCCCATAGTCGATCGAGGATTTCACGCCGACTGAAAATGCGCTGAGGATTGCGGAGAAATAGCTCTAGCAAGGCATATTCTTTGGGTCTTAAATTGATGGGTTGACCTGCAAAGGTGAATTTGCGATGGGCAGGTTCTAATCGCAATCTGCCCCATTCTAAAACGGGAGACGAACTGATGCCTCGACGCTGAAGTGCCCGCACCCGCGCCACCAATTCTTCTGGATCAAAAGGCTTAATCATATAATCATCTGCGCCCGCATCGAGTCCTAAAACGCGATCGGCTTGATTGCTGCGAGCTGTCAGCAGCATAATCAAGATATCGGGTTGATGCGTTCTTAATTTTCGGCAAAAGCTGATGCCATCTAGTTTGGGGAGCATGATGTCCAGGAGTACGAGGTCATAGGGAAAAAATTGCAGCATTTCCCATCCTTCCTGTCCATCTGTAGCAATATCGACAACGTGACTCTGACGAACTAATGTTGCTGCCAACACAGTAGATACTTGGGTATCATCTTCTACTAATAAAATTCTCATTGATTTATAGAGATTATCGGTGCAAGGGTCTAATCGTTGTCCTGGATCGAGTCTACATTCAAATCAATCTCATTGCTGCGTTCTTCCAAATCAATGATTGAATCTTCATCTCCTAGATTGTTGCGGCGAATCTGCTCAAATGCTTCTCGTGTAAGCTGATGTAGCTGAAGATTGTTCGCTTGAATTCCATCTAGTAATTCAATGATGATGTCGCTTTGATCAATCTTTTGATCAATCTCTAGTTCAGTTAAGGCAAAAATTTTAGATTGATAAGTCTCGCTGTCTGCGGCAGCGCGATCGCAGACCTGCTCGATTCTTTCAATCTGTTTTTGAATCCCATTCAGGCGATCGAATCGTCCCTGTCGGGTCAACATTTCACAACTGATTTTTAGTTTTGTCACCGTCTTGCGGAGCTTCTCACACGCATCATCGAGATCAGATAAGCGATCGCTTAAATCACTCTGCAAGCCGTCTAAAACCTCGATAGTCGGAAGCAATGCACGGTCAACTGGCTCCGTCCTAAAACTTGCTCCATGCTGTTCTAGGAAACGTCTTTGCGAATTGGATAGTCCTTGGTTTCCGCCAAATCGAGCTTGCTGCACGATCGCACTTTGCCAAGTCACACCGACTAAAGTTGATGCAAGTAAGTTGGCATTGTTGAGCATCGCTGCGGTGAAATCAGAATAGCTCAGATAAGTTCGGTTTAATCTTGCCCCGCGCAAGCTCGCATCCTTGAAGTGTGTTCTAAGCATAGCTGCACCACTGAGTTGAGCATTGGTCAGAATAGCATTTTCAAATGAAGCTCCGCTCAGATAAGCCCGGTTCAGCTTAATCTCAGTCAAGTCTGCTTCATGAAATGTACTATCGTTCAAGCTCGATCGTGTAGCAATCGCAGCTACTAACTTTGCACCATTCAGCGTTGCACCTGTGAAGTTTGCGCCCCGCATCATCGATCGACTTAAATCTGCGCGACTGAGATTCGCATTGCTAAAGTCAGCACCTCGCATGACCGTATCGGTCAAATCTGCGCCCCAGAGCTTTGCGGTGTTTAAATTTGCGCGGCTCAGACAAGCGCCAGCCATTTCTACTTTAAATCCGTCTGCTCCTTCTAATTCCGCCCCTTCGAGTATGGCTTCGTGCAATTTTGCTCGGCTCAATTGCACAAAGCACAGATTCGCATTCTCTAAAATCGTGCCGATTAAGCTTGCCCGATACAGGTTTGCGCCATAGAGCTTGGCACGGCGCAGATTAGCGCGATCGAGAATTGCCTCTTGCAGATTCGCTAACTTGAGATAAGCGCCTTGCAATTCTGCGCTGGTTAGATTCGCACGAGACAGACGAGCATTTTTGAAGTCTGCCCCTGCTAGAAAAGCACATGCTAGGTTTGCTTCATCGAGCAATGCGCGTCTGAAGTTAGCTTCATACATTCGTGCATCACGCAAATCTGTGCCTTTGAGGTTGGCTTCTCTCAAATAAGCATTTTGCAGATTTGCACTGCGCAGTGTAGCAGATTCGAGACAAGCAAAACTAAGATTGACGCGTTCGAGTGTCGCTTCGGCAAAGTTCGATCGCGTTAAATCTGCGCCTTCTAATTTTGCCCCTTTGAGATCGGCTCCGATAAAGACAGCGTGTCTCAAATCAGCTTGAAAAAAATTTGCCCCTCGAATCCAAGCATCACTCAAAATCGCTTGATAAAAAGTGGTTTCGCACAAGGCTGAGCCGCCTAGGTTCGCTTCTTGGAATTGTGCGTGACTAAAATTGGATTCGCAGAGGTTGGCATGGCGCAACGTTGCCTGAGAGAAATCTGCAAAGCAGCAATCAACTCGAATCATCCGAGCATGAGAAAGGTTTGCTCCTTGAAAATTGGTCACTCGCAGAATTGCGCCGCTGAAATCCGCGCCGATCAGCGCTGTTCCGGTAAAGTTTGCGCCGGTCAGATCGCAGTTTTGAAAGTTCGATCGCGTTAAATCTAACCCACTGAAATCCTGACCTCGAAGGCTTCGTCTTTCATAGTTTTCGCACACTCGCCCATTCCTCCGCTGAATTTCTCTGTGGAATTACGGAAGCAAATTGGCTTTATTCTACGAAAGATTTTCAGTCTGTGCCATGTACCAGGCTTGCAGCGCAATTCGATGCACCTCTCGCCAAGGCAACTGTGTCGCTTTCGCAAGTTTGGCGCAGTCTTCGTATTCGGGCTGCACATTGACGATCGCGCCATGCCGTGAGGCTACCTTGACCTGCACTGTCCCCAATTCGGTCTGCACCGGATCAAATCGTCGATCGAGCGCGGTTCTCTGTTGAACGGTTCGCCGAATTCCTAACGTCGTTGTTTCCTGAAACACGATCGTTTCACACCGTTCGACCTGTTCAGGCGCGCAAATCACCGTTAATAAAAGCCCAGGACGCGATTTTTTCATGCCGATCGCTTGAGTAAACACATCGAGTGCCCCCGCTTCTAGCAATTGCTCAAACAGATACCCGATCGCTTGGGGGTTGAGATCATCGACTTGAGTCTCAAGCACGGTAATCATTTCTGTATTCGTCTTTTGCTCAGGAGTCGAGTCGAGCCTGCCACTTTTGGAATCTTCCGCAGGAGAAACAGCGATGCTCTGGAATGCTTCCCGATGTTCTACTTCCCCAATCCAAATCCGTATCATATTGGGAATTTGTAAGTCGATCGATCCGGCTCCTAAGCCAATTTGTTTGACTCTCATGCGAGGAGCCGCGCCAAACTCATCTGCCAACGTCACTGCGATCGCGGCTCCGGTTGGCGTGACTAATTCTTTCTCAATGCCATTGCTATAAATCGGTACATTCCCCATCTCAAACAATTTCAGCACAGCGGGAACCGGAACGGGCAAGCGACCATGAGCCGCCCACACTGTCCCACCTCCTGTGGGCAAGGCTGAGCAAACGATGCGATCGACATCCAGCCAATCCAACCCCAAACAAGTACCCACAATATCGACAATCGCATCGATCGCCCCGACTTCGTGAAAATGCACTGCTTCGGGCGGAATTCCATGCACTGCCCCTTCCGAGACTGCCAACTGCCGAAACACTGCCAAACTCCAAGCTTCGGCTCTCGGTGGTAAGTTTGCACCCTTGATCATTTTTTCGATATCTGGCAGATTCCGTAATTCATTGTGATCATGTGCGTGATGATGCTCATGATGATGAGAATGCTCGTGCTCGTGATGATGGGAATGGTGATCGTGGTGATGATCAGAATGATGGTGCTGATTTTGATGATGAGAATGCTCGTGCTCGTGATGATGGGAATGGTGCTGCTCAGATTTCAGCATCACATGAACTTTCGTAGCGCGTTGCCCATTGCGTTGAACGGTTTCGGCTTTCAGTTGATATTCTTCTGAAATTCCTAAGCGATCGAGTCTCTCTGTCAGATAGGCTAGAGGAACACCCAAATCAACTAGTGCGCCGAGGCACATATCTCCAGCAATTCCAGTCGGACAATCTAGATACGCAATCTTGCTCATTACACTTTGAAAAGGGTGAATTGACATTTTCCACATTACACCCGCACTCGCTTATGGCAACGCTTTACCGACTCCATCCCGACAATCCCCAATCCCGCACGATCGACCAAATCGTGGCTGAACTCCGCAACGGCGCAGTCATGCTCTACCCAACCGATACCGTTTACGCGATCGGGTGCGATCTCAATTCAAAATCTGCCATTCAGCGCGTTCGGCAACTCAAACAACTCGCTAACGACAAACCGCTGACCTTCCTTTGCTCATCGCTATCGAATATTGCTCATTATGCGGTCGTGAGCGATCGTGCCTATCGCATCATGCGCAGTCTGATTCCTGGCAGTTACACGTTTCTTCTGCCTGCCACCAAACTCGTTCCAAAATTGGTGATGAGTCCGAAGCGCAGAACTACCGGGATTCGAGTTCCCGATCATCCGGTCTGTCAGGCATTGTTAAAAGCGATCGACAATCCGATTATTTCCACGTCTGCCCATATTCCTGTCGAAGATGAAACCATTCCGCTCAAAGTCCGTGATCCTGAAAATCTTTCTTTACCGGAACTTTTTGACAGTATGGATCGACTGGTGGATGTAATTGTCGATACGGGACAAGAACCGACTCAACTGGTTTCAACCATTTTGGATTTAACAAATGACGAGCCTGAAATTGTTCGCAAGGGATTAGGATGGGAAACTGCTGCAGACTGGGTGTTGGAATAACAGCCATCGCCCAACTCTCGCCACTTTGGTGACTGTCACGACTTGGGGGGTACACTCGATTCATCCTCTTATGCGATCGAATGCCCTTGAACTACGAACACTTGGAACTTTGCGACTCTCAAACGGGACAAACACTTTATACCAGCCTCACATCGTATGTAACCAGACCAGAAACTGACACACGATTTGGGAACTCTTCCCGAAGCGCTGCTGGATCTGCGTGTAGCGACTGATGTGCACTACCAAGTCAGGATTCTCATGAAAGCAAAGTCTACCCAATCTACTCCGCGCGATTCTTCTCTGCTGACAGTACCTATGCCAGAAACAGATATCGCTGCCAACGCAGTTCAAGCCCAACTCGATCGCACTGCACAGCTTGCGAGTTTGCTTAAAACCGAGATTGAAGCTGAGTTAAACATTCAATCGAATACGATCGCACAAGTCGCTCACCGCATTGCGACTGAAGTCGATCGCATTTGCAGTAAGAGCGATCGCATTCAGTCATCTGGACAGATCAGTTCATGGCGGCTGACGCTTGCCCGTTACCGTTCTCAGAAATGCGTGCATTACTATCAGCTTGGCTCTCAGCGCGGCAGAGTTGAGCTTCATAGCAACCTGAGTACCATGGTGTATCGTCCGATTGCACCTGCTCATTTGCAACTGACCTTTCAAGCTCGTTACACCCTAATTGAAGATTTCTTACAAGGGTTCTACACTGAGTCTTTAAGAGCTTTTCGGCGTGAGAATGAACTCGCAGAGACGTATCAGCCGCGAACAAAGCTAGAGCTAGCAGAATATATGGCGTTCACTGAGCAGTATGCAAAGCGCCGGATCACGCTGCCTTCTCAACATAATCAGCAGCTCATTATCTTACGCGCTCAGCGGTTTGCGAGCCGACAACCGCAAGAGATTGCAGTCGATATTGAAACTGCAATGGAAACTGCAAAAAACGATGAAGCAGACACGTACGGGCGATCTGCAGTGATGCAGATGATTCGAGAGCAGATGGTTTCGGACAAAGGCGATGGTTCCGAGTCGGTCTTGCGCGATCGAGTTGTGATGGAACTGATGCACTATCTAGAATCGCAAGATCAAAAGGACTGTGTAGACTATCTCACCTTGAAGCTACAAGACCTCTCTGTTCCAGAAATTGATGAGATTCTAGGGCTTACGCCTCGCAAGCGTGACTATCTCCAACAGCGCTTTAAGTACCACGTCGAAAAGTTCGTCACGTCTGGCAATTGGAAGCTGGTGCATGAATGGTTAGGCGCAGATTTAGATCAAAATTTGGGCTTGTCTCCGAATCAGTGGGAAATGTTTCTCGATACGCTTTCAGACGAGCAACAACAGTTGTTGCAATTAAAGCGATCGGGTGTGAGTGACCAAGAGATTGTGCAGGTCCTCAAATGCACAACCAAGCAGCTTCAGAAGCGATGGGGAGCATTGCTTGATGTCGCGAGACAACAACGCAATCAAGCCAAGTAAGCTGCTCGTTCAAGTTTGGTCTAGTTCAAGTTTGGTAGTGCGATGGGATGGAATGTCAACCATCCCATTTTTTTGCTTTAGCGACAGGTACTGGGTGCTTTGCGAGGTCCGATATTGATGCGATTGAACTCAGACAAGTTTAGGGTAGAAGAACTAAACGCATTTCCCGCATTTGACCAAGTGCCTAGTTTCAGATATCCTGGCGGATCAAACGGTTTATTTTGCCGCGATCGTCCCTCTGCATCTGAAAATCGCACAGGCAGATTTACCACTCCTGAGATGGTATTTCCTTTCACAGTTCCGGTCATACATATTGCTAGATCATCAGGGCGGGCAAAGATTCCAACAATTCGATTGCCTGCTTTAGTAAACAGAAAAGTAAAACTTCCGGGTCTGAGCTGCTTGTCAGTAACATTCATCGAAGGCGCACCGTTCCAGTATCGATATGAGCCATCGACGAGATCAGCGATCGCTGCACCTGGCTGAGGCGTGCTTGATTGAGGTGGACTTGATTGAGGCTTATCTGCTCCAACTGATCGGCAAACGAGCAAATCGTTAAACGGCTTAAACCCTTCGGGGTCAGAAAATCCGCGCAGTTCAGTAAAGAAGGTCGGATTACTCAACATTTGCTGCCGAACAGCGGGAATCGTAGAGTTGTAGAAAATCATTTTACGCGTTTGTTGGTAGTGTTCTAGATATGTGGATATATGGCAGAATGAAAACGATGTGTTAGAGGGCTGAGTCGAGATGGTCCTAGAACCTGTTCAATGTCCCGATTGCCAGAGTGTGGATGTCGTTAAGCATGGTCGCAGTGCTGCTGGAAAACAACGGTATTGTTGCCGTAACTTAGAGTGTTCGAGACGATCATTTATCTTGAACTTTAGCTATCGAGGACGACTGCCTGAAGTCAAAGCGCAAATCAGCGACATGGCAATCAACGGCAGTGGTATTCGTGATACCGCCAGAGTGTTGAAGATTAGCCCAACGACTGTGATTGAAACGCTGAAAAAAAGTCAAGTCAACTTGAACAAGTAAACATAAGTCTGCTCGAACAGCACCAACCGGATAACACTGCAGTCATGGTCGTCAGAGTCGAGGCGGCGGAGATGGACGAGATGTGGAGTTTTGTCGAGTCAAAGCAGCATCAACGATGGTTGTGGCACGCGATTGACCATCAAACTGGAAAAGTCCTTGCCTATGTGCTAGCCACCCATGAAGACTCAGCTCTTAAGCAACTTCAGCAACTGTTAGCTCCTTTTTCGATTCAACGGTTTTACACCGATAGTTGGGGAGCTTACTTGCGATTGCTAGATGAGCAGCACCATACGGTTGGCAAAGCCAACACACAGCGCATTGAGCGGAAACATCTAACTTTGAGAACTCGGATCAAGCGGCTTGCCAGAAAGACGATCTGTTTTTCCAAGACTGAGAAGATGCATGATACTGTGATTGGATTATTCATCAATCGTCATGAGTTCGGGCGAGCAGTATAACGTTATGCCCACACATCTAGAACACTACCCGTTTGTTCGATCGTCACGGGCTGACCTACACCTACTGGAGAGGGCAAATTCGTGTAAGTGACTGCTACATTTCCGTCTGAAGTAGACTCTAGTGTGAACAATGCCCGCATGGCTAACGGACTAGGCTGACCTTCGCGAGACTGAATTTGGCACTGAGTCGTGACAGCAGCTTGAGCCGGGGTAGATAGAGCGATCGCAATGATTCCTGAAAGGAAAACACTAACCTTGAAAAAATTTGACATGAATGATGATGGATGATCAAAAACCTCTGTGATAGTAAGAGATTCTAAGATCGATGTGTTGAAATTGATAAATCTCAACACATGCAATTCCAGCTTATCAATGTGCATGTCCAGCTTTTGGGGCTTGCTATCTATGCACCTAAATTAAGGCTTAGGCGTGCCTTTCAACGCTTCTTGAGCCGAGATGCCATCGCCTTGAAAGCCGAAATACGAGAGAACTGCAGCAGCTTCCGCACGGGTTACAGGGCGTTTCGGTTGAAACAGAGTCGTGTAAGCAAATGCTCGGCGGATATTCGCTTGATCGCCATTCTGAAAGTCAGCATAGACAGCTCTCAATGCTTTTGCATCAATTTTGTTCGCATCTTGGAAGCCCCAGGATTGCTTGACAGATTCGATCGTGGCATTGGGCAAAACTTGACGAGTATCGACCGGAATCTTCCACAAAATCAAATCCTCGCGCGTCAGTGGTGCATCGGGACGAAACAGACTTGCGGTTGAATCGCCAGACAAAGAGCTTGGAATCAATCCTGCTTCAGCTAAGCCTTGAATTGAAGCAAAGTCAGGATCTTTTGTGGGAACGTCTTTAAAAGCAGGCGTTGAGGATTCAACCGCTAACCGAATTTGACGAGCAGGACGAGTGCTGTAAATGCGGTTATTCGCAGCAACGAGCCATCGCGCATAGACCCGTCGAGTTACATTTTTGTTTGGTTCAAATACAGTTGATTCATTGGCTTTTGCTAAATTGCTATGCGTGAGAATCCCTAATTCAGCCGTCTCTTTGACCGCTTGGCGGAGAGCTTGCGGTGCTTTATCGAGATCTGAGAAGGAACTAGAAGAATCAACAGTCGGAGCCGGAGTGGCAGAGGGAGTCGGACTCGGCTCTGTCGTTGTTTCAGGAGAAGGAGTTGGAGAGTCAGAAGGCGAAGGACTCGGAGAAGCTTGTGGGCTAGGCGAACTGTTTGTCAGGCGCGGATCTGCGGACAACGCATCCCGAACTGAATTCGCAGCGGGTGTGTTAGAACAACTCGCGAACAAACATAAGCTTACAAGTCCAAGCGTAATCTTTTGCAACGACAGCACGATCGATTAAATCCATGACCACGTTTCAACACTAGCGCAAACTGCGATCGATGTGGGGATGATCTCTATTCGCGATCGTCATCCAAGATTTTTTGTAAGCGCGATCGCTCCAAAACGTAATAGTCTGAAAGTCCTGTGCGCGCTGCTTCGATCTCTTGAGATTCTTCAGAAAAGATCTCAAATTTTTTGATCCACCAATCGAATGCACTGGGAAATTTTACCTTTTCTTGAGCAGCTTGCAAGAGTTCTAACGCTCGCTCTCGAGTCGGGCTAGCATCGCGATCGCAGCCTGCTTCTTCAGGATGTAAGATTGCACAGGCTTGTTCTCTTAATTTCTGACGAATTTCGGAAGAAGAGAGTCTTAAACAATCCGGTGAGATATCACCGAGCAACAGTCCGCGATCGGTATAGAGGAAAATGCGAATATTGCCAACTTCAAATGCGGCATTGGTAACAGTACAGAGAAGCAGTTTGGGGCAAGAAGGCAGCTTCCGGTCTAGTCGAATTTTCATATAGAAGAGAAGGGCAAAACGATGAGAGGCTTCTAATTCTTTTAACTTAGCGGATTTAGTTTAGGAGATTGGATTTATTTTGCAAAACTCCATATTAAAAACTGTTCATTTAGATTCAGATTTTTTTATTTTCTGGCGTTTGTCTGACATTTTTGCCCTATGATCTCTCTGACGATCGATTAAAATTTCTGTCCAATTGCCCGATGCCTGACATAATACGTGACGGAATATCGTGTATTTAAGGATACTAAGTAGGTATGCAACCTGTCTCTCGATCGGATGTGCTTTATGTAATCGATCACTGCTGGATGGTCGAAGATCCAGTGATAGATGAATATGCGTATCGATTCCGATTGATTCAAGATCGGCATTGGGCAGAGTTTAATCAAGCGTTTGCCTGTACAGATGAAACTCAGTACGAAGATATGGCGCGGCATCTAGATCAAATTCGTGAAGAACGCGATCGAGCCGAAGAGATTTTGTATTGGTTATTTCTGGATTCAGAATTGCGTCGGCAGGGGAAGACTGTGCCGGATTTGTGGGAAGCACAGCAGGCGCAGGCGTAGGCGTTTTCGGGAAGTGGGGAGATTTTGAAAATTTAGTTGAGAATTAGGGCTGATTTGGGTGTAGCCTTTCTCGGATTTGATGGATGATCGGATGGTTGCCGTGCTGTTCTTCTAAGTGGTTGAGCAGTGAGATCAGGTCTATAGTGAGTGGAACTCCGAGTTTTAGGTGGTCTAAAATCGATTTCTGAGCGAAAACAGTTTGCGGAGTTCCTTCTAGGGCAAGCGTTCCTCGATCGAGCACAATCACCCAATCTGCCCAGCGATAAACCCACTCTAGATCATGCGTTGCCATCAGAATGGTTGTGCCATTGGCATGAATGGTTTCTAAAGTCTGCGCGAGCATTCGAGTGTGGAGTGGATCGAGATAAGCTGTTGGCTCATCTAGTAGCAATAACTCAGGCTTGAGAACCATGACATCTGCTAGGGAAACTCGCTTTTTCTGCCCTAGGCTCAAGTGATGAATCGGATGATGAGCGAGTTCAGTTAAACCAAATTCGGCTAGAGATTTCGCGATCGCAGGTTCGATCTCTGATTCTGTCCAGCCTAAGTTACACAATCCATACGAAATATCTTCTGCAACGGTTGATGCGATCAACTGCTGTTCGGGGTTTTGAAAGACTAAGCCTACTTTTTGCCGAAGTTCGATCAGCGATCGGCGATCGTAACTCAATGTCTGACCTTTCCAAGCAATCGTGCCGCGTTGTGGCTTGTATAAACCATTTGCCAGTAGAAACAATGTGGTTTTACCACAGCCATTTTGCCCAATCAAAGCCGTTCGTTTTGCGATCGGAATCTCTACCGTCAAGCCCTGAATCACAGGGTTTTTGGTTCCGGGATACGTATATTCGACTTGATCAAAGGCTAACGACATAGGCTGATAAGAAGCAATATGAGACATCCTAAACTAGCTTCGATCGCATAGCGTCGAGAAGGGCGATAGGTTCGTGGCGAATAGACTCGAAATTCCCCATTAAACCCTCTTGCTGCAGTGGATAAAACGAATTGTTGATAGTTCTCCATTGTTTTACGAAAAAGCTGACTGATCAGCAGACTCAAGCTATAAAACCAGCGTCGGACACTGCGATAACCATTGCGCGAATGTTGAGCAATCCAAAGTTCACGAGCAGTTGAGAGCAAAATAAAAATGAATCGGTACATCAGCATCAGCAGTTCTGTGAGTACCTCTGGACATCTGATTTGTTTGAGAACTTGTAATATTTCTGTAAATGGGGTTGTGAATAAGACGAAATATAAGCACGAGACTGTCGAAAGTGTCCGAGTCAAGATGACGACAGCTTGTAAAATCCCTTGCTGGCTCAAATAAAAGTAAGTCGATCCAATTGAGAAACCCAAAACTGCATCGCTTGCCGAGCGATCCGCAATCCCCAGGATCAAGGCTGGAATACTGATCAGCCAAAACCCGATCGCAAGACTAAGCAACCGTAAATAGATACGACAGGGAATTTGAGCATAGATGACAATCCAAATTCCTAGCCAGATTGCGATCGCGATCTGAATGATTGGAGTTGCAATCAGAGCAATCAACAGTACGATCGTTGCAAATAGTAATTTATGTTGCGGTGGTAGTTGTCGTAATCGATTGCGATGAGAAAGCGTATCCAGCCAAAGGTGCATGGTTTTATTTACCTTGCGATCGCCCTTTATACAGCCCGATAACATATCCAAGCATACCTGCCCCTAATGCCGCTTGCGATGCAAAGAGTAAACTTGCAACTTCTGTACTCGCAGGCTCAAACACGGGCTTAAACCAGGGTTCATAAGTCGGATGGCTCTCTTCGATCAGTTGTTGTGCCTGTCCATCTGCTCCATTAAACTCTGCTCGCACAAACACCAAAGGAGCCACAGTGAGGAGAATGACTGCGATCGCAAGGAACCAATTCTGTCGCGTCGATGATTGTCTCATGTCTTCATTAAGTTTAAGGTTTCCAATTCAGTCCGATTGTAGGTCTGTAGCCAATTCCAGACTAAGACCGTGAGTAAGCCCTCGCTAATGGCTAAGGGAATTTGAGTCAGCGCAAAAATTCCAGCAAACTTTAGAAATGCAGCCCATACTCCACCCGTTGCTGCCGGAAACGCCAATGCCAACTGGATCGAAGTTGTGACGTAGGTTAAAAGATTCGCGAATGCTGAAGCTAGGAAAATTGCAGCTTTTTGATTCCCAGTTCTCAGCACTAAATGATAAATACCGTATGCGACGAAAGGTCCCACGATCGCCATTGAAAACAAATTGGCTCCGAGCGTTGTCAAGCCTCCATGCGCTAACAAAACGGCTTGAAACAGCAGCACCAATCCCCCTAAAACGGTCATTACCGCAGGTCCAAATAAAATTGCGCCGAGTCCAGTTCCCGTGGGATGCGAGCAGCTTCCTGTCACGGAAGGAAGCTTTAACGCAGATAAGACAAATGTGAATGCGCCAGCTAATGCTAAGAGCAGTTTCAATTCAGGATTTTGGCGTGTAATCCGCGTCAGCGATCGCAGTCCAAACGCAAAGAACGGCAGCGAGATCGCCCACCAAAATGCTGCCCACTGAACAGGCAAAAAACCCTCTGCAATGTGCATTGCTTGGGCTGGAGTTGCTGATCCCAATACTAAATACAAACTCAGCCCTGCCATTGCAGCAAGGCTCATCCATTTCCGAGTCCTCATTCTGTACCTCGCAGAACTAACAACCGTAAAGCTGGTGGGCATTCTGGCTTAGCGAAATCTCGCTTTACAGTTGCGGGACAGCGGCAGCTTTGCACTACACTTTCCCCAATCCAACTTTATTTAAGGTGTGACTCACTGTATCACTATTAGTCGAGTTTTTTGGTAGAGTTTTGTCGAGATGTAGAAATCTTTTAATCTATGACTCCAGAGGTAGACCATCCTGTAACTGGGCTGATAATGTACAAGCACAGGAGTTGCCAGTCGCCTTATGTTAGAGCCATCTACCTTAAAATCGCCGCTGAAGCCCAATTGTTTACCTGTCTTTTTTGCATCCTCATCTTTATTTCCTGATCTTCCAACGTTCCAGCAAGCAAGTAGAACGCTCACGTTCGATCAAGCACGACTGACAACAGACTTACAACCCCCTTCGGGCAACACGCAAGTGACTAGTGCGATCGCTCAATTGCCCCCTGATTTCTCGAATTCCCTAAACCGAGAAATTGTCACGAGCGGTTTAACCGCTTCCAGCGGCGATCAAACAGATTCGGTTCAATCTGCTCAAGATATCGTTGTCTCCATCAGCAGGTTGGTCAAAGAGATCTCAGGCACAGTTCCATTCGCAGATGGCACAATCGACGTCGATCTTTCAACTTCAGCAGGAGCAGTCCAAGGCTCGATCGAGTTTGGTAATGGGGCGCTTGTGTCCAATTTAACAACGCCTTTTGGAAGTTATTTTTCATCGATCGACTTCAAATCCTCTGATCAATATCCATTCAATTTCAACGGCACTCCAGGCATTGTCAATCTAGACGATGGTTTAGTCATCTTGGATTTCCAGCCTGAAATTCAAGATGACGAAATCGCAATTCCAATTAATGCACTCAGCGGCAATGTCACCTTCAACGATGGACAAGCGATTCTGAATATTCCAACTCCTTTTGGAGCATTTGCAACAAATTTTGATCTATCAGCATTAGTCAAACCTAGCACCCTGCAAGCTTCAGGAACTGTGACTGTGCAAGATGGAACGCCTCCGATCGAGATGACGGGCGATTTCGGCATCATTCAGACCACGCTTGACGTTCCAAAATTAGTTCAAAACGCTGGCTCAATCTTTGCAACTGTAAGAGGCACGATTCAGATGACGAATGATGCGATCGTCTACGATTTCAAGACCTCCATTTCGTAAGGCATTGAATTTAGCAAATTCTATCAATAGAAAACGAGGAATGTTGTTTGTAGCTCTATTCGCTAAATTCTTAAAGAGAGATTAAAAACAGCGTAAATGATTATGGTGAATTTGAAAAAAACGATAGGAGTCTTCCTCGTGAGCGTTTCCCTCTTAATCGGAGGTGCTGCACTTACAAGTTGTGGCAGTGGACAATCTGAGACTGAGGCAAAAGAAGAGTCATCCAAGGAGCAAGAAGCCTCAAATCAATCTGAAGATGACGATGAAAAGCGCCAAGAAGACAAAGCTAAGGATAATGATAGCGATGATGAGAAAGATGGCGAGAAATCCAACGCTCGCAACAACAACGATCGAGAGAATGACCAAGAAGATCGCAAAGAGAGCAAAGACAAAGACGACGGTTAATCTATTGCTCACATGAATACAATAGTAGGAGTATAGAGCAATCAGTGATGATGCACGAACCCCTACTATTTTGCTTGGGTACAGTTGTCTGGATACAAATTGGATCGCATTCTCCTCAACCGTTGCTTATGAATCCGTATCCATTCCTAAGCGCTTCTGAATTTGCTTGATCGCTTTGTACATCTCAGACAAGTGGCTATAGACAGCAGACGATCGTAGAAAAATTCGATGATCGACCGCAGGATAACCCGATACTGTTTGTCCTGCCGCCACGCTGGCATGAACTCCAGTTTTTGCAGAGGCAACCGAACCATCGCCCATCCGGCTCTCATTGCCCACACCGACCTGACCTGCCAAAATCACGCGATTGCCCAGTACAGATCCCCCGGCGATCCCAACTTGAGCAGCAAATGCACAAGCCTCTCCAGTTTTGACTCCATGCCCAACCTGCACACAGTTATCAATCTTTGTATTACGCCCAATTCGAGTCTCACCGACAGAAGGGCGATCGATCGAAGAATTGCACCCTACTTCAACGCCATCTTCGAGCACGGTACAGCCTGATTGCTCCATTTTCAGCCAGCCTTCACGAGTCGGCACAAAGCCAAAGCCTTCTGAGCCAATCACTGCCCCTGCATGAATCACACAGTCTGCACCGATTTGAGCGCGTTCGTGAATCACACAATTGGCATGGAGAACTGTACGATCGCCAATTATCACGTCTGGGTAAATGACAACACCCGGATGAATAACAACATCATTGCCAATTGTCACGTTGGCTTCAATCACAACATGCGCGCCAATCGCAACGTTTTGACCAATCTGAGCAGACGGATCAATGATTGCAGACGGATGAATTGTTGCGGCAGGTTTGTAAGGTTGGTAGAAAAGCGCGATCGCTTGAGCAAACGCATAGCGCGGATTCGCTACAACGATCCAAGCTAAACCGCGTTCTTTCGCGATCGCTAGTAATTCCTCATTTGCAGGCAAAATCACCGCAGCAGCTTGGGTTTCGCGAAGCTGCTTTGCAAATTTCAGGCTTTCAGAATAGGTCAGCGTATTCGGCTTACTATCAAGTACTGCGGAAACTCCTGAAATTTCTAGATCAGGTGTTTCGCTACTACTCTTCACGGATTGCCCTAACTTTTCTACCAGATCCTTAAACAGCATTTACTCCTCCACTCGGTTTAAAAAAGCAGCACATTCAACATGAGCCGTCTGCGGGAAAAAGTCCGCAGGCTGAACCCGTATCAGTTGATAGGCATCATCTGCACATAACAATTTCAGATCTCGTGCTAATGTCGCAGCATTACAACTGACGTAAACAATTTGCTTAGGTTTCTGTTGTCGAAGCGTCTCCAAAACAGTTGCATTACATCCTTTACGAGGTGGATCGAGCATGACTAAATCCGGATGAATCTCAAGCGATTGTAAAACTTTTTCAACCGCTCCCACTTCAAATCTGACGTTCTCGATTCCATTCAAACTTGCGTTCTGTTGAGCTTGTTCAATCGCTTCCGGTTGAATTTCTAATCCGATCGCAGTTTTGACACGTTGTGCGATCGGTAAAGTCATTGTTCCAATTCCACAATAAGCATCAACAAATGTTTCGTCACCTTGTAAGTTTAACTGTTCCAAAACAATGTTTAACAAAGCTTCAGTTTGTTCAGTATGGACTTGAAAGAAAGTATCGGGTCGGATGTGGAACGTCAGATTTGCGAATCGTTCTGAGAGGAAAGGCTGACCTGCGATGCAATGTGTCTCTGAACCAAAAATGGCATTCGTGCGATCGCGCTGTACATTCAGCGACACACCGACTAAATTCTCATAGCGTTGCAGCCATTCCTGAGCCTGCTCTTCTAAATTCGGCAAGTCTGGATCAGCCGTAATCAACGTCAGCAAGATTTCACCTGTGCGCTGCCCAATTCTTAAGGCTAAATGCCGCAATTGACCGCGATGATATTTCTCATCATAGATTCGCCATCCCTGCTGCTGAATGTCCTGTTTGACTTCAGCCAGTAAAGGATTCAATCGCTCATCCTGAATCGGGCACTGATTCAGATTTACAATCTGATGCGTGCCTTTTTGATAGTATCCCGCTTGAACTTGTCGCGTGTTGGAACTTCCGAGTGGATAAGTCGATTTGTTGCGATAGTGCAGAGGTTCGCTCACATTCAGAACGGGATCAACTGCAATGTTACGAAATCCGCCAATTCGCTCTAATGCCTGAACGACCTGATTCCGTTTCGCTTCTCGTTGATAGTCATAATCGACATGCTGCCACTGACAGCCGCCGCACTTGTCAGCAACAATACAGCCGGGTCGAATCCGATGGGGCGAAGCTTCGAGGAGTTTGTATAACTTCGCATGAGCAAGATTCGGCTTGACGTGCATCAATCGGACTAAAGCGCGATCGCCGGTGACCGTATCGGGCACAAAGACGACCCGTGAGCCTGCGCGACCTACTCCATCACCGCGATCGCTCAAATCGGTAATCGTGACTTCCAGCAATTCACCTTGCCGCCATTCCGTAGTGTTATCGCTGAATGATGTGTCTAATTGTGTGGGCACAGTAATGTCTCGCTAATATTCTCTTAAGTGTCGCTTCTCTTTCTGTCCTATGACTGATTTCACAACCGTTCTTCAATTTATCAGCGATTTTGAACAATCTCACCCTGATGCCTCGACTTACGAGATTACAAATCGTTTACGCGGCTATACGAAGCCGAGCTATACGACGAAAGTCTGGACGGTTGTGACAGGGTTTGAGCAAGCATTTATTGAAGGTAAACTCAATCAAGATGTGATCTTAGCAGGTGCAACTATAGATTTTGGACATTTCATTGCGTCTTTGTCGGATCAAATCAATCAGCCAGGGCTGCAATGGTCAGATTTGACGCGCTGGACAGGAGATCATACTTCTTGGGCGGGTGATATTGGGTCTTCGATCGAGACGTATCGCGCCACTCCAGAAAAGTTCAAAGGCTTAGGGGATGCGCTCGATCGGTTTGCTTCAGAGTCAGATTATGCGGCAGATGTTGCTGCTTGGGTGGTTGGCGCAATGCTCAATGGAAATTCCAAGATGCTTTTATCTGAAGCGATGCAGAAATATCATGCTCAGCCTTATTCGGAGCATGTAAGAACATTTATTCAGCGCAGATTTAATGGCATCCTAGATGGTCAGAGAATTACGAATCCTGCCAAGATTGAAGCTGAAATTCGCAGTGCTACGTTTGCGTATTTAGAATTGTCTCAGAATGCAAGTTTTCTCAAGAAATTGATGAAATCGTTTACACAAAAACTGCGATCGACAAATTTAGAACGCGATTTACTCAGCGCAGATTTGCTACAAGGTTCGCTGCACTTTATGGCTCACCTCATTCGCAACGCTGATCTAGCACCTTTGAAGTTCAAACCTTATCAGCAACCTCAAGCTCCTTGGCTCGGAGTGGTGAACTATGAAGTGACGATCGACAATCCGAAATAGGTTACTCTCTAAAGCCACTAGCCCCAACTGTAGAGGTGCTAGAGGTGCGTTCATACAGGTTCCATCCGACCGAGACACTCTGTCATTAAATCCAGGCTCGTTCGTATTGCACGGGATAGACTTTTTCCTGACCTAGTTCTTTTGCTGCTTGAAGTGCCCAATAGGGATTCCGCAAGAATTCCCGCCCTATCAAGACAACATCTGCTTGACCTGCACGGATAATATAATCTGCTAGTTCAGCAGAGGTGATCAATCCCACTGCACCCGTTTGAATTTTGGCTTCTCGACGAATTCGTTCAGCAAAGGGCACTTGGTAGCCCGGAGATAGAGGGATTTTCACGCCAGGGATCGTGCCACCCGAAGAACAGTCAATCACATCAACGCCAAGAGATTTGATCTTATCGCTCAGAGAAATGCTTTGTTCAATGTCCCATCCTTGCTCTGCCCAATCGGTTGCTGAGATGCGAACCCAGAGCGAATCGCGTTCTGGTACAATCTCCCGCACTGCTCGAACGACCTCTTGGAGAAATCGAGTGCGATTTTCAAAGCTGCCACCATACTCATCTTGTCGTTGATTCACCAAAGGCGAGAGAAATTGATGCAGTAAATACCCATGTGCTGCGTGAATTTCAATGACTCGAAATCCAGCTTCTACTGATCGACGCGCGGCTTGAGCAAATGCCTCAGTCGTTTGCTGAATTTCTTCGACAGTCAAGGCTTCTGGGGTTGGATGCTTGGGACTAAATGCAACGGCACTACTCGATACAATCGGTCGCCATCCTCCCTGAGACTCGTCGATCGCATGTCCCCCTTCACTTGGTTTTGCAGTACTTGCTTTTCTGCCTGCATGGGCGAGTTGAATGCCTGCAACCGCACCACAGTTATGAATACTCGTGACAATTTTTGCTAAAGCTTCAATCTGATCATCTGACCAAATTCCTAAATCTTCAGGGCTAATGCGTCCCTGGGGTTCGATCGCGGCTGCTTCAGTAAACACTAATCCTGCTCCACCAACAGCACGACTTGTTAAATGAACCCAGTGCCAATCATTGGCATATCCATCAATGCTGGAGTATTGGCACATGGGGGAGACGACAATGCGATTGCGGAGAGTGACATCTCGAAGGGTAAGGGGTTCAAACAAATGCGACATTGAGATATTCCTAACGATCAACGCTGATCAAATCTTAGAAAATTTCCACGATCGTAGTGATCTAAGATTCTCAAAGTTCCCGAAAATGGGGAATTTAGGGGGCGGAGTTCTGCCCCTTTACAAATTGATTGGCTATGAGTTCTGTCTTTTCTTCAGGTATTGCCGAATCGAACTGACTACGCTTCTCAAGATTTCTTCTGGAGATGTCGAATTGCTTGACCGACTCGTAATTTTTAGTCCTGCGATCGACATCTCCCAACGCTGCACCTCGCAGCAGAACGCTCGATGGTCAGACATTGAGTGCAAACCGACTTAAGGAGCCGGATTGGGATATTGCGTGTAAACTTCCTCAATGTCTTTGAGAATGTCTGGAGTTAGATCAACCTTGATGCTATCGATATTTTCTCGAAGTTGGTCTAGGGTTGTTGCACCGATAATAGTACTGCTCACAAACCAACGACTCCGAACAAATGCTAACGCTAATGCTGTCGGACTAAGGTTGTGACGTTTTGCAACCTCAGCATAAGCCGCAACCGCTTCCTTGACTCTAGGTTTAAGATAACGCTGTCCAAACTGCTCAAATAGGGTAATTCGAGTCGTTCCAGGATCGCCTTGTAAATACTTTCCAGACAAAAATCCAAATGCTAAAGGACTATAAGCTAGTAAACCCACATTCTCGCGGTACGAAGCTTCTGCCAATGCAGAATCAAAGACCCGATTCAATAAGTTGTAAGCATTTTGAATTGACACCACTTTCGGTAATCCTAATTGTTGAGCAAGATAGCTAAACGTTGTAATGCCCCAAGGGGTTTCATTGCTCAGTCCCAAGTAGCGAATTTTTCCAGCCTTGATCAGATCTGCAAATACTTCCAACTGTTCAGCAATGGGAACTGTTTCCCGCTCTTGCTTGGGATCAAAAATGGTTTGTCCAAATTGCGGCACATAGCGATCGGGCCAATGAATTTGGTACAGATCGACATAATCAGTTTGGAGCCGCTTGAGGCTATCGTCGATCGCTTGTTGTACACTATTGCGATCGACTTTGTTCACCCCCTCACGTACCCATTTGAACCGTCGTCCTGCACCAATCACTTTCGTGGCGACAATCACTTTGTCTCTTTGCTGGTATTTTAGCCACTCACCAATGTAAGTTTCAGTCACGCCATGAGTTTCAGCACGTGGCGGAACAGGATACATTTCTGCGGCATCAATAAAATTAATGCCACGATCGAGAGCGTAATCAAGTTGTTGATGGGCTTCTTCGATTGTATTTTGCTGCCCAAAGGTCATCGTACCTAGGCAAATTTCAGAAACTTTGAGGTTACTTTCACCAAGGGAATTGTATTGCATAAATTCTAGTTGTGACTTGAAGGAATCATCAAATAAAGCTTGATCGGTTTGACCAAATTAACGGAATTTGCTCAGCAAAAACTAACATTTGGCGATTTTATGAAATACTACGGTGAGTTGGTCGATTCACCGTAGTATTATAGCGAAGAAATCACACAAAGATAGCATCTGCTCAAAAATAGACCTGATACCAAATTGAAGAATGTTTGCGACAAATGCCTTGCGAATGGAATTCGCGGCTACACAAACGAAGTCCGCGCAGCATTTAGCAACGCTAAAGAGCGAAGGTCTCCACAGGTTTTATATCTTCAGAGTTAAGCTGATAATGCTCTCTCTTACTATGCACGTGACATAGCACAAGTCTTTTCAAGCATTCATATCTATGTATATCTATGATCGACGCTCTAATCTGAGTTAGTTCGGTAATTGGCTATAATCCTAATTAGTTATAAAATTACCCTATTGATTGCTGAATTACCCTATGCCAAAAACTAAACCATCAAAAGCAGATCCAGCGATTCTTGCTGCTGTTGCCGACTATTTCAAAGTCTTGTCAGAGATGAGTCGGCTTCAGATTCTGACTTGTTTGCGATCGGGCGCGATGAATGTGATGGAAATCTCCGAAGCAACAGGTTTAGGGCAGGCGAATTTATCAAAGCATCTCAAAGTGCTCTATCAAGCCGGAATCTTATCGCGGGAGGCGAAAGGTACAAGTGCCTACTACGAAATCGCTGATCCAATGATTTTTGAGTTCTGCGAGCTAGCGTGCGATCGCATCAGTGAACGAGTCCAACAGCAAGCAGCAAGCTTAAAGAGTTTACGGAATAAAACCTCTATTTTTTAATCTGCAATTCACTGCTTGCAACAGCCTTCCATTCCTGAATAATCAAAGGTGAAACTGAGAGACGAACCGACTCGTCTTGAAGCGTTGGGATTGAAAGTTTGAGTGGGATTTCTGCCTGCATCTGAGGGAATACAGCCTGTAAATCGTATTGCCCAACATTCGGTTCGGGATGAATTTTATCGGTAAAAATTGCTTGATCATTTGCGTGAGCAGTCAAATTTGCGCCCAAAGAATTTGTGAGCATCAAAGGCTGAGAGTGATCAATGTTGGTAATTCCCGGAAACCCCACAAGCCTGAGATCAAAACTGGTTTGACCATTGGGATAACTGCGTTGAAATGCGATCGCTTGCCAGCGATTTCCATGCTGGTCTTGCAGCAATTGTCGAGATTGGATCACACTTTGTCCCGGTGCTTCTTCTAACTGCCGAATCTCTGCCCTTGCAGGTGAACTCATCAATACTCCTAATCCTAGTGAGATCACCATTACCCAGGTACTCAGCAATGACCAGAAAAAGAATTCTCGGATGGGGGATTTCATTCAGGCTCTCCTAAAAACTCTGGCAAGAAAGCGTCCTGGTTAGAGGACGCTCGTTGATGAAGGAAGATCAGACTAACTCTGGATGGTCGGGGCTATCAGTGCTAGCGGTTGAGCTGCACCTGATGCTAAATCAAGCGGAAAATTGTGAGCATTGCGCTCGTGCATCACTTCAATCCCAACATTTGCTCGATTGAGCAAATCTGCCCAAGTCTCGATCGTTCGCCCTTGACTATCGAGAATCGAACTATTGAAGTTAAACCCATTGAGATTAAATGCCATGGTGCTAATTCCCAGAGCAGCAAACCAAATTCCCATCACTGGAAAAGCAGCAAGCACGAAGTGTAGCCAGCGCGAATTGTTGAAGCTCGCATACTGGAAGATCAATCGCCCAAAGTACCCGTGTGCAGCGATGATATTGTAGGTTTCTTCTTCTTGTCCAAACTTATAGCCATAGTTCTGAGATTCTGTTTCTGCTGTTTCGCGAATCAAAGAAGATGTCACTAACGAACCATGCATTGCGCTAAATAATGCACCTCCAAAGACCCCGATCACCCCTAGCATGTGAAACGGGTGCATAAGAATGTTATGTTCAGCCGTGAACACAATCATAAAGTTGAACGTTCCTGAAATGCCGAGCATCAAACCATCAGAAAAGCTTCCTTGTCCGATCGGGTAAATCAGGAGTACAGAAGTTGCTGCTGCGACTGGAGCAGAGAATGCAACTGGAATCCAAGGACGCATTCCTAGGCGATAGCTCAATTCCCATTGCCGCCCCATGTAGGCAAAAATCGCAATCAGGAAGTGAAAGACAATCAATTCATAAGGACCACCATTGTAGAGCCATTCATCCAATGAAGCGGCTTCCCAAATGGGATAAAAATGTAAGCCAATTGCCGCAGAAGTTGGCACAACGGTCGCTGTAATAATGTTATTTCCGTAGAGCAATGACCCAGAAACGGGTTCTCGAATGCCATCAATATCTACCGGAGGAGCCGCAATCATCGCAAGAATAAATACGATCGCGGCGGTCAGCGCAGTCGGAATCAACAACACCCCAAACCAACCAATATAAAGCCGATTCTCGGTACTCGTAATCCAATCACAGAAGCGATCCCAGAGGGGGACACGATCACGTCTTTGCAATAGCGTTGTCATGAGTTGATAAATCCGTATGGATGAGTAAAATACAAAGTAGTCTGAATAATCAGCTATCTAACTTAATAGCTAGATAGTTATAAAATGTCAAGCCCATTTCTTGATTTTTTCGAGAGTATAGTCATGCTCGAAGAAACATCGTATCTGGGGTGGGCTGTATTCCAGCACTCACAGCATAAGATGAAGAATGAAACTACGATCGAGGAAGAGTGAACGCGATGAAAGTAGATGAGCTACTCAAACGATATAACACTGGAGAACGCAACTTTCAGCGCATTGCTTTACAAGATGCTGAGCTAACCAATGCGAACTTGAGCCGAGCCGATTTTAGTCATGCAGATCTACGTCAGACGCGACTCGGCAAAATTAACTTTCATCAAGCTTGTCTGCGCGAAGCAAACTTAAGTGAAGCAATTCTTTGGGGAACTGATTTAAGTGAAGCAGATTTATATCGAGTCAGTTTACGTGAGGCTGATCTCACGGGAGCCAAGTTAGTCCACGCTCGATTAGATGAAGCCAATTTAGTGAAAGCGAGTTTATGCGGTGCAAATCTCACTCATGCCAAGCTCTCACACGCATTGTTAATTGAAGCGGATCTTCGTCCTAGTTCTGACCAACGAACGGATCTCGGATTTGCAGTGTTGAGTGGTGCAGATTTGAGCTATGCCGATTTGGGGGCTGTGGTACTTCATCATGCGGATCTAGATGGTGCGAAGCTATGTCGAGCAAATTTGAGTCGCAGATTGCTCTGGGGAGATTTGATTACGGACTTGAGTGCATCAAGTTTGCGCGGGGCTGATTTAAGTTATGCGAACTTGAGCGGCGCAAACCTATGCAATGCGAATTTGCAAGGTGCAGATCTGACGGGAACCGATTTGACCGATGCAGATTTGCAAGGCGCAATTATGCCCGATGGAAGCGTGCATGATTAGAGCCTTTCTAGCTCGTTTGATGATTTAACGCTTTGTATTAAGTTTTGAAACGGTTTTGTAGTTAGTCAGTTTAATAACCATAGAGTGATTAAAGCAACTCACTACCCCTGCTATGGCTAGAAATACTCTTTTGCAATTCAATTCTTTGACAAACTCTCTGCCCCCTGTAGACTCACGGCAGAGAGCAAAACAATTTGTCCAGAACCTACAAGATGAAATTTGTGCTGCACTAGAGCAACTAGATGGAGAAGCAAAATTTCAAGAAGACCATTGGGAACGCACCGAAGGCGGCGAGGGAAGGACTCGCGTGATTCGCGATGGGCGAGTGTTTGAACAAGGTGGCGTGAACTTTTCTGAGGTTTGGGGTGAAAGTTTGCCCCCCTCTATTCTGGCACAGCGTCCAGAGGCTGCTGGACAGCCTTTCTTCGCCACTGGAATCTCAATGGTACTGCATCCTCGCAACCCTTATGTTCCGACTGTTCACCTCAACTATCGCTACTTTGAAGCAGGTTCGATTTGGTGGTTTGGCGGCGGTGCAGATTTAACACCGTACTATCCTTTCGCAGAAGATGCTATTCACTTCCATCAAACCCTAAAAAATGCCTGCGATGCCCATCATCCGGCTTACTATCCTGCCTTCAAATTGTGGTGTGACGAGTATTTTTACTTGCGTCATCGTCAAGAGCAGCGAGGTATTGGCGGCATCTTCTTCGATTACCAGGATGGGAATGGATCGCTTTATGTCGGATCACAATCAGAGTCACTCGCTGCACAATATAGTCAGCAAGTTGATTCTGTTCCTCGGACTTGGGAAGAACTTTTTGCCTTCGTTCAAAGCTGTGGGAATGCGTTTCTTCCTGCTTACTTACCGATCGCGCAAAAACGCCAATCAATGAACTATGGCGATCGCGAACGCAATTTCCAACTTTACCGCCGAGGACGCTATGCCGAATTTAATTTGGTCTACGATCGTGGCACTGTATTCGGCTTGCAAACGAATGGACGGACTGAATCGATTCTCATGTCATTGCCACCCCTGGCTCGATGGGAATATGCCTACGAGTCGGAACCGGGTAGCCCAGAAGCTGAACTGACCGAAGTCTTTCTCAAGCCGCAAGATTGGGCAAATCAAGCACCAGAATCGACGCTGGCACAAAAGCGACTCCAAGCCCAGCAACTTCGATTTAAGTTTGCTCATCAGCTTCGGGATGTTTATCATCAGTTTTTTGATGAGCTAGCACAAGCAGACTTACCAGACGGCGAAATTGCACATCTGAGCCAGGAACTTCTGCGATCGCGTCAAGAAGGACTGAAAAATCTGATTACTGTCGATGAACTCAATCGCTATAGCAATCTCTATCCAGAAGATGTCTAAGCGCTAAGCTTAATGCAAAAGATCATGGAGTGATGAGCATTCCATGATTCTGCTGCCATTCTTTACTGGCTAGTGATGCAGTGAATTAATGAGTTCTGAACGAGCTGTTCGCTATCCAGCGATCTCAGCACTGCGACAAGCTTCAGTAACGTCATAGGAATGGCTCTAATTGACTGATAGTGTGGTTGAGGAAGAACGTTATGTCATCTGAATCTTTATCGTCAAGGTCTAATCCGCCTTTGAATTGGGGAACCGTCGCATTTTTTGCACTGATTCATGCCCTTGCACTGCTAGCGCCTTGGTTCTTTTCATGGTCAGCTTTGGGGACAATGCTAGTGCTTCATTGGTTCTTTGGCAGCATTGGGATTTGTCTGGGGTATCATCGCTTATTGAGCCATCGAAGTTTTCAAGTTCCGAAAGGGTTGGAATATGCGATCGCACTGATTGGTGCTTTAGCTTTACAAGGCGGACCAATTTTTTGGGTAGCTGGGCATCGCTTACATCATGCTCATACAGAAGATGAAGAGAAAGATCCTTACTCTGCTCGGCGAGGCTTCTGGTGGAGCCATATGCTGTGGATCTTCTATCCTCATGCTGAGTTTTTTGACTATGAGCAATATAAACGCTTTGCGCCAGATCTCGCGCGCGATCCATTCTATCGCTGGTTGAATCGTTACTTTGTTCTCCTACAGTTTCCGCTCGGACTCTTGCTCTATATGATTGGCGGTTGGTCGTTCGTGATTTATGGCATGTTTGTCAGAGCGGTGCTGCTCTGGCATAGTACTTGGTTTATTAATTCTGTGACGCATGTTTGGGGATATCGATCGTTTGACATTCCCGATGGCTCTCGAAATTTATGGTGGGCAGCAATTCTGACCTATGGTGAAGGGTGGCATAACAATCATCATGCTTATCCTCATGTAGCGAAAGCAGGATGGCGCTGGTGGGAAATCGATGTAACGTGGTGGGCAATTTGGCTGCTTAGACAGGTTGGGTTAGCTCAAAAAGTTATCCTGCCCCCTTAGCTGCGGGAAATTCTTCCTCACAGGCTCCTTATGTCCCTCTTCTGTTCCTCTGGGAATGAAAAAATTGACGAAAATTAAATAGGTCTGCCGAGTCTGACTTTCGGGGGTGAGTTCTTACACGGATAGGGTTAGGCTATAGGTTCAGCCCATCGCGCCCTTTGATGCCTTGATTGATTGTCGATTTCAAGTCAGAATCAGTCAAAAAGATTAAGTAACCCGAAAGAATTGCCTTAACTAAAAACGCTACAACATCGGATGGATGTGAATCGGAAGTATTAAGAAGTGTTTTGATTGCGGGGCGTATGACAACAGGTAGACGCTTTTCGTAGTGAGAACCCATACACTCAAACTTTACAAAAGCCGAAGAAAGCGACATAAGAGGACTAGGAGGTTTGCGATGGTACAACCGATAGACGTTCAGCAACTACAGCAGCGGTATGAAAGTGGCGATCGCGACTTTAGTAACGTAGATCTCGCAGAAGCAGATTTATCAGGGGTGAATCTCAGTAATGCCGTGTTCGCAGGTGCTAACTTAGAAGGCGCGAGCCTAAGAAACGCGACCTTGATCAATGCTGACTTCAGCAGCACCGACCTGAGTGGGGCAGACCTAGCGGGAGCCGATTTGACAGGGGCAAATCTCAGCAATGCCATGCTAGGAGGCACGATTTTAGAAGGCGCATTGCTCGATCGTGCGGATTTGAGCAATGCCGATCTCGAAGTAGCAAATCTCATTCAAGCGACCTTAACCCAGGCAGATCTCAATCAAGCCATACTGAGTGGTGCAAACTTAGAGGCTGCGGATTTGAGTGAAGCAGACCTCGCCAATGCTGAACTAGAGCAAGCAAATCTAACAGATGCTTCTCTAGAGAATGCTAACCTGAGCGGCGCAGATCTCAAAGACACGACGCTCAAGGGCACGATGCTAGAAGGCGATGATCCTAGCCTCGCAACCTGAATGCAATTGTGATTTCAATGTGCTCTCTCTATCAGTTCTCGAAATGAGAATTCTTGAGGTAAGCCCTTGGGAGAAAGAGTGGCTTACCTCGGAGGATGAGTGATGCTTAGAAGCCCCTCGCAGCGCTTTTCGCCGAAACCGCACGAAGATCATAGCGATCGAGGTTCATCACCTTGTTCCACGCTGCCACGAAGTCCTGCACAAATTTCGGTTGCGAGTCCTCCGCGCCATAGACTTCTGCAAGCGCGCGAAGCTGAGAATTTGACCCAAAGATAAGGTCAACGCGGGTCGCAGTCCATTTGGGTTCACCCGTTTTGCGATCGCTCCCCTCGAACTCATACTCATCTTCAGAAGTCGCCTTCCATGTCGTGCCTAAGTCGAGCAGGTTGACGAAGAAGTCATTAGTCAACGTCTCGGGTCGATGGGTGAAGACACCCTGTTTGGCTCCTCCAAAGTTCGCCCCCAAGACGCGCAAGCCGCCCAAGAGAGCCGTCATCTGAGGGGCTGATAGAGACAACAATTGTGCTCGATCGACCAGCAACTCTTCGGGCGATTCGCTGTGGTTGCCGCTAGAGTAGTTGCGAAACCCGTCTGCCGTTGGCTCGAGCACAGCGAAGGACTCGACATCTGTTTTCTCTTGCACCGCATCCGTGCGTCCCGGCTGGAAGGGAACCGTTACGTCGTGACCCGCATTTTTTGCAGCTTGTTCAATGCCTGCACATCCGCCCAGAACGATCAAGTCAGCAAGCGAAACCCGCTTGCCGCCAGACTGCGAGGTGTTGAACTCCCGTTGGATCGCTTCTAACGTTTGGATTACTGTTGCCAATTGGGCGGGTTCATTGACTTCCCAATCCTTCTGCGGCGCGAGACGAATGCGCCCTCCGTTCGCTCCACCCCGCATATCAGAGCAGCGAAACGTTGATGCTGATGCCCAAGCCGTTGAAACCAGTTGGGAAACAGATAGTCCCGAAGCCAGAATCTTGCCTTTGAGAGTGGCAATGTCCGACTCATTGATCAATTCATGGTCAACTGTGGGAATGGGATCTTGCCACAAGAATTCTTCCTCAGGAACTTCTGAACCGAGATAACGCGATCGTGGTCCCATGTCGCGGTGTGTCAACTTGAACCATGCTTTGGCGAACGCATCTGCAAACTCATTCGGGTTCTCATAGTAACGCCGTGAAATCGGCTCATAGGTAGGATCCATCCTCATTGCCATGTCGGCTGTGGTCATCATGGGAGCATGCCGTTTTGATGGATCATGTGCATCCGGCACTGTATTTGCACCAGCACCATTCTTAGGCACCCATTGATGCGCGCCAGCAGGACTCTTTGTCAGCTCCCACTCATAGTTAAATAGGTTCTCAAAGTAGTTGTTGTCCCACTGAGTCGGATGAGTAGTCCATGCACCTTCGATCCCACTGGTGATTGCATCGACACCGATACCTGTGTTGAAGGTGCTCTTCCAGCCCAGTCCCTGATCGATGATAGTCGCACCTCCAGGTTCAGCACCAACATGCGATGGATCGCCCGCACCGTGACATTTGCCAAAGGTATGTCCGCCCGCCACCAGCGCGACTGTCTCTGCATCATTCATCGCCATCCGACCAAAGGTCTCGCGAATATCGCGACCTGAACCCACTGGATCAGGCTCGCCGTCTGGTCCTTCCGGGTTCACATAGATCAGACCCATCTGAACAGCGGCAAGGGGATTCAGCAGAACTCGATCGTCTTGGTAACGCTCATTGCCGAGCCAAGCTTTCTCAGACCCCCAGTAGATGTCTTCCTCGGGCTGCCAGACATCCACGCGCCCGCCAGCAAAGCCCAACGTTTTGAAGCCCATCGACTCCAGAGCGCAGTTGCCCGCAAAGACCATGAGATCAGCCCACGAGATTTTCTTGCCATATTTCTGCTTAATCGGCCAAAGCAACATGCGCGCCTTATCGAGGTTGGCGTTATCTGGCCAACTATTGAGCGGCTCAAAGCGCTGACTACCCGAGCCTGCGCCACCCCGACCATCGCCAATCCGATACGTACCTGCGCTGTGCCAAGCCATTCGGATGAAGAGCGGCCCATAATGACCGTAATCGGCTGGCCACCAGTCCTGAGAGGTCGTCATTAGCTCGTAGATATCTGCTCTAAGGGCAGCTAAATCAAGGCTCTTGAACTCCTCCGCGTAGTTGAATTCCTCACCCATAGGATTTGCCTGGGGGGGATGCTGATGGAGGATGCTCAGATTCAAATAATTCGGCCACCACTCTCGGTTTGTCGGTACATGACGAGGTTGAAGTTTCTGACCTCGACCCATAAATGGGCATCCACTTTCGCTGCTCATAGGGTTTTCCTTCTGAGGTGTGTGAATAGATTTTTTTGATGAATTGCCAGTGTTGTAGACAAATAGCACAGATGTAATTACTGGGATAATAGATGAGAAATATAATTGGAGAAGAATATAATTAACGTCATGATTCGAGACGATAGATAGTAATTTGAAGCCATTGTTTACATGAATAGCTAAAGAGCTAGCCTACCTGTGCTTTAGTTGCGCGCAGATACTACTCCGTTAAGTAGCGTGAAGACTTTCTACAATAGGAATAGAACTAAAGCGCGAGCAGAACATGACCTTCAAAGATGCAAAGAAGTTTGAAGATGGGACGATTCGGTATTACGTCTCTAATGCTTCTATCTCAACTTTTTGCCGCAACTCTTGGCTTGGGCACATCAAAAATGGACGATCGAGCAAGCTTATCAGCAACTGAAGGAAGAACTAGGGCTGGATCACTTTGCAGGGCGATCTTGGAGAAGGTTGAATCATCTAGTCCTGTGCTTCATGGCATATTGTTTTTTCAGCTTCGACGACGCACAAAAAGGCGATATTGACGCTTCATCAGTTCTTCCTCAACATACAAGCCGAAAATTTCATGGGTCAAGGCGCAGGG
This sequence comes from Leptolyngbya boryana PCC 6306, assembly GCF_000353285.1. Taxonomy (NCBI): domain Bacteria; kingdom Bacillati; phylum Cyanobacteriota; class Cyanophyceae; order Leptolyngbyales; family Leptolyngbyaceae; genus Leptolyngbya; species Leptolyngbya boryana. Next base: position 4,975,481 of record NZ_KB731324.1, read on the forward strand.
ATTTACGCAAGAGGGCTATTTTTCTCCGCCTTAACACGCGCAGCATAGGCAGCGATGCGATCGACTAGCCCCGGCGCGATGAGTTTTACCCACGGAATTGCTTTGCCTTTCAAGGTCATCAAATGCTCTCGTTTCCGTTTTTCCATTGCACCCACAATTTGCCGCACACATTCCTCTACAGACATTGTGCCTTGTTCTTCATCGCGAGGACTCTGCCCTAGTAGTTGCCCCTTCCCATCGAAAGCACGTTCTCGAATGTCAGTTGCAACAAATCCCGGAGATACTACTAATACATCGACACCACTCCCTTGCAGTTCAATTCGGAGTGTATCGAAAAAACCTTGCATTGCATGTTTACTCGCCACATATCCTGTGCGTGTCGGAACTCCCGTTTTACCGCAAAGAGAAGAGATCGCAACTAAAAGCCCTTGACTGTGTTTGAGATGAGGTAAAGCAGAATGCGTACAATACACAGCTCCTAGATAGTTCACTCGCATAATCTGATCAAAAGTTGTCAGATCCGTGACTTCCTCAAACCGACAAATCATCGAGATGCCAGCATTGTTAATCAGACAATCAATCTGTCCAAATCTTGCGATCGCAGATTCAATCAGTTTTTGACAGGCTTCAGGGTAAGTCACATCTGTCGGGACTGCAATTGCTTGTCCTCCCTGTGCGATACACAACGCAACTGTTTCTTCTAAAGCGGTCGAATTTCGAGCAGCGAGCACTAAATTTGCGCCCTTTTGAGCGAGCACGATCGCGAGATTTTTCCCAATACCAGCCGATGCTCCTGTCAGAATGATCGTTTTATTCTGAAAATTCATGGCTTACATCCCAAAATCGTGCGATGTCGAGGATCACTTGCAACCGTTGTAACTTGCTCAAAGCCAACAGACTCTAGAGCCGTTTCAACATTAAACGTATAGTAGTCATCTGACCAAGGCTCCGTACTTTTCATCAGCGTGAAGAGTACGGGCGGTAGGTTCTGAATCACTGGCGACTGGGGATTGTTATCGACAATCCCCAGATGCCCGCCCGGACGCAGTAATCGCAGTGCTTCTTGAAAAATCGCGATCGTCGCATATCGCGGCAACTCATGCAGCACAAACTGGATCGTGATCAAATCCAATGAGCAATCGGGCAACTCGGTTGCTTCAGCATTGGCATGAATCCATTGACTGATCTCGCGATCGCCATCCCGATACTGAGCGACTGCCAGCATATAAGGGGATAAATCTAGCCCAACCGTGCGAACTTGCTGCTGCTGCCGATTCTGATAGAACCGATGTAGAGCTATAGTAGACAGTCCAATCGAGCAACCGATGTCGAGAATGTCTTGCACAGGCTGTTGAATATTTTGAGCAAGTACCTGATGGAAGCTCCCCCGCAGTCGAGCTTGAGCTTCCTCCCACGTCAGCGGTTCATCCTTCCAGACTCGGAGTGCCATCGCATGAGTCGCAGGTTCTGCCTCAAACGCAGCTTGCCAGCATAGATTCCCGTGCTCGTAAGCATGAAATGGCACTTGGTAATAATCGGGATAGCTGACTTTCTGATTGGTAAGCTGAGCAGCAGAATGTTCAATTTCAGCCGTCGCCAATTCTTCAACTCGTTTCCGCCAAGGCACACCATTTCGCTCAGCCGTTTTAATTAGGACTTGACGCGCCTGCTGTTTCATCACCGCGTAAACAGGCTGAGTCTGAATCAACAAATTGACACAGCGCGAGAGAAAATCATCGCCAGCCCAGGCAGGCTTACTTTGGAGAGTCATGGTCTTCGAGGTCGTAACGTCTACTCTCAATTAAACCGCAAAGCGCGATGCTGCAATATTAAGCCTCACAAACGAGCTTCAGATCCGGAGTGTCTACGGTCACAAAACGTTTACGGAGTTTATGAATTGCCGCGATCGCATGTTGATGTTTCGCCTGATCGCCTTGTACCGAAAACAACCAAGCGGCCTCTTTCAAATCCCGAATCGCTCCAGTTTTATCACTCACTTTACTGCGAGCTAGCCCTCGATGAAAGTAAGCCACAGCATTCATTGCATCAATACAAATCATGGCAGTAAAATCATCGATCGCACCGAGCGTATTCTCAAATTTCATCCGTGCCAAGCCTCTTTGAAAATAGGCATTCAGACAAGCTGGATCGACTTGAATGGCATAGCTAAAATCATCGATCGCGTTATTTTTCTCACCCATCTGTGCCCAAATGACACCCCGATTACAGTAAGCAATGCAGTTGCCCGAATGACTAATCACAGCCCGATTCAAATCTGCGATCGCTTCTGCGTAATTCCCCAATTCAAACTTAATCAGCGCCCGATTGTTATAAGCAATGTAATGGTTTGAATCGAGTTCAACGACTTTAGAATAGTCTTCGATCGCACCTTGAAAATCGCCCATCTCATACCGGGTGATCGCTCGATTCAAATGCGACGTTACATCTTTCGCATCGAGCATCGGCTTGTTAAAGCGATCGACTAATCCCTGAATCACCGTTTGATTTTCAGTCCGAATGCCAAATGCAACTTCAGGAAAGGCAACGCTAGCGGTCGGAATTGGTTGAATTCCAACCACGCCATAGCTGGAATCACAAACCAGGAAATTTTCATTCGTGCCTAAAATCTTAAAATGAAATTGCTCAGAATACTCGCGCTTGAGTTGGGTAAGCTGTTGCAGAATTTGCTTAATATAGCTCTTGGAGGTTGAAGGAGCTTCGCGATCGGAGATCAGTTTTGCTTGTTGCATCGCTTGCCGATCTCCCAAATGTCCCCAACCAATATCAAGCTGTCCTCCCCGATTGAGAAAGTCTTGAAAGCTTTGCATCAGTTCTGCATCTAGCGTTGCCTGGTCGGGGTAAGGGAATACCACAATCACACGAGACTGAGCCGAACTTAATGCTTCTTGTAGCACAGCGCGAGTATTTGCAAACGGATCAGATTGTGCCTGAGATAGGTTAAACATCAATTCATACTCAGATTTTGGCGTATTCACCAGGTCTGAAAGCTGAGCTTCAGTGACTTCTAAACGAGAAGTGAGATACTTCATCTGATTTTGCAATGCTTTTGCATCCAACATTTCAGGCAAACGACCCATCCATTCAGCAAGCTGTTTCTGTTGGCGATCGAGACTGCGGGTATGCTGCTGAACGCTTTCAAATTGCTCTTGCAAATGGCTCAAATGCCCATTGAGCATGGTTTCCATTTCGGTATGCATATCTTTGAGATTTGCACTTTCTTCTAACCGCGCTTCGAGTTGAGCGACGGTATTCTGCAACTGCTCAAGATTGATATTGCTCCCAGGCGAAGCCGGATGTCCGGTTGTCATCCAAGACGATAAAGTTTCCATCTGCTTTCGCATAATGGTATTTACCGATCGCATCGGAACGACTGTTTGCTCTAAAGCTTGATGTTGATGGCGGATTTTTTCAATTTCTGCCATCAGCTTTGCCATATCTCGCCGAGATACCAAATCTCCAACAATTTTGACGAGTCCATCTACTTCTTGCTTTAAAGCAGTCGCATCAAAAGGCGAGGGCAAGCTATTCAACCGCCGATGAATTTGATGAATTTCATCTTGCATCAGCCGCGGAATTACTTGCTTCTGACTGGTCGAAACCTCGCTGAGTTTCGACGCTAATTGCTCCACTTCGGTGCGTAATTCGGCAATCTCACTTTCGGCACTTTCGACGCGATTTGTGGTCACTAACCGATTCAAATACTGCGAAACGGTTGCCATCGATTCTGCTAGCTGAGAGTACTTCGTCTTCAGGTACTCTAATTCTTTTTCAAGCTGTTCATGATCCCGACTTTCGATCGCGCTCAATCGGCTGGAGACATTGTGCTGTAATTGAGCGATCGCGTTATCGTGCCGCTGCTGAATTGTTTTGCGAACGCTGGCGAGATCAACAAAGGTGGGCAGTGTTCGCACTTGCTGATCTAAAGCTTTGATATCATCGGAGAAGCGCTGGTCAAGATGAGCAATGTTACGATTTGCCGCGTTTAGGGTTTCTTTATCAAGACGACGGCGATTTGCAACGTTCAAAAGTAACAGAAAAGACACGGGAGCAGCAGTGAACGCTAATTGTTGAGATGCGATCGATGCGATCGCTCCAACTCCTGAGCCAACTAACGTTAAGGATTCAGCTAGGTTCAACCATTTTCCGTTCTTCATTGTTTTCGCCCCTGAACAAATCACTGAGTAATTAAAAGCACATCTTGATATTGTTCTCTACAGTCGCATCTTCGACGAATCAGGAAATTGATTACAAAATTCTTATGGCACTTAAGGCTCTAATTTTTGACGTGGACGGAACGCTGGCTGACACCGAACGGGATGGACATCGCATTGCGTTCAATCGTGCCTTCGCGGATTTTGGCTTGGATTGGAATTGGTCGATCGACCTGTATCACGATCTGCTCGAAGTTGCAGGAGGCAAAGAGCGCATTCAGCATTATGTGAAAACGTATGATGTGAAAACTTTTGGTGCAAAATCTCCTGAAACGGATCTAAAAGCGTTTGCGGCACAGCTTCATGCGGCGAAGACTGGGCATTATCAAACCCTAGTCAAAGAAGGGTTGATTCCATTACGTCCCGGTGTCCAGCGCTTGATTCAAGAGGCAAAAGACGCAGGCGTGAGATTAGCGATCGCGACAACGAGCCAATTTGAGAATGTGATTGCCCTGCTCGAAACAACGCTTGCGCCCGATAGCCCGAATTGGTTTGAAGTGATTGCAGCAGGAGACATTGTGCCTCAGAAGAAGCCTGCACCCGATATTTATCTGTATGCGTTGGAGCAATTAAATTTAGAGCCTGAAGACTGTATTGCGATCGAAGATTCCTATCCAGGACTGCAAGCTGCCCTGCAAGCCAATCTCAAAACGGTGATCACAATGAACGATTACACCCGCCAACACGATTTTTCTGGGGCTGCGCTCGTCGTTGATCAATTGGGAGAACCGGATCAGCCTTGTTCTCTCATTTCTGGAAGCGTGGACAAGTTCTCCTACTTATCTCTAAAGACTCTCCAAGCGATTTAGCACTCCAACGGATTGAAGCAGTGGGAGTGCTAAATCGCTGGTTGCTTTTACCAGTTTCGCCAGCCGCCGATCGCGGGTTTTTCTGACCGTTCACTGATTAACTTCTGATACTCTTGCGAACTCGCCCAGCGATCGATTTCCCGTGCTCGCAAAACTGGAACCGGATGCGATAGTTGCGCCGTCTGCAACTGCTTTAACATCTCTCCAATCTCCGTCTTGCTCACCTCGTCGTAAGCCCGCGCTTGAGCGATAAAGGCATCGAGATTCAACTGACTCGCCAACTTGGGCGATCCTCCCGTCAGCTTCATCATCACCGACATCGTAATTCTCGGATCTTGAGTCGCAAGCAAGGCTGCACGATCGCAAGTAAACTCCGCACAGCGCACCCAATTCATAATCTGCGCTTGCAATCCTTGGGTCAAAACGCCTCCCATCGGCAACTGACCTGCCGCCAAAATCAGCAGATTTGCCAACGTCAAATAAACGCTGTGATCGCACTTCAAATGCCCTAATTCATGTGCGATCACGGCTTGAATCTCTTCAAGTGTGAGCAGATCAATCAGCGATGTGTGCATCACAATAAACGGTTGCTTCCCTCTCATCGCGAAGGTATAAGCATTCGGTACAGGATGTTGACGCACATAAAGCTGCGGCACGTCTAAATCTAAAACTTTACAAGCTTCAACCAAAAGCTGGTGCAACTCAGGGAGTTGCTGCTCGCTCACCAAAATGCTGGAGGCAATATTTTCAAGATAAAAAAATTGTTCCGCCACATTCCCCAACAGAGCGCGAATTGCCAGATCCAATCCGGGCAACTGTTTCAACGCTTGGGTCGCCTCTAAATCTAGAGGGTGACGGAACTGATCAGCTTTTAGCCCAATCAGGGCTGACTTTGAGAATGACATGTTCAGGCGTACAGAATCTCTCAAAGCCAGTATAACGAAAACGCCTGAACTTAGAGGGCAGCTTTCATCGGAGCGCTGACAACTGAGGTATCGAGCGCACGCTGGATTTTTGCACCCAGTCCTCGCAGTTTCGCCTCAATGTTGTCATACCCACGATCGAGGTGATTCAACCCTTTTACAGTCGTCATGCCATTCGCTGCCAAGCCCGCAATCACTAAGGCGGCAGAAGCTCTCAGATCTGTACCTTGGACAGGCGCACCAGACAGTTGAGGCACACCGCGCACGATCGCAATATTGCCTTTTAAGCGAATATCTGCGCCCATGCGATTCAGTTCTGCCACATGCTGAAGCCGATTCTCAAACAGCGTCTCTGTAATCATGCTGTCTCCCTCGGCTAAGGTCAGCAATGACATAAACGGAGCTTGCAGATCTGTAGGAAATCCAGGGAAAGGCAAGGTTTCAATATCCGTACCCCGGAAAGTTTTGGCAGGCAACACTCGAACACAATCGGGAGCATCAATTGCCACATGAATTCCGATTTCGCTGAGTTTCGCGATCGCTGCACTCAAATGATCCGGCACAACAGGAGATAAGCTAATTTCCGATCGCGTAATTGCACCCGCCATCAAAAACGTTCCCGCTTCAATCCGATCCGGGACAACCGAATAATCAATTTCGTGCAATTTGGGAACGCCGTTGATCACAATCCGATTAGTTCCTGCACCTTGAATCTTTGCACCCATCGCATTACAGAAATTCGCCAAATCGACGACTTCCGGCTCTTGAGCGGCATTTTCAATAATTGTTTCGCCTTCTGCTAAGGTCGCTGCCATCATGATATTCTCGGTTGCACCCACGCTTGGGAAATCGAGATAAATCCGTGCGCCTGTCAAGCGTTTGCGATTTCCACGCACGTACGCATTGACAACCCCATGTTCGATGATGACTTCTGCACCTAGGGCTTGTAAGCCTTTTACGTGCAAATCAACGGGACGATCGCCGATCGAGCATCCACCCGGCAACGGCACTTGAGCAACGCCTAAACGCGCCAGCAAGGGACCAATGACAAAGAAGCTTGCCCGGAGTTTGCTAACGATTTCGTAAGGCGCTTTGGATTGGTTAATATCAGAGGCATCCAAATCAAGAATGCCAGCTTCTTGATCGTGGAGTACTTTAACGCCCAAGGCTGACAAGATCTCGCCAATGCGAGTGATATCGAGCAGCGAAGGGACATTTCGTAACCGACAAGTTCCTGAGCAAAGAATCGACCCAGCCATGAGGACAAGGGCGGAATTTTTAGCCCCGCTGATCTTGACGTGTCCACTCAGGGGTTGTTGTCCCCAAATGTGTAGTACAGAGTGACTTTCTTCAGGTGAAGAATCTTGAGACAAATTGGGCGCGAGAGTAATGGGTCTGTCCTCCTGGGTCGGCATGTTGAAATTTACGCTAAGATTTGGGACTTCAAAGTTGGTTTAGATTCTACCGGAAAGCAGGAAATTGTCCAGCATCACTCTGCACTGCCCGGCATTCCACGTCGCCCGTTTTGCGTAAACTCAGAAAAAATCAATTTCCAAAAAGATTGACAATTTCAATGCAATCCACGATACTTGGAGATCGCGACCGATAAATGCGGGACTGGCGGAATTGGTAGACGCGCTAGATTCAGGTTCTAGTGTTCGCAAGGACTTCCGGGTTCAAGTCCCGGGTTCCGCATCTAAGATAAGTGGGCTGCTCTCTTCGGAGGCAGCCCACTTTTGATATCATCCCAAGAATTTAATCTCCGGCAAATTACGGGAAATTGATCAATATATACTTATCAATTCACTGGAGTCTATGGATGAAATTTAATCGATCGAGCAGTCTATAACTGCCCCGAAATCGGTTGACAGGTATTACTTCCCATCGGCGATCGTACGGGAATCGGCTCGTCTCGTTGCAAGATCTGATTATCTGTCCCTAAAGCCCGGACATCGCAGATACCCGTTGCTCCAGATCCGACCAGCAGTAGCATTCCATTCGTGCCTGTATCTCGGAGAACCTTACCGTTATCAAAGACAACCTCGACGGCTGCAACATCGGGAGAAAAAATTTCACCATAGAACACCGTATGGCGCTCTTTAACGTTGGGATGAGTCCGTCCGACGTGGTATCGAATCAGTTTTTGCTGTTTTCCAGCAGTGGGTTTGTCAGGATTCTGATTGAAGGAACTGCCTGTCGATTTTAGGCTCCATTCCATGCCATTGCGTTTGACCACTCGATAACTGAGGGCAGGCTGAACTGAAGCTTCTTTTTGCAACGATTTGGCTTCACTCGGACAATTTCCACGCGACAAAGCTACAATGCCTTTTTCCCATTTTCGCACCGTCAAGACCTGAAAATCCTTTGCTTCAGCTTTGGATGAGCCAGGACAACTAAATGGGCGACGTAGCATTTCTTCAGGCGTTGCAGCCACGATCGAGACTGTGTATCCAACGGTTCCAAGACAAATCAGACCCACTATGCCCATCAGCCAGCGACGATTCATGTTCTTCGGTTCCTTGCGGTGACAAAAAGTTGATGAATTTCCTTTCGATAGTTTGCACTGTTTCTAAATGTTCAGACTCCCCCTACAGCGGGGTTTTTCAGCATGGTTACACTGTAGCTGCTAAAAGTTGATTTGCACGATCAATATTTTCTCGAATCGATTTTGCTGAAGTATGAAGTGCTGTTAACTCAGACTCTGTGAGATTGAGTTCGATGATTTTCTCGATGCCACCGCATCCTAATCGGCAAGGAACCCCAATGAAGACCTCGTTCAGTCCATATTCTCCTTGAAGGTACGCGGCGATCGGTAACAGGCGAGATTTGTTGTACAAAATTGCTTCAACCATCGCACAAGCTGAAGATGCAGGTGCGTAGAATGCGCTTCCGGTCTGCATTAACTCAACGATTTCTGCACCGCCATTACGGGTGCGTTCGATGAGTTTGTCGATCGTGGTTTCGGGTAAAAGTTCTGTAATTGGAATTCCATTGACAGTCGAATATCGAGGCAATGGAACCATGAGATCGCCATGCCCGCCTAGGACGGTGGCATTAATGTCTGACACTGAGACATTCAGTTCCATTGCGATAAAGGTTTGAAACCGAGCGGAATCGAGAACGCCTGCCATACCCATGACTTGATGAGGGGGCAGTTCGCTCACTGCCCAAGCGAGATGCGTCATGACATCTAGTGGGTTTGTGACGACGATGATGACGGCATGAGGAGAATGTGCGATCGCTTGTTTCACTACATCGCGCACGATTTTGGCATTGGTTAAAAGCAAATCGTCTCGGCTCATACCGGGCTTGCGCGGCAGTCCGGCTGTAATCACAATGACATCGGAATTCGCTGTGTCGAGATAGTCGTTGGTTCCAAAAATGTGGCGATCGTGCCGTTCTACCCCGCGCGCTTCCATCAAATCGAGCGCTAATCCCTGCGGACGACCCCGAACTACATCAAGTAGGACAACATCTGCTAAATTTTTCTCTGCAACTCGCTGAGCTAATGCACTCCCAACATTGCCTGAGCCAACGATCGAAACGCGGAATTGGGAGCAGGTTGGAAAAGAAGAAGACATGAAAATTGCCGCCAGTGCTTCTTGATTTCATCTTAGCGCTGTCGATCAAGAAACTAGCGGCACAATTGGAATCCTTTAAGAATCGCGCCTATTTGAAGGATTCAAGCTGGTCTTGACGCAGCCAAATATTGGGAGTGGGAACTTTGCCAAATTTGACAAAGGCATAATCGCCCTTCAAATCGACGACTTCACCCTGGGTTTCAAAGATATAGCTAGGGAAGCGCGGATCGCTTGCTTTTGCTTCGACGCTGTTTTCTAACTTCTCACGCACAACGCGTACCATCTCGCCTTTCTTAATTGGCATACCTTACCTCAGTGTTCTCTAACTGATCATTATGTTGCAAAAGCTGAATTGATTATGATGCAAGTTTGTAAGGATTTCCATAGAGAACCTTCGTATTCATCAAGTCGTTTTTTGTATAGAGCCGTCTCCCGCTTTAGGTAGACGAATTCTTACCGAGAAAATTTTTAGTTTTACGGGAGGTCATTCGCACGATCGAGGTCATGCATGAGTTCATCGAACAAGCTAGAGCCAGTCGAATCTTCTCCAGAATCTTCTCTTGAGTCACACCCGAAACGATTGCCAGTTCGCGCGATCGCGCTATTGCTAAGTTTGATCTTTTTTGGCTTTCTGGGGTATCAGGCTGAGCTTGTCTTACCGATGCGAACTCCAAATCTCAGCAGTACTTACACTCCAGTGACTCAAGCGCCGCCCAGTAGTCTCGGTTCCTACGATGTCTTGGGTCACGTGGTCAGCGCATCCGATGCGGAACAACTGCTGCAAACTGAAGCTGGAAAAGAACAACTCTCACCAGAACAAGGTGCAGTCGAGATTAATCAAGACTTGCTGACGCTCGGACGAGATAGCTTTTATCGCGAAACCTTTGGCAATGAGCGCTTTCTGACCGATGTAGTAGGAGCGTTGGATGGACCAATTAATTTAGCAAGTATTACAAAAGCGATCGTCAAACTCGCAGGACAACCCACCACGAATTTACAAGTTGCAGTTGATCGAGATGTCACTCTCGGTGGGCGAGAATTCAAAGCAGGAACCTTGTTGAATACTGGGTTAGATATTCCGGCTCGATCACTTTTACCGCTCGGAATGCGGACTGAATTATCTCAAGGTAAAGTCCGAGTTGGAATTACCTGTGCGTTTTGTCATGCAGCAGTCGATCGTCAAACAGGCAAAATTCTAGAAGGTGCGCCTAACAATGATTTGGACACGGGGCTAATTCTGGCATCTGCATCGAATTCAGCCGCGATGTTCCGACATACAGGGATCAATCCGACTCAATTGCAATTCGGCGATCGACGTTACATTGATGCCCAAGGCAACGAAGCTCAGCTACCCGATGCGAAAGCAGTAGAAGATGCGGTAGATGCAGATTTTCTCAGTTGGGCACCCGGTAACTTCGACTCAACGGGAACCATGACGAATAATCCTTCTCAAAATCCTTCGTCTTATACATTTGAGGCTTATCCTTACGGTTGGAGCGGACACTCAGCGATCGGCTGGTTTCACGGACTTACAACGCTCAATAGCAATGTTCATGCAACCAATTCTGATACGACGACTGGAGCAGATGGGAGTCAGGCATCACTTGGGATTGATAAAGAAACTTATCTCGGCATTCTGCTGCAAAATGCTTCAAATCCGAAATTTCGTCTACCCGATGGTGTGAATCCGGCTGAATTTTTCGATCAAATTGATCCAACTCCCGGCGAACCTGCAATCAATGAAGTGATTCGGATGCCTGGTTATCCGAAAGGCTCACCATTTATGTTAGATGGCTTAATGGCAAGTTCTCCAGGGTTGCCTGTAGGTCAACAACTGAATGCGATGTCTGCTTGGCAAAATACCTTAGCTCCACCTCCCTACTCTGAAGCTCAAAATTTACAGCAGTTGCAGCAAGGCGCAAAAGTCTTCGATCGAGCAGGCTGTGCAGAATGTCACAGTGGACGCACGTTTACGAATCACCACGTCATTTCGCAGCAAGAAGTCAAAACTCAGCCTTCGCGCGCGCCTGCTTTGAAAGTCTTTGCCAAAAGCTTCGTTGCACCTAAAACGTATCCCAATGGGGAATCCGTTCCCCTGCCTGAGAATCCATCTATTTTGCCTGTTCCAACGGATATTACGCCAAAGTCTGATCAACAAAGAGCGTTTGCGCTGAATGATTCATCTGGAGGGTATAAAGTTCCTAGCTTGATTGGCTTAGCAGTCACTGCTCCTTATCTGCATGATGGTGGAGTCGCAGCGAGTTCAGAAGCATTGCAGCCTGACGTGACCGGAGCTTATCAAATTACTCAAGCTGATCAAATTGGGATGGCAGGAACATTGATGCAGCATGTTTTGCCTGATCCAGCGGCAAGCTTGCGGATGTTAGTCGATCGCAATTTACGCAAACCGATGATTGAGGCAAATCGGGCAAATGCTGATTTAGTGCGATCGAACATAGATGGTAGTGGACATGAGTATTGGATTGATCAAGCTGCGGGATTCACCCCAGAGGAGCAGACTGCTGCGATTGAGTTCATGCTTTCGTTAGATGATGATCCCCAAGTCCTTCTTAACTGATGAGAATTCGATGCACCTCAAGTCAATTGGTTTAGTCCTAATCTTTCATTAGCAAGAGGAACGGTCTATTTTCGCTCGTTACAGTAAGCCTGCAAGAGTGGTTGAAACGCATCCACCGTGTCCTCGCTCTGTTTTATTCCGGGGGCGGGTGAATGCAAGGAACGATACGTTTCAAAAATCCTCTGAAATTCATCCTAATCCCGTTTCTCCTAACATTATGACTCCCAATCAAGTTACTCAAAGGAAGATTCGCTATGCTGTTGTCGGCTTGGGTTGGTTTGCTCAAGCTTCCGCACTTCCCGCTTTTGCTCATGCTGAAAATTCTGAACTCGTAGCTTTGGTTTCAGACGACCCAACAAAGCGAGAAGAAATTGCTAAACAGTATGGAGTTCAGCATACCTATGCTTATGATCAGTACGAAGACTGCCTAAACAGTGGTGAAGTGGATGCCGTCTATATCGCATTGCCCAATCATCTGCACTGTGAGTATACGGTGCGTGCTGCAAATGCAGGCATCCACGTCCTTTGTGAGAAGCCGATGGCAGTGACAGAAGACGAGTGTCAACAAATGATTGATGCGTGCGATCGCAATCAAGTCAAGCTGATGATTGCTTACCGTTTGCATCTCGAAGAAGCGAATATGCAGGCAGTCGAAATTCTCAAGTCTGGGCAAATTGGCGAACCACGCATCTTTAACTCTGTGTTTACTCAGCAAGTAAATGCGGGAAATATTCGCGTTCAGAAAGCAGTTGGTGGCGGCACGCTAGATGATATTGGCATCTACTGTATCAATGCGGCTCGCTATCTCTTTCAGGCAGATCCGATCGAGGTTTTTGCAACAGCAGCTAGTAAAGACGAACCTCGTTTTCGAGATGTTGCAGAGATGTCGAGTGCAATTTTGCGTTTCCCAGACGATCAACTCGCTTCGTTTACGGTCAGCTTTGGTGCAGCAAAAACTTCGAGTTATCAAGTGGTCGGGACAAAAGGCGATTTGCGAGTTGACCCAGGTTATTCAGGGCAAGGTGAGATTAAGCATATTTTGACGATCGACGACAAGACTCAAACTCAAACGTTTGAAGGTCACGATCAGCTTGCAGCTGAGTTTGTTTACTTCTCAGATTGCATCTTACAGAACAAAGAGCCAGAACCTTCAGGTCAAGAAGGGTTGATTGATATTCGGATCATTCAAGCGCTCTATGATTCGATTCAATCCGGTCGCTTTGTTCAGCTTCCCACCATGCAGCGAGAGTCCCGCCCTGGGCTACATCAATCGATTCAGCGCCCGCCGCTTGAGAAGCAACCTGAATTGGTCAATGCGGCTGATCCGTCGGGTCAATCTTAATTGCACAGGTTCGGAGTAGGGGGATAAGGAGCAATCTGAGTTTGGGTTCTCCTCATCTCCCAGAAGATTGACTAGAATTGCTTTTCTCAACCACTCAGCGAATCTGTCTAATTTGCCGAGTTTCCTCTAGAATGCCTTCTACATCTTCTTCACTCAATCGCCGTACATAGTTGACTTTGATCTCTTCGAGTAAATCAGTTGCTAGAGACTGAAGCTCTTGCAGCGATCGCTGATCTTGTAATTCTGTTGCTAGATTTTGACCAAAACTTTTCACGAGTTGACTGATCAATTCACCACCTTTTTTATCTTCTAGTGCCAGCACGATCGCATCATAAACCCCGCTTGTGACCTCTGCTACGAGTCTCTCATTGATCTGACGCGGTAGATCCCCTACTAATGGCATTGCTTTCAAGCCTTGATAAGCAGGCGACTGGCTGAGAATCATATCAATATTATGTCTCAGCACTGCTTCTAGCTCAGGCTTGATCTTTGGCAAAACATTGTAGACGGTCGTTTTGACTAAATGCGTTGCAAGCTCTTGAACCTCATCGCGCTGATTGAGATCAATGTAAGGACGATTCACAGATTGGATCAACCAGCGTGAAATCTCACCGCGCGCGATCGCATCTTGAAAGCGATCGATAACCTGTATGACAACGACTTCTGCCATATCTTCAGAAATGTTCGCGACAAAGCCTTGACTTGCTTGAGTCCGCACCCGCGCAAGGTTAACCATCCCGGACTGATCCAACCGAACCACAGTCGGGATCACCCGTAACCATCTGAGAAAAGGCAACAGCAAAAAGATGTCATACCATCGCCATAGCATTGCATCTAACCAAGACAAACTTTGATAGCGACGGCTGAGATAGAACGTTCGAGCAATGAATTCTAAAGCAAAAATTCCAACAAATGGTGCATCAACGAGCCAAAACCAATCAACAAATTCGCCATTCTCTCCAATGGGTCGATAGTAGTTCACAGCGATTAAAGGACGAATCTCTTGATTGAAAAACTTCTGTTCTGTGGCTACGCCTCGCTGTGCTAGATTTTCCTTGCTCCAAAAGGTTGCAAACGCTTGCTTTGCCGATTCTCCTCGACGCTGACCAAACACATGCTCTCGCATACGATTCTTGATTCGTTCAAGCGTGCCGCTTTTATTCGCAACGGCAAAAGGATTCGTGCTCACAAGTTCTGAACTGCGATCGCGCAAATCTTGCAATCGAGTCTGTACCTGCACACTTTCTAATCCAAACTGTTGAAGTTCTTGCTCTAAAGTGTCTACCGTACTTAGATAGGTTTCCGTATCGCGATGCGGCTCGATTCCCTTTATCGGATCGTAGAGGCGGGTGACGGCTGGAAAGTTGCGAAACCAGAAATCCCGCCAAGGAATATACGCAAAGTCAAAGGCAACAAGTCCCAAATTTACAAGTGTCAACCCTGCCATCGCTCTCTCAAACCAGAGATTTCGACGAGGTGGGAAACGAGAAGGAGACGATCGCATAAAATTCCAACCAGCATTCACCTTCTGAATTTTAAGCGCGATCGCTTCACAATGATAAAGACAGCAACATTTCCGTAAAAATACTCCCGCTGCTATTTCAACTTGGCTGATATTAGGTTTTAGTGTTGTGGAGACTTCAGCACGTTGAATCCCTTGAAAATCTTGAATAAAGGTAGAGCAACCTGACCTAAACGGCTCTGAGTAGAGATAATCTGTTTCGGTTTCTGTACATACTTTAGGGGACTTCCCCATAAGAAGCCAGTGTTATTACGGATAATTTATTAGTTCTTCACAGGTGGATTTGAAAAATACGGACGTATCTGACCACGTTTTCAGATAGTTCCGGCATTATTCATCACTCTGAAGAATGAAATATAGAGTGAAAATGGCTCAAACCCTCGAAAATTCGTTTTTTCTTTTCGATCAGCTTAAATCAGTACGGGTATTCGTATTTTCACGGAGATGCGACAGTCTTTACAGACTTGAATATAAAGCTTCAATGAAGTTTTATATTGTTTACGGATCGCAACGCTGCTTATCGAATATTTAAACCTCCTGAGTTTTAGCCGAAAGGCTTATCCTAGAAAAGGACTGTTGACGCGCGCTTTTTTCATATGACTGAACACTCTCCAATTCACGTTATCGGCGGTGGCTTAGCAGGCACAGAAGCTGCATGGCAAATTGCTCAAGCAGGCGTTCCGGTTGTGCTGCACGAAATGCGCCCGATGCGCCAAAGTCCGGCTCATCATTCTGAGCATTTGGCAGAATTGGTGTGCAGCAATTCGTTTGGAGCGCAGGCAACCGATCGCGCTTCGGGACTCTTACACGAAGAATTACGGAGATTGGGGTCGATCGTCATTCAGAAAGCCGATGCTCATCAAGTTCCGGCAGGTGGAGCGTTAGCGGTCGATCGCGGAATTTTTAGCCAAGATCTGACTGAAACACTCTCGGCTCATCCGCTGATCGAATTGCGGCGTGAGGAAATTACGGAGATTCCCAAAAACGGAATCGTGGTGCTGACGACTGGACCTTTAACAACCGATGCACTGGCTGAAGATTTGCGCCAATTTACAGGCATGGCGTACATGAGTTTCTTCGATGCCGCCAGTCCGATTGTGGTTGGCGAATCGATCGATTTTGAAAGGGCATTTTTGGCATCGCGCTACGATCGCGGCGAAGCTGCTTATCTAAACTGTCCGATGAGTAAAGAGCAATATCTGCACTTTTGGCAGGAGCTTTGTCAGGCAGAACAGGCAGAATTGAAAGATTTTGAGCGCGAAACGGCGAAGTTTTTTGAGGCATGTTTACCGATCGAGGAAATGGCGCGTCGAGGTGAAGATACGATGCGCTACGGCCCATTGAAACCTGTGGGATTGTTCGATGCGCGATTAGGTGACTTTCGAGATCCCGAAAATCGAGAAAAACGCCCGTATGCAGTGGTGCAACTGCGACAAGAAGATAAAGCGGGGCAACTCTGGAACATGGTCGGGTTTCAGACCAATCTGAAATGGGGCGAACAAAAGCGAGTATTTAAACTAATTCCTGGCTTAGAGAATGCAGAATTCGTTCGCATGGGTGTGATGCACCGCAATACGTTTATCAATTCGCCAGAATTGTTGTTGCCAACGTTGCAGTTTAAATCGCGATCGACGTTACTAGCAGCCGGACAAATCAGTGGAACCGAAGGCTATACTGCCGCTTGTGCAGGCGGTTGGCTCGCTGGAACCAATGCTGCTCGAATTGCGTTAGGGCTTTCTCCTCTAGCCTTGCCCGTGACAACCATGATGGGAGCGTTGTTTGATTTTATTAGTTCTGCTTCTCCCAAGCATTTCCAACCGATGCCGCCCAATTTTGGCATCTTACCGGAGCTTCCCAAGAAGATTCGCAACAAGCAAGAGCGATACGGGCAATATCGCGATCGCGCTTTTGCTGATCTCGATCAGTGGAGCGGAGTTGTGAACAACGTCAGTGCGATCGCAAGCTGATTACTCTTGTAAATTCAACCTATCACAGTGAAAGTGGGGAGTAGTTCCGTTGGTATCTCCCTACTCCCCACTCTTTTTGGCATTTATGACTCAAGCCGGATGCAATGCGGTACAAAAAATCCCAGGTACGATCGAACATGTACCTGGGATCTTCAGTTTTCAATTCAACTAGACAACTTCAACTTCGACTTGAGGCTGAGGTTGCTGAGGCTGGAATTGGAACAACGAGTAAACCACATCTCGACGGATGTTGATCATCATTTCCAGGAACAGCTCATATCCTTCGCTCTTGTACTCGATCAACGGGTCTTTCTGACCGTATCCTCGCAATCCGACCGACTCACGCAAGCCATCCATTGCTTGGAGGTGTTCACGCCAGAGGGTATCAATTCGATTCAGAATAAAGAACCGCTCTGCCTGACGCATCAATCCAGGCTGCACCGAATCTACTTCTGCCTCTTTCAAGTCATAAGCAATTCGTGCCTGCTCATGTAAGAATGCCTTCATTTCGCTCAAGGTCATGTCTGCCAAATCTTCTGGCTGCATGTCCTGAAGCAAGTAAACAAACTCTTGCACCTTGCTGACAAGCTTGTCTAGCTCCCATTCTTCCGGCGGTAGCTCTGGATTGATATAGGCTTCCACAATGTCATCCATTGTACGTTCAGCATATTCAATCACTTTCTCTTTCAGGTCTTGCCCTTCAAGAACCCGACGGCGTTCAGCGTAGATAGCACGACGCTGATTGTTCATCACTTCGTCATACTCAAAGACTTGCTTCCGAATGTCGTAGTAGTAAGTCTCGACTTTCTTCTGCGCGCCTTCAAGCGATCGCGTAAGCATCTTCGACTCGATCGGCATATCTTCTTCCACGCGGAAAGCATTCATCATGCCTGCAACGCGATCGCCGCCAAAAATCCGCAGCAAGTTATCTTGCAAACTTAGGAAGAACTTGGTCGAACCCGGGTCACCTTGCCGTCCTGCCCGTCCTCGCAACTGGTTGTCAATCCGGCGCGATTCATGACGTTCTGTCCCAATGACGTGCAATCCTCCGAGTTGAACCACTTCTTCGTGTTCGCGATCGGTAAAGGCATCGTACTCGGAGCGAATCAGCTTGTAGACTTCTCGCAGCTTTTGAATCACTAGATCAGTCGTCGGAGCTTTTTCCGCCGCCGTTGCGATCTTGTCTTCTGCTTCGAGTTCCGGCAAACTACGCTCACCATATTGCTGAACTGCAACATGCACTGCATCTTTCAGAGCTTGCTCGGTCTCTGCCGAAAGTTCGACCGGATAGATATCCGATTTGGCTTTCCAAGTTTTGATCTTGGTTGCCAGCCCAAATCCTTGACCGCCACCGCGCTGATCTTGAGCAAAACCCATGCCCGAAAAATCTTCGTCATCTTCAGGCTCAACAATGCGCGGCATGAAGTACTCACGAATCTTCAGACGTGCCATATAGTCTGAGTTTCCACCCAGAATGATGTCAGTTCCACGTCCTGCCATGTTGGTCGCGATCGTCACTTTGCCCTTGCGACCTGCTTGAGCAATGATTTCTGATTCTCGCTCGACGTTCTCAGGTTTCGCGTTCAGCAAGTTATGGGGCACATTCAACTCTTGCAGCAGTTGAGAGAGCAATTCAGATTTCTCAACGCTGGTCGTTCCGACCAGAACCGGACGACCTGTGCGGTGCATCTCATCACATTCGAGTGCGATCGCGCTCCACTTTCCGGTAATGCCCAAAACAAACAGCCCGTTTTCACCTTCTGGCACCCCTTGGCGAATCATCCGGTAAACTTCGTAGCTATTCGTCACGGTGATCATGCCGGGATGTTTTGCCTGCCGCAGAATTTCTTTGGCTTGCTCTTGGCTTTGGGGTAATCCTGGGCAAAGATTATGGGCAAGACCCTGTTTATCGAGCAGTTGAGACAAATTACTCAACGCTTCCAAGTTCATCACCCAAATCAAGACGGGGCGACCTTGCTCAGATTTCTCTGCGGCTTCGCGCGTAAAGACGGTTAAATCCCCGGCTTCGGTTTTGTACACCACATCTGATAAATCCACCCGACGGCGTTCCCGGTTGGTTGGAATTTGGGTGACTTCTAGCTTGTAAATCTTCTCAAGTTCAGCTTCTTCGGTCTTCGCCGTTCCGGTCATGCCTGCGAGTTTCGGATACAGCAGGAAGAAGTTTTGATAGGTAATCGTCGCGAGTGTTTGCGTTTCGTTTTGGATGTCCACGCCTTCTTTTGCTTCGATCGCTTGGTGCAAGCCATCACTCCAGCGCCGACCCGGCATGACGCGACCTGTGAATTCATCGACGATCACGATCTCGCCGCTACGGACGATGTAGTTCACATCATTGATAAACAGTTCTTTTGCTTTAATCGCATTAAAAACGTAGTGCGCCCAAGGATCATTCGGATCAAAGAGATCCGATACACCGAGCAGTTTTTCTGCTTCGATAAAGCCTTCATCGGTGAGAAGAATGTTGCGCTGTTTCTCATCAACTTCGTAATGATCATCGCGTTTGAGCGATCGCGCGACATCTGCCGCCTGCAAATATTTCTCAGTCGGACGTTCAACCTGACCAGAGATGATCAGCGGAGTCCGAGCTTCATCGATCAGCACCGAGTCCACTTCGTCAATCACGCAGAAGTTAAAGGGGCGCTGTACAACTTCTTCCATCGAAGTTGCCATGTTATCGCGCAAGTAATCGAAGCCCAATTCGCTGTTGGTGGCGTAGGTGACATCGCAGGCGTAGTTTTTCTGACGTTCCGCCGGAGCCATGTTTTGCTGAATCAGACCCACGCTCAAGCCCAAAAACCGGTGCACCTGCCCCATCCATTCCGCGTCTCGTTTTGCCAGGTAATCGTTCACCGTGACGACATGAACGCCTTTACCAGAGAGTGCATTCAGGTAAGCTGGCAGCGTCGAAACTAGAGTTTTTCCTTCACCCGTTTTCATTTCTGCGATTTGTCCATCATGCAGCACCATGCCGCCGATTAACTGCACATCGAAGTGCCGCATCCCCAAAACGCGCTTTCCAGCTTCCCGCACGACTGCAAAGGCTTCTGGCAGAATATCGTCGAGAATCTGCTTCTCCTCGTCGAGATTTCTTGCCTTGGCGAGTCGCGCTCTAAATTCAGCAGTCTTGCCTCTCAGTTCTTCATCTGAAAGTGGCTCAATCTCCTCTTCCAAAAGCTTGATGTCATTAACGAGTGGCTTATATTTTTTGAGCTTACGCGCATTGGGATCGCCCAGGATAGATTTAAACATGACGGGGGAAAATCAGAGATCGCTGAATGTGGGTATGGGTTCGTATCGAGACAAGAAACGCATTTTAGCGCTTCCGGATCGATTCTAATCAAAGGTATTCCAATCCTATCACCCAGAACGAAACCTGAACGGGCAAGGGGATCGGGGGAAAGCCGAACCAGTAGGTATTGTAATTCAATTCACTCGATCGACTCGATGTTACGGTGCATTTTCCCAGTCAGCGCTGAGCTTGCGGAAATTATATTGATTCGTTCCAGGATGGCAAGTGATGCAGGTTGAAAGATTGAGCGGTTTTGGGAGTTCGACTTTGGGGTGGAGGACTTTAAAGGCTTTGGATTCATTGACGCGGTAGGGAATGCGTTCATCTTCAAAGGCTTGACGCGAGAAGGTTCTCAGATATCGCCAGACGAGCGATCGCGTTGGATCGACAAGCGGAGTCAGCGTCGCGCCGTAATGCTGGGAATCTTGCAGCAAGTCGCGCCAGGTTTGAGTCGGGAAAATCGCAGGTGGAATGCCGATATGACAGGTGGCGCAATTTTGTAAATAAGCATCTTGTGCGAGTTTAAGATTGCCAGTCACAGCATCGACTGTGCCAATCTCGGCTGGCGCATTGGAGACAGGGGGGGATTCCATTGCTTGAGAAAAACCCCATCCTAAAATCAGACTCCAAATCAACAGAATTCCGATTAAAATCACAGGAGATCGTCTGCGAATCCGACGGCGCTTAGGTGAATTTGACATGCGAAGACCTTTACTGCATTGAGTCCGATGAAAGGGTGACTTAAAACAAGATTAAATTGTTTCTGAGTACTCACCTTTCACAGAATAGTTTTTAAAGTGACAAATTTGTGACTGTTACTTTTTGCCAATTCCGATACAACAAAGTTTCAACTCAGAATTTAGGACATCAGGATGGATTGCAGTCAGGTTCAGTTTTGCGATCGCAAAACTCAGATCGATCTCCAACAACTTCAAGAATTATTTCAACTTAGTGCGTTTTGGGCACGCGATCGCAAAGTCGAAGATTTAGCGATCGCCATTAAGCATAGCGACCCGGTGATTTCGGCTTGGGATGGCGATCGGTTGATTGGATTTGCCAGGGCGACTTCGGACGGAATTTATCGCGCTACGATTTGGGATGTGGTCGTACATCCGGACTATCAAGGCGCAGGATTGGGACGAAAATTAGTCCAGACGGTGCTAAGCCATCCGCAGGTGTCGAACGTAGAACGGCTTTATCTGATGACGACGAATCAGCAGGAATTTTATAAGCGCATCGGATTTGAGGTGAATCAGACAACAACAATGGTGTATTTCAATCAGCCCTTGTCGTTACCAAGTTCTGCCATTTCGGTTGAGGTCGAATGCGATATTGGGTGATTGAATCATTCAAGCCAAAAAAATTGCCCAACGGTTAGACTCGATCGTTGGGCAATTTTCTAGCATCAATTTACAATCCGTAGACTAGCTTGCGCTACCTTCAACACCTGCGCTGTAAACATTGTCATCGGGATGACCTTTGCGATGCCAGCTTCCATCTTCACCTTTCTCAAAACCTTGCTTGACACTGTTCCAAGCTACCTGCATCGCAGCCTCACGGCTCAAACCATCACTTTGAGAGTTCTTGAACGCTGCCATAAAGACTTGATCAGCACCGTCCAGTAACTTATCGGTTACTTCAGAGGGCAAGCTTTCGTTTTGCTCATCAACATCATCTCGCCCTGCTGCCATCTTATCCGCAGTTGATTTCGGTTCAGCAAGTGAGGCTTGATCTTCACCGCTACTGACCGTATTCACCTGCTCAAGCTGTTTATCTTCTGCATCGATTTGCGGATTGGCTTGAGTCCGTTCGCTTCCTGTTGGCATATGAATAACTCCTAGAATATTAAATCTGGAACTATCCTAGTCCTGTCCCACCGCTGAGGCATCTTTCAAAAGAAAGCTTCGGTGATCTATCGGGATGAGGATGCTAGCAGAATGTAGCCTGCGCGATCGCGCAATTCTACCTGTTCCCCAAGGGTGAGTTCTCCATATAGAACTTTCTCAATTTTAGGGAGCGCAACTTTCACGGGAACTGTGCCAACATTCACTGCAATGATCACGGTTTGATCCTCCAGCGATCGCTCAAACACATAAGCCGTTCCCTCGGCATGAAGCACTTGATAAGTTCCGGTTCTCAAGGCTGGATAGGCATGACGAATTGCAATCAATTGACGATGGACTTTATCAATATCTAAGTTCCAATTTTCCTCAGTTGGAAACCCCCGACGGGAATCTGGATCAATGCCACCCGGTAAGCCAACTTCATCCCCATAGTAAATACTAGGTGCGCCCGGAAAGGTCATCAGTAAGAGTGTACAAAGTTCAACACTTGCATGATCACCTCCTGCAATCGTGAGTAATCGTGCAGTGTCATGGCTCGCGAGTAGATTGAGTTGTGTAAGCTGAATTTCCCAGGGATAAAGTTCGAGTAAGCTCTGCATTTTCTGAGCGTACTCACCTGCGAATAGAGGCGGATACGGGTGATAATCGCGATCTTGAACTTGCTCTAAAACAACGCGATCACCCGCCGCGAATGCGATCGTTGGACCTGCAAACAAGTAATTCATCACGCCATCAAACTGAGTTCCATCGAGCCATTCGCGCGAATCACCCCACACTTCACCAACAATGTAAGCTTCTGGATTAATCGCTTTGACGCGATCGCGAAACTCCTGCCAAAATCCGGGAGCCTTAACCTCGAAGGGGACATCTAAACGCCAACCATCAATCCCGAATTCGATCCAATATTCAGCAATCTCCATGATGTATTCGCGCACGGCTGGATTGTCATGATTAAACACAGGCAGCGCCCGATTTCCTGCCCATCCTTCATAGTTTGCCGGAAACTCGCCCGTGTAAGGATGCAGCGGAAATTCGTGAATCTTGAACCAATCGAGCCAGGGAGAATTGCTCCCATTTTCTAGAACGTCATGAAAAAAGAAGAAGCCGCGACTGGAGTGATTAAACACACCATCTAGCACGACTTTAATATCGCGCTCGTGCGCTGCATCTAGTAAATCGCGAAACGCCTCATTGCCACCGAGCATCGGATCAACCCGATAGTAATCGTGCGTATGATAGCGATGATTACTAGCAGACTGAAAGATCGGCGTGAAGTAAATCGCATTCACGCCCAAGTCTTGAATGTAATCCAACCGTTCCATTACGCCCCATAAGTCTCCCCCTTTGTAACCTTGCAGTGTTGGGGTCGCATCCCAGTCTTCCCAGGGCATCTGCTTGAGGAGTTTCTTATACGGCTGAGTCGCCCGGGAAAAGCGATCGGGAAAAATTTGATAAAAAATTGCGTGCTTCACCCAATCCGGCGTTTGAATCTGCATAACTTCTATGGATCACATCACTTAGTAGCGTAATGATCCCCACGCAGATCGCGCTCTAACTATTGACAGAATATTACAATCCTCTTGCGGAAACCTGAAAACCGTAGTGTATAATACAAACATAAACGTTCATCTCTGGTAACTAGAGACGGAAGTAAGGAGTTCTCCTGAAGGAACGCGCCTCAAACTCACTTCATTCTTACTTTTCGAGGCGGTTATGAGACTGATTTACCGTGGTGTTGAATACGAATACGACCCAACCCAACCGCGAACCAATCCGGTCGATCGCGTTTTTAGTTCTCGCGAGCCGATCACATTGACCTATCGCGGCAATCGCTACCAAATGGATCCGACTCAACCTGCCCAACCTGCCGAAGCGCGCCGTCCGCATGAGTTAATTTATCGCGGCGTGCGATACTGGGTTGGCGCATCGGGGGATCGACCAGTGACCTCTAGGTTGAATACGATCGCCAACTTGGCTGCAACTCACCACGCGAACTTGCAACGCAATTTGCAGCACCGCATCGAAGTTGCACGTCAAAATGGCGATTACAATCTCCTCTCTCTGCTTGAAGCAGAACGCAATCAGCTTGTCTAGGTCGCTCGTTTTAACTTCGCTGAACGAGTGCTAGACGATTCACTTCAGGTGTTCACTTTTCACGCAGCCCGGAGTCTCATTGTTGAGACTCCTTTTTTATGAAAAAGCTGCATATGATACTGACACAATCTCACAATTGTGAATAAATCTACCCCAAAAAAAGCCCTGTGTGATTTACGCTAGAACTTCTAGCGTTTTTTGCGAGGGGCGTATGCCGAAATGGACAGTCACTACAGAATTTACGTTCAATGCCGCACATTGGATTCGGGATTATGACGGACCCTGTGGGCGTATGCATGGACATACTTACACGGTGAGAATTAGCGCGATCACATCTCAACTTCATGCCTCTGAATTCTGTCCCCATCCGGTCATGGTGGCTGACTTTAGAACCTTAAAATGGGCGAAAAAAGATGTGCTCAAAGGTGGCTTGGATCATTGTGTATTAAATGAAGTTTTGCCAGAAGGATACGAAACGACGGCTGAAATGATCGCCAAATACATTTACGACAAAACCAAGAAAGACCTTCCGGCTGAAATTAAGCTCAAAGTTGCAGTATCAGAAACCCCAAATTCTTGGGCAGAGTACGAAGATGATTAGGACAGAAGCACAGACTTTACCGATTGTGGAGACGTTTCACTCTGTCCAAGGAGAGGGCGCTTGGACAGGAACCAGTGCGTTGTTTATTCGATTAGGCGGTTGTGATGTTGGTTGCTGGTTCTGTGACACGAAAGAATCTTGGGTCGCAAAACGACATCCCCGTCAATCCATTCAAGAACTCGTGAACCTGGCGATCGAAGTGAACAGCGCGATCGTCGTGATTACCGGAGGCGAACCTTTAATGCACGACTTAACTGAATTAACCAAAGCATTAAAGGACGAGGGATTAAGGCTCCATCTCGAAACCTCTGGCGCACATCCATTCAGCGGGACGTTTGATTGGGTGACGCTTTCACCGAAGCAATTTAAGCCGCCGCATGAGAGCGTTTATGCTCATGTGGATGAGTTGAAAGTTGTGATTGCTCAGGCAGCAGATTTTGAATGGGCAGAACAGCAGTCTCAGCAAGTCAGCGATCGAGCAGTGCGTTACCTGCAACCCGAATGGAGCAGTCAAGAAAGCACAAGTTTAATTTTTGAATACGTAAAGCAGCAGCCAAAATGGCGAATGGGATTGCAGACTCATAAGTTACTCGGAGTCAATTAGCAAGGCGCGAAGATCCGAAAGATAAAATTGATTCACTTGTCACGTACTATCCAACATGCTATAAAAAATCCTGGATAGTACAAAATATATCCAGGATTAGTCATATAGTCTCCTAGTAGCTGTTGAACGACGATTTGACTTTTTTTCAGTCAAACAATACAAGCTACTAGGAGTATGCTTTACTCTACAGTGACACTTTTCGCTAAATTTCGGGGCTGATCCACATCTAAACCGCGTCGTGCTGCAATGTGATACGCCAATAACTGCAACGGAATCACCGTTAAGATCGGCGATAGGATCTCATCGACATGAGGCACTGGAATCAGTGTGTCAAATGTATCTGCTGCTTCCTGCTCATCCATTGGGGTAACACCAATCAAGCGAGCATCCCGCGCCCGTGCTTCCTGAGCATTCGACAACACTTTCTCAAACACAGTTCCTGGCATTGCGATCGTGACAACCGGAACCTTAGCATCTAATAATGCGATCGGTCCATGTTTCATCTCACCCGCTGGATAGCCTTCTGCGTGAATGTAGCTGATCTCTTTCAATTTCAGCGCCCCTTCTAACGCGATCGGGAAATTGATGCCTCGTCCGAGGAAAATGAAATCCTGTGTTTCTGCGAAATCATGCGCTAGTTCTTCGATATAGCGCTCTTGGCTTTCTAGAATCAATTCAATCTGAGCAGGGAGCTGCCGCAATCCGTCAAGCAACTGTTCTAAAGCTTCAGATGATCTTGCTTGGCGGCGGTACGTGAGATCGATCGCCAAACTATAAAATGCCATGACTTGTGCTACAAAAGTCTTTGTAGCAGCTACGCCAATCTCAATCCCTGCATGAGTTTCAATGATATTGGGAACGAGATGACCCAGTGAACTTTCAGGACGATTTGTAATCCCCAAGAGTCTCGCCTCAAAGCCTGAACTTAACGTCGATCGACGTTCCTGTTCCATTGCTAACGCTGCTAAGGTATCAGCCGTTTCGCCGGATTGAGTCACCCCGATCGTCAACGTATTTTTAGTTAACGGCGATGCCGAATAGCGGTACTCAGACGCATAGTGTACTGAGGTGGGAATGCCTGCTAATTGTTCGAGCAAGTATTTTCCGACTAAGCCTGCGTGCCAACTGGTTCCACAGGCAATGATCTGAACTTGTTGTAAATCATCCAACACAGCATCCGAAAGTCCAATCTTCGTTGGAGAAGAAGCTTTCGCCGCACTCCATTCTGTGTCAAAGTAAGCCTCTAAACAGGCTCGAACCACTCCAGGCTGTTCGTAAATTTCTTTCAGCATGTAGTGTTTGAAACCTTGCTTCTCCACCATGACGGGATTGACATCCAGGGTGCGGGGTTTCTTCTTCAAGCGTTGTCCTTCAAAGCTGTAAATTTCCACCCCGATCGGTGTCATTCTTGCTAATTCCCCGTTCTCCAGATTCAACACGGCACGGGTGTAGGGAATTAATGCAGGCGTATCAGACGCACAGTAGAATTCACCTTGCCCAAAGCCGAGAACGACGGGAGCCTGTTGACGGGCGACGATAATTTCATCGGGATAATCGGCGCAAATCACTGCGATCGCAAAGGCTCCTTGCAGCTTATTCACAACTGATCGAACGGCTTCGAGCAAGGGAAATTCGGCAGATTTTTCCGCTTTACTCAATTCTTCTGCGATGAGGTGCGGCACGACTTCGGTATCTGTTTCCGAGCGAAACTCACAGCCGCGTGCTTTTAGTTCTTCGCGCAATTCGCGATAATTTTCGATAATGCCATTTTGAATCACCGCAATCCGCTGTTGCATATCCATGTGTGGATGGGCGTTATATTCTTCGGGTTTCCCGTGAGTTGCCCAGCGGGTATGCGCGATTCCGGTACGAGCGGGATTGGTTTCGCCTGCTAATTTTTCTTCAAGATTGTGCAGTTTCCCTTTTGCCCGTACACAGTGAATTTCGCCTTCCAAAATCGTTGCGATTCCGGCAGAATCGTAGCCGCGATATTCTAATTTGCGAAGCCCTTCCAGCAGAATTCCACTGGCTTCTTGTGTCCCGATGTAGCCGACAATTCCGCACATATGACGTTCGCTCCTAAATGAATCGTGACGTTACCCGATAATTTATCCTGAGTTTTGTTAAGATACCAGCCAAATAACAGACTTTTCGCATTTCAGGGGTGATTTTATAAAGGCGGACGATCGCAACAGTTCAGTATATTCCGCAGAAAAAACGAATGTGTCCCAAGCAGTATTGGATGTCTGCATCAGGCTTCTGCCTATTTCACACCAAAGATTTGATCTGCGTAGCAAATTTCATCGCGAGCAAAGAATATTTCATCTGTTGGGGCAAGAGGATGCTGGAGCGATCGCGATCTACGGAGTGCTGAAGTCGGGCAAACCGTTCAGCTTGGACTATGGAAATCAGTCAGCGATTGTTTCAGCATTGCAATAAAATACACGTAATCGGAACATAAGCGTTCCGATTATTGATCACCCTAGTGTTGAGTCGTTGTTGTTCTCATCTACTTTTGACTGCTCATTTTGCTGCAAGCAAGGCATTGACGCTTGTTGAACTGTAAAATTTAAGCTGCTTGACTTTCAAGACGGTATCTGTGCTTAGAAGCTTATATTAAGCGATGAAACCCTTGATATCTCGATCGATCTAAAGGTCTGCAAAACCTCTACCCCCAGTTTGAATCTGGATGCTGCCTTTGACAATTTAAGGCTCCAGAAATAGATTCTAGAGCCTTATTGAATGTCTATCATCCTACGCTTGCAGAAGCGCTTTAGCGATCGTCAAATCGAGTTTGCGATCGAACCTTTTCAACTTGCCTCGTTGCTTGCATTTGTCCAAACAGCCGTAATGCCTGTTCTAAAGAGTTCTGGCATAGTTGCGATCGACCACTTGCTTGATAAGTTAATCCGAGTTGGAAATAGGCGTTTGCTAAATCACACATTGCTCCAATCGTTTCAAGTAGGGCAATTGCCTGCGTGTGGTACATCAGTGAAGCATCTAAAGCATTTTGGCAGCGACAAAGTTCTGCAAGTCCACTCAGCGTCTTTGCTTTGACTTGGGTGTAATGACTTTCCTCTGCAAATTCTAGGGCGCGATCGTACATTGCCTTGGCTCGCTCAAATTCTCCTAGATTCGTATAGGTTTGCCCTAACATTTGAATGAAATAAGCGAATCGTCCGCTTTGTTCGACTAATTTCTCAGTGACGATCGATTGATAAGCTGCTTCTGCTAAGTGATAAGCCGCCTCAAATCGTTCCAAATAGGAATAGGTCAGGGCTAAACAGACGGCTGCTTTTTCTGCCCAGGGATGATGAGCGGTGTTCTGCGCCAGATCAATCACTTGCTGGAAGGATTGAGCCGCCATTTCTAATTCCCAAAGATCCATTTGATACAGTCCAATGCTGAGCTGAGCATCAACTTTTAGCATTTGGAAGTAGTAAGCGGTGTGCTGACTGGATGGGGCAGCAGAACGTTTTTGCTCAGCAGTACCAATTAGAGCGATTGTTTTTTCCTGACAAGCGATCGCGTCTTGAATGCGACCCGTAATCCAGTACAAATCTCCCAGAATATTGTGAAGTTCGCTGAGTTTGGCAGGATTTTCAAGATTCGGAATCACTTGCACGATCGCGCTTAGAACAGGTTGTAACAATCCCATTCGGTAAAGCGTACTGCCGAGGGGTAAAAATTGCCGCCATTGATTGGTGCGGCTTTTGAGAATCACACCCGCTGCCGCTTCAAAGTCCTGGATCTCAATGTAGTGGTAGTGGGCTTGCAGGGCTTGTAGCGCGTCTTGAACAGTCTCGATCGTCAAAACCTGAGTCGTCCAAAATTCTGCGGCTTTGCGGTGGGCGATTTCCCAATCTGAACTTTTTCGCAGTCGAGCGATGGCTTCGGCTTGAATGGCAGGATGCAGCCAGTATTTGCCATGTTCGCACTCGACTAGCGATCGATTTCGCAGTGAGGTGAGTACCTGTCGTTGTTGATCCGGGGGCACATCCCAGAGCAAACAAAGCATTCCTTCGGAGGGAATGGCTGGGATTTCTTGGTATCGATAGCATCCCAATCGACAGAGCAACTGATAAGCAACCGGATCGAGAGCTTGCAGACGATTGATCTGACTAATCACAAGATTTTTGAGATCTCGTGTTGCGAGTAAGTCCTGCCGATGTTCCTGCCAGTAGGCTGCCATGTCTCGATCGAAGTCTTCACGAATTGCACCACATAAAATCCCCATTGCTTTGGCATTCCCGCCATAAGCTCGGTGCATCTGCTCAAGGGTCACAGCATCGATCGACATGGAGCGGCTGAAAAAAGTTTGCCATGCGGTGAGGTCGAGTCGAGGGAGACGATAGTGTTCGACTGCTAAATCAGGCTCACACAAACGATCGCGACTCGTGATCAGAGTAACTGCTTGCACTCCGGCATCGGTTAGAACTCGTAGCAATTCGACATAAGCTCGATGTGGTGGAATCAGTCGCCCTTCTGAATCGAGCGCAGGTTCGAGATTGTCAATCAAGATTCCGATGCGCCGTTGGTGCAGTTGGCGCTTTAAGCGTCCGAGCGAAATTCCGTATTCCGATCCGGCTTCTTGTTGAAAGTCTTGTTTTAACCACTCTTCGACAATTCGTTCAGCCGAAGTCATGTTCTGACTTTCTTTAGCGATTAACAATTCCAGCACTTGTTCAAACCCCTGAGTCTGGAGATAGTGCTGTGCTAGCGTTGTTTTGCCTAGACCGCCTTCACCTTGAATGACAATGACTTTGCAGCCTTGCTGAATCAGACGATCGAGATCTGCGATCGCACCTTCACGCCCTAGAAGATTGCTTGATCTGCGATCGTCGATCGGAGACGGTGCAGGTAGAAATGTTGCTGAAACCTCAAATAATGGCTGCGAATACTGCGCTAGCACTGCTCGACAGGTACTTTTAGTAATTCGCTCACCCAATAGCCCAGACAGCAATTTCCAGAGATGGGCACTCACATCTTTAATGTGTCCCTCTGTGTAACCCGAGTGCGCTGCAATCTCCAAATATTTTTGCCCGCGTAGCACCTTGCTCAGAATGTCTCTTTGTAAGACGCTAAGACGTTTCCCAGTTTTTCGAGCGAGTAGCTGATCCACCCACGCCAGTGCAGTTTCAGCTTCCATTGCGGAATCATTGATCAAGAGTTCTATCCATTCTAATCGGTCGGGCTAGTCTCTGTCTCTCCCTCCAACTTTCCGACTTTTCCGACTTCTGCACAGATTCAATTCCCGACTCTCACCGACTGACACGAAACAGCGGGATTGCTTAGGCTGTAGGCGACCGAAACTGAATCTACTACAAAATTACTTTATGACAATTGATTCTCCACTGCTGCATCACACTCCATCAAGTTCTGATCTTCAGCCGCATTTACGGGAACTGCTCAATCATTATTTTTCGATCGCCCACTTAAACGATCGGCTTCAGGACTTACCCCATCAGTTTCATCAGCCCCAACCTCGCCCTTGGAATTCGATCGATTGGCAGGCGATCTCTGTTAATCAAATTGTTGGCATCGATCCTGAGGTATTCCTGTCAATTTTGAGGGGTGCAATTAACACAGAAGCGCCGATTCGAGATTACACCCAAACCAGTCGCCAGTATTTAGAACCGATCGATGCTCGGATGGCTCGCTTTGTGGGCGGAGTTGTGTCGGCAGACGGGAAATTGCTCGAACCAGGTCTTTGGGAAAAAGAAGAGCGGCAGCACACGCCTGCATTGCTGAAAGTTTATACGCAACTTACGTCTGAAAAACCGATTGTCCAGCCTCACACGGTTCGAGCTTATCAATCGGTGAGTGATCCCGCGATCGCGCTTTACCGTCACGGATTGCATCGAGTGGCAACAGAGTATGGGGCAGCGTGTCTTTACCTTTGGTTGATGGCACAGACGACCGGAGCTTTACACGCTGTACTGCATGAACTGCTACTCGACGAAATCAACCATATGGCAAAGTTTTGGGGCTTTGGTGTTTGGGCATATCCTAACTCATCGTTACCGCGAGTGGGATGGAGTTTACTTCAAACCACAAAAGGACGAATGACGTATCAACGCGATCGCAGTAGTTTAGTCGGTACGCTCGATCGCATGACTCAGGTACTAGCCTGGCAAACTTGGTCTGCGAAAAATCGATGGACGTTTGCATTGACCTGCCTCCAAGCGCTCCATCTCTTGGGTCGTTGGAATCGAACGCTCACGCCCACATTCTTGCAAGATGTACTGGGTGAAAGCCCGTGTTACTAGGGAGATTGAACGATGAGTAGTCAAGACTTTTCAAGCTTACCTAAGAATTTAGATCCAACACGACTGCCTTCCCATATTGCAATCATTATGGATGGTAATGGGCGTTGGGCAACGCGACGGGGGTTGCCTCGCTTCGCTGGACACCGTAAGGGAGCGAATGCTCTAAAAGAACTACTACGCTGCTGCAAAGATTGGGGAATTCCCACTCTGACTGCTTATGCGTTTTCTACCGAAAACTGGAACCGTCCCCGCTCAGAAGTTCAGTTCCTCATGAATTTGTTTGAACAACTCCTCTGTCATGAACTGGCAGAAATGCAGCGCGAAGGAGTCAAAATTACCTTTATTGGGGATGTCTCCAGTCTTTCTGCCTCGCTCCGCCAGGAGATGCAACGGACTGTACAGGAAACGGCTTGTAATTCTGCGGTTCATCTCAATGTTGCAATCAATTATGGAAGTCGTCACGAACTGGTGACTGCCTGTCGTCAGCTTGCTCAACAGGTGCAGCAGGGAACGTTAGATGCTTCAGATATTGATGCTTCTCGACTAGAGGAACAGCTTTACACGGCAGGAATGCCTGATCCAGATTTACTGATTCGTACGAGCGGCGAAATGCGGCTTAGTAACTATCTGCTCTGGCAAATGGCTTACACGGAACTGTATTTTACTGATGTGCTGTTTCCCGA